>CAYYIS010000066.1:7590-25093 GCA_964470965.1 uncultured Gemmatimonadota bacterium | reverse complement strand
TGACATTATCCACACCATGGAGCAGCCGGCCACTGAACTGGGCGGTGTCATCGCAGAGGCTATCGCACGGTAATTGGTCTTATGCGTCCGGTGGCAATTTGGGCGGCAGAGGCTGAATGATTTTGCGGCGGGGGTGTGTGAGGCGACCGAGCAGTGCATCGGAGGGCACATATCCGTACCGATAGTTGGCCCACTGCGGTCCGTAGCGAATGATCAGCATACGACGCTGCCCGGGACTTGTACGTCGTGCGGCTCCGTGGGCACAGCAGTCAACAAACAGCACTGCGTCACCGGCCCTCAGCGGAATCTCGACGGCGCCGGGTACTTGATCCAGTGATTCGGGCCTGTCCCGGAAGGCGGGGTGCGGCAGGTTGGATTTGTGGCTGCCCGGGATGATCATGGTGGGGCCCTCGCATTCACCTACATCTGTGAGCGCGAGTAGAATGTTGACCTGGCCACATCGGAATTCACCGTTGTGAAACCGGAACTGGGTACGAATGCGCCGCTTGTGGCCACCCGAATGCAGGGGTGAGGCGTGGCCCTGATCCCGGATATCGGCAAACGATTCGTCGATGCACAGCCCGTCGTCACCGCCGACAAAGCGTTTGATGTAATCGATCCAGGATGCGAGGTCTATTAACCGCTCGAAAGCCTCTCCCATTTCAAATATGTTGTGAAAATGTGTGCTGCGTGTGTTATCAAGCACACGGTGCACGTTACCGCGCCAGGTGTCCGGGGCCATATCCAGGTAGGTGTCAAGGGCGCCGTTCAGGCTGGAAAGATGGTCAGAAGTAACAGCATCCTCAATGACCAGGTATCCCTGTAGATCGAAAAGGTAATCTTCCATTTCTGTAGGCAAGGAGGGTCCTTTCCCCGTTACATAGCGGCTTCCGGAGCTTCACCGATCTCCTTGATCAATCGCTCCACCACCGGTTTCTTACCTTGAAAACCCCATTGCTGTTTCATTTGGTAAACGTCTTCCGAAATCTTGTCTCTGTACTCTTCTTTAGGTCCCACACCGGGGGACCAGGATGCGTAGGACGTACTGTAGCGCACGAACACGGTCCGCCGCGGTTCCTCGGTACACGTCCAGGGTAATGCACCGTGACACAGGGCTTCGGTAAACAATATAGCGTCTCCGGCGTTGAGTGTTATGTTGGCTACGGTCGGCGGACCGGTACGAATATTGATGTGTTCAGGACGCTCGAAGTACGACTTGTGGCTGCCCGGAATACATACGAAACCAGAACCGGGCGGTACGTCCACCAGTGAGATGGCGGCGTTGAGGAACGTGGCGAACACACGGCCATCACCAGCCTGATAGTCATTTGCCGGATTGCGAATAACCCCGCTGGCGCCGCCGTGCAGAACGATCTCGTCGCTTTTCGTAGTATTCAACGTGAGAGCAGAGAGTAGGTGCTGAGGTGCATTGTCGGTGATGTCCAGCACCGCCCGCATGATCCCGTGGTTGAGGATCAGACTGTCAAATTCGGGATCGGCATACTCCGGATCAAGGATGGCCCGGGCGGCGTTCGGATTCGTGGCTGGGTCCTCATAAGACGACAAAGGCGGTGGCAGTTCAGCCTCCGGCAGCCCATGCCAGTTGTCACACAGTTCCACCATGCGTCCGACCTGCACAGGCGTAACCACCTGCTTGAGGATTAGATATCCCTGTAGATCAAAGAACCACTTTTCATCATCGGTAAGCATCAATATCCCCCTCGTGCTTTAAAATACAGAGTACATTTTACTATTCTGCTTGAAATCGATATTCTGTCCCATCATAATAACAATCGATTGGCTAATGTACCAGATGGTTTTTAATCGTCAACGAATCAATAATTCAATGGATCAATCTACAATATGTCCCTCATAACCGTAATCGGCCGCGGCCACTCCGGAACCCGTGCCATGTCCCATACGTTATATGCGAGCGGCGTGTTTATGGGCCGGATGCTTAACCCTTCGGGAGACAAGATACCCCCGGGCGATTTGTACGATGCCTGCCGTATAATGGCGAAATACGTTAAATGGAATGGCAAGCTTTCATGGGATTTTGAACCGTTGCATGCGATGGAAATTGATCCCGAATTCGTCACTTTGATAGAAAGCTATCTTTCTGATGTGATGGAAAATAAGTCCGCCCATCTGGGTTGGAAACTACCGGAAACGACGCTGATTTTCCCCTGGATCCTACGCATGTATCCGGACATAAAGTACATTTACTGGGTAAGGGATCCCCGGGACTGTATCCTATCGGATCATAGAACAGATGACCTTCGGGACTTCGGCATCTCCTGTCCCGAAACCGATAGTATCCGTGAACGCCGAGCTATTTCCTGGCTGTATCAGTACGAGCTTGTCAAGGCTACCCCACTGCCGGATCAAGTTATCACGGTTCGGTTCGAAGATTTTATCCGGAAACAGGAAGAGACTCTCCAAGCTCTCGAGGATTTCCTGGAGATCCCGCTGGCGCGTATCATCATCCGTCCCGAAACTGTCGGGCGATGGAAAACGGACGAAGGCACGCATGACTTTCCGTTCTTACAGGAGGCTCTTTTGGAGCAGGGGTATCTGGAATGATGAATCCCGCAGTCCACATATGCTTGAACCGCCAAACGCCTACGATGGCAATAACGTCTAAGCGCAACTTTGCCGTCCTCTGCGAATGCGACGGGAAACGCCCTGGTCAGCCAAAGGTGGGGGCATCCATGGGTTGAACCCGTTTGCCTTGATGAGAAAGCCGGAATTAAAGGATCGATTCATGAGATCATTTAGTATCTAAAATGGCTACAAACATGTAGCGGACACCAATTTGAGTTTATGACAACACATCAACTGGCCTACCGTCCTTTAAATAAGTCAATCAATCATTAATTGAGGCACCATGCGCCAATCACTGCTGCTTTCAGTATTCTTCTTTTTAACAGTGTCCATCGTCGTATTCGTCCAAGACCCTTCTGCCCGTCCGCAAATGGTCAATTCTCTCGGCAAAGTGTTTCCAGCGGATGCGGCGCCTATAGCGCGGCAGGTGTATCACTTTATGGCGGACGAGCCGACCAGCCTGGATGTGAGCGCGAATCTGTATGTGGGGGAATGGAACGAATTCCTGTTCGAACAACTGGTAGCCCGTGATGAAAACCAGAACATAATCCCCGCGGCCGCGGATCACTGGGAGATGGCGCCCGATGGTATGACCTGGACATTCTATCTGCGAAAAACCGGAAAATGGAGCGACGGAAGACCGGTTACGGCCCACGACTTCGTGTACACGTACCGCCGGTCTCTATCGTTCGAAATTGCCAATCCTTACGCGGCGTTTTATTACGACATAAAGGGTGCAAAGCCGTACAACCAAACTCCCGGCGTGGACCCGGCCATGCTGGGCGTTCGGGCGTTGGACGACTACACGCTCGTGATCGAAACGGAACACCCGACACCGTACCTGGACCTCATCCTCTCGGCACCCACCTCCATGCCTGTTCCCCGGTGGCAAGTGGAAAAATACGGCAAGAAATGGACAGAAGCCGGCAACTGCGTAAGCAATTCCAGCTATCAACTCTCCGAGTGGCAGCACGGCAGCCACATGGATTTCATACTCAACAGCTATTATGACGGCCCTCTCAAGGGATATGTGGAAGAGATCCACCGTACGTTCCGCCATCCGTCCGGCGCCAACCTCTTGCCATACGAAAACAACGAGGTGGGCCGAGCCACGGTACAGGCGAACGAACTGCGGCGTGTGCTTAACGATCCCGTTTTGAGCCAAGAGCTCGATTCCAACCTGGCAGACGGCACCTGGTATGTCTTCTTCGGGACAAGGAAACCTCCGTTCAACGATCCCCGGGTCCGGCAGGCGGTCAGCCGCTCCATCAACCGGGAGGCCATCTGCAAAGCCATTCTTGGTGGAGCGGCTGTGCCGGCCTATTCTATGCTACCAAGAACGTTCGATGCCTACGATGATTATCAAATGTATCAGGACTACAATCCAGCAGAGGCAAAACGCCTGATGGCGGAGGCCGGCTATCCGAACGGACGCGGTTTTCCAACCGTGGAGATGTGGTTGCGTCAGGCGTCACCGGAGACCAAGCTGGCGGCGGAAGCTATTCAGGCCATGCTGCTGGAGCATCTGGGAATGCGTGTTACCTTTCGCAGTACCGATTATCCTGTGTTCACAGACGCCATGTTCAGATGGACTGTCCAACTTGGCCTGGTGCCTTTCTTCGCGGATTACCGGGATCCCAAGAATATGCTCGACATGATCTGGCGTCCCGGTGAATCCGGTCGTGCCCGCCATGATTTCAACAACCCGGAGTTTTTACGACTGCTCAATGCCGCAGACAACGAACCCGATGTGACAAAACGCAACGAAATTTACCGGCAGGCGGAGCGGATTCTGGTCACCGAAACTGGCGCCGCATTCGTATATCACCCAATCCAGAATACACTGTTCAAACCGTGGATTAAGGGATTGAAGACGAACAAGTTCGGCGGTAAGACGTTCGTTGTAACGGACCTGTACATCGGAACCGAAATACTGGATAATTGACCTGACTCCATTCTGCGTACCCCAGCCAGGCATACCTTTAACGTCACTGAGTAAAGGTACGGAATGGTAAGACTGACAGGTGGCTCAGTTTAACGCTGCATCCCAGCTGGTATGTTCGTGCGACACCCAGGCGTGGTTTCCTACCGGGTCTATGTGATAAAGATTTTCAATACGGCGAAATGCACACGTCAGGTATACCCGCCAACCCGGTCCACACTGTCCGGACTGCTACGACGGATGACACTGTTGCTATGTGCAAGGATAAAAATTGGGTAAGGGTTTCAGGCTGTCAGCGCTTTTTCTGCCGCTGACAGGATCCCGCTTACTACATCATCAGCGAATACGTCCACAGCGGCCCTAGTAGCCTCCCAGTCATCGGAAACGAGTGCGGGGTTATCTCGGGATGAGGCGGATATGTAGTATTTGATCTTCGGCTCTGTGCCGGAAGGACGAACCGCGACACGGGTATGGCCAGCTTCTGTGAACGAGAAGATGAGCAGGTTGCCTGCGTCTCCGGCAACCGGTCTGCGTGCGCCGGTACCCAGATTGGTGGCCTGACCGGTGGATCTATCAATCACGTCAACGACCCGGTGCCCGCCGATGACCTCTGGCGGGTGGCGGCGCAGTCCATCCATGATTGCGGCGATCTCCCGGACGCCTTCGGCGCCATCCCGGTAGGTGGAGGTTTGCACCTGGCGGAAATAGCCGTAGGCACGATAGATTTCGTCCAGATAATCCCGCAGAGTCTGACCCCGTGCTTTCAAAACGGCGGCGCATTCAACGAGTAGAACGCCTGTGGCAGCTTCCTTGTCCCGTATGGCGTCATCGGCCAGGTAGCCGTGGCTCTCTTCTGTGCCGAATAGGAACTCGGTGTCCTCCGGCATAGCGTTGATGGTGGCGCCGATATATTTGAAACCTATCAGTAGGTCATCAACAACGTCCATTCCGAATGATCGCGCGATCACGCCTACGAGATCGGTCGTCACAACCGTCTCACATACCAGTCCTTTTGCAGGCAATTCACAACGCGCCTGCTTCTGTGACAGTATATAATGACACAGAAGAACGCCGATCTGATTGCCGGTCAGGGCCAGTTCTTCCAGTGGGGCGTTCCATCCTTTCACAGGGAGAGGCACAGCGCAGCCGAAACGATCGGCATCCGGATCGCTCGCAAGGGTAAGATCCGCATCGATTTCAATCGCTTTTCGGACCGCCAGTGAAAAACTACGCGGGTCTTCCGGATTGGCGATGCCGCTACTGAGGGTCGGAAAGTTTCCGTCCTGTACCGCCTGCTCTTCTACGATGTGAAGATCCCGGTAGCCCAGTTCCTGAAGCACGGCAGCCACAGACGTCATGCCCACACCGTGCAAAGGCGTGTAGACCAACCGGACATCGCGGGCATCCGCCAGGGTCAGGCGGGCCAGGCATGACAGGTATCTCGTGTCGATTTCCGAATCAACCAACCGAATGCGCCCGGCCTCCATTGCCCGATCGAAATCATATCGGGCGATTGCATGTATTGCACGTACTTCTGCAATGATATTCTTGTCGTGGGGAGCCACCACCTGTCCACCGTCGGACCAGTAAACCTTGAAGCCGTTATCCGACGGAGGATTGTGACTGGCGCTGATCACTACGCCAGCAACCCCGGTCAACGCTCTCACGGCAAACGAAAGCTGCGGCGTAGCACGGGCCTCCGGGAACAGATGCACCATAATACCGTTTCCGGCAAGGATCGAAGCGGTCTCCCGGGCAAAGCGACCGGAGTTGTTCCGCGTGTCGTACGCGATGACTATGCCTTGGTCTGCCGCGTCGCTGCCACCGAAATTCTTCACATATTGGGCCAGGCCCTGCGCCGCTTCACCGATCGTACGGATGTTGATCCGGTTAGGCCCGGCGCCCATGGTTCCCCTTATACCGCCGGTACCGAATTCGATGGTTGCCCGAAACCGATCTTCAAGGTCATCCAGATCGTTTCCGTCGATCAGTTCCAGAATCTCAGACACATAGACCGAGTAGTCCTCCTCCGTAAGCCAGAGTCGTAAATTCTCCCCCGCCCGGTCCGACAGAACCCCCTCTGCGACCATTTTCGTTACCTTCTGAAGTCCAGTCCCTATCGTCATAGCCGGTTGTCTCTTCCGTTTAATGAAACTTCATCAGACCAGAAATTCTAACTTCAGTCAGAACGTACAACCTGGAAATTGTGTTTTCAAGTGTAAAGTTGAATCGGCCACGCCCCTCATCCAAACCGGGCGGCTGAATATCCTAATCTGCCTTGTCAACAAAGAAACAAGTCTGCCAAATCGCAACCTGATCACGCCCTCACCTGTGAACTTGATACGAAACCGAGGCGAAATCTCCTGGTTTTTTCTGGGGGCCCACAGGCCGATATTCCTGAATCTGACATGACTGGAATATCTCCCACGGCAGATGCGAAAACCGGTTACGCCGCCAGGCATTCTGTCAATGCACAGAATTCTCCTGATCCGGAGGGTACTCTGCCTCCTGCCGGGCCGTAAGAGATGGTTTGACTTGAATCGTGCCCACTCTGATTTTTTCGGCTATCCATCCGGGACTCAGTTAAAGGACCGGATTCTTCTTGCGTTTCAGGTAAAAACCTTGTATTATATGCGGTTCATTTTTCGCAGGTGAATACCTGTAAAATGAAACCAAACGTTGATTTAAGGCGTATACCGTACAGAATAGATCGGCAGTGTGAGACAGAGTAACAAATTCAAAAGAAACACTTACAAGGGTCGCCATTTTCAATGCTTCGCAAATGCACAACACGATCGATGGGGATAACACGGATGCAGAACCCGAAATCCATATTTTGTATAATCTTTCCACTACTCATTTTAGTAGGATGCGGTGACGCGGCGATTTTGGACGGTCAGTCGGTGGAGACGTACCAAACCTCCGTCGAGGCAGTGAAGCTATCGCTGGCGGAACCGGACCGGGAGCAGTTTGAAACGGCCTTGAAGGGGTTTGAATTCCTCTACGGTGAAAACGCGTTATCCGTCCTGAATGATTCGACTCGCATCAGAGAACGGGTACGTACCCGTCTGAACGGGCTGGACGGACAGGAAGTAATGGAACTCTGGGACGAACGCCGCGAGCGAGCCATCAGGCAGCTTGTAGAGAAAAAAACGTTTAACGAAACGGCACTGAAGGCCATGGAAGGGGTAGTCATCGAAAGATCGCGATTCAGGATCAACAGCGCCGGACAGAGAATCGTTGAGATCAAGATCAAAAATAACACGGAACATAGTTTAACCCACATTTATTTCCGCGGAATACTCACATCGAGGGGACGCCGGACGCCTTGGGTGGATGATACGTTCCATTATCCCTTCGAACTGGAACCTGAAGAATCGGTGGAACAGAAATTCTCCCTGCTGGGCGCCACCTGGCAGGATGCTCCTGAGGGCCGCAAGGATTTTAATCTGGACGTTAGGGTCATACGCATCGACCGTGACCATGAAACACCGATACACGACGCATACACCAATCCGTTCACCAAACATGACCAGGGACGTCTCGAAAGATTAAAACGATTTCAGACTGAAAGCGGTGCGGAAAACAACGATGCTTGATCAGTAATTGGGGATTGCGAGTTGGTTTAGGAATCCCGAGGAGCTTCCCGCTGTATTTCCCCGCGAAGGAAGCAAAAAGTAACGATAGAACATACCGGGGCACCTTGGATCACCCTGAGATTGAACACATGCTACCCGGTGAGATGCTGAATCAGGCTCTCCAGCCTGGATGGATCACGGAACCTCATCCTAAATTTAAGCAGGGCCACAAAATTAATTCGGAGCTATTGTTGATTTAGGCCCCGGCGATCCGCGGATACGGCCCAACATCACACGTTCATTGATTTAGGGACGATTGATCTGTTACCCAAAATGTTTCAATTGTGCCAATAAGACAAAAGATGCTGTGTATAGCAACAATCCCAAATAAAAAGAAAATTGAAATTAGATGTTTTTTCCTATGTATTGCTCCACGGTGTCTGCAAACAAGATAAATTGCGCATTGTCGCCGTGTACATCACGCAACATCTGTGGTGTCTTTCCGCGAGCACCCTCCTCATGGATCGCCTTACAGTAAGCTTCCATCAACTTCTCGTCCAACGCTTCGCGATTGCCCTGATACGCTTCCGCAAAAAGTCCGAATACCATTCCTACGATACCGATACCGATGATCATCAGTATTATTGCCACACCCTGACCGGTACGGGAAATGGGAAATTTATCGCCGTAGCCGACGGTGGTTGAGGTGACCACCGCCCACCAGATGCCATCGGCATACTCCTCGAACACCTCGCCTTGTACACGTCGCTCCACCTCGTAGATAACGGTCGAGCCAATCATCAGGTATATAAAAATTATCAACAGAATCGGCGTGAATCGCGTCCGACCGTAATACAGTTCCCCGACGAAATCCTGCATCTTGGGACTGTACCGAAATATCTTCAACAGACGGAATGTACGGGCGCCGCGAATCAGTCCCAACGTCTCCTGGCTCAGCCCGGGGTAGAAACCCAGCCAGAACGGTAAAATACTGAACAAATCGATGAGGCCCAGCGGGCGGGTCAGATACCTGACTCTGTTTTGGGAAAATCCGATTCGCAACAGATATTCCACAGTAAAAATAACGGCGATTACCCTTTCGATCCATATAAAACCCGGCCAGGCACCTTCATCCAAGCTGCTCTGCGTCTGTGTGAACTGAAGTTCGACAATGTAAAAGACCATATTGACGCCCAGTAAAAACGGCACGAGCCGATGGATTGTGTTAAGCATCCGACCCTGAGCCTGGGACATAGGGGGCCTCCTTATAAATCCCCAGCCCACCGAAACGGTTTATTCGATGGGCTGGGGATTACATCATAACAGGGACAAGTTGGTCAGGATTTATTTCGCAGGGCGGCCAGGCGGTCCTTGGCGGACGCCTGTGGCAGTGCTTTGGTATCCGTTCCGTCTAGGGCGGCAGCGATATTCGGATCGTCCGATATTTCCTTCTTGCCGAATGCACCGATCTTTAGTTCGGCCGACCGTGTCTCGGATTCCGATTTTTCCGCTTCTTTTTCCATTGCTGTGAGTGCAGTCTGGAGCCCTCCCATCGAGGAACTTAATCCTGCAGCTTCCCTTACACCCTGAGCTCGATCGTCGGCGCGTTCCTTCTTCAGCTTGGCCTGCTCCATACGGCGCTGCGCCTTCTGAAGGTTCGTCTTGGCCTGCTTGAGTTTTTCTGCGGCCTGATCATAGGATTCCCGCAGTTCCACGGAGAACGCTTCGGCCTCTGCGTCCTCCTGCCGCTCCCGGTCTATCTCAGGCTGTAGATTTTCGAGCTCTCTTACCAACTTTTCAAGACTGGCTTCCAGGCTCTCACGCTGCGCGTCATCCGCCGCCCCGAGTTGACCTTCCAGGCGTTCGGCCGCGGACATGTATTTATCATACTGCTGCACCAGGGCCGCCGTCTCCTCATGGTCCTTGCGAACCGCCTGCTCCGCCTGGCCGACCCGTCGACCGAGCTTGTCGAGTTCTTCCTCCATCAATGAAATTTGTGCATCGGATGCAGTTTCTGGATCAAAGGCTACGATAGCCTGTGTAAATGTCTCAAGCGCATTACCTGCCTGCTTTTTACCAAGACGTGACAAAAAACGCCAGATCATGATCAATATCTCCCTTTCTTAAATCACGGTTATCTCTTTCTCTAACAACTCCGCTCCCAAGTACAACTCCACCACACCATCTCCGACACTGATAAGAAGGAATTCGTCCACCCGGTCCGAATCTTCCGGATCCTCCGGATCGCCTGCTGCCACACGGAAATACGACATCGCCTGCTGCTCTTCCACCACCGCGTCTTCGCCGAACGGATCCTTCAGGAACCGTTCGCGGATGTGCACCGGATCAGCCTGATGCTCGCCGTCCACCCACTCCCTTGTGTAGAGTAATTCTTCCGGCTCGCCGTGTAACACGTCCGGTGACCCTACTATGCCGGTTTCCGGATCGATCCACAGATCCCAGTCCGCATCCGACCCGGGATAGATTTCGCGATCCAATACATACAGCCGGCATTCGGCGACTTCATCGTTTTCGGTGACGATCTGCAGAAATGCTTCCGTCTTTTCGAGGTAGCAACGATAGGCAAAGACCCCATCACCCAGATCGATTTTTCCGATCGTTTCGACCGAAGCCGGAAACCGGGGGAATTCGAACTGGATCAGGCCGTGGTATGATAGAACCGCCGGTTCGTCCAGTTCGATTAACCCACCGAGTTTGATTTTGAGGGGCATATTTTCGTCGACACGCTGCTTCTTCTTACGGAAAAAACCGACCGCTTCCGAGGTTTTTTTTTTGGCAACGGCACGAATTATATGGTAACTCATTTAATCTTCTCCAACGATCTTTTCAATCTCATCAATCGATCGCCAAACCGCGTCTTCGAATACGGACATGGGGCGGCTGCCGTATGCATCGACCCAGCGCTGTGACAGGATCAGTACAGCCTCCACTTTGAGCGTCTCCACACTGCTGTCCCCGAAATAGCCGAAGATCCAGCCGTCCTGCAGGTTGGCGTACGTTTCGTGCGGGATGGTGCCGACGCTATAGATGGTGTTGCCGAACTGGTCCTCCGCCTCGCTGAAATGATGTTCATCCATCGGCACCATATTGATCCGGGTGGCAAAGTTGATATTGGCCCGTTTCAGCAAGTCTGAATTAAGACCGCCTACGAACAGCATGACAGCTTCGGGGTCACTGGCCACCTGTTTCAACGCTTCCTCGTAGCTGGCATACCGCGTATTGAAATCAGAGTACTTCTCATCCTGAAGCACGAACCCTTCCCAGGCACCGTGCGTTCCGGAACCGTCTGGGCCAACATAAATGACATGGTTCCTGGGGTCCAGATCGGTGAACTTGTAAATACCGCTGTCCTCATTCACCAAGAACTGCACGAATTCGGTATACAAAGATGCCTGAAGTCCAACGAGTTTTTCCTTAGCATCCGGATTCTTGCGAAGGTACGCATTCAGAACATCATTCTGAACCAGAATAGCATCCGATTCGTTTTTTATCAGATCTTCCAAGTTTTCTTCGGACCCGTCAGAGTTGTTCAGGATTATTTCAAACTCTGGGAGGCCTGCCTGAAGGATATTGCCGAAACGATGGTAGTTCCCGTTCTCGACTCCGGTGTTCATTACAAGCTGCGGACGCCCTGGATCGGCAGAGCCCACCACCTCTGCTGCCAGAGCCACCGAAGGGTCCACTCCGGGGGGCAGGTAATTAGTGTCGACCGGTTGTCCGCTCAACGTGGCCACCTGGCGATCCAGGTCACCGAGCTTCTTTTTCAGCTCCTCGTTTTCCTCCGATATCCGATCCGCCTCTCGGCGCCATTCCTGGTAGCCCGGGTCGCTGGCGTGATGGTAAGCCATGGAATAACGGTGACGGTCACTGAGGTGATCGAGCATAGACCACCAGATCAGCGCGTCCCACATACCAAAACTGGGATACGACCTGAAGGCATATCCGGGAGCACTCCATCCCGATCCTGAATAATAGCGATCTCGCTGATCGTAATACCTTCCGTACGGCACACGGCCGTCACTGGCCCTGTTATACAGCGAATTGTTCTTGTAACTGCTCGTATTTGCAGCCGATGTGGATTGTCTGGCGAACTTCGACTGCTGGGTCTTGTGATTACTCAACGCCCGCTTCGAAGCATCCTGACTGATGCGCGTTGACATGGCCGACCGCTTGGTGACGGGGCGCCTGCTGGATCCTGTGGCCGTGCTGGCGGAACGCCGCGTGGGGGTTGTAGCCCGCTGGCCGGTGGATGTGGTCTGTCTCGGCGTGGTGGCACGGGTCGGCGTCGGCCGCCTGATGGGTGTGCGCTTCCGGTTCCAGAGTGAGCGCGAACTACGCATCAGGCCGAATCCACCTCTACGCCGGGCAACCGCCTCTTCCGGACCGAGCAAGTCAGAAACAGTTTCGGTCAGACGCACATCATGGGAAGACCTGCCAGGGGCCACTGGGTGCTTCGGCGTCGTTCCGAGTGGAAAAAATCCGCCGGTCAGCAACGAAAAACCGGCCAGGATCAATAACGAATTACAAAGTCTCATAACAGAACCATCCTTATGATAAATACGGAGGGCAGGACAACGAGCCGCAGAGTGCTCGAAGTCACTCCCAGTGGCTTCAACAACTGGCATGCCCCGAAGGGTCTTGCAACACGGAATGAAAGGCTATACCTGAAAAAGAGCGCTTCCAACAATTTCCGACATCATTATATATCAATATTGCATTGTAACCATATTTCACTATGTATGTCAATGGTTATCGTAGGTTTAAAGAAACAGTCAATACGGACTTTTCTTCGTGGTGACCGGACACCAGCGGGACGTAATCATGGCATTCCAAAGGGCTTCGTTGGCCTCGGGTGTACCCATACGCCTAAGGGCTATGGCGGCGTAATACTGAACATAACGACCTTCGTCATGCAGAGCGTCACGCAGCGCAGATACCACCTCTGAAATCGGAAGTGCGTGTTTGGCCATGGCAAAAGCCACGTTTCGACGGATTCTTTCGTCTTCATCACGCAGCGCAGTCGCCAGAGCCGGCCCGGCTTTGGAGGTCAATCCACCGATTGTGCCCAGCGCATCCGCCGCGTTACGTCGGACCCACACCTGCTCATCCTGCAAAGCACGCAGCAGGCGCGGTATGGCACTCTGTGCTGGTGGTCCGATGTCACCAAGCACCTCCGCGGCGGCGGAACGCACCCACCAGGCGGAATCCTGTAACGCCTTGATCAACATGGGTATGGCGGGCGTCCCCAGCGCAGACAGGGCGTGGACCGGCGACGTATCAGACGGATTGCCGCCGGCTGGATTAGCGGATGATTTCGCCATAACCGCTTCGGCTGCTGCCTCGCCTTCGGTCCTAATCATATCGATAAGCATCGGCGTCACTTTTTCTCCTTGAGCACCGAGGGCGTACGCCGCATTTAAGCGAATAGATTCATTTTCGTCATTTAGATCATCGAAGGTCCCGTTCATATGCCCGTTGCTTTCGTTCGATGATGCGAGGTTACCCGATAACCAGTGCCATACCGACTCGGATAGAGCCGGGTGCGGATCATCTTTGGCCGGGTGCCACACCGCCTGTTCATTATGCCATGTAGCGCTGTCCGGCTCCTGCATCCGCGTGAACTGAAATTTCAGCATATACCTCTTTCTGTCACTGACATTGGGCGTCGCCCGGTGCCATATGTCGAAATTGACTATGGATACGGTGCCTGCGTTTCCGCATAGCGCTTTCGCCGGTTCGGTTGCCTCTGCTGCATTATTACTTGAAATGTCATTGTGGTATTGCGTGCGGGGCATCACGCCAGTGGGTCCCATTTCTTCGGTTACGTCCTGCGGATAGTAGAAGGCCATGACCCACCGACACCGGTGTCGACGCACGTTCTGATCGAAGACATAATCGTCTTTATGCCAGCTTTGCCCTTTGCTGCCTGGGATATTGAGGTGACAATACCGGTGCGGATGCATCAGGTAACCCGGGCCCAGGATACTGGTCAACGCGCCAGCAACCGCCGGATGTTCGTACACCTGTTGTATCTCAGGAATACGGGGCAGGATGTTGTTTCCCGGGTTGCCCTCTTCTCCGAAAACGGATTCTAATTTATCGTAGACAGTCTGATGTATCAAAGGCGGACAGTCGGCCTGAACGGCCACATGACCTTCCGTGATAAATTGCTGCATGGTCGCATCGTCAAGAAAATATCTGGACATAGGTTTCTCTCTGTAATTCGCTCCTACCTGTTGAACCATCAATTATATTGTCGCATCGATGATAATATGATGCCTCACAAGATGAATCGCAAGATGTATGATTAGGGAGCCAATATGTACCTCCGCATCATCCGCATCCGGGATACCTACCTCACTGAAACCATCGAACAGGTGTAGGACTCCGGCGACTTCTAGTCCCATTCCCTACGGTTCGAACACAACGCCCTCCGCCCGGATGAATTGATTGCACGGGTAATGGTGCGGGACGCGGAGAAGATGGAGAGGAGGGGTGTTCAGAATTCGCACCAACACAATTAACAACAATACATCAAATCTGTTGAACCAATACTGGTGATTATTCGAGGAGGGATCTTTCATCAACCATTAAATCCGTCAGTGCCTGTACTTTCCATACAGTGGCCGCCCCGGAAACACGTCCTCCACCGTTTCGCCGTTTTTCACAACAAAGGTCCCGTTGACCAGCACATGCCGGACCCCTATGGAATAGGAGAGATCTTTCTTGAACGTGGCGGTGTCGATGATGGTGTTCGGATCGAACACGGTGATGTCGGCATCGGCGCCGGTCTGTAGGCGGCCTTTTCTCGAGGCCATGGGTGCCACCCCTTCCAGGCGCCTCGCGGGCATGATCGTCATTTTGGCGAGGGCGTCCATTAAGCTTAATACCTGTCGTTCACGGACGTACCTGCCGAGAACACGCGAAAACGTTCCCGCCGAACGGGGGTGGGCACCGGGCGCAAAGGGCATGCCGTCGGATCCGATCATGGTAAACGGAGCTTCGACACCCCGGGAGATCCATTCCGGCTTCATCAGGTGGATGATGACGGTGCCACCCATGGCGCGATACCTACCGAAAGTCTCTTCTGTCAGCCGTTCGCCGGAGGATTCCCACTGCAGGTCGCCATAGCTGATATTCATACGCTGCTGCCAGCCGTCATCGAACAGGGATGACGCCAGGCCGGTTGAGGCCGCGGTGTAGGGATATACCTCGGTGGTGATGTCGAACCCCTGCTTCTGTGCTGCACCGACCATATCCAGAGCTACAGCGATGTCGCCCAGGGAGATGCTGTTGAGGTGCACGATGTGGAGAGGCGCCCCGGTGACGGCCGCATTGGCGATGGCTTCCTGGATGGCGTCGATATTCATGGCGCGTACGTGTGAGTAAACCGGAGTTTGGGTTTTGGCCGCGAACTCGTACACCCGGAAGATCTCACCCCTTGTGGCCCCGGGATAATACCCTACCGGCACTCCGATGCCGAGGGCCCCCGCTTCCAGGTCCTCTTCGAGTCCTTTAACCATGATGGGGATTTCATCATCTGCAAGAGGCTGGTAATTCATACGGCCCCGGAACAACGGCGACAGCTTTTCCCAGTTGAGTCCTTCGTCCCGGACGATACGCCTTGCCCCCTCGGCCTGAACGGCATATTCTTTCATAGCCATCCAGCGGACCGCAGAATGGTCAACCGTAGCGCCGAAATTGAGTACCGCGTCACCAGTACGTGAAGCAAGCCAGTGCCTCAGGAACGGGGCGCCGGACTCCAGCTCCAAGGCGGTGGTAACACCGTCACGCGCCTGGAACTCGTTGGCCCGGTTGGTCTGGCCGTGGCTGTGCAGATCGATAAAACCAGGCGCTACCACCAGGCCGGATACATCGATTACCTGTTGCCCGGACAACGTCGCCTCCGATATTTCTACAATCCGGTCATCCCGAACACCGACGTTTCGAACCGCATCCAGCCCCGTCTCGGGATCCATCACGCGGCCGCCCATCAAAACGATTTCATAGAACTCGGGTGTTTGTGCTCGGATCTGCAAAACACATCCCAGAGTCAACAGCAATAAAAGTGTTGATTTCATCGTTTTTCCTTCACAGGAAACATCACGTCCCTGACGTCGTAAGCATTAGATCGGTCTTCCCGTCGCCGTTATAATCACCATCGATGACCTCAACTCCTTCGGTGGCCATCCATTCCACGAAACGCCCGGCGGGCATATTGGTCACCCGTAACGCGCCGTCTCCATTGGAGAAACCCATGGGGATGGTAGTCCAGCCAGGGGTGTGTCGAACGAGCGCCAGGTCTGTCTTACCATCACCGTCAAAATCGCCGTCTATCACTTCTACACCTTCGGTGGCGGCCCATGCAGGAAAATCACCAGCCATGGACTGAAAATCCATCTTGTTGGTGATCCGGAAGGTACCGTCTCCGTTCGAAAAAGCCATGGGGATCGTAGTCCAACCCGAGGTCTGCCTTATCAATGCCAGATCGGTTTTACCGTCACCATCGAAATCGCCGTCTATTACATTTACACCATCTTCTCCCACCCAATCAGGCAAGTTTCCTGCCGGCAGATTTTTGATTTGTAGGCCTCTGTCCGCGGAAGTGAACGCCATGGGCACGGTAGTCCAACCTCCAGTGTCACGCAGGAGTGCCAAATCAGTTGTACCATCACCGTCAAAATCACCGCTTATCGAAAAAACACCCGCGGTGGCCATCCAGCCCGAGAAGTTTTCGACCGGATGATCTTCAACCCGGAAAGTGCCGTCACCTTTCGATGAAGCAACGGGTACCGAGTTCCATTCGGTAGTGGTGGAGAATATTCCCTGGAAGATGGACTGGTCATCAGGTACGCCACCGGTGATCAGGGATGCTATTCCTGCAGTCAAAGCAGCAATGAGTGTTTTCATAAAAGGCTCCTTGTGGTTGTTGCCCCGTTACTTAATCCTACGCTCGATACTTGTCAAGGTTTCCTTTCGCCAATTAATATTAAAATTCCAAAGGGTTTTACCATTGGGGCATCTGCTATTTAATTTGTCGGTTTCTTACATGCCTGACTTTGTCTCTATTCCGCCCTAGGATATCGGTACGCAGTCATGTAAAAGCGCTCTGGTACTGTCCTGATTTTTTGACGGAACCGCTTGTCATAGCGTAAAGCGTGCAAATAGACTGTGATGGGTGGTGAGGGGTTGTTGAAGTAGACGGCGACCGCAGTCGGAATCATCACACTGGGAATCGCCGCAGGCACACCGGGGTTCTGCGTGCTCGAGATCGTTCCGGTGCAGTGAGGATAGTGCTGAGGGAAACTTCACAGGAAGCGGCGGAGTCTTGGCCGGTGCCCGGTTGATCCGGCATTTG
>CAYYIS010000066.1:0-7490 GCA_964470965.1 uncultured Gemmatimonadota bacterium | reverse complement strand
CGCATCGATTCCATCATTTTTCGTCGAAGTTTTTTGATGTCCTTGAGCTGCCGGCGTTGGTCTTCTGAAAGGATGTTTTCGATCTGCTTGTCCATCAGTTTCTCTAATTCCTCCATCTCTTCTGCCATTGCTTTCCAATCTGCGTCTCGTTCCAGGGCTTCGGAGATATAGGTCTGCTTGGTGTCCCAGGTCGATTTCAACACATTCTTCATAGACGCCATCTGCCCTTCAGCCAGATCCATGTTGAAGGACATCACGGTCCACAGCCAGGCTACATCCGCCCGCTGCATGGTTTCCGCCCGTGCCCGCATCTGCTCCATCTGCCCTCTGTCGAAACCGCCGCGTCCGCCTCTGCCGCCGAAGCCGCCACGTTGGGCCTCGGCCTGGGTCGAGACAAGCATGGTGGTGGCCAGACTCAATGCAATGATACCGATTACACGCTTCATAGGTGTTCTCTCCTGTATTTGGGTTGGTGACAATGAGAATCAACACAGATTTCAGTTCGACCCGATCCCGACGAGCGCAGCGGAGAGACCTCGTTGTAGGTAACCCATAGGAGATCTCTCCACTCGCTGAGCCCGTTCGGGATGACAACCACTACATTCAGGTACGCAGCATCATTACGATACCGGTCACCACCTCTCCATGTATCTCAGACGGCGGTGGCACTGGGGACCCGCCTCTGAAGCCACGCGGTCCAGGCCCGCCCTCACTCTGGTTACCGTGCTTCTTCTGACGACTCTGATCCTGGAGATTCTCCTGCTGTCCGGGCGTCAGAACGTTCCGAGCTTCCACACGGAATGTAACGGTTCGTTCGAATATTTTCGCCCGCGCGGCGTTGACCTTTGCCCCCAGCCTTTTTGCTGCAGTCACGGAAGGGGTGACGCTCTGAAAAAGTTCGCGCAGTTCGACGTGGGCCAGAGCCAAATCCGCCCGCAGCAGGGCCATGTCCTTGGCAAAAGCATGGCGTAGATCCTTCAACTGGGTGTCCTGCGTGGCCGAGAGCTCAAGTTCCTCCATAAAACCAGGCAGTAGGGCGCCCCTTGAGGGGACACCGCGCCCTTCCCGGTGGCCACGGGAGAAAGCCTGGGCATCCAATTTTGAATGATCAAACAAGTCCAGCTCCGGCACGGAGCGGTCCGTTCTGAGGGGTGACTGGGCACATGCGTGCTGTCCGATTGCGATGAGCCCTGCTACAGCTAATGCGCCTGTTATGACTATCCATTTACGTTTCATGACCATCCCTCCGATTGTTGGTTATTGATACAACAATGATCAGCCTCCGGAGACTGTTTCTGTGCACTGTATTTAGTTAGACAACGGCGGGTTCTGATCTATTCCCGGTTATGCAAAAAAATCCCCCCGTACGATTGAAGGGGGGGGATTCTGAACTTTGACTGTCCAGGTCTTTATTAACGGCGGCCATGATTTTACCCGGTGCCTCGGCCGCTCCGCTTTCTACTTTTATCCAATACACGCCGGCCGCGGTCACGGCGTTCCTGAAGGCGCTCGCGCTGTTCGTCGGTCAGGAACGGGTCGATTTCCTTCTGGAGGGAGTCGATCAGGGCACGAATTTCTTCCCGATGACGGGACATGGTGTCCTCGAATTGAGGTCGATAATCATCCATGATCCGCTGAATCTCTGATCGCTGGGAGTCATCCGGTTGTACGATGCGGTTTAGCAAGAAACCTGAAAATCGTTCCGGAGACGGCGGTCCGCTGAAGCCATCGCCCCGATTCATCCGAATAATGCCGCTGAGCAGGGCGCCGCAGATGATGCCTATAGTCAGAGTACCTAATATGAGCACAACACTTTTCTTATGTAAGGTCATAACGAATCCTCCACTTCAAGCGCCAGGGTTATATCGAGCATCTCTTCCAGAGTAGGCTCCTGTTGCTGCCGCACGCCGAAGGATGCCGCCAGGGAAAACGTATTACTCTGCGAGAGGTTGTAGGACACCGCCATTACTGCCGTGATAGCGGCGGTAACGGCCACACGTCGGAACATGATACTGAGCTCCGAGAAGAAAGCCTCCGACTCCGATGAAGACTTTTCCCCGGTATTGATTTGCTGCATAACCCGCTGGGTAAACCAAGGCGCGAATGACGCGGAGGCATTGTTGGAAATTATCCGCCGTAGCGAGACGAGTCGCTCGTATTCCTCTCCCAGTTCTGAAGATGCCGCAAGTGCCTCCTCGAGCTGCTTCTGCTCTATATCCGAGAGCGTATCGTCGAACGACCGGTAAAGCAAGTCACGAATTGATGGGTTCATAATACTCTCCCATATACGGGGTTAAAATATCCTTTAATTTCTCTTGCGCGCGCGCCAGTCGGGACAGGACGGTACCGGTCGGCAGCTGAAGAATCTCCGCTGTTTCCCGTGTCGAATACCCTTCGAGCAGCCTGAGTACGATCACGGAACGAAATTTCGGATCCAGCTGCTGAAGCGCCCGGTGGACCAGGTCGGCCGTATCGTCGTACTCTGCAGTCGCCCGGGGATCCGGCAGACTGTTACCCGGGTTTTCTTCGCCGGGCTCGTCGGACTGAAAAAATGAGAAGATTGATCGCCGTTTCCGCCGCTTAAGTTCATTGAGCGACAGATTCATGGCGATGCGGGTGATATAGGTGCCGATGCCGGACTTGCCCTGGAAATCAGAAAGACTCTTGTAAAACCGAATAAATGTCTCCTGGCCAATGTCCTCCGCCTCGTCAGAATGACCGACCATTCCGAACACGGTTGCTGCCACGCGAGATTCATACCGCTCTAGCAGCATTTGAAACGCTTTATGATCACCAGAAAGCGTGGCGGTGATGAGTTCGGTATCCGTCAACGGCCCATCCTCCGATCGTTCCAGATTCATAACCCAATATTCCTCTTTCCTAAACGGTTAGACAATTATATTAACGCGTTTATTCCATATGAGGGCATTATTTTGGATAGACTGCTTGTATAATTAAGGGATTGAGGGGTTCTACGGAAACATTTCTACCGATCTTCGGTTTAAAAACATACGCATATCACGGGTTCGAATTCTGGAATGACCTAAAAATAAACACAATCAATTTCGAGGGGTTTTTGCTAAAACATCTGTATTGTATACAGTTAATGTCTCTTCATCACACCGACAGATTTCAATTTTCAATTTTCGATTACCATTTAGTATTGACATCTCCCGTTAATTCCTGCACAATATCTGCCTAAATAGACCTTTGGCCTCCAATCAACACGAAAGAGAGACTCATTTGGCTTTCGATCCGATGGAACAGCGCCGGATCATGGGGCATTTTGCAACCGGCGTGACAGTGATAACCACCCGTTTGGGTGAAGAACTTCACGGTATGACCGCCAATGCCGTGACCTCCCTCTCCCTCGAACCGCCGCTGGTCTTGGTAGCAGTGGACCGCAAAGCAGGCATGTATCAGAGTCTGAAAGAAGCCGACGGCTTCGCGATGAACATCTTGGCAGCAGACCAACAGGACCTGTCCAACCGGTTTGCCACCCGTGGACCTAAGGAATTTTCCGATATTCCACAGACCACCGCGGTTACCGGCGCACCGATTTTTACTGAGGCGCTGGGCTATGTGGACTGCGAAATTTCTGAAATTTTCTCCGGGGGTGACCATGACATTTTTATTGGTGAAATCGTGGCCGGGAACGTCGGTGAAGGGGAACCGCTTATTTACTACGGTGGTAGTTATAGAGCCTTGAAAGATTAGCCCTTAATTTTCAACGGCCTCGATATCTCCACGTCGACTCGAAAGCCCGATAATGCATCACTAAAGGGCCTTTCTCCTACCTCGTCCAACTCCCTTCGACCCCTTGCCCTTTTGGACTTTTTCCGTTTAAGAGAAGACTTTTCCTGACGGTGAAAACTTCTCTATCTGTCATCTTCGGGACCGGAGAATGAGCGAGAGATCTTTGGACTCGATGAAAAAAAGGCCTGCCAAGCCCCGCCTGGACCTGTCAGATACAATTTAATGCGCCGCGGAAACCTCTACGGCACCGAGCGTCTCGAATACCGCTCGGGCGGTGCTGCCCGGTTCAAGGCGTGGTGGGTCCAAGACCGTACCGGTTATAACCAGGTCGCCCGATTGCAGGTAATGGCCGTATTTCCGTAGTTCGTTGGCCAGCCAGACCAGCCCTTCAACAGGGTCCTTGTTCATGATCAGATTCGCATGGCCCTCCGCCTGCGTGATGCCGTCTATCTCTACACGGACGGCCACCCTCGAAAAATCCACTTCGTCCAGCTGATACCATTTCGCTGCGGGTACCACGCCTACATGGGTTACGTTGCCGGTAATGTCATGATTGCGGGTGTGGACTTTGCCCTCTGCGGCGTGAACCCATCCCGATACCAACTCAATGGCCGGCGCGATTTCCAGAATCGCATCCACCACATCTTCTCTATTAATGGTAGGGCCGGCCAGGTCTTTGCCGATCCGAAACGCGATCTCTGCTTCAATATACGGAGCGCCGCGCGCGTAAGCGTCTGGTGAAACAGTGACACCGGATTCATCGAGGCCGGACGCCATAATATGACCGAACACAGGATCCGCAGGGATGGTGTCGTTGATAACGCGGGAATAGCCTATTTTCCAGCCTATGCGAGGCTCCGAACGCTCCTTCATCTTCAGGATGGCACTCTGAATGGCGTACGCAGTCGTCCGTTCCATATCAGAAAAATGGATCGACAGCGCCCTGGTGATCCGTTTCTCCTGCTCGGCGGTCATCAGGTGTTGTACGATGGCACCGAGATCCGCGTCCCCGGAAAGCTGATCGGTTATGTCACGGCTTTCCGGCGTTTCCGGTTCAGAAGATCCGCAGGCAACGACCAGAGCCAGTATTGTGAGGCAAACTATGGATTTGTTCATTCAGGGCACCATTTCCACTTCTACCTCGCCGAGGGTCGAGTACTTCATTACCGCCTTGCCGCCGATCGCAATACGTGGGGGGCTGAAAACCGTACCGGTGATAACCACGTCCCCGGACTTCAGTGTGTAAGGTCCGTATCTAATTAATTCGTTTGCCAGCCAGACCACCGCTTCGATCGGGTCTTTCCCCATGGTCCAGGCGGCTTCACCGGATACCTTCTCTTCACCGTTGACGACTGCGGTGACCGTTTCCTTTGAGAAGTCAATTTCATCGAGTGTTACTCGGTTTTTCCCAAAGATCGCTCCCACATGGAATACATTACCGGCGATATCGTGATTTCGGGTGTTGGTCATGCCGTCCGGCGCCTGCGTCCAGGATGCAAGAATCTCGATTACGCCGGCCACACCACTTACGGCGTCTATCACCTGGTCCCTGGTAACATCCGGTCCCCGTAAATCCTTTTCAAGATAGAATGCGAATTCGCCTTCCACGACGGCGCTATCCCCGGTTACCTGTGCGGCGGAAATTGGTTCTTCAGGGTTGATGATATTAGACATCATCATATGTCCGAAAATCGGATCGAGGGTAACTGTTTCGTCTTCGGCACGCGAGTAGCCGATTTTCCAGCCGATCTGTTCCTCGTCCATATTTTTTTCAGTCAGAATGGCGTTCTGAATATCGTAGGCAGTCTGACGTTCCATAGCGGGAAAATGGCGCGCCATGGCAGTTGTATTCCGCTTTCCCTGCTCTGCCTCCAGCAGGTGCTGAACGATCGCCGCCTGATCGGAGTCAGGCCCAATTCCTTCGGTAACAGGTACAGGTTTTTCTTCTGGTGAATGGCAAGAGACTGAAAGTATTATTACCCCGACGAGACTACTACGTAAGAATCGCATGTGCATTCAAACCCCCATTCACGTTCGTGACAGAAGCCAGGACGGTTGAAGATTGACACTGATTATCGAAAGATGGAAACCATAAATATGTATCATTTATCGTTTAATCCTATGAAACACACTATAACATGTCAAGGATGAATGTGTGGTACTATATATTAACAAACTGTGTATCTTAATACCAACATTAATCTAATATTATACAATAAATTATATTCGCATTCGATGATTGGTGAAAAGTTCCTTACAACACACACCCAAAATGTCTTGAAGGGCAGGCAGATGATTACAGCCTGCCCTTGAGACCGTAGCGCAAGCTCCCTTAGAAAACGCGCTGGTAATACTGGTCATGAACATCGGCTCCCGATTAGATTGAGACTGGGCAACGTGTGTAAACACCGGCATTGAATCACAGTGATGCTCGCCCCTTGCCCACTGTTATTATGGTGACAGCTCAAGGAGTATTTCATATAATACATAAGTTAAATTCTACATGCTATGCCATTATCCTCTCATTCTGTCCACCGAAAATAGAGAATCGGGCCCGGATTCTGTGAGTCTGCCGGCAGTGCTTACCAGAAGACACAGGGTTGAACTGGCATCTCAACCTACAACCATGCCATGGGAGATTGTGTGATATGAATTACCGGTATTGTATATGCGATGTTTTCACCGACACAAGGTTCGGCGGAAATCAACTGGCCGTATTGATAGATGCGCGCGGCCTCAGTGATAGACAGATGCAACAGATAGCACGAGAATTCAATTTCTCTGAGAGTACATTCGTTTTACCACCCCAAGGAAAGGGTGTCAGAAACGTACGTATCTTTACGCCTTCCGGGGAAATCCCGTTTGCGGGTCATCCCAATATCGGGACTGCATTTGTATTGGCATCTGTCGGGGAACTCGAGGCATCTGACAATTCACAGGAAATTGTGTTTGAGGAAAAAGCTGGGGCGGTCCCGATAACTTTATGCGCCTCTGAAGACGGACCGCTGTGGTGCGAACTCGAAGCACCGGAAACAATTTCGTTGGGAACGGCCGTACCAGTCGAAACACTGGCCGCTGCGATATCGCTTCCGGTGGATGAGATCATCACGGATACGCACCTGCCCCGGGTCGCCTCCGTCGGATTGCCTTTTGTCGTGGCAGAACTCCGGGATCGGTCTTCGTTGGAAAGGGTCAGGCCTGATCTAAACGGGTTTGAAGAAATTGCGGGGCTCGGTATTGCACCGGATGTCCACCTGTATGCAAGAAGCAATGACGAATATGATTTTCGGACCCGGATGTTCGCACCGTTCCACGGGGTCCAGGAAGACCCTGCCACAGGCAGCGCCAACTGCGCTTTAGCAGGATTACTCACTCACTACGATGCCTCACTGTCCGGTACCTTCGAATGGTGGATCGCCCAGGGAGTAGAAATGGGGCGCCCGAGCCGTTTAAAGGCGAGAAGCGAGAAAAAAGAAGGCGAGGTTGTTTCCACGAAGATCGGTGGAACTTGTGTTATGGTCAGCGAGGGACAGATTTTCGTCGACTGAGCCAACAACCTCTCTAACGGGACGATATACCAATGCCAAACCACAAAGCGCAAGCGTTACCTATTTAGTTTAATTGCTATAATTTAATTCCTTTTTATTCGGGCTCATGCCTTTGGTGCGCCTCGTCGATCAGGTGCAGTCGGCAGGACGCTATGAGGCAGTGTGGAACGGCACCAACATCACAGG
>CAYYIS010000065.1:0-26411 GCA_964470965.1 uncultured Gemmatimonadota bacterium | reverse complement strand
TTCCGATCCACCCGCCATCTTACACAGGTTGAAGGGACCGTCATTCACAAACTCGTCTAGATTGTAACCACCGACGCGCCTTAGAATTTTGGGATACCGGGTTTCAATTTCATCACGGTTTTCGTCTGCAATTCGTCTTACCTCCTGATAGATCTTACCTTCGACGCCCCCCGCATTTACCTTGTCGGCGTATTCTCCATCAGCTACCGGACGGAATACCGTTTGCGTACCGTCTGACAGCACTACATTCAGTTCTATCACATGATCGATGGTTTTTCCGTAGATAACAGAATGGGAGCCGCAGGAGTTGTTCCCGATCATCCCTCCTATGCTGGCTCTGTTGCTGGGTGACACATCAGGTGCAAACATGAGACCGCGGGGTTTCACCAGTGCATTGAGCTCATCGAGAATCATACCTGGTTGAACTCGTGCCCAGTGTTCTTCTGCGTTCACTTCGAGCAACGCGTTCATATATCTTGACGTGTCAATGTGGACTGACTTACCAACGGACTGCCCTGCGAGGCTGGTTCCGCCGCCCCGATGTGTGACCGGCACACCATGTTCGTACGCGATCCGGATCGTTCTTGATACGTCCTCGGCATGCTTTGGGTACACTACGCCCATGGGTTCGATCTGATACATGCTCGCATCTGTACTGTAGAGTATTTTTGATGTGGAATCAAAAAGGACGTCACCATCTATTTGCTCTTCGAGTGCAACCTGCCAGGATACCATGGTGAATCTTGACTCCTTACGACAAGAGGCCCCGTCCATGCTCGCGGGTTCGCTGCCCGCTTTCACGGATGAATGTCATTAACATATCGATTTCAAGGGATGGTGTTGTGTTCCGTTCGATATGTTCGACCGCCTGAGAGATATTAAGATTAGACCGAAACAGTATACGATAAGCGTGTTTTAGGTTTTGAATGGTATCTTCTGCGAACCCTCGACGTCTTAGACCGATAGTGTTGAGAGCCACGGGTTTTAAGGGATCTCTCGCGACCTTGATGAAAGGGCAGATGTCCTTGGAGACCTTGGATCCACCCCCTACCATGGCATAGGACCCTATCTTCACGAATTGGTGAATCGCCACTAGGCTACTTACGTTCGCGTAATCCTCTATTTCAACATGACCCCCGAGCTGTGAGGAATTGGAGAGGATTACATGGTTCCCAATGATACAATCATGAGCGATATGAACATATGCCATCAGAAGTGAATCGTGGCCGATAGAGGTTTTACCATGAGCGTTTGTGCCACGATTCAGAGTCGTGAACTCCCGAATTACGGTTCGGTCGCCTATCTCCAGCGTGGTGACTTCGCCCTGAAATTTCAGATCCTGGGGAATCGTTCCCACCACGGCCCCGTGATGGACAGAGCATCCCTCTCCCAGTACCGTGTATTGTTCGACACGAGCGTGGGAAGATATACGGGTGCCGTCTCCTATTACAACATCCTCTTCTATGATCGAATACGGTCCCACAGAAACGTCCTTACCGATCTGTGCCCCGGGATGAATAATGGCGGTAGGATGGATTTCCTGATCGAACCTGTCTTCGTGGGTATGGGCCACCTCTGTCTACTCCTGATCCATGACGGTAGCCATCAGGTCGGCTTCGGCCACCAGGTCGTTGTCTACAAATGCTTTGCCATGCATCTTGCACGTTCGCAACCGGAATTTCACCATATCCAGCTCGAATCGAATCTGATCGCCGGGACGCACGGGCTTGCGGAACCTTGCGTTGTCGATACCCATGAAATAAACGATTTTCCCTTCCGGCTCATCGATCGTGTTGAGTAATAGAATACCACCGGCTTGAGCCATAGCTTCGATCACCAGAACGCCCGGCATAATTGGATGTCCGGGAAAGTGGCCGGGAAAAAACGGTTCATTGATGGTAACGTTTTTGAGCGCTACAACGTGTTTTCGCGGTTCGATATCCAGCACCCGGTCTATCAGGAGAAACGGATATCTGTGCGGCATGACGTTCAGTATGGCTTCCGTATCGAGAAAAAAATCCTGGCCGGTCCGATCGCCGCCGCTAAACCGGCTTTTCAGCTGTTTCTTCTCATATGCCCCCCTGATTTTTCTTACCAGTTCTATATTTGCTGCGTGAGACGACCGGGCAGCTAACACGTGGGCTTTTAACGGAACGCCCAGCAAGGCAAGATCGCCTACCAGATCCAGCGCTTTGTGGCGACAGGGTTCGTTTTCAAAGCGAAGCTGCTGTCCTCCAACAATACCGTTTTCACCCACGGTCACGTCTGTATCTATGGCGAAAAGGTCTTTTAATTCGTTGAGTTCGTCCTGCTCCATGTCGATGTCGGCAATAACCACTGCATTTTCGAGTCGTCCGCCCTTAATAAGACCGCGTTCCCGTAAGACCTTGACTTCACTGAGGAACGTAAATGTACGCGCAGGTGCATAATCGGAAACGAATTCATTCTCCAGTGAGAACATAACGGTATACTGGCTTCCCAGCGCGGGTTTCTTATAATCCACCATGAACGTAATTCGAAAATCATCTGACGGTAAGACCACCAGTTCCTTGAGGAGCTCATCCTCATGCTCCGAGTACAGGATCGGACTTTCTATCTCGAGATAATCCTTGGGTGAATCCTGCTCCACGATTCCGGCTTCCTGGAGAGCTTTGACAAACGGTAGTGAGCTACCGTCCAGTACAGGTGGCTCATTGGCATCGAGTTCGATCGTGATATTGTCGAGTTCGAGTCCGGCGATGGCAGCCAGAACATGCTCCACGGTATGTACTCGGGCTCCGTTGTATTCCAAATTGGTGCCGTGATCTATATCGACCACGTGCTCTATGTCTGCCGGAACGTCCGGCTGATCGGGTAAGTCAGTCCTTACAAATTTGATGCCTGCGTTGATCGGCGCGGATTGGAATGTGAGCTTGGTTTGGTTGCCCGTGTGCAGCCCTACACCGGAGATTGAAACGGCATTCTGAATCGAACGTTGTTGTTTGAACATATACGGTCCTTTAGCCTTCCCCTTGCAATTTATTTTCAAGATGTTCGATACGCTGCTGTTGATCCCGTAATTGCTGAAGCAGGCCCGGCAACCGGTTTATGTACGCTTCTAATTTTCGTGCATATTGATGCGGTCGTGCAGGATAACCGGACACGGCTGTATTTGCCGGCACATTTTTCGTGACGCCCGCCTGACCGCCTATTCGGGCGTGGTTGCCCACTGTGATATGGTCCATTAGTCCCGCCTGGCCTGCGATGATCACTCCGTCTTCAATGGTGGTGCTGCCGGCAACCCCGACCTGGGCACAGATCCGAACGTTGTCGCCTATGGTTACATTGTGGCCGATCTGAACCAGATTGTCAATTTTGGTGCCTTGCCCGATTCGGGTAATCCCCATTGTGGCGCAGTCAACGGTAGTATTCGCACCGATTTCTACCCGGTCCCCGATTTCCACCACGCCAACCTGTGGCATTTTAATTATTTCGGGTCCCTCCTGATGGTATCCGAACCCATCGCAGCCAATGACCACACCGCTGTGGAGTATGGATTTTCGACCGATGGTAGTCTCACCATATACCATCACGCCTGGATATATCCAGGTCTCCTGCCCTATCCGACATTTATCGCTAACGATGGATCCAGCGCCGATACTGACCCCATCACCGATGTTTGTCCCGGCCCCGACAACCGCGTATGGACCGATCGAAATCGATGATCCCAGTGTTGCTGTTTCATGGATTACGGCAGTCTCATGGATACCACCGGTCGTGGGAGGCGGGGTGGGATGCAGCTTATCAAGAAGTGAAATAATCGACCGTGCGGGAGAGATGACGCGTATTATGGCAACAGGTGCGGCAGATACATCCATGGGGACAATCACTGCAGCGGCTTGCGTAGTCTCAAGATGATGTCTGTTGGTTTCATCTGCCAGGAAAGATATGGCACGCCCATCGGCTTCATGAAGAGGCGCAATTCGCTCGATTGATCGGCCTTTTTCTCCTATGAGCTCCCCGCTGATAAAAACTGCTACATCTGCAAGTGTCATCCTCATGGGTCACTCCAGAGATGAGGCCGAGAAGAAAAAATGTAAACGGACGGAGACGTTACTTTACCTCTTTCGCGAGTTCTTCGAGGATTAAGCCGGTAAGGTCTGATGCCCTGACGGGATCAATATAAATAAGGGTACTCGCGTCCATGATATAGGTAAAGTTCTCAGCCGTGGCGATCAATTCCACTACTCCCAGGATCTTCTCGGTAAGCGGACGCGTTAACGCCATTTCTTTCTGGGCAAGTTCCTGCTGCTGGACTTGGATATACTGCAGCATTTCCTGCTCCTTCTGGATGATGAGTCTTTCATCTTCCTGACGCTTGGTATCAGTCAACATCATCTTTCTGGCTTCGTACCGTTGTTTCATGCCGGCCACTTCTTCTTCCATCACCCGCACCTTATCCTGTGAATCCTTCACGGATTTCTGAAACTGTGACTGAGCATCCTTGAACCCTTTGTACGTCTGACGTATTCGTTCCAGATCCACATAACCGATTTTCGTGTTCTGGGCAATGGCATCCGGTACCATCATCAAAAATGCTATCGCCACAAAGATGGTATTCATTACAATTCGCTTCAACATGGAGAATCCTCCTGGTATTTTTGTATCACAATAAAGTACGGCACTCCCTTAAGAGAACCGTACGGTACCGGTCAATGCATAAATAGCCGGTTGCAGGCAATATATACTGTTGGCGATTGCAGGCAAGATTAAAACATCTGTCCAAGCTGGAAGTGTGTATGCCATCCGCTACGACTCTGGGTCCGCTGTTGTAAAGGATCTGATGGGGAATCGAAACCATATGCGAAGTCGAAGCCCATGATTCCGACCATCGGCATCACTATGCGGATGCCCAATCCGGCGGATTTTTTCAGGTCTTTCAATGACAATGAAGTCTGCGCTATTTTGTTCCACGCGTTCCCGGCTTCCACGAATGCCACACCATATACCGGGCTGGTGGATTTGCGCTGGTCAACGACGGGAATCTGGTATTCCAAGGTACAAATCAACATGCTCCGGCCACCGATTCGTGTGCTGGCGATGGACCCATCCGAACGCGTGGAGGAATTATAGGGACCAACAGAATTGTTGCCATATCCTCTGAGCATGCCATCAAAACTGATACCACCGGGAAAAAAACGTTCATTGAATGGGACACCACGAGAATTGAACGGGTTCGCCGTATACGCCAACGTTCCTTTAAGTGAGAGGGATGTGCCTGAAAACAACGGTAGGTAAAAGTCGCTTTTTATTTTCTGCCGGATATACTTAATATCCCCTCCCAGGCCTGCAATCTGAGTACTGATACTATGACGCATACCAGAGGTAGAAAAAGTCGGAAAATTCCTACTATCTCTCACGATGGAGTTAGTGATGCTGCTGGTGATTCCACTGTTTGCGAGGAGGTCTTTTCGCAACTCGACGTTCGCAGGAATCGTGATGAACGTTGTGTCGCTGGTGACGGCATCGACTTCGAAAATAGGTATCTGGCTCGTTATGCCGTCTTTAGCGGCCTGTGTAGTGCCCCCGTAAAAATAAGACCCGTTGAAGCTGAGATATTGGAGCTTGGACAGCCGATAGCCACCGTTGATCCTGAAATAGGAGTCTCGAATCCTGCGTCCCGCATTAATGCCGAAACCGAGTTCCCGTACTTTGAATTCGAAGAACCAGAACCGCTCCGTTCTGAACAAGTCAAGGCCAGCACTTGTGGGGGTGTCGAACAGCCAGGGTTCTACAAAACCAACGGAAACGGAATTCCGCCGGGATCCAAATTCGGTGGAGAAATTGACGGACTGTCCATTTCCCATGAAGTTGGGAACCATTACAGACACCGTGCCGAGAAGTCCGTCTAATCCACTGTATCCAGCACCCGCATTTGCCGTGCCTGTTGGTTTTTCCTGTACCTGAAATGTAACATCTACATCGCCGTTGGGAAGCGGTGCGAGATCCGGGACCACGTCCTGAAAGAAATTCAGCTGGAAGATGTCACGTTGGCTTCTCATGAGGTCTGACCGACGGAACGTTTGGCCCGGCTTCATAATCATTTCTCGGCGTATTACCTTGTCCTTGGTTTTTGTATTCCCGACGATGTTTATACGGTGTACCCTGGCCGGCGTCCCCTCGTTAAGACTCACCCTGACATCGACAGAATCACCACGGGATGTTTCCTGGGGGAACGGATTGGCATAGAGATAACCCAACTCCCCATATGTCTCGTAGAGGGTGCTGAGGCTCTCGTCATATTTTTCTTCGTTAAAAATATCACCTTCCTTTAAGGAAAAAATGCTCTTGAGTTCATCGTTCGTAAAAACTGTATTGCCCTCGAAATCAAGTGCCCCCATGATGGCCTGATCGCCTTCATTTACAGCGATCTTGATGTACATCCTGGACTTATCTTCGCTGTACCAGAGTGAATCCGAAATCACCCTGGAACCACGATACCCATGCTTTCTCAACTCAGCGGTCGCTTTCTCAAACGTATCCAAAATACGTTCCCTTCGAAGATCGCCTTCTTTCCAGAACAGTTCTTCTTCGGTTTGTGCTTTTTTCTGCATGGCCTTTGACAAGGCTTTGTCTGTAACGGAGGTATTGCCTTCTACGAATATTGCGCCTAACACTACCTTTTTACCTTCGTCTATCGTCAACTCGAGAACGGCAACGCCTTCAGTGACCAGGGGACGTTCTTGCACAGCGGCCAACAGGTACCCCTTCTCCCTGTACAGCTTCAACAGTTTTTCTTTTGCCAGGTCCACGCGGTAGGGACTGACCGCCTGTCCGGGGAAAATGAAGTTCTCCCGTTCCAGTTCCTTCGTTTTGATTTTATCGTTACCTTTGAATTCTATACGGTCGAGTAATGGGTATTCACGAACCGCGATCGTAACAACAACACCCCGTTCCTGCGCCTGGGCATATACCTTGATGTCGGAGAATAGGCCCAGCCGGTATAACTGCTTGATCGTATCGCCCACTTCCCGAGGATTGTACAAATTCCCCTTTTTTATTGTTGACACGGACCGTATCAATGTGTCATCCACATTGAAATTATCAGTTATAAATACATCTAAAATGGGTGGTGATGATTGAGCACCGCCCCGCGATGGGGACATCAATACGATGAACCCTGCGATCAGGAATAGATACAGGTACGAGCGGCAGAAATGACGCAACATAATTTGGAGTTCCTTATACGGGATTACCTACACACCCGATTCAAGCAACACAACACGTCCCGGCGGGACTATGTTCGTCCGCCGGGACGCATATGGAACACAAAAAGTTTGGTTCATATTACTTCAAAGACCTGTGTGCGGGCAGGGTGCTGTTACGATTACCGGCGTTATTGGGACAATCACATCTAGCAAAGCGACAGTCCGCAGATCAATCCCAATTTTGCCCGTTATACGTCAGACCCTCAGCTTAAGTTCCAGCCGCAGCTATGCCTCTGATTCGGACAGGACCGGTTTTTCGTCCGAGTTATCGGAATCTGATTTGTAGAAGGTTAATTCTTCGCCTTTCTTTCCGACTTTGATTTCATCCCCGTCCTGAAATTTACCTTCCAGGATTTTTTCAGCCAGTGGATCTTCAACCATGCGCTGAATGGTCTGGTTCATGAACCTGGCGTTATAGACAGGATCAAAGCCCTTTTCAGATAGTAATTCCTTGGCACTTTGAGTCAGTGTGATCGTAATATTGCGATCCACCATGCGTTTATTGATTTCTCCTACCTGGATACCAATGATTTTAGATATCTCATCCTTGCCAAGGGAATGGAATACCAGGGTTTCATCGATACGGTTCAGAAATTCAGGACTGAACAGGCGTTTCATTTCTTCTTTTATTTTCTGTTCCATCAGTTCGAATTCAGAGCTCGACTCATCATTGCTGAAGCCCATGCCGCCGGCCTGTTTGAGGTCACGGGTGCCCAGATTGGAAGTCATAATGATCACCGTATTCTTGAAGTCGACCCGACGGCCGAAGCTGTCAGTAAGTGTCCCTTCGTCCAGGATTTGCAGCAGTATGTTGAAAACATCGGGATGGGCTTTTTCGATCTCATCCAAAAGGACAACCGAGTAAGGTTTCCTGCGGATTTTTTCGGAAAGGTGTCCCCCTTCGTTGTACCCTACATAACCTGGCGGTGCGCCAATCAACCGGGATACGTTGAATTTTTCCATATACTCCGACATGTCGATTCGAATCAGAGAATCCGCGTCCTCAAAGAGGAATTCAGCGATCGCCTTGGCCAGATATGTTTTTCCCACGCCCGTGGGGCCGAGAAACACGAATGAACCGATTGGCCGGTTGGGGTTCTTCAATCCCGCCCGTGAACGTCGAATCGCTTTTGACAGACTGCGAATCGCTTTGCTCTGCCCCACGACTGTTTTCTTAAGTTCGTCTTCCATCCGGAGCAACAGTTTTGATTCCTGCTCCTCGAGTCGAAAAATAGGGATACCGGTAGTGGTGGCGATAATTTGAGCAATATCTTCCTCGTTCACTTCCACCACTTCTTGTGTTACGGAATCGCGCCAGGCCTGAAACGCCTCGTCGTGGGTGCGTTGTAATTCCTGTTCCTGATCCCGCAATGCGGCAGCGTTTTCGAACTCCTGATTCTGCGCTGCTTCGACTTTCTGGTCCATGATCCCTTCAATCTGTTCTTCGATCTTCCGGATTTCAGGCGGCACGGTCATTTTTGACAGTTGCGCTCTGGAACCAGCTTCGTCGATCACATCTATAGCTTTGTCAGGCAGGAAACGATCCTTTATATACCGATCCGATTGCTTCACTGCGGCTTCTATGGCTTTGGCTGTGTAATGGACGTTATGATATTCTTCGTACCGGCTTCGCACGCCATTGAGGATGGCGATGGATTCTTCAACACTTGGCTGGTCTACGATCACCTTTTGGAAGCGTCGTTCGAGTGCCCCGTCTTTTTCGATTTGTTTACGGTACTCATCGAGCGTCGTGGCTCCGATACATTGCAATTCACCGCGTGCCAGTGCCGGTTTAAAAATGTTGGAGGCATCCAGGCTGCCTTCAGCACCTCCGGCACCGACGATGGAGTGAAGTTCGTCGATAAAAATGATGACATCATCAGATTTTGTGATTTCACCCATGATAGATTTAAGGCGTTCTTCGAACTGACCCCGGTATTTGGTTCCGGCTACGATGGCCGCCAAGTCGAGTGTTACCACCCGTTTGTCCTCTAGAATCTCCGGCACTTTTTTCTGAACGATCCTTTGTGCCAGTCCCTCGGCGATAGCGGTTTTTCCCACGCCCGGTTCACCGATCAGTGCAGGATTGTTCTTCTTACGGCGGCTCAGAATCTGAGTCACACGCTCTATCTCATGGTCGCGGCCTACCACGGGATCGAGTTTGTTGGTTTTGGCAAGTTCCGTCAGATCACGGCCGAAATGATCTAGGAAAGGTGTCCGACTTTTCTGGCTTTCTTTTTTCGTAACAGACCGGTCGCTCTGGATATTCTGTATTTCTTCTTTGATTTTCTCGTAGTTTATCTCATATGTTTGAAGAATTTGAGAGGCGATTCCCTGTTTGTCACGAACAAGCGCTAACAGCAGATGCTCCGTACCCACGTTCTTGGCTTTCATGCCGTTTGCCTCATGGGCGGCAATCTCAAGTGCCTGCTTGGCGCGGGGCGTAAACGGCACCTGTCCGATCGTCAAGGCTCCGGATTGTGAGACGGTCGCTTCCTCGATGGATTGACGTAGCTCTTCCAAGTCAATCCCAAGGTTTCTCAACATATGGGCAGCGGTACTTTCTCCATCCCGAATGAACGCGAGGAGAAGATGTTCTGTTGCAATATAATCGTGTTGCAGACGGGCGGCTTCCTCACGGGCGATTTGCATCACCCTCTTAAATCTCTCTGTGAACTTATTCCCCTGGGGCATCATTTCGAACTCCTCTCTACGTGCCCGTACTCTCAAGCAGAACGATCTGTCGGTTGCCGGAGTGGCGACGAGCGAACACAAACATCGAGATGTCTGCGCACGAGCTCGCTCCGTAACATATCTTGCGCTTCAACATTAAGTGTCTTCCCAGCGATTTTCTGAACATGCGCAGGCTGGGTCATAATCAACAATCGATTTAAAGGTACTGAATCGATATCGTTCAAGATTCCCATCCTCATGCCCATACGAAGAGACGACAAAGCTTCAATCGTTTCGTGTTCTGACAATACCCGGGCATTGCTGAGCGTGCCGTATGCCCGCCAGACCCGGTCTTCTATCTGCGCCGGCGCATCGTTCAATAGCGCCTCGCAGGCTCGGTTTTCATATTCTACCAGTTGCCTTGCGATCCGGTCGATTTTGGCGACAACATCCGGTTCTGTATACCCAAGCGTCCATTGATTTGAAAGCTGATACAGGTTGCCGAAAGCGTCGGTCCCCTCTCCATACAGCCCTCTGACCGTAAATCCGATTTCCGTCATTCCACGGATGATCCGGTCGGTGTTGTCCGTCAATGCGAGGCCAGGCAGATGAATCAAAACAGACATCCGCATACCTGTGCCGATATTGGTCGGGCAGGCGGTCAGGTAACCTAAATCATCAGAAAAAGCAAAATCAAGATGGTGGGCGAGCTCAGTGTCGATCTGGTCAGCTTCCTGCCAGACCGCTTCCAGTTGTAATCCGCACCTGAGTGCCTGGATTCGCAGGTGATCTTCCTCGTTCACCAGAATACTCGCAGATTCATCCGGAGCTATGAAGGCCCCCGATACCCCGGCAGAATCGGCCAGCCCCGGACTGATTAACCGCCGTTCAACCAAAAATTGACGGTCCAGCTCGGGGGTTTCGCGCATGTCGATGTACATTGAAGGAGACATCTTGTCGCTGGCCTTGACTGCGGCTTCGACCTTGTTGACAACCCTGATTTGATCGCTCTTCTTACACCTTTGAACGAAAGGCAGTGCCGTCAGGTTGCGTGCAAGCCTCGCACGGCTGCTCAGGATAACACCTGGATTTTCTTGTTCCTCGGTGATCCAACGGGGATTTTCCTGAACCAGTGTCTGAATTGATAGATCCATCTGTTTAACGCTCTTTGGGATTCTGCAGTTCCGTTGCCCGTTCGATTTCGTTAATCTGATCACGTAATTGAGCTGCAAGTTCGAAGTCTTCCTGCCCCACCGCACGTTTTAAACGGCGGCGTAAGGAAAGTAGCTCTTTCCTGGCTTCCAGATGAGCGGGGTTCATCGCCGGTATTTTGCCGGTATGATGCTCGTGCCCGTGGATCCTTCTTAACAGCTTTGATAATTCGTTTTCAAATGCTTTGTAACATTCACTGCAGCCGAACCTTCCGGTTTCGTTGAACTCTTTGATCGTGATATCGCATTGGGGACAGCTGACGTCTTTCATAAGGGATCTTTCTGACTGATATCGACCAGTTTCCCATCGGTTATCCGAACCATCCTGTCCGCCCAGCGACCGATGGTCTCGTCGTGTGTTACAACAACAAAAGCCAGTTGATGGATTCGGCTCAGATTCCAGATCATATCCAAAAGCGCTTGTCCCGTTTCTCTATCAAGGTTACCTGAAGGCTCGTCTGCCAGGACCACTCGGGGTCGCCGCACAAGCGCTCTTGCGACTGCGACCCGCTGTTGCTCCCCGCCGGACAACTCTCCCGGTTTATGTTCCAGCCGATGTTCGAGCCCGACTTCGCCCAGAATTTTTTCAGCGGTGTCATGCGCGTCGTTTCGTTCCTGACGCCCGATAAGCAGGGGCATCATCACATTCTCAATTGCTGTAAACTCCGGAAGCAGGTGGTGAAACTGAAAAACAAAACCGAGTGTTCGGTTCCGGAATTCCGCGATCTGATCGTCGGTGAGCGTGAAGACGTCGATGCCGTCGATCAACACCTGGCCCCGTGTCGGACGATCCAGGGCACCTAGGATGTGCAACAATGTACTCTTACCGACTCCGGATGCACCCAGTACGGCGACGACCTCTCCGCGATTAACCGAAAAATCAATCCCGTCAAGTACGTCCACGTCATTAGGACCGTTTCTGAAACTCTTCCGGATCAGCTTTGCTTGAAGGACTGTTTCTCCACCAGATTTTGATTTCACACCCTCATAACCCAAATGGGGGCCTCTTTATTCGTATCGTATCGCCTCGACCGGTATCAGATTGGCTGCTTTCCAAGCCGGATATAAGGTCGCCAGAACACAGATAATAATGGAACCGAATGCTACACTCATGAAATCGCCGGCATGCATCTGAACGGGTAATGCATCGATAAGATAGATATCGGGCGGTAATGCGATTATTTCGAATGTGTCCTGGGCCCAGCAAATAATGAATCCAACCAAACAGCCCAGGATCGTTCCGAAAATTCCGACGACAGATCCCTGAAAAATGAAAATTTTCATCACACTCTTCGATGTAGCGCCCATTGATTTCAATATACCGATATCTTTGGTTTTTTCCAAGACTACCATGATCAGGGTACTCACGATATTGAAAGCCGCCACGAGAATGATCAGGTTGAGAATGGCGAATGATCCCCATTTTTCAAGGGTCATCCATCGAAATAGCCCTTTATTTCTCTGCATCCAATTTATCGTAAAATACGCAGGTGTCAGGATGTCCGCAACATCAGAATTCACGGCCTGGGCCTGGGGGGGGATATTCAGAACCGATTCGACCGAATCGGCAATCTCCATGGCCATGTCCCGATCATCCACACGAACAGCAATCCCACGGACGCCGTCTTTCAGTCTGAATAGTGCCTGCGCCTGCTGAAGTGAGAGGTAGACGAACGTTCTATCGTATTCATAGAATCCAGTTTCAGTGATTCCAGCTACCCTGTATTTTTTTACATAGGGTCGAAACACGGATGTAAGAGATAGGCCCTGAATGTTCACCAGGGCGACTTTCTGTCCGATCATGATGCCCAGTTCGTCCGCCAGCGCCCTACCGAGGACTATGCCGGGGTAGGCACTTGTGTCCGCATCCCCGGGTGTGGTAGCCTCAGAAAAATCAAGTGCGCCGAAAATCACGTTTTCATGAATACGGGTGACTCGTTTTTCCTGTTCCGGATCGATACCAATCACAACCACACCGTCAGATCCGCGACTGGCGGGCAACGGTGTGAACACGGCTTTGTCGAGGATATATGGAGCCGCAGCCTCCACATGCTCGATTTCCTCGATCTTTGTTATGAGGTCTTGATAGTTCTCTATTGGTTTGTTATAGAGCGAGAGCACATTCACATGTGCACGTTCTCCGATAATTCGTGATCGGACTTCGCTTTCAAATCCATTGAACAGTGACAACACGATCACCAGCGCCGCCACACCTACAAGAACGCCTCCGACGGAAATATAAGTGATGATGGAAACGAATCGAGTCCGTCGTTTCGACCGCAGGTAGCGATGGGCGATGAATAACTCATAAGCCATGACCACCTCTTTTCACTACTCGGCATGCAGAGCATCTGCCGCGGTGGCTTCAAGACGCATCGGTGGAAACAATATCACATCCTTAATGGATGGAGAATTCGTGATATACATCATCAAACGGTCGATACCGATACCGACACCGCCGGTAGGCGGCATGCCATATTCCATCGCACGAATATAATCTTCATCCAGCACGTGGGCTTCTTCATCACCCTGTGCGTTAAGTAAGGCTTGATATTCGAATCGTTTCCTCTGATCGATCGGGTCGTTCAATTCTGAGAATGCATTTGCGCATTCGTTGCCACAGATAAACGCTTCGAACCGTTCCACTACGCCCGGGACAGACCTGTGCTTTTTCGCCAAAGGTGAAATCTCCACCGGATAGTCCATGATGAAAGTCGGATGGATGAGTTTCGATTCTACACAGGTTTCAAAAATCTCATTTATAATTTTCCCACGGCTGGCGTCTTCTTCGATATGGATATCCAGTTTTCCGCACGCATCCCGTAATTCGCTATCCGATAACGCGGAGGGATCGACATCGGTGTTGTCCTGAATCGCATCGTTCATGGAGACGCGGCGCCAGGGCGGAGACAGGTCGATCTGATTGCCTTCGAATGTGATGATGGGTGACCCGGTAGCTTCCGCCACCGCACTGGAAACCAGGTTTTCTGTGAGCCACATCATGTCATTATAGTCAGCGTAAGCCTGATAGAACTCCAGCATTGTAAATTCCGGATTATGCGTACTGTCCATTCCTTCGTTGCGGAAATCACGACCAATTTCGTAAACGCGTTCAATGCCTCCGACGATTAATCGCTTCAGATACAACTCATCAGCGATACGAAGGTAAAATGTCGAATCTAATGTGTTGTGGTGGGTTGTAAACGGGCGGGCCAGGGCTCCCCCATAGACCGGCTGCAAAATGGGAGTTTCGACTTCTATAAAATCCTGACCATCCATAAATTTCTGAATGGCACGAATCAGTCGGGATCGAATCAAGAAAATTTCACGGACATCCGGGTTCATGATAAGATCCACATATCGCTGCCGATATCTCGTCTCCACATCCTGAAGGCCATGCCATTTTTCAGGCAATGGCCGAATGGATTTGGACAGCAGCGTAAGCGATTCTACGGCTACCGTCACTTCCTCAGTCCTGGTTCGGAACACGGTCCCGGAAACACCAATAAAATCACCAACATCTAATATTCTACTGTAAAGATCGTACGACTCATCGCCCAAGCGATCCTTACGGATATAAAGCTGAATACGGCCTGTTCGGTCAAGTATATGGGCAAATCCCGCTTTTCCATGACCTCGCTTGGCCATGAGACGGCCGGCGACCGTGACAGGCATACCGGTTTCAATGAGGGGTTCTGACTGGTCCAGGATGGCCTGTGCCGGATGGGAGACGTCAAATGTGTAGGGGTACGGATCGATTCCGAGCTCCCGGATCTCTTCTAACTTCTGAATCCTGTGATTGACGACTTCATTCGGACTATTCAAAGTCTTCTCCACTTACCTACCCGGGATGGAGTTGCTTGGAGGCAGGTTGTATGCTTTAATTTTAATCCTTATTATATCTTATATTAAAGGTGTCCCAATATACGGACCGCACGGTAAAGTGTCAAGCTAAAAACGTTTCACTACAGACGGCCCCACACAAGAGAATACAGGCGTTGAGGCACGCTAAAATCTTCGCTCTGAAAGCCTTCAAATTCGTTAAGAAAGATAGCCTCAACGCTGGTTACCCTGGACGCCTAACCCATGATTTAGGTATGCCTTTATGAAGGGATCGATCCGGCCGTCCATCACCGCCTGGATGTTTCCGACCTCTTCGTTGGTGCGATGGTCCTTGACCATGGTGTAGGGGTGAAAAACATATGACCGGATCTGGCTGCCCCACTCGATTTTCTTTTTTTCAGATTCCATGGCATCCATCTTCTGCTGAAGTTCTTCCTGCTTCAACTGATATAATTTCGCCACCAGTACCTTCATGGCGCTTTCCCTGTTCCTGTGCTGTGAGCGTTCGGATTGGCACTGCACGACGGTTCCGGTAGGCACGTGTGTGATCCTCACGGCGGATGAGGTTTTATTGACATGCTGTCCCCCGGCACCGCTGGCTCTGTACGTGTCCACCTTGAGATCGGTTTCATTCAATTCTATTTCGCCGAAATCCTCTATTTCTGGTATAACTGAAATAGAGGCGAACGAGGTATGGCGTCTGTGATTGGCATCGAAGGGGGATATTCTTACCAGGCGATGAACGCCTGATTCTGACTTTAGGTAGCCATAGACATATTCGCCTTTTATTTCGATGGATACACTTTTTATACCTGCTTCATCACCCGGTTGGAGGTCAAGGGTGTCGTATGAGTATCCATTGGCCTCGATCCATCGGATGTACATGCGCATCAACATTTTTGCCCAGTCCTGGGACTCTGTTCCGCCTGCACCGGGATGAATCGACAGAATCGCATTTTTCGTATCGTCTGGACCTGAAAGCAGACTTTGAAGCTCGACGGATTCAATAGTCTCCTGGAGAGGCTGTAACGTCTGTGCAACTTCCGCGAAAGATTCTTCATCGCTTTCTTCGGAAGCCATCGAATACAGCGTTTCCATATCCTCAAGTTGCTGGTTGAGATCTTCCCACTGTTCTACCGCCTTTTTGCGGATGCTTACTTCTCTGCCAACATTTTGCGCGCGTTCCTGATTATCCCAGAACCCGGGTTCTGACATCTGTTCTTCCAGCCCTTCGATCTCTTTCTGTTTGACGTCCAGGTCAAAGATTCCTCCATAGATCATCTATTCTGGTTCTGCTGGCATTGAGTCCATCTTTCAATTCGACTTCAGTCATCTGTTCTGTCCTTTCATTGGTCGTTTTTTCAAATCAGTCCTTTACCTGCGAGGCTTGTAAAAGTATGGTCGCCAACAATGATGTGGTCCAGTACTCGTATGTCGATCATCCGACCGGCTTCAACAAGCTGACGCGTGATATTGAGGTCCTCCTGACTAGGTGTAGGATCACCGCTCGGATGGTTGTGGAGAAAGAGTACCGAGGCAGCGGACTCCAGAATTGCCGGTTTAAATACTTCCCGGGGATGCACGATGCTGGCCGTGAGCGACCCCTCAGAGACGGTTACCTCCTTAATCAGCCTGTTGCGCGCATCCAACAGTAGAACCATGAAAACTTCCTTCCGATGGTCACGTAACCTGGGCATATATAGTTGTGCCACTTCAGAACTGGAGCCGAATGCCACACGCTCGATATCGGGCGCTTCCAGGCGACGCCCCACTTCTATAGCGGCTACTACCTGAGCCGCTTTAACCTGCCCCACACCTTTAATGGAGCAGAATTCCTTTATTTCCCTTCGGGGCAGCTGCCGCAACCCCCCAAAATGTATTAACAGATCGCGGGCAATCACCAAGGCATTCCGCCCGGTCTTGGAATCCCCCGTCCGGAGCAGAATCGCGAGAAGTTCCGTATCTGTCAACGACATGGGGCCGAACTTTACGAGGCGTTCCCTTGGGCGGTCGCCTTCCGCCCAGTCTTTTATACCTATCACGGTCTGTAGTTCAGTCATGGCACCCCCCTTAGTCTGTTCTACAATGCGATTGTGAAAGGGAGATTAATCCTCCTGACCGAATAGTCGGAAAATGAGTTAATACATCGTAAATGTACGGTATGTGTTCCTATTAAACACGGATTGGTTGCAGGTTCGTGCGACCGCGCTCACAGCGGTTAGAACGATAACCAGGTTGAATGGAATGGAGCGAATCATCCCCTACCCCAACACTGTCCATGTTGCCCCATCGGAATAGTGCCGCGCAAGCCCGTCCCGGATGACGTGATGTTCAGGATGAGCAAGGTCGTGATCCAGATTTACGATCCGTAAGGCTGCCTCTCTGGCCGCACGTAATTGAGCAGAATCCTTGACAAGATCCGCGATTTTTAAACCAGTCAGTCCATGTTGCCGTGTACCGAGAAATTCACCCGGTCCGCGAATCTTCAGATCTTCATCGGCGATGATAAAACCGTCTTGCGTCCCAGCCATAACTTCGAGGCGTCGAAATGTATCATCCGCGTTCGGATTATCGGGATCTGAACTGGTTATCAATATGCAGCGGGATGCATATGCCCCACGTCCAATTCGTCCACGAAGCTGGTGCAGTTGGGCCAGACCAAACCTCTCTGCCTGCTCTATGACCATTATGGTCGCGTTCGGAACGTCGATGCCGACCTCGATAACGGTGGTGCTCACCAGAATGTCACTTTCGGCATTTTTAAACGCATGCATGACGGCATCTTTTTCCACGCTCTTCATTTGGCCGTGAATCAAGGAAATTCTCAAATCCGGAAACTTCTGCACCTGCAGATAATCCGCCATTTCGGTGGCTGCTTTGAGATCCAATTTCTCAGACTCGTCCACCAAGGGACACACCACATATGCCTGACGGCCACGCCCGATTTCCTCCCGTATGGAGGTATATATCTCCTGCCGTTCGGTGTCAGGCACCCATTTGGTTTCGATCGGTAGCCTTCCCGGTGGTAATTCATCCAGCACGGAAACGTCAAGGTCACCGTAAACAGTGAGTGCCAGGGTTCTGGGGATAGGGGTCGCGGTCATAACCAGAACATCAGGGCACTCTCCCTTTTTCCGCAACTGTGCCCTTTGCGCTACTCCGAACCGATGTTGCTCATCAACCACTGCGAAGCCCAGGTTGTTGAAATCCACATCGTCTTGTATGAGGGCATGGGTGCCGATGACAATCTGTGCCGCTCCGGAGGCAATTTCCACCTGGCGGTCGTCACGTTGTTTTGCCGGCATGCCACCCACCAGAAAAACGATGTTTACTCCCAAGCCCTCCAGCAGGTCGCGCAAGACAGATGCGTGCTGCTCCGCCAGGATTTCCGTCGGGGCCATCAGGGCTGCCTGGTGTCCGCCTTCGACCGCGATCAGCATCGCCAGGGCCGCCACGATCGTTTTGCCAGAGCCCACATCACCCTGAAGGAGGCGATTCATGGATTGGGGGCTGCACATGTCTCCGTGGATCTCTCTCAGAACACGTTTCTGTGCTTCGGTCAATTCAAAGGATAATCGGTCCAGTAAGCGTCGTGCCAGAGGGCTTTTATGTTGAAACGCGATGCCGGCTGCCCCGAATTTTGCGGCATGTTTTCGAGTTGCAAGGAACACCTGCAAATAGAACAACTCATCGAATGCAAGTCGCGAACGGGCGTGCTCCGCTTCTTCAGGGGTCTCCGGAAAATGCGCCTGGTAAAGCGCCTTGGATAATGGCGGCAGGTCTTGAGCTTTTATTATGGAATCGGGGAGAGTCTCCGGGAGATGGTGTACCAGTAGATCGAGTAACGGTTTTATGATACGCCGGAGGCCCCGGCTGTCCATGCCTACCTCACGGAGCGCGGCGGTAGACCGGTAAACTGGAATTACACGGCCGGTGTGTAAAGGGTCGTCTCCGTCCCCCGTCAGGATGTCATATTCCGGTGTGACGATTTGTTTACCATTGAAAAAAGTAACCTTACCTGACACGATCAACATATCACCCGGCATGAATTTGTTTCGCAACCCACGCACCCATTTGGTCCCGAACCATGTACATTTCAGAATCCCTGAATCATCGCCCAGCATCAACTCGAAACGCCCGGGTTTGCCGGGTCGGGCGCTGGTGCGCTTAACGGTGCCGAGTACGGTGGCTTCGGTGTCAACGGCAATTTGACTGATCGGTGTCAGGTTGCGGCGGTCGAGATACAAGCGAGGGATATGGTGCAGCAGGTCCCCTACTGTATCGATCCCTATGTTGTGCAGTACCTCCGTACGTTTTTTGCCGATGCCGGCCGCGGAATTTATAGGGTCGAATAGAGATAATGGCAGGCTTGATTTAGGGGCAGCAGGCATTTGGACGGACATATAATCGTGCTCGGATTGGTATCGCGAATTCATATATCAATACATGTAGACCGTTATAAAACCCGGACCACGGGTAATGATATGGTTATATCTGTCATCTGACAAACTTTAAAAACATGACACCCCGCTCCACGGATGCCATTTACCGGAGTATATTAGGTATTAATTCTGGGCATCAGGAGTTTGCCGTTTCGGGCAAGGGGCAGGCCTGCAAATGCACAACGATTATTCCACTGATCGATGGCTTCCGCTGTCTTGTATTCATTTACAATGGCGTGACGCCCGATATTGGTGAAGTTGTGCCCCGCCCGATGAACAACAAGCACATGAATTATCGCCACATCACCCGGTTGGACAGAAAGCACCGACCAACTGTCTTCGGGGACGTCCTCCTCGGATATGGTATGGCCATCCTGCGTGGGCCATTCGCCCTTTAAATGACTACCCGGTACGACCTCGGTGGCGCCCTTTTCGAAGTCGGTGGCATCCAGGTAGGTGATCGCTGCAGCCAGATCCGGTGCCGAATGTCGTTCATAGGGCCAATCCTGATGCCAGCTCTGGTTACAGATAAACCCCGGCGGTTTGTTTCTGACTTTTCCGTTATGAAAATCGATATTCGGCCCAAGCAGATCAACCATCGCGGACACGATGCGCGGGGCCGTAAACTGGTCGAACCAGTAATCATTGGCCAGCGTCTGGTCCGACATGCCGACGATATTTTCAGGATTAAAAGGATCTTTCTCATAACCCTCTGCCGGATCCATAAACGCATAACTCATGTTTTTAGGACGGCCTGCGGTGTGAGTGATCAGTTCGTGGAATCGAACCCTCATTTCATCAATTTCTTCCGATGTATACAACTGGTGGAGAACCAGGTAGCCATTATCATCGAAAAACTGCTTCTGGGTTCGCGTTAATTCTGTAAGAGGCGTCTTGTTATCGCTCATGGTTAATCCTTATACAAGTAGTTTTCGGAGGATGACAGGATATAATCGATCGATACTTTTGAGTTGTCAAGGGGAGAATATAACCGTGCCAGAGTTTCAATTGCAGAGGTTCAAAACCCCGCCTATCATTCTTGACATTCAAATACACCGCTATTAAACTAAACGTCCATGATAAAACCGGAGAGATATGCCCCCTTGAGGGTACCTCAATTCACGGTATACGATAAACCTTAAGAGACGGTGCCCAAGGGGTAGGACTACGGCCGGTCCCGCTGCTACATCATACAGGGACTTTGGTACAACTTACGGGATACCCAAACTTATACGCAGGTGTGTTAATTAACTAATGTGGACGGATAACATCAGGGAAATGAAATGACCCAGCTCCGTGTGGGAATTCTGGGTGTGGGGCAGCGTGGGCTCCAACATCTGGGCGAATTGTGTTCTCTGCAAAAAGCGGGGTTAATCCGCGTTGCCGCACTTTGTGACGCTTGGGCCGACAATCTCAGTACGTCTAAAATCCAATCGTATATTCCGGAGTATCTCTCGGAAGGCGTGAAACTCTACACCTCTTTCCAGGAGATGATATCCCAAAATATAATAGACGTCCTGTATATCTGCCTTCCGCCGGGGACTCATAATGGTGAAGTGATAGCCGCCGCAAGATCAGGCATACACGTGTTTGTTGAAAAACCGATGAGCCTTTACTATGATGAGGCGGCCGAGATGGAAGAAGCCATAAACACATCCGGTGTGATCGCAACGGTCGGATTCCAACAACGGTATGATAGTAAAAATATTGCCGTACGTAATTTCCTGGAAAATCGGCGGATCGTGTTGATATCTTCAACTTCTCACGGTGCGCTGGAAAACCATTCGACTAAACATACACACACAGAAGAGGTGGGAGGGCCTGGCAACCGGGTTTGGACTGCAAATTTCGCCTGGTCTGGATCAGCCGTCGTAGAGGGTGGGGTCCACACGGTCGACTTGATGAGATACTGGTGCGGGGATATCGATTGGGTTCAGTCGGTCTACGTGCCGAGGGCCGAGGCGGACATCGAAAATGATGGAGATAATCCCTGCGTTTGTGTTGTGAATTTTGGATTTCGAAACGGTGCCGTGGGTACGCTGCATATTAGCAAACTGCGAAAGGTATTCCACGGATCAGGGGACCAGATGATACTCTGGGACCATGGCCATTTGTCGTTTGATTCGGATGGTCCGGTTGCATACTACTACGATGGTCCTTATCCGCCCAGGCAACCACCGTCCCCGGCCGAGACGCGTCATCCGGTTCCGTTTGAGGCACATAATGATCCCCTCGGCGATATTAACCAGACATTCATTAATGCAATCGCAAAAAACCGCCCTGAATCTATAAAAAGTCCCTTCTCTGATGCGATGAACAGTCTTGCCGCCGTTCTGGCGGCTAATTTATCCCATGAACTCGATGGCGAGCGTATAGGATTGCAAGGCTTCGCAGAAGATGAACGATTTCATTCTTCCAGAAACAAATAAATCGCTTCGGTACATTTACAGAAGGACCTAACCTTCCGTATAGATACGGTTTTATTGAGGAGGCAGCGTGTGAAAGCAATTGCCACAGTCGTGTTACTCTACGCATGCTTGGTCGGTGGCGCGAATTGTGCACTGGCCCAGCCTACCATATATATCGTCCGTCACGCAGAGAAAATCGACAGCTGGCCCGGCGGTATCCTCGACCCCTACCATCCCCTCAGTGAAGAGGGGGTGGCAAGGGCGGAAAGTTTGGCAACGGTTTTTGTCTCCGGTAAAATAGATGAAATTTACAGCAGTCGTACCACCCGTACTATCCATACTGCCCTCCCTCTCTCACAGAAGCTCAGTCTACCCATCATGGAATCTACCGCATGCCAGGACACCTCCCGTATTTTGGATTTTTTCGGTGAAATCATAAGTAATTTCAGTTCGGAACAGTCAGTCCTCCTTATATCACACTCCAACGTTATCCCACACCTTCTGATTAAAGCCGGACTGCCTTTATCCTGCTGGGAAGAGTTCGGAATCTTTGGCCAGCCCGGCGAAGAACTGCTCATATCAGGCTATACCGGAATTTGGCGTATTGACCTTTCCCAATCGATGAGTGGTGGGTGTGAGGGGTTCGCAAAACAAGAATTCTGGAGTGGCCGCCCCCCGGAACGTAGCAGTGAGACACCCTAACGGGAATCGGGGCCGACCGTGGCTATCCAAGTTTCGTTTCCCCTGGTGACGTGTAACCGGTGCCCCTGCCGTCGTCGCGCCCTGGAAAACGGTCTCCCGGAGTATAGCAGTTGATGAAGAAATCCCGATGGAACAATACAATTGGTGTGAGGAACACAATGAAGCAGTCAGGTAAATGATATCCTCCCAGACAAATCTTCCGTATCCTATTCCCCAGGACGCCTACAGACGATACGATGAATCCCCGGACCGACAGTTCTATCAGTCTCCCCGATTCGTAACACATATAGACGACCCGGCAATCGCGGCAGTGACACAGTTATACCGGGAATATTTCATCGCCGATTCAGTCCTGCTCGACCTGATGAGCAGCTGGATAAGCCACCTGCCGGATGACATTTCGTACAACAGGGTAGTCGGTCTCGGAATGAACGATCAAGAACTCTCAGCAAACAAGAGGCTCGATCACCGGGTTGTTCACGATCTGAATCACAATCCAATCCTTCCGTTTGCGGAAAACGAGTTCGACGGCGCGGCCATCTGTGTCTCTGTGGATTATTTATCGAAACCCGTGGCTGTGATGTGTGAACTGGGACGCGTTCTCAAACCCGGTACACCTCTTGTGATGACATTTTCCAACAGATGCTTTCCGTCAAAAGTTGTAGCCATATGGCAGATGCTGGATGATATTGGTCATATGGCACTTGTTTCCCAGTATTTAAAAGAGGCCGCCAACTGGGACAACATTGAAATTCTGGACCGGAGTCCTAATCCGGGCAGGAGTGATCCTTTGTATGCGGTCATTGGTAGAAGTGCGGGGAATAACAAAGATGCATAGACGCGGAATCCTTGAAACACTGAAAACCTATGAATCTTTTTTTCCTTCCGAGAAGGAGACGGTAGCTCGTGTTCGAAATCTCGTTCAAGCGTACCCGGATTGTTTTGAACGCACCTGTCTGCCAGGCCATATAACCGGCTCTGCCTGGATAATTTCACCCGACAGGTCACGTTATCTATTGACCCACCATCGCAAGTTGAACAGGTGGCTTCAGACCGGCGGTCACGCGGACAATGAAACCGTTCCTCATCAGGTTGCATTACGTGAAGCCGAGGAAGAATCGGGGATGATCGGGTTCCAATTTGTAGAAACGGATGGCCTGCTGATTCCCCTGGACATCGACGTTCACCATATTCCGCCACGAAAGTCCGAGCAGGCGCACGAGCACCATGATCTCAGGTATTTTCTGATTGCAATGGATGGTCAGGAAATATCCGCTAGCGAAGAATCCCATGAGGTCCGCTGGTTTACCGTGGATGAATTGGTGTCGGTGACTGACGAACCAGGTATTCTCAGGATGCTTCACAAAAGCGAACAGTTAATGAAAAAGGGATTTAATCATCAGATCTAAAGTGAACAGAAAACGACGCTTAAGTACACTGGAACGGCTGGTGGGTCGAATCGAAAAGCGGATATTCGACCTCGACCGATCCAGCCGTAAGTTTTCGATGGTACGACTCGGGATCGTCATTGGTGGGTTGGTGGTCGTGGGCCTGCTGAATTATCTGGCCGGTGAAATGGCGGTTTACATAGCTTCGGCAGTTTTGATCATCACGTTTGTGATCGTCGCCAGATACCATGATCGGGTGGAGGGAAGTCTGAATCGTCACAGGATATGGCGAAAGACCAAATCTGCACACATCGCCCGAATGACACTTTCCTGGAAGAATTTGCCTGAACCGTCCGTAGCTTCCCCACCTCCCGAACATCCATTCGATTCGGATCTGAATCTGACGGGTGTCCGATCGTTACACCAGTTGATCAACGTGGCTGGCTCGAAGGGCGGTAGTGAACGGCTACGGGATTGGCTTCTCGATCCAGTTACAGAACAGATTCAGGTACGGGAACGGCAGGCGCTGGTGCAAGAATTGATCCCTCGGTCGCTATTTCGGGACAAACTTACGCTCAACGGCGTTCGCGTAGCGGATGAAATGGACGACCGGTGGGATGGAACAACGGTCTGTCGCTGGTTGGATCGTCATCATCCTGCCGTTTCTCTCAGCCCTTATCTCATCACTCTTTCACTGCTATCACTGACGAACCTTACGTTGTATCTGTTATATGCTTTGTTGTCCATCCCGGGTTGGTGGTCCATATCTTTTACCGCTTATGTCCTGATATATCTCGCTCTATATTCTGTGAAACGGAGTGCAATGGACAGCCTGGATGCGGATGCTTCTTTGCTGGAATCAAACTTGAAGCCCTTCCGGTCGGTACTGTTGTACCTGGAATCCTATCCAATGAATCACACACCAAATCTGGCGAAGCATTGTCTCCCACTCCACAGCACGGGAGGAAAACCATCAGTACTTCTGAAAGAAATATCCTGGATCGCCGGAGGAGCGAAGTGGCAGAAGGGGCAGCTCATATGGCTTATAATAAACGCGCTAGTTCCGTGGGACCTGTACTTTACAAATCGGCTTCACTGTTTCCGGGAGCAACTGCGGGAACACCTGCCCCGTTGGCTGGAGACCTGGTACGACCTGGAAGCCTACAGTGCACTTGCCGGATTGGGGTATCAAAATCCTGATGCCGTCATGCCTGAGGTGGTCGAGGAGGTCAGCGAAGGTGATCCCGTATTTATGACGCGGTCACTCGCCCATCCGTTCCTGCCTATTGAGGATAGGGTCAGTAATGATTTCACATTCGCACGGGTGCCTGATATCGCAATCGTCACGGGCTCGAATATGTCGGGAAAAAGCACATTTCTCAGAACTATCGGGATTAACCTTTGCCTTGCATATGCAGGTGGACCGGTCCTTGCAACTTCATTCCGGACGATACCGTTTCGCTTGTTTGCGTCCATGAGTGTCAGCGATTCCGTTACCGATGGGATTTCCTATTTTTATGCCGAGGTAAAACGACTCAAAGCGCTACTCGACGCACTCGAGACATCCCACGCCCAGCCGCTGTTTTTTTTGATCGACGAAATCTTTCGGGGCACCAACAATCGTGAACGGCTTCAGGGTAGCAGGGCATACATCCGATCCGTGGTCACAAAACACGGAGTCGGTATTGTCGCCACACATGACCTGGAGCTCGTCAACCTCGAGGACGAGCACTCCGATATTGTCAATTACCATTTTCAAGAAGACGTCCTCAACGGTAGTATGATCTTCGATTATCTCCTCCGCAAAGGACCTTGCCCCACTACCAATGCCCTTAAAATCATGCAGTTGGAAGGATTGCCGGTTGATGAAAAACTAATCGAATAATCCGCTCAAACCTCAATCCTTCAAGTTATTTCAGTTGTCCGTTTTGAATTAGCATTCGGATCAGATTGCTTTTTAGTGGCAGCAGGCCGGTATACAACATATCAGCGATCCTTCGGCACGCGAGGTGCTGCCAATGTTTTCTGCTTGACAGATACAGCGGGCCGGAATTAGAATCACAGCCGTTCAAAACACCTTGGAGCGTGTGTCATGATTGCAAAATCAAAACTATGGATCGAGCGCGAAGATGGCGCACTCATATTGAGTGATTGGCGTGTCGACCTGCTGGAGCGAATCGAGCAGACCGGTTCCATAACTCAAGCGGCACGAGAGATGGATGTGCCCTATCGCACCGCCTGCTACAAGCTTAAACAGGTGGAGCGAAACCTAGGGGTAAAGCTCCTGGAAACGCACAGTGGCGGGTCAATGGGCGGTAGCAGTCGTCTCAGTTTGGCCGGGCGGGACTACCTGGAAAAATACCGTGATTTTAGAGAGGGATTCGACCAGATCGTCGCGAAACGGTTCAGGGAAATATTCGAATAATACAATCCTCTGCAAATGCGAGGAATATTTTAAGACATGCGTTATGCAAGAGTTTGCTTAACGCATGTCTTT
>CAYYIS010000064.1:0-26952 GCA_964470965.1 uncultured Gemmatimonadota bacterium | reverse complement strand
ATGTCACTCTACAACTACCCCCTCTATTATGATATCGCGTTCGATCGGGATGTAACCCCGGAAATTGAATTTCTGGAGGCTTGTATGGCGCTTTGGTCCGATCGGCCGGCGCGGAGAGTCCTGGAACTGGGGTGCGGGCCGGCTTACCATACAATCGCGCTGGCGGAACGAGGGTATCATGCTGTAGGAGTGGAATTTAATGAGACCATGCTGGATTATGCCATTAAAAAAGCGACTGCGCAGAACAGCACGGCCGCCTTTGTGCATGGGGACATGTGCTCATTCTCCCTTCCGTCTCCGGTGGACCTTGCCATCTGCATGATGGCTACCGGTACGCTTATTCGCTCTCTGGATGACATGGTCAGCCACCTTAAATCCGTTGCGAGCAATCTCCGGAGCGGCGGTCTTTACATCATGGAAATGCTCCATCCCCGGGAGGTCCTTATTGGTCCGGCCGCCACGGAGGCGCCCCTGGAATGGGAAGCCCGCCGGGGTGATGTCTCTGTGCATATGCGGTGGGGCAAAGATTGCGATCCAGTCGACCCAATAGAAGGGATTCGCTCCTACGAGGTGACGGCAGTCGTGACGGAGCCCGGCCGGTCACAGACCATCGTGTTCGAGGAATACCAGGCGCTCTGGACTCGCAAAGAGATCGATGCAGCCGTTCGTCTGGCCGGAGGTCTCGAGGTCGTTGCTTGGTACGGCGCCCTCGATATCAATCAGATATTCAACAACTCAAAATGGTCGTGGCGTATGATTCCGGTGATGCGAAAACCGCTACCGGAAGTGGCTGCCGACTTCTGATATTTTTCTTTGATAGTTGCATCTTTTCCATTATATGTTGATAACCTAATCATTTCAGCGAAAGGGAACAATCGACACAGGGAGAAACTTTATGCCGACCATAGAAAATGTGATGGGTGGGGAGCTACAGATCTGTTGTATCTCACCCATGACCGGATTCTACAGAAACGGCTGGTGCGACACCGGCGAACAGGACCTGGGCGCCCACACCGTATGTGTGGTGGCCACCGAAGATTTTCTGCAGTTCAGCCGCAGCATGGGCAATGATTTAAGCACCCCCGTGCCGGAATACGAATTCCCCGGGTTGAAACCGGGCGACAAATGGTGTCTGTGCGCCAACAGATGGCAGGAAGCTATGGAAGCGGGCATGGCACCAGACGTAATTCTCGAAGCGACCCACAAAGCCACGCTGGACTATGTCTCTATCGATGATTTGATGAAGCATCAATATCGGGAAGATTAGTAATTTTTGGATTTTGTTCGCCTGAATTTTGCTTGGTAGTGCCCTCTTCGGCACATATAGACGGAACCGCACACCTCAATCTGCGCCGCCGGAATCACTGTAGGCTCGGTAACCGTGTCGACCACAATAACCGTTATATTTAATGATGGGAATACTGTGAACAGTTCAAACGGGCTTTCCCTATCCCCATGATATTTACTCATTTGCAGATCATGGGGGAAATTCGATTTTAATAAACACGATGTTCATTGATTCGTGTGTACCTTTAAAGGATGTGTTTTCCGTTGGAAATGTTCAGAGAATTCTGTTTCATTGTTACTTATCCTTAGTTTTTCGAGTGACTGCCACCTGATCATCTCATATATGCACTATCTTGCCCGAATCCTACTTCTCGTTACCATCTGGCTTTCCGCAACGTATACGGCGGTGATGGTAACGGCGGAAGACCGAACACCACAGTCAGAGCCGATCGTCAATTCCATCGGAGTCGTCCTCCCTCCTGATGCGGCTCCCCTGTCCGAGCAGTTTGTGCGCACGTTTCAACTGGACCATACCTACATGGAATGGTTCCGGACGATTTACAAGGGGACTTACGGCCATCGCATCATCGCCGAGCCGTTGATTCGATTTGACAAGGACTTCAATCTGATTCCGGCCGCGGCGAGCAGCTGGGAAGCCAGGCCAGATGGGCGGGCATGGTACTTTTACCTACGGGACGACCTGCAGTTTTCCGATGGCCGACCGCTCACTGCTCACGATTACGTGTATACGTTCCGCCGTGGTGCCGACCCGGATAACGCCTATGACGTGGAGTGGTACTACCGTCCGATCAAGAACTGGGGCCACGTGGTGGCCGGCAAGATGCCGCTCGATTCTCTGGGAGCTTATGCCGTGGATGATTACACGCTGCTGGTGGAGACAGAGGATCCCTGTGCCTACCTGCCCGATCTGCTGGTCGACAGCTGGGTGTCCCCGCGGCAAGCGATAGAGAAGTACGGCGATACGTGGTCCACCAGCGAAGAGACCTCCATTTCCAGCGGCCCGTTCTACCTGGCGGAATGGACCAAGGCCGACCGAATCGTCCTCAAGGCCAACCCGATGTACCACGGAGGGGCCCGGCCTTACCTGGAAACTTTGATTGCCAAGCTGCACAACGCATCAACACCACCGCCCATGCTCGCCTCCTACGAAGCGGAGGAGGTGGACCATGTGATCATTACGAACCATGCTGAACTGGCTCGTATAAAGACGGATCCGGTGCTGCGTAACGAGTTGCATTCGTACACCGACTTCGCCACTTATTACCTCACCATGGATACGTACAACCCGCCATTTAACAACCTGAAGGTCCGGCAGGCGTTCAGCCATGCCATCGATCGGGAGGCTATCTGCCGTTCGGCCCTGGACGGCTTCGCGATCCCGGCTTATTCAATGTTGCCTCCGGGTTTCCCGGCGGCCGCGCCGGAAACGTTGGCTCCCGTTCAGAATTATGACCCCCAACTCGGACGCAAGTTGCTCACCGAAGCCGGGTATCCAAACGGTGAGGGGTTTCCGAGAGTCGAAATGTGGGTGCGTCGGGATGTACGTCCGGTGCATGCGGCCGGGGAGGCCATACAGGCCATGATCAAGCAGAACCTGGGTATTGAGCTGGTGGTGCGCAATATGGAAATCAAGATCTTCATGGATGCGATCAACAGCCACAACCTGCAGATGGGCCTGGTGAGGTTCGGTGCTGACTTTATCGACCCGAGCAGCCTGATGAACCTGTGGCTGTCCTCAGGACGGCACGCCTGGAAGGTGGACCCGTTCGATGAACTGGTTGTTCGGGCCGGCGGAATCGTTGGCGATTATGAAAAGCGAATGGCGACATATAAGAACGCAGAGCGAATCCTGGTAGAAGACATCGGCGGCCTTTTCGTGTGGCACACGACCATGAACCAGCTATGGAAGGAAGAATTAAAGGGGGATGCCCTGGAACCCAATGAATTGGGATTCCAGGCCTGGCGTGGTGAGCAGATCGGGAATACGGCGTTTACGATCTATGTGGCGAAGGATGGATCGACACCTGCCACGCCCCCCAGATTCTGGGACCGGTGGTTCGGCAGCGAAAAATAAGAGACTTGTAATGAAACTGAATCCACGCTATTCCAGGGAGACGAACTTTCCCATCGGTTATCTTTACAGTCACGAAAGATATACCAGGCCGTACAGCATCGGCCAGATCAGGACTACGAAGAGCCAGAACATGTAACATAGCTGCACACCGCGGTGTTTTTCAGAGGTATAAATGCCGGCGGTGGATTTGACCCAGACGTACAACAGGACCAACGCGGTACAGAGCACATGTAGCGCATGCAATCCTATGATGATGTAAAAGAGGGCGCCATACACGCTGGACGACATACTCAGGCCGAAGCGGATCAGACGGATCCACTCGAATCCCTGCACAGTCAAAAAAACGAATCCCAATGCCGTGGTGATCATCAGCCACTTCGATAGCGCCTTTACCTGGTTTTTCTTAACGCTGTGCCACGCCCGCAGCATCGTCATTCCACTTGCTAGCAGAATAACGGTATTGATGCCTGTGATGAGCAGTGGCAGCCGCGGCTGATCCGCCGGAGGCCAGGAACCGGGATGGTTGGATCTTGTCCAGTAGAAAACAAACAGAAGCACGAAGAACAGAATTGCCTCGCTGGCGATGAAAAGGTACATGCCCAGCACCTCGATGGAAATTCGCTCTGGATCCTGGCCATCGGGGTTTGCTGCAGTTGCTTCTGAAGTCATTTAATCACCTTGAATTGGGGGGAGCGTGTGGGAATCGAACCCACCACGGACCTTGTTAGGGCCCGCCATCGGATTTGAAGTCCGTGAGGAACACCAGTTACCCAGACGCTCCCTCGTTGGTTTCCGCCAGTGTGTGCGTGCCAGCCTCTCTATGCGTGACACCCTGGTCGCAAAAGTAATCCAGGAGGGCGGTGGCATGCGCCCTCGAAATATTCAGATGCTCCCGGAATTCCGCGGCACGAACAGTTTCGTGTGCCTGCAGATAGGCTATTAGTTTATGCTTGGCCGCTTCGAGCGATTCTCGGTGCATCACATGGCGGTTCGTGAATTCGACCAGCGCTCCCTGATCAAAAAGATAAGTGGCGACCGCCCTTACCTGATCCGGTTTTGCATCTGGAGCGGCGTGCAATATATCATTGATCGACAACACAGATATGCCGTCTGCCGTGCCCGTCTGTACCATGGTATCCCGGATTTTTTCCTCCGCCGCCGTGAGCTTCACTTCATGGCTCGGAAGTTTTATGGAATGGCCTATTTGCACGATCTTGTTTTCGTTAATCAGATCCTTCAGGATCACATCGTGCACCACGTCGTTTATAGGCGAGGCCAGGCGGGCACGGATCGATTCCCGAGGCACCATTTCCTTAAGGCGTTGTTCCCTGTGCAACGTTTCGAGATGGCCAAGGATCTCATTACGCAGGCGATGATACCAGTCGCAATGGATGACTGCACCATTAACGAACCGCAGGAACGTCCCCTCCTCCACGAGTCGATCGACCTGTTTCTGGACAACATCGGCAGGCAGATTCGTTACATGGGTGAGTTCCTGGATAGTGCGGACTCGTTGCTCACCGTAGGCATCATGCAGCACCTGTTGAATCAGCGTCGAGGGATTTGCGTCGGTGATGGCTGTCAGGTGTAGCAGAACAGATTGTCGGAACCTGCGGTGTTTCTGAGGGTACACATCGAGAAAACGTCCGCCTCCCAGCAGGCGCATGGACGAGAAGCCCCGTATTATAAAGCGTTCGTACCGCTCCGCCACGATCGGACTTTCCAGACGGAACTGGATGAATCCTTCGGCACCGGGTTCCAGTTCTTCCTGGTCAAGAATCACGATGCGCCCGATCACTTCCGCGGTTCCTTTATGGAGGCGGATACGGGTTCGGTTTGCGAGCGGCTCATTCAGCGATCGGAGGACCTGGACGCGTGCATCCAGCATCATCGTCGGCGCCAGATAGCCCGGTACACTCAGCTCATCACCCCTGTCCACTTGCTGCACTTTGATATTTGACAGGTTCAGGGCTGCCCGTTGCCCCGCCTCTGCCCTGTCCACTTTCTGGTTATGCGTCTGCATTCCTCTCAATCGTACGGGCACTCCGGATGGCAACAGCTCGAGAGGATCGTCCAGCGATACACTACCTGACGATACGGTCCCGGCGACAATCGTCCCGAATCCCTTGAGGGAAAATGCTCGATCGATCGGGAGCCTGAAGATACCGTCATCCGTCCCAGGTGTGATGCTGGAAAGCGATGCTTCAATACCCGTTTTCAATGCCTCTACGCCTTCACCGGTGAGCGATGATACATGGTGAATCGTCGCTTCTTCCAGAAAGGTGTCCCTCACCAGTTCCCGAACTTCATCCTCCACCAACATCAACCACTCTTCATCAGCCAGATCACATTTGGTGAGGACGATAAGGCCATGTTCCACACCCATTAACTGCACCGTACCGAGGTGCTCGATCGTCTGAGGCATCACCCCTTCGTCTGCGGCCACCACGAACAGTACCATATGTATTCCGCTTACACCGGCTACCATGGTCTTCAGGAATCGCTCGTGTCCCGGTACATCGATAATCGGAATATCGTGGCCATTTGCCAGAGTCATGAACGAGAACCCCAGTTCGATGGTCATACCACGATCCTGTTCCTCCTGAAGCCGATCGGGATGCGTACCAGTGAGCACTTCTACCAGGGCGCTTTTGCCATGGTCTACATGTCCCGCGGTGCCTATGGTTAAATTTGCCATATCATCTACTCGGCAGTCTCCCCGTCGCCAGTGACCACGACTTCATCCACTCTCCCGTGGAGCCTGGCGCGATTGCTGACGCTAGCACACCGTCCGACGATCGCGAATGACAGCGAGGCCCCGTCTCCTATGTCCGCCCCGGGCATGATCACGCTGTTTCGAATCGACACGCTGTGGCCGATCCGTACCCCGTGAGCGATGCAGGCATTCGGCCCCAACCGGCAGCGTTCGATTTCACTCATTTCGGAAATGGCCACGGGTGGTTCACTAATTAGATTTGGAGATGCGAAGTTGTCGGCCGTTGCCTTCCGGGTGTCCGGATTGCTGAATGTCTCTATCAAAGAGATATTGGTTTTTAAATAGGTTTCGGGAGTGCCGATGTCATACTGCACCCCCGGAATCACATGGGCTCTTACATCCATGCCGTCTGATATCATCGTCTGTATTGCTTGCGTCAATTCATACTCGCCACGTATGGATCGCGGGGTGCGTGCGATGGCATCAAAAACTGCTGGCGGGAAAACAAAAACGCCTGCATTGTTCAGGTTGGATGTCGATGTGCCGGGCGGCGGTTTCTCGACTATTTCTGTAATTCGGTTACCGTCGAGGTAAACAGCAGAACCTACTGACACATCCTTCAGCCGGTTCAAGGTGGTTGCCGCTTCACATCCCGGTTGATGATACAGGTCCGCTACCGCCTGATATTCGGCAGCATCCAGAAGGATATCACCGTAGGTAAGCATAAACGGCTGGTCACCGACGTATTCGGCAGCCATGGCTGCGGCACTGCCAGTGCCGCTCACTTCGGTCTGCGGCTGGTAGTGTATCGACATATCCCACTGTGATCCATCGCCGCAATGGGCTTCTATGACATCGGCTCGGTATCCGGTAATAATCAGAGCGTTTGTTACACCGATTCCTTTAAATGCCTGGAGGATTCGCTCCAGCGTCGGCACATTCACAATCGGCAGGAGCGGTTTGGGCACCACCTGTGTTAGTGCAGCCATTCGCGTGCCGTATCCGGCCGCGAGGATCACACCTTTTGACGGGACCTGTTCGGTCATTCGAGTCTTGCCCCTTCGTCGATGATTACTGCTGAAGCATTCCCGCCTGCGCCGTTGATGGCCTCGACCACGGCTTCCTGACAATCCGGCGCATAGGCGATCATACAGCCACCGCCGCCGGAACCGTTCACCTTGGCGCCCAGTGCGCCTGCGCCCTTGGCCGCTTCGATCATCCGGTCAATCTTGGGTGTGGATACGCCGATGCCGTCCCGAAGCATTTCGTGGTGACGGTCGATCAGCGCACCCAGGGCGGGCGGCTCCAACGAACCGGAAGTCAGAAGGGCCTTCGCCTTACAGGTGATTTCCCAATTGACCAGGTTGGCATATACTTTCCGGGCCGCGTGTTCCGGCAAATCCGACAGCATGTCTTCCACGGTTGCCAGGGGCGTGGTCCTGAACCGGAATCCGCCGATTTTTTCTTCCATCAATGCGAGTCCCTGCAGCGCTTCTTCTTTGGATTGCTTCAGTACACCCATGGTATCCTTCGGCTCGAGCGAGTCTCCCAGAACGAATCCGTCGAGGACAGCATCCATTTGCTCAACACCTATATCAGGTCCGCAATCGATGTACACCAGTTTACCGAGACTGGAGGTATAATGGTCCATCATCCCGCCCGGTTCCTTGAATTCGAGCACTTCGGCCTCATGGCCGATTCGCGCAATCTCAAGCGGATCCGGCACGGTATCCGGATCCGCTGCGGCCATCAGGAATCGGGTCCAGGCGATCACCATTGCCGAGGAACTGGAACACCCAGCGTTGATCGGTACATTGCCCCGTATGACGCAGTCATATCCCGTCGGCCAACGTAGGCCCAAACGGTAGAGAACATTGGGGACGGAGCGCAGGTAATCCCGTGGGGCACGGTAAGGGATCTCCCCCGAAAATTCGAACCCATCTTCTCCTCCGATATCCGGTAATGCGATGGTAAAGGAGCGCGTGCCGTTCGATTGTCCGGTTATCCGAATTCTACGATCCATGGCCGCAGCTATCACAGCCAGACCGAGAAAGTCCTGATGGTCACCAAACAGACAAATTCGTCCGGGCGCGGAAACGGAAAGAGAAGGTTTTGACGGCATATGCAGCCTGTAATGAATTGGTTCAGAATAATGGTTGTATGTTCATTAACGGATGCGGTTGACCAGCACCCCCTAACGTAGCCCTGCGACCGGAATTCGTCAAGCAGAAACGGTGGTGCCTCGGTCCCGTTTTATACTTGACAACTTTTGGAAGGAAGCGTTATATAACGCAGTCTTTTTTACAGTCTTAACAACCTTTCGGAGATCCTCGATGTCCGGCAACAGAATTTTGCAGGAGATGTCTTTTTTCGATCATCTTGAAGAAATGCGGTGGGCCGTTCTCAAATCGGTTGTCGCGGTTCTGATCGGTATGATTGTATGTTTTCTGTTCTCCGCTGAGATCGTCGATTTCCTGATCATCCCCACCAAGTCTCATGAAGTGCTGGAACTGCAGTTCATCCGTCCTTCTGGCATGTTCATGATCAGGGTCTACGTCTCTCTCGGCTGTGGACTGGTGTTGGCGTTGCCGGTGTTGCTCTTCCAAGCCTGGCAATTCATCGCCCCTGGTCTGCTCAATAATGAAAAGAAATACGTTCCCCATGTGGTTTTCTTCTCCACGCTCCTGTTTGTCCTGGGCGCTTCTTTTGCCTACTACATACTGATTCCCATCCTTATCAATTTTATGCTGTTCATGGGCTCTGGCGTGTCCGATGTCAAGGCACAATGGGACGTTGGTATGTATATGTCCATGGTCGTGAAAATGATTTTGATCATGGGCGCTGTGTTTCAGATGCCGATTCTGGTTGCCTTCCTTACCTGGATAAGGATACTCTCACCCGACATGCTGAAACAGAGCTGGCGGTATGCAATGGTCATCATCTTCATCCTGGCCGCCGTGATTACACCCACCGGTGATCCATTGACCCAAATAATCGTTGCAATACCGTTGCTCATTCTTTATGTGCTCAGCGTGTTCATTTCCTGGCTCATCGCCCGCGGCCGAGAGGCAGAAACAACTGAAGAAGCAGAGGACGAAGATGGGGAGAGCCCGTCCGTCTCAAGATCGCTTCCGGATTATACCAATCCCCAGTCGGGTTATATGGGAGAGGGACATCAGGACGACGAAGAGTTTTTCTTCGAATACGGTGATGAAATGGCTAACATGCCGCGCCCACCACAGGATGAGGCGGGTAGTGATACGGAATCCGGTTCAGAAGAGGATGCGACCGAAACCGGAGAGAACGCGATCCTACCGGAAAAACCGGAAACTGATCAAGATGAGGCGGGGGCGGATCTCGAGGATAAAGAAGAACGCCCGGGGGCAGACGATGCTGGGCCGGGACGGATGAGCGAAGAGCCAGAAGCGGACACGCCGCCCGATGATCCAGAGGCTGATTCTTCTTCAGACGCCGATGAAGTCAATCCCAAAAAATAAGCGGAAAACACCAATAGTTTGGAAACGGTATTAATTAATGTTGAGATCCACTTCGCGCAGATCAAGAAAGCGAAAATACACGAATTTGCAATAACCGGCCTCTGGTAGCTATCTTCGAGCTTTTTGACAATTTTTAAGGAAATCCCTATGGGGGCGGGGGAGTTCAGTCGTTAGACTTTGCAGCAGTACCCAACACAACGATCAGGCTCTTTTTCCAATTCCCAGGCATTATGTCTCATCCACCTCGATTCTTAGTACCTGTATTAGTATTGACCGGCCTTGTGTTCCTGTTGTGGAACGGTCCTTTGGAAGCGCCGGCCAACAACAATGATCCGCCCGACGCAATCAGGCTGACACCGGTCGCCATGGAGATTCACGCAGCCGATTCTCTGGCGTCCCGGGGCGCGTATCTAACGGCACTCGACCGGTACCGAACGATCCAGCAGTCGATTCACGAGATGCCTCACGCGGACGAAGACGTTCGAGGCTGGGTGGATTATAGGGTTGCCCGGATGCTGTACATGTCCGATCAACCCGCTGCCGCGAATGCCATGTATGATTCGGTTCTGGCCAGATATCCCGACAGCCGTTGGGCGGGTCTCGCCAGTTATGACATGGCTCACATTCAGGTCGCCCTGGAGCGGTACCAGGAAGCGCTGCCCTATTTTCTCGCCGCTACGGAGTATATGAGCGGTAAAAATGCCGGACGTCTCGCATTTCGCATCGGGCATGTTTACTATCGTCTGAAACAATGGAATAACGCGGTGACATGGTATGGTCGGGCTGTAGAATCCTTCCCTGTCATCGGAGACTATGCACTTTACACAATGTCCGAATGCCTGCTTAACGCTGGCAGGTCGGATGACGGAATCGATCCGCTCCGCCGGTTGGTACGTGATTATCCCCACAGTCCTTTCCGTGCCGAAGCGGCGCGGAAGATCGCTACCCACCTCATTGAAAAGGGGCACTATGACGACGCAGTGGATGTGCTGGAATCGATCCTGGCCACCAATGCCCACACCGCTCCTGCGGACAGTGCCGCGCTCCTTGCCCATATCGGCTTTACCCATCTAACGGCTCAGAATTCTGATAAAGCGATGGAGAAATACCGGACGGTGCTCTCCCGATTTTCGGATACCCAAGCGGCTTCCCATGTGATTTCTTCGATCGAATCCGTTAAAGAAAGTACCGATGGTATTTGGAGTGAGGAGGAACGCCTCTGGGCCGGTATGGTGTACCTGCGAGAGCGTCAGTACGGCAAGGCCGTGCAGACGTTGGGTAATCTGGTCGCCTCGGTTTCTGACAGTCTGGTGATGGCGCAGGCCTTGTATTACTATCCTCGCAGCCAGTATCTGTTGAGAAGATATACGGATGCGGAACAGGGTTTTCGCGATTTCCTTATGCGATATCCTGAGCATGAACTGGCGCCTGACGCCTCATTCCACGTGGCTAGATCGCTTCGGGGGCTAAAAAGGTATAGTGCTGCGGTCGAGGCCTACGTGGCATTCGCAGAAGCGTATCCTGCTGCTGAAAATGCTCCGGAGGCGCTCCTGTACGCGGCACGCCATCTTGAAAGCATCGGACGTCTGAGCGATTCGGCTGAACAGTTCCTGAAAATGGCGGCTTTGTATCCGGCGCACGACAGCGTTTCGAAGGCATACTGGCAGGCGGGATATAACTATTACAGGGCCAAGAGATATGATAAGGCCGCGGCGGCATTCCAGGGGCTACCGGAACGGCATCCCAGGTCCTACCTGGGGCCTAAAGCGAGTTACTGGGCCGGAAAATCGGCAGAGAAACACGGGGCGCTGCAGAAGGCGCGACAAAATTTCACCAATGTCATGGAGAGATATCCCAATTCTTACTATGCGTATCGCGCCGATCTCCGTCTCAGTGTCCTGGAAGGAGCGGCTGCTAAGCCTGTCTTGACCGGCTGGGTGGTGGATGCTGCACCGGATTTGCAGCCGCCCTTGATTGATATGAAATCCTTAACCAAATCCTTTAATGTGTCTGATTCCTCGTATATCAAGAAGCCGGAATGGATCCACCTGAAACGGACTGAAGCGCTGGTGGAGGTATGGCTTCGTAAAGAAAGTGAGCGGGAGGCAGACCTGGTCCGCTTTATTCTCCCGGATGACCCCGGCGTGCTCGCTGAAACCGCGAGGATCTACTTTGAGCACCGTTTGTATAGAGAAGGCATTCGAGCGATCGACAGGCTCCGGAGGATGCTGTACCAGGATCGGGAAGGTGAAGGGAATGTGGTGCCGGCTGTGTTCCTTTACCCTGCACCGTTCTGGATCCAGGTGATCGAAACCGCCGCAGAAAATGAAATGGACCCCCTGTTCCTTCTTGCAATCATGCGACAGGAGAGCTTGTTCGATCCGTGGATCTCATCCTGGGCCGGCGCCCACGGTCTTATGCAGTTGATGCCGTCGACCGCAAAGGAAACCGCTCGGCAGATGCGTATGCCGGATTTCTCCGTACTCCGTCTGAAAGAACCGGAGGTGAGCATCGCTATAGGTTCGCGATACATGAGCCGCCTGCTGAAACGCTTTGACGGGAACCCGGAACTTGCCCTGGCCGGTTACAATGGAGGTCCGACACGCATCGCCCGGTGGGTTAGGCAGCGGGGAACCCGGGATATCGACGAATTTGTGGAACGGATCAGCATGGATGAAACCCGGAACTTCGTGCGTCTGGTTATGGACAACTACGCGTGGTACACCTCGCTTATGGGCCAGAGGTCCCCTGAAACGCTCCCCCGCCTACCTTCACGGCAATAATTTCATTGACACCACTCTGGTATCCGCGTATTTTTTTATGCAATTTAACAGACAAGATTCTTTCCGGTAAACCATTCTATGATGGGACGACGCAAAAAGCAGGATAAACGGGTGGGGGATGATTCGGTCAAGCGAGCCTTGACCAGCCCTTATGGCCTCTCTGAACCCGTTGTCGTTCCGACGGATGCTCCTGAAGACCGATTGAAACCGGGTGAATTGCGTTGTCCCACCTGCGGACGGAAAATTCAAGTCTGGTGGAAATGGTGGGATACCTTTAAATCATGGTACCAGGATAGTTACCGTCTCATTCGGTGCCGTAATTGTGATACCCGTTTTTCAGCCAAGCGGCGCCTTAAATAGAGATTCAAAAACCCTTTTTACGGATTACAAGCAGTTGAATAAACAACCGTCTTTGTAATCCTCGTATGTGTTGTAGATTATCGTAAGGTTGACTTTGATATGCTGAACTGCATACAAGTGAGATTCATTCCGGCATTAATAGGTATATTGGAAATGGAGAGTGTTTCAGTACAGGGGAGTCCGTCCGGCCCGCGAGCAGGCGGTCTTACGTTCTATCTGTGACGCACCGGCCCATACCGCTCTTTTGGTGCTTCCTGACGGTATGCATCCTGGGGTGCAGCGGGAGCGAGACCTCCGATCTGACGGTAGTGAATACGCTACAGAGCTCGGAGACCATACGGGTGGATCTCGGTGGGGATGTCCGGCTACTGAATATCGGTGATATCGTTTTGTTTCGAACGGTTACGCAGGGACGGCACATCCTATCGGTCGAAAGCACCACATGCGTAGGCACGACACTCGACACGATTTTCGTCGATGGGAATGCTACGTTACGGTACCTGGCAACACGAAATCTGATCTCCGGCGAATGCCTTGTCAGTTCGACGGTGACACCGACTACAAAAGTGCAGCCACTCTCCATACGGGATGCGCGGGCATCCGATCGATTCACTAAATCGATCCGGGGTCGTTCAATGGCAGGACACTGGATTTTGGTTCCAGGTATCTAGGTTCGAATCCTAGCCCCGGAGTTTTATCGCAACCGCCAGCGTGTAAAACCCTGGTCTTTAATTTCTTCCACGCGCCCTTGTTGCACCAATTCGGTCATATGGCCTGAAAGCGGATACGCGAGTTCCGGCCTGGCATCGCCGAACGGTCCCAGCACAGAATCCGTGAACGCCACTAGATCTTTTAACGATCTTCCTGGTTTGTCTCCCGACAGACAGTCCAGTATCGCCTTATCTACCCGATCCACGAAACGTTGCGTTTCCGCGATGAAGACCTCGATGGCGGGCTTTCCTTTCAGTAGATCAAAATGTGACAGACAGAGCGTATCGATGTCGAGATGTTTGACCATCTGTATGGTGGTTTTGTAGGTGTCGGCATGGCAGTAGGTAGGCGGCAAAACGATGTTTCCATCCACATCGGGAAGTCCTTTCCAGAGGATTGCATCCGTTAGCACGGCGGATTTTTCTGTTGGATCGTAGATACCGATATGGCCTCGTGTATGACCCGGCAGGAAGAGCACCCGTAACGGCCGCCGCTTTGACATCAGGATCGTTTCTCCGCCTGTGAACTGGAGATCAACAGGTACCGCCTCCCCCATCATACCTCTCAAAAACTCCTTGACCTCATCCGGATAAGAAATGCTGTGCGACAAGGCGAATTGATCGTAACGCCCCTTCATAATGGCTTCCGGATCAGATATCCATTCGGTATCATTAGCATGGCATGCGATCCATGCGTGGGGTGCTGTGTTCCTCAACTCTTCGTTGCCACCGAAATGATCAGCGTCCGCATGACTGATGATCGCCATGTCGATATCGGATGGACTGCGGCCGATAGATTCCAGATAAGGAAACACGTGCGAAGACAGAGTGTTGGTTATGCCGGTGTCGATCAGGATTATTCGGTCTCCCACGTAGAGGTGTTGATATAACTTCCGGTTACCCAGCAGGGTTTCGATCCGATGTAACCCGGGTACAATCTCCATGGTGTGCTCCTTATTTCAGTAATAACATGCGTCGGCTTTCACTGTAGCCGGTACTTGAGGTCATCCGGTACACGTACACACCGCTCGGCATCGGTTGACCCCGAGCGTTGGCACCGTGCCATTCCACAGTATATCTTCCCGCGTACAGAGGGGTATCCACCAGTCGTATGACCTCCTGGCCGAGCAGGTTGAACACGATCAATGTTATGTGCGATTGCTTGGGCACTTCGTACCCAATCCGTGTCGTCGGATTGAACGGATTAGGGGTATTCAGCTTGAGAGAGAATACTGATGGTATTTCCATAATTTTGACCGTAGCTTTGATGATCTCGGAATCGATCGGACGGGCGTGCCGATCCGACAATACCGCCTCTTCGAGTGTCAAATACGGCGTTTCCACCGAATCACCCCGGCGAGATACCGGAAAATACATCAGTATCTTCCGGGCGCCATTAATTTGTTGACCTGTGGGACTGTACATTATCAATCGCAGGATTCCGTCGGCCTGGAAACTCTGAAGCGTCATCCCTTTCTGCGGGTTGGCTGGAAAAGGGACTTCGAGTCTCAATAGATTTTCATCGAAAGCAAATCGCAACTGAACACCGGCCAATGGCCCCTCCGCATCGATCACCACCGGGATCACGGTTTGGCCGGTGGGCAGCGCAAGTGGTTCATCCAGGCTCAGATATACCCGTCCGTCCGCCTCTGAGACCATTGGTCTTGTGGGGATGTTAAGGATCTGGTTGACCTGAAGGATCACATCGATCACGTTGAGGTCTCCGTCATCATTAGCATCCGCCGTATAAAATTCTAAGGTATCCGGAATCGGTTCCGGGTTCAAACCGATAATGGTGCGCGCGAGGAGAACTAGGTCGAGTATGGTAATCTCACTGTCCCCATCCATATCGCCCCTGAAGACGGACAAACCGCTCAAGGGTACCGTTAGGACTGGTGTGTTGGGGTCATTGCTGCTGACTGCGAGGGTGTCTGTGAATACCCCGGCGGTATTCGAGAGGAATGACACCGTCACTGTCACGCTGTCGCTTATTCCCACAGTGATTGTGCCCCAGCCGGTAATCAAGGAAGAGTCCTCGACCGAAAATACACCGCTAGCAGTACTTATATCTGTGATATTTAGGATGCCGGTGCCTTCATTGCGGATGATCAATAGCTTGTCCTGAGATTTTCCTGTGGGTACTAAGTCGAAGTCGACCGTCGATGGCGTTGCAGAGATCACGGGATCTGCCAGGGTAGGTGCTACCTGTCCCCACCAGGTGCCCCAGCGGTCGCTACTGCTGACCGGCTCTTCCGCATACTGTTGAATCGTCCAGAAACTGGTGTCGTCTACAGGATCCACGACCGTGTTACTGTAGTCGCCCCATCGGTTTCTACCAGTGCCAAACGTCTTTACATATTTGGCCTCTCCTTCTTTCAATACTGTATCTTCCTGAAGGGTGTTAGGCAGATCATCACCCGATCGGAACGCGTAGTTACCGCTGGCGTATTGATCCGCGCCGAACCTGGAATACCCGATCAGAACATCACTGTTCTGGTTTACTGCTATGGAAGGAAAGGCATAGAATTTCCCGTTCTCCGCGTCATCGACACGTCCGCGCTGGAGCACCGCGCCGGACGGGCTGAGTTCCCACCATTGGATAGCGCTGCGGCTGACGCCGGTTTCCGGTAAAAAAATCGTATGGGTGCACCATAATGATCCGTTCCTGTATACCACATTCTGTAAACGGGCGTCATTGGTCATTATTCCGGTAATTGCGCCGGATTGCGGCGCAAAATTAGAGTTATTTCCGGGCGGTCCAACCGCCCAGGTATCACTGGTGGAAGGAAAGGCAACATCCACTGTGTACACTTCATTTCCTACTTCACCCGAGATGGTAGTTAGGCGAAGCGACCCGAATCCTTCGTGATTCCCAATCCATTCTTCGAGTAGATACATAGTGGAGAGCGTATCGTCATAGGTGATGGCTGGATTTTGAGTAAAACCACCCGAGAAATCCTGGAACAGGGTGAATGAGCCAGGCCCCCCGGCATAAAGATCCGCCTTGTCGAATACGTAGATATTGGATCCTGTGTAGGCGTCGCCGGAGATGGTGAACATGTTGACCTGGATGACGATCCAGTCTTTGTTGAAACCGATACTGGGATAATCCGCCCAGGCAATGTTGCTGGCGTCCGCCTCGATGCGGTAGATGTTCCAGCTGCCTGTTGGGTCGGCGGTCTGGGACACTCCGATCAGAACCGACGAGGTGGATGCCGAAGGATCGGCCATGGCCGTGAAAATCCACAGACCGGACATATGGTCGTAGAGTATTTTTGGATCAAATGGCCACGATATTCCGATTCCTGTCCAGAATGTATTGAGTCCGACAGTACTGATGACATCGCTCGTACGATCTTGGATGCGGACTTCCGTATTGAGAGTCACCATCAAATGATCCGGGCCGGCGGCACCGTGGGTATCGGGGGGGATGGCAGCATTGTTATCCCCGAGAGCCGGGAAACTAGCTACCAGGGAGGGTACCGCACCCGCAGGCGCCTGGAACGCCCCGGGACGAAACGGAACATCCCGCTGCGGCACAGGCTCCGACAGCGGCGTACGTTTGTCCGGACCGGGTTGCGGCGGATGGATTTCCTGTGGCCGGTCCGCCGGATTTGCCGCCATGATGCGGGAACGTACCACTGCGCTCACATTCAGGACGCCCCGGTCGCTTGCCACACCCCGGGTACCGGAAACTGTGGTCTGTGCGTTTAAAGGATCAGGATCCGGTAGAACAAACAGAATATACAGTAGAACACGAAGCCCATGTTTACACATAACACCTCAATAGTACCAACTCATGCGATATAGTTGCAATGACGACCGTCACGTTTCCACCGATTCAGGATACCAGGCGATTTCCGCTTCGCCGCCACATATGGAAGTGATCCGCGATATGGAGGTGTCGAACGTCTGACGAACCGCCTCTTCAGTAAACGCAGTATTGGTTTCTATGATCAACAGAACATCCCGGCTGCTGGCCGTTACCTTGCTGAAGTCCGCCTGGCGGACATCGAGACGGCATATCATCCGATTATCCGCATCCACATAGCCAAATTCGCCGGCCGGCACCGGCTGTTCCTCCGTCGTGCCGAGTGGTACGAACGATTCTTCACCGGTGGTCTTGGTCAATGAGACCGGTAAGCTGAGACTGCCCAGATCGTGTGCACCCATGCTGGCTCTGGTTTGAATGCTGATGAGGTTGTAAGTGTCAACAAGCGAATTAATCGATGGCAGGACACCCTTTTTGCAAGCCATCTCCAGCAGTCGCTGATTGGACGGCTGTATGCGCCTTGGATTTACGCCTACGGACCTCAAGATGTCATGTAGCACCTTTATCTCTTCGAGGGTTCTGACCAGTTTCGAATCTTCATGCCTGACTTGGATCCGTCTGACTTCTTTCTCGATTTCACCGCTGAGTTCTGGGGACGAGTCTCCGATTTCTATACCTCGAAACACTATTGCTCCGGCTCTCAAGCCAAGGCCGTAACAGGCCTTTGAAACTTTGAAGATCATCACTTGCCCAGGTCGTATGGGAGGGGTTCGCCGAGACGGATCTGGGTCGGGGTTACTTTAGCTTCGTACACCAGAACCTCTACACCTTTCGACACGGCTTCCCTGAGGGTCTCGACATATACCGGATCGATGGTGTCCGCCGGTTTGAAAACCTCACAATCGGATCGCTGGACAAAGTAAAACATTACGGCCCGGTCGCCGATAGCTACCTGATCCATCAATTCTCGCAGGTGCTTGGCGCCGCGTTCCGTCACGGCGTCCGGGAACAGCGCCACGTTTCCATTTGTAAGCGTTACGTTCTTCACCTCCACATAACAGGCGTGATCTGGCCCGTTCAGCCACACGTCGATTCGACTGTTCTTTCCGTACTTCACCTCCCGCTTCATCTCACCATACCCTGTTAACTCAGGAATTTTTTTCTTCTCGATTGCCTCAAACACGATCCGGTTAGGATAGCCCGTGTTAATGCCGACCCAGGTGCGTCCTACCCGGATCATTTCCCAGGTGAATTTGAGCTTACGCTTGGGATCGTCGTGCGGAGTCACGTAGACCCTGCTGCCGGGTTTTTTGCACCCCTCCATACTGCCTGAATTAGCGCAATGCGCCGTAATTACAGTACCGTCCTCGAGTTCTATGTCTGCCATGAAACGTTTATACCGCTGGATCAAACGACCGGGAATGAGTGGTTGGGCAAATTTCATATGATTATTTCGCAGCTGAGGCAAACATTTCCACCTGCCCCTTGGCCGCCTCCTTTTTCATGATGCCGATCAGTCGGTTGTGTGCTCTCGAAAAAGCGAAATCAGCCAAATGTGCCAGTGACACCCATCGAGCATCATGACATGTTATGGCTGTGGCCTCACCTTCGATGAAGGCGCAGAAAAAACCGTGCAGGGTTATTTTAAAGTGCGTGAAAGCGTGTGAAACAGTCGGTAGCGCCAGGCCTGTCTTCACGGTGAGGCCTGTGGACTCCAGGATGGTCCGTGTCACACCCTCTGTGAGCAATTCATTCTCTCGGCGTCTGCCGCCGGGGAACTCCCATAAACCACCCAGTAAGCCATCGAAGGGGCGTTGTATGATGAGGAATTTGTCGTTGAGTATGATGACTCCCGCCACATGGTCATAATGGGGCCTTTCTTTCTTTGGTGGTTTGTACGGCAGGCCGGAGGGGTCGGATAATTCGTGAAAGGCCCTGCAATGGCGTTGGACCGGACAGACAGTGCAACGCGGCTTATGAGGCAGGCAAACCGTGGCGCCGAGTTCCATCATCGCCTGGTTGAAGTCCGCTGCCTGGCCTTTCTGTAACAGCCCGTCCGCCAGCTCCTGGAACCTCCGTTTGACGGGTCCTTTTGTGGCATCTTCGTGGATGCGGTACAACCGGCTCAATACGCGGATTACGTTGCCGTCCACTGCGGCGAGGTCCTTATGGTAGGCGATGCTTAGGATCGCAGCAGCCGTGTAGGTACCAATGCCGGGCAAAATTGAGATCTCGAACAGCGATTCGGGAATCCTCCCCGCGTATTGATCAACTACCTGCACAGCGGCACGGTGCAGGTAGCGGGCTCTCGCATAATAACCGAGGCCCTCCCAGGCTTTCAAGACATCGTCCAGCGGAGCTGCGGCAAGCGTTTGCACCGATGGGAATTGCGTCATAAACCGTTCGTAAAATGGCTCGACCTGGTTTACCTGGGTCTGCTGCAGCATCATCTCGGAAATCCAGACCGAGTACGGGTCGTCATTACGCCGCCACGGCAAATCCCGTTTGTGCTCCCGATACCATGCAAGCAGTGCCCGCCGGTACCGTGCGACATCCTCACCGGCTAATTTATATGTCTTGTTCTGATCCGACGTGCTCACCCCCGGTTGCTGAAGTATCGGTTCGTCTCCGCTACAACAACGCCGGAAAGACCGATCAAGGCAATGAGGTTCGGGGCTGCCATGAGACCGTTGGTCAAGTCGGAAAACGTCCAGACCAGGTTCAGCTGTGTAACCGCGCCGAGACCCACGAACAGGCAGAAGACGATCCGATACGGCATAACGGCTCTGTCACCCAGAAGGTATACGATTGATTTCTCGCCGTAATAGCTCCATCCCAACACCGTGGAATACGCGAAGAGAACCAGTCCGAGGGCAACGATCATACCGCCCATCTCTCCGGGCAGGCCTGCGGAGAATGCGGCTGCGGTCAACGGTGCGCCGGTGTCGCCGTTCGACCAGACGCCGGTACCGATGATCGCGAATCCCGTCAAGCTGCATATCACCAGGGTATCGATAAATGTCTGAGTCATGGAAACGAGCGCTTGGGTAACCGGATCCCGGGTCTGTGCCGCCGCTGCCGCTATACCGGCGCTTCCGAGGCCGGATTCGTTGGAAAACACGCCGCGTGCGACGCCCATCTGAACGGCCATCCGTATCGTCGCTCCGGCAAACCCACCGGCCGCGGCCGTGGGCGAGAACGCATGGGTGAACACGAGCCGTATGATATCGGGTATTGCCGATATATTGAGAAGAAGCACGCCTATAGCGCCCAGCATATAGAATACAATCATAATGGGGACGATGAAGCTGGTGACACGACCGATACTTTGTATTCCGCCGATGATGACTAACGCGGTGAACACCATGAGCGCCAATCCAGTCGCCCATGAGGGAACGCTGAAAGTGGCCGAAAGAACATCCGCTACGGAGTTTGACTGGGTCATGTTGCCGATACCGAATGAGGCGAGAACCGCGAAGAGGGCGAAAAGGGCACCAAGCTTCGGCCAGCCCAAACCGTTGGACAGGTAATACATCGGTCCGCCGCGCATAAGGCCGGAGGCATCTGTTTCCCTGTATTTTACGGAGAGCAATGCCTCGGAATATTTGGTAGCCATACCCACCAGGCCAGTCACCCACATCCAGAATAATGCACCGGGACCGCCCGCAGCGATGGCGGTGGCTACGCCAGCGATGTTTCCTGTTCCTACCGTAGCCGCGAGCGCCGTCATCAAAGCTTGAAAATGACTGATATCACCTTCGGCACCATCGTCTTTACGTTTTATGAATGCGAGATTGAGAGAATGGAAGAGCGAGGTGAACTGCAGGCACTTTAATCTTACGGTCAGAAACAGCCCTGTGCCCACGAGCAGAAAGAGCAGAGGAATCCCCCAGACGAAATCCCGCATTTCCACTACGATCGCGAGGATCTGATCCTGCATCACAAAATCCTTTGGTCAGGTTGAAAGGAAATAAACTTGAGAAACGAACGTATATTTACCACAAAACGAACGTATATTTCCCATAAGAAGATGTCAATTTGTTTATTTGAAACTGCAAAATCCATTGACAAAAAGAGATGCCAAATCTACCGTAACAAAATAAATTTGTTGATTTTACAAGATATTTCAAGTGCACGGACACTGCCGGTATCGATACCTTTATTTGTTTGTCCGGAAGCGTCTTTACGTATGAGTCCGATAAAGGAACCAATATGTCAAAAATTCAGATCGGTATCATCGGTACAGGCGGTATGGGCAATCATCACGCCCGCGAACTGTTACGGCGTAGTGACGTCCGTGTGACGGCGGTGTGTGATACCAGTGAGGCGTCGCTGGACCGGTTGGCGGAAACGGTCGGAACGGCTAGCGCGCGTTTAAACCGGTATGACAATGTGGATGCCCTGCTTGCCTGTGAGCCCCTTAATGCGGTCGTGATCGCGACGCCTCATACCGATCACGCCGACCAGGTTCGGGCCTGTTTACAGAACGGGCTGCATGTGCTCTGCGAAAAACCCATGGCCACCACAACGAGGGACGCCAGAGCGTTCATAAAAACGGCTGAAGAGAATGGTAAAATCCTCGCTGTGGCCTATCAGCGTCACGGAGAAGGCAAGTTTATCAGGGCCCGCGAAATGATCCGGAATGGAGTCATCGGAGATGTCCGCATGGTGCACGTCATCATCGCCCAGGATTGCCTGAGCATATTTCAGCCGGGTGCTTCGTGGCGTGCCGATCCTGCATTGTCAGGAGGTGGACACTTTATGGACACAGGCAGTCACATCAACGACATTCTGCTCTGGACCACCGGCCTGGAACCGAAGCAGGTACATGCGTTTATCAGTCAGGAAGGTACGCTGGTGGATGTAAACACCAGTATCTCTGTCGAATTTACAAACGGTGCGGTTGGATCGCTCTCCTACACGTCGCAGTCTCCGGAATGGCGCGAGGAGTTCACGTTTTACGGTTCGGAAGGTGTGATGCGGTTTGGTGCTGCGGAACCGTTGATGGTGCACCGTAATGGAGAAGACATCATCCTACCACGTGCTGCTTTGGGCGGTAAGCCGCCGGCTCAGAATTTCATAGACGCCATACAGGGCCACGCAGCGGTGCAGGCTCCGCCCATTTGCGGATTACGGGTTGCCCAACTGACAGAAGCCGCGTATGCTTCTGCAAAGTCTGGAAAATCGGAGCCGGTGGGTTAATACCACCTGGATTCATGTCACTGCGCGGTGTACCGTGAAGTCGCTGCCTGGCTTTCGCCCCGACCGCACTTGAGGTACGTCAGCCGCGGGGGAATAAGGTGGTCGAACCGTAATCTTAAGAAGTCGGCAATTTCCAGGAGGGAGTGGGAGATTTCCTCGGCGGATTGGGGCAAAAAGCCCTGGTAGATTGCTTCGATCCGGACGGCGGCTACATCTGGAGACTACAAAAACACCTCATTGCGGCAGATACCGTGATCACGATAAGATAAAAGGTACAGCGGACATAGAATTTGTTGGATATTCTTCTTGATAATCAGGACGAATATCCTTAACATTCTCTGTGATCTTTGTGCCTTTTTCATATTTAACTTAATAAGTTTAGCCATCAGAAAGGAGACCTATGTCGGTTCCTGAAACCTGTCGTCTGAACATCGGTGGGGAGTGGGTCGTTTCCAGTGCTATTGAAACGGAACCTGTATACAACCCTTCGGACGGTACTGTGATCGCCCACACGCCCCTGTGCGGCGCCGACGAAATCGACCAGGCGGTTCAGGCTGCACTTGCCGCTTTCCCCGCATGGTCAGAAACGCCCGCGGTAGACCGGGCCCGGGTGCTGTTTAGATACGTCCACCTCCTCGAAAACGAATTCGAACAACTGTCCCAGATGGTCACTCGGGAGCACGGAAAGACGCTTGAAGAAGCTCGAGGCTCGGTGCGGCGAGGCATTGAGGTGGTAGAATTCGCCTGTGGCATTCCCTCACTGTTGATGGGCGATTCCGCCGAACAGATCGCCCTCGGAATCGATTGCGACACCATCCGTCAGCCGATAGGGGTCTGTGCCGGTATCACGCCGTTCAATTTTCCCGCAATGGTACCGATGTGGATGTATCCGTTGGCCATAGCCTGCGGCAATACATTCGTTCTGAAACCATCGGAAAAAGTCCCGCTGACCACCATCCGCCTGATAGAGCTTCTATACGAGGCCGGTCTTCCGGCAGGTGTCATCAACATGGTCCACGGCGGTGTTGAGGCAGTCAACGCCCTTTGTACTCATACGGATGTTTCGGCTGTGTCGTTCGTGGGTTCTTCTCCGGTGGCAAAGCACGTATATCAGACAGCGACCGCGCAGGGAAAGCGTGTCCAGGCGGCCGGCGGCGCCAAGAATTATATGATTATCATGCCCGACGCCGACCCCGAATTCACTGTTAACAACCTGATAAATTCCGCCTACGGTTGTGCAGGGGAACGGTGCATGGCCGGTAGCGTGGCGGTTACGGTGGAGAATGCTGGCGAACAGGTTTTGCCTTTACTACGGGATGCCCTGGATGCTATGAAGGTGGGACCGACCGACCGGGATCCTGCAGCCGAGATGGGACCGGTAGTGACAAAGGGACACCTGGAAAAAGTTCGAGGGTACATCGAACAAGGGCTATCCGCGGGCGCTAATTTATACCGGGACGGCCGTTCAGTAAAGGTTCCGGAAACGCCGAACGGATTTTACCTGGGCCCTACCATCTTCGACCAGACGCACACGGAGATGTCCATCGTGAAAGATGAGATCTTCGGCCCCGTCCTCTCCGTCATCCGAACCGATGATCTGGAAAACGCTATTGCCCTATGCAACAGTAGTGGATTTGGAAACGCGGCCGTCCTGTTCACGGGTAGCGGACGCACCGCCCGTGAATTCCGGCACAGCGTCAGCGCCGGAATGATCGGCATAAATGTCAGTGTACCGGCCCCCATGGCGTTTTTTCCGTTCTCAGGATGGAACGGATCCTTTTACGGGGATCTTCATGTACAGGGCAAAGAGGGCGTTCAGTTCTATACACGGCAGAAAGTAACAATGAGTCGGTGGGCGTAAGGATCAGGGGTAGCTGTTATGGCAAAACCGGAAGTGTTTATTCTAAAGCGGAATGTTGGGAAACGGTTGAAGGAATCCGATTTTGACGGTCCGGCCCGGGAGATGATGCAGGCAATCGGCGTCGATCCCGGGGGACGCCCGGTATTTATGAAGCCGAACGTGACCGCGGGATGCCATCGCAATAGCGGGATCGTGACACATCCTACGTTCACGGGCGGTCTTGTAGAATATTTTGTCGAGGATCTGGGCTTGTCGCGGGATAAGGTCCTGGTGGGAGAGACGACCAGCCCGACTACCTCGCCGGATAAACGGGATCTCCACTGGGCCCGTAGCGGCTACACGGAGATGGCCAGAGAAAAGCGGATCAGACTGATCGATCCGTGTGAGTATGGCAACGTGCGCATCACGCCGGGCGCCACGGTCCACCTCCACAATATCGGTATCACAAGATGGGCGGCTTCCAAAGATGTCTTCTATCTCAACCTGCCCAAGTTGAAGACCCACAACCTGGGCGTGGTAACGCTCTGCGGAAAGAACCAGCAGGGAGTCATGATTCCCGTTCACGATCGCCACCTGTGCTCGGATGCATGGGACATCACGTTCGGTAAAGAAGGGACGCGGGGTCGGGAATGGATGCGGGTGGAAGATCACGAAGCGTGGCAGCGCACCATTGCCCATATGCACTGGGACGTTTATTTGGCCTGTCAACCCGATTTCAACGTTGTCGAGGGCATCGTGGGACGGGATGGCAATGCTTTCTATCTGGGGCGTAATTTCCCCTGTGGCCTGGTAATCGCCGGATATGATATGCCCAGTGTGGATCTCGTGGCTTCCCACCTGATGGGGTTTACACCCGGGAACCTGGTATACCTGCAGGTGGGCATTGAACGCGGCCTGTGTCCGGGTGCCCTGGAGGATGTCGATGTCCTCGCCGTCCACGACGGTGAAGTGACACGGGTCGACGACCTCACGGATTATAAGGCCCACCCGGAATTCCGAGTGTACCGAGACATCCCGGCGGATTATGAAATCAAGGATCTGTTCGAAGAATACGATCCTGAAGCGGATGACCTGATGGAAAGTGCATAGCGACAGCGCCCTCGGTGAGGTGGTATTATGAAACATGGAATATGCAAATTTGTGGTGGCTGCGCTTGTAGGTATCGGTGATATTTTGTGCCCTGCTTCAGCAGCACTGGCACAGCCTGGGGCCGACGCGGTGCAATCGAAATCCGGACCGGTGAATCCCGGATTCGGTGACTACTGGTACCAGGGTAAGGCGGAGCTGACCAGCTATAAACTGGAACAGGCGCGGTACGGTGAGGTACATGCCGGACACGCGGTCCTGATCTTTGTGACCGAGGATTTCTCGAAACAAAAACAGGTCAAACTGGATCGTCCCGGGCAATCGGGCGATGACAAGGTCAATGTTCTGAAGCTGAATCTGACCAAAAAATTCAACACGGGCATCTATCCGTATTCGATTATGACATCGGTATTCACGCCTATCCAGCGGCACTTGTTTCCGCAGACTATGAAGGTCACCACATCTTCCCAGGAGTGGTGTGGCCATTCGTTCACTCAGATGAATCTGGACGATGACGGTTATCACGTAAGGTTGTACTCATACTTCGAACGGGAAGGTGACCAGGCGGTTGTGCTGGACAACACCCTCCTTGAGGACGAGATCTGGAATACCATTCGGCTCAATCCGGACGATTTGCCTACCGGAGAAATCCACGTGATACCTGGTACTCTGTTTCAGCGGCTCCGTCATGTTTCATGGACGGTACAGGACGCGGTAGCCGAGCGGAAACCGGTGGAAGGCAACAGCGATCAGATGGCATACATCATAACCTATCCGGAATACGAACGGAGGTTCACGATCCATTACGAAAAAGTCTTCCCCCATGGAATTCAATCATGGGAAGACACATATTCCGCCGGCAGCCGCGGTCAGGCCACCACAAGAGCCACCGTAAACAAACGAATAATGCTGGATTACTGGACCAAGAATCAAGCCGCGGATATGGTCTGGCGAAAGGAACTGGGTCTGGAGTAGATAGGCTGATTGGTTTGTTGATTCATGGGTCTACCTGAAAGGCAACTCCTGAATGAACCAAATATAGATCGGGGGTAAACATATAGATGGGCTACGATACAGATAATTTTGAAAAGGACGTAATCGATCAGAGCTATAACACACCGGTGCTGGTGGACTTCTGGGCGGAATGGTGTGGGCCATGCCAGGTTTTGGGACCGGTGCTGGAGCGGATTGCGGAACAGAACCTGGAAAGATGGAAACTGGTGAAGGTGGATACGGAAAAGCATCAACAGGTCGCGCGGCAATACAATGTGTCCGGTATCCCTAACGTGAAGATGTTCGTGGACGGCCAGGTGGTCGATGAATTCACCGGCGCGCTTCCGGAGGAGTCGGTGTTGCGGTGGCTGGACAGCGCTTTGCCCAGCGAAAACAGGCAGCAGGTCAAGGAGGCGGCCGAGTTACTGAGACAGGACAGAATATCGGAAGGACAGGAACTACTCCAGTCCATTGTTGATGCTGAACCGGGTAACGATGAGGCCCGGGTGCTGTTGGCCCAGACAAAGTTGTACAGCGATCCGGCTGCCGCCGTAGAACTCGTTAAGACCATAGAGCCCATATCCGATGTC
>CAYYIS010000063.1:18753-27288 GCA_964470965.1 uncultured Gemmatimonadota bacterium | reverse complement strand
TCGGAACAAAGCCGTCCGCATCGCATTATCTTATCAGTCCAGCATTTTGAATAAAACAACGTTTGGGATAACCGCACCGCATTGACTCCTTATATCGCTCTGGGAAAGCAACAGAAATAACGCAGAATCATCAGTAACAGTCAATTCATTGTATTTATTAGAATAACCAATTCCGGCTGGCCAGTCAATGCTTTTTACTTTTTGGCCAATGGCGCGCGGATGTTCATCCCGGGGGACCTACCTCGCGTCAGAATAACCTGTCTCTGGCCCCGTCGTTCCGGAAGCGAAAACGCGGTTGTCTCCTCGGCAGTGCAGGATCTGCCGTGAGAGCGTGAGGTGTGTCAAAAACGCCCGTAACCGGACCTGGAAAGTCCGGGCCGACCAATCACTGTTACCGCATATCATGCTGCCTGTGCCCTTATCTTACCGCTCCCCATTCCCGCAGGCCGGCAGTAGCGTTCCGGATGATTGCCTTCCCCCCAACCATTTCCCCTTGTGTTTTCCTGGTCGAGTTACTTAATTTATTTCAGCTACTTACCACATCATACATAAACACAAATTGTTAGACACTGAACTCACCTCTGAAACACCACACCGGTAAAGGAGGAAGGCGAATGGATCGGATAAGGATTTATTTTACGCTGACGCTGTTGATCGTGCTGGTCGCAGGGTGCGGGGCCGCCAACGACAGCCGGGACACCCCGGCCGCCGGAGGCGACGGCGTGCCCACGTTCGAGGTGGACCCGTTCTGGCCCAAGCCGCTGCCGAACCACTGGGTGTTAGGGTCCGCCATCGGCGTAACCGTGGACGCGGAAGACCACGTCTGGATCGTGCACCGCGGCAACGGCGCCCCGTCCACCGAGCACGGGGCGGCCCAGGATCCCCCCACCGGCGAGTGCTGCCTGCCGGCGCCCAACGTGCTCGAGTTCGACCAGGAGGGCAACCTGCTGAGTTCATGGGGCGGCCCGGGCGACGGGTACGACTGGCCCCAGTCGAACCACGGTATCGGCGTGGATCCCCTGGGCAACCTGTGGATCGGCGGTAACGGCGCGGACGACGCCCACATCCTGGTGTGCGCCCAGGACGGTACCTTCCTGAAACAGTTCGGCACGCCCGGAGGAAACAACGGGAGCCTGGACAGGGAGAATTACGGAAGGGTAGCCAAGATATCCTTCGACCCTTCGGCCAGCGAAGCCTACATCGCCGACGGATACCTGAACAAAAGGGTAGCGGTCCTCGACATCACCACCGGTGCCCTCAAGCGGTACTGGGGCGCCTACGGGAACGAGCCGGACGACACGGACCTGGGACGGTACAATCCCGACGATCCGCCCGCCCAACAGTTCCGCAACCCGGTGCACGCCGCCGATCCGTCCAACGACGGGCTGGTGTACGTGTGCGACCGTCCGAACAACCGCATCCAGGTGTTTCAGAGCGACGGCACCTTCGTCAAGGAACAGATTGTCGCCAAAAACACGCTCGGCGGCGGATCCACGTGGGACATCGCCTTCTCGAAAGATCCGGACCAGAAATTTCTGTACCTGGCCGACGGGCAGAACATGAAGGTGCACGTCCTCCTCCGCGAAACCCTGGAGACCCTGACCACCTTCGGAGACGGCGGGCGGCAGCCCGGGCAGTTCTACGGCGTCCACAGCATCGCCACCGATTCGAAAGGCAACATCTACACCACCGAAACGTACGAGGGCAAAAGGCTGCAGAAGTTCGTATACAAGGGTCTTGGCCAGGTGGATGAGAACCAGGGGGCCCTCTGGCCTGTGACAGCGAGGTAACGGGCACAACGCGTTAAATGTCACATGCCCCGGCCGGAGGATGCCGTCATTCCCGGCGGGCTCTCCGTCCGGGGTATTCTGCTTAAATCAGTTCCTGCCTGAATTTCCTACCGCACACGACGCGGCCGCCGGCCGCTTCACGGTCCGGCACCATGACCGAAAAACCTCCCTGATCCGATTCCCGGTCCGAGACATCGGGCGTATCCCCCCGGGGCACAGGCCGCAGCCGGATCGAACGGCGGGCCTGCCAGAACCGGCTGAACCGGTCCACGTCCCAGACCGGGGTGCCCGACGCCGCGGCATAGGCCAGCACCGGTTCCCACAGGACGTCGCTGTAGGTGGCGAACGACACCGGGTGGGCGTTGACGCACATCATGCTGTAGGTTCCCGCCGCGTTCTGCTTCATGAGGCCGGTGACACACGCTACGCCCTGCTCCGGCGTGAAGTCCAGGGACCATTCGAACCCCTGGCCGCCGAGGGTGGTTTCGTCCGAGAACTGGGTCGGCAGCTGGAACATGGGCAGTAAATCCCCGTTTAAATCGGAAAACCGCATGGGCAGCCCGGATCCCGTCATGTAGTAGCGGCCCTGCGGCAGCAGGGAGAAATAGTTGGTGTCGAAGGTGAACCCGTGCCGCGCCTGGATCCGGACACCCTCCAGGTATCCCGACCAGGTGATGCAGTGGTTGCGGACGGAGGCGCTGGGCGGGCGGCCGTAGGTGTCGCGGAACTGCCGCACGTGGGACGCCAGGCGCCCCTCCCAAAGGGGCTGCGTGGGCGGAGGCAGGTCCGGGTGGATCGAGAAGTCGAAACCGCGGGCGGCCAGGTCTTCAAGCCAGGGACGGTCCATGACGCTGCGCTCCTGCACCAGGTAGAACGTCAATCCGGCGTCGTGTGTTTCACAGGCGGAGATCAGCCGCTCGAACTGGTCCCTGGTGGACCAGTCGTCGTCCGACGTGAAGGTCAGGACGGTGTCCGCCATACCGGGAAAATACCACAGCCAGGGCAGCACCGTGTCCCGGGGCCACGCCCGGTGCACCAGTTCCCGCAGGAAGTGACAGTGAAGGTCGGCCACCGGCCAGGCCGCGTCCCGCACCTCCTGCCAGCCCTCGAAAAGGTCCGAAGGCCGCATCCGGTCGAAACCGGATGACCGGCATCCGGCCAGCATCGGATTGCCCTGCCGCAGCAGGTAAACGCACGCCGCGGCATCGTAGGCCAGCACGATGAGATGCCCGGCGCCGTAGGTCAGGTGATACACGGCGCCGTCGCCGACAGCCGCGTTTTCGCTGTCCAGCAGGGGTACCGTGTGGACCGGCTCCGTAGTCCCAACGCCGTAACGCTGCGACCACCCCTTGATGGGCAGCCCCGTGTCCGGAAACCCTTCCAGCGGTACGTTCATCCTCGCGTTCAGAACGCCCTGCCGCCGGGGCTTCAGGCCCATCGCCTCCGCGAAGGCCTCTCCGGGCGCGCAGCAGATAAGGCCGCCGCCGTTCCTGACGAAGTCCAGCAGGAGCGCGCCCGTGTCCGGTGCGGGTTCAGAGGGGCCCAGAAGGACCAGGGACCGGCCTGTAAGTGTCTGCGCCGCAACGTCATCCAGCCAGGCCGTCTCCACGTCGTTGATCCCCTCGAAGCGCAGCAGCTCGGCAAGGGCCTCCGGTGAGGAGAACCACCGGTCGAGACGTTCGGACACAACGAGTATACTGGCGGGCGGCTCCTGCATCGTGTCCTCCTAAAACTCGGGTACGGCCACCGGCAGTCCGGTCCTGATGGATTCGTAGGCGCAGATCGCCGGGGCGATGGACCGGGCCGCCTCACGGGCGCTGATGGCCGCCGGACGGCCTTCCCGGATGGCGCGGATCAGGTCTTCCACCATGTGGATTTCGGAGGAACCGTGGCCGCCTATTTCGTAGCCCGGCCGCGTGGCGTAGGGAACCGCCAGGCGCTCCATACCGTCCATGTGGGGGATTTTTTCGGTGAAATACACCCCTTCGCTTTCGGTCCGGGAAGTTTCGAAGGTGCCCTTGTCGCCGAAGAGGTTGAAGTACAGGCTGTAGGGACGGGCCATCACGTAGCTCGCCTCCACCTTGCTGATGAGTCCGGAGGCCCCTTTCAGGATGGCGACCGTGTTGCCCGGTTCGGGATGGCCGTCCACGTAGGGCGCGTTGCCGTACGCGAACACCTCGGTCCAGTTGGTCTCACCCGTCAGCCACCGCAGGGTGTCGAAGGCGTGGGGGCCGCCGCCCAGGAACGTGGTCTGGGGCCGTTTCGGGTCGAACCGCCAGTGGGGTTCGCCGGTCCCGTCCTCGGTCTCGCGCCACCCCTCCATGCGGAGATTGTGCAGGTAACCGGCCTCGCTGTGAAAGATTTCGCCCCAGTATCCGTCCACGGCCATCTGTTTGGCCGCTTCCAGGTACGGAAACCACCGCACCTCGTTTCCCATGGCGTACACGCGGCCGGTCCGTTCCTCCAGCGCCACCAGCCGCTCCAGCTCCGCCATCCCGTAGGCGGCCGGTATCTCGCTGAGAACGTGCTTCCCGGCCTCCATGGCCTGTATGGCCTGCCCGGCGTGCTCGTGGTCCGGGGTGCCTATGACGACCAGGTCGATATCCCCGTCGTCCAGCATCGCCCCGTAGTCGGGATACACCCGGTCGATCCGCTGATGCTCCGCCGCATGCTCCGCCCGCTCCGGGCGGATGTCACAGATGCCCGAAAGGTGCAGGTCATGGGGAAACGCGTCCCGGCACCGGGCCATAAACAGGGCCCTTCCCGCGCCGAGGATGCCTGTTTTAATTAGGTTTGGCATGAGAGACGGCCGGGAAGCATGCCCCGAAACATCGGGAGCACGGATACGGCCTGAACGCTCCTGTTCTTAAAATTACCCAGTGGATCCGCCATCAGTGTTTCTCATGGTAGTGCCTGGCGAGCAGGTCGGCGCCGAAGTCGTTCGAGGGATCGCGCCACACCGAGTGGATGTGGTTGGCGTCGTTCTGGATGTTGTCGTATTCCACCAGGAAGCGGGGGCCCTGCAGGCGGTAGTAATGCCCCTGGCGCTTCTCGATGCCGCCGGACCAGGCCAGGTGGATGCCGTCCAGCCCGCGCCGGTCGAGCCGGTCGGATTCTATCTGGGCGATGACGTCCGGCATCCGGTGGATGTATTCGGTGATGAGCGCGTGCAGGATCTCCCGCTGCGGTTCCTGCATCCCGGCCGCGTCCAGGCCCTTGGGCTTTGGCGTGTACCGGACCGTTTCGAACAGGGCGGGGTCCGTCCCGTCCAGTTGGTCCCGGGGGTGGTATTCTTCCGCCACCGCCGGTGTGTTGAGCGTAAGGATGTCTTTGGGTGCCTGGTCGGCGAGGATCGCCGTGTCCCGCTGCTGATCGGACAGGCTGTGGACGAGGTCCCGCGCCAGGTCCTCCACGTTGCCTATGGGCCGCAGGGCGCTGACGCCGTTCAGGGCCGCGTCCGCGGGGTTAGCGCCGAAGAAGGTGGGGGTCGGGGACACGATCTGTCCGTTGACGATAGTGTAGTTCAGGGACACGTGGTGCCCTTCGAACTTCCAGCCCCAGGGTTCCACCGTTCCGGGTGTTCCGAACACGCTCATGTAATAATTACCGGGATTCCGCTGCCACTTTCCGCTCCCCCACCCTTCGTACATGTCGAGCGTGGTCTCCAGGCCGATGATAGCGGACACCGCCGCGTACCCCGTCCTGCTGACGCCGGTGGCCACCAACTTGTGCGCCAGGCGGCGCTGCTGGAATTCCATTTCTTCCAGGGTCAGGCCGTCCCGGATTATCGGTGTGTAATGCCAGAAAGTACGCCGTTCTTCCTCCGAAAACGGGCACGCGGCCTTTACCTTCTGATCCGGTGTTAAACAGGCCAGGAAATTGTCGGCGGCTTCACCCATACGGTGGACCAGCGTCCGTATCGCCGGACCGGTCAGAATTGGGCTGTCGGTCGTAGTCATTCAGGGCTCCGTGAAGAGAGGGTTACGGGGTGAGAGGAACGTAATATTTGACACACGCAGGTGTTCTTATCTTATTGTAGGCGTTCTGCTTCATAATGATATGTCCGTCCGCATAAAATGGCAAAAGGAATTTAACCAGGAAAGGCGTCCCATGTCTCATTCGATCGGTCTTATCGGCTGCGGCGGCATCAGTGCCGTCTGGGTCGACGCGGTTGCCCAGAATCCCGGCTGCAAAATCCTCTACACCTATGATGTCGACAAAGGGGCCGCCGTGAAGAAGGCGGAAGAAATCGGCGCCGAGGCGGTGGGGGAGCTCAGTGAGCTCCTCGCCTTCCCCGATATCGACATGGTGGTGATCTGCACCCCCACCTTCACCCACGCCGACCTGGCGATACGGGCAGCGAATGCCGGTAAACACGTGATGTGCGAGAAACCCATGGCGCTGAACCTGGGGCAATGCCAGCGCATGATCGACGCCTGTGCGGCCGGCGGCGTCAAGATAGCCATCGGCCACAGCCTGCGGTTCTGGGGGGCTTTCCGCAAGTCCCGCCAGCTGATCGCGGAGGGCGCCATCGGGACGCCGGTGTTCGGCCAGATACACCGAATGGGATCGTCGGAGGTGCTCCCCGCCGCCCCGGGGGCCGGGGAGGCCTCGGACCACTGGCGTTCGGACACCCGCTATTCGGGGGGGAGCATACCCGAGGGGTTCATCCACGAACTTGATTTTTCCCGGGCCGTGTTCGGAGAGGTCGCCTCGGTTTACTGCGAATTCACGGGCCGGCGTGTTTACGGGGATCACATGAGCCCGCGGGTGGTGCAGGCGCTCATAGACTATGAAGACGGAAAGACCGCGACGCTGCGCATGGGGGTTACCGTCGGTTACGACTGGAACGGAACCACCGTCTGCGGGACCACCGGGTCCCTTTCGTTCACCGGCTGGGGCGGCCCGGTCTATCTCCACAGGCCCGGTGCGGATCAGCCCGAGGAAATCGGCTGTGGCGACACCCTGGCCTACGCCCTGGAACTGCGCGACCTGATAAACGCGGTGGCTGCGGACGGCGAGCCGGAAAACAGCGGGTTGAACGGAAAGAAGGACTACGGCTTGTGCCTGGCCATGTACCGGTCCATGGAAGAGGGACGCCGGGTTGATTTCACCGGCGGGATTCCCGACGGTATCGCCGATGACTGGCAGTACACCGGGGCCTTCAATATGGGGTGAGCAGGGCCGGGCGGCCCGGGGATTCAGCCTTCAGGCCGACAGGAGCGTTTCCGCGTTCCGCCAGGCGATCGCCTCCCGGACCCCTTCCGGCTGGTCCAGCACCTCCAGCTTCAGCAGCGTCGGCGCCGGCATTTTGAACGGCATGCCGGTCCCGAAGGCCAGGTGTTCGGCCCCGGCCGTTTCCATAAACGACTGGATGTTGCGCTGGAGCACCGCGGTCATCCGAGAAATCTCCACAAGGTAGGAAGCGTTCGCCGGCAGGCGGGTGCCGTCCAGTCCGAGGCTGTCCAGGATCATCCACCGCGCCGCGGGCCGCGCCGCGAGGGCCCTTTCGAAGTCAGCGGCGGTCAGGTCGTGTGCCTGGTCCCAGGGATGCCGCTGGCGCCTGTCCACCACCCGCATGGGCACCTGTACCGGCCACCCGAGCGCCGAGGCGGCGTCGATGAGCTCGAGCGCCGCGGGATCGGTGAGGTGGTACCCGTGGTACTGCGGAAAAAGGCGCACGCCGGTTAATTCCAGATCTTCGGCGCTGCGGCGCAGGTCCTCCTCCCAGTCGGCGTCCGCCGGGTTGATAACGGCGTAGGGGAGTATGCGGTCCCGGTGCGTCCGGGTCCCGTGCGCGACCTCTTCGTTGGCGGGCAGGACGTTTTTGTAAAACATCCCGTGTATGGAGGCCGTCACCGCCCGGTCGACCCCGTTGCTGTCCATCAGCCGGAGGAGGCCGTCCACGGTGTTGTGCCGCAGCTGGCGGAAGGGCCAGTGGCCCACGTAGGTGTTGATGTCTATCAGCATGTCTCCTGCCTCCGGTCCAGGATCCCCTGCATGTTTTTCCAGAACAGAAGCTCCTTCTGATCGTCGGTCAGGTCGGCGCCCGTGATCTTGCCCACGCCGCCCTCCATGGTCATGTCCGTGCCGAACAGCAGGCGCTCCGCGCCCAGTTCCCGAACCGCCATCTCCACCATCCCTTCATCGATCACGCTGCCGCTGGTATCGAGGTAAACACTCGGGGCGTGGCGCAGCTGCTTGATGGCCCATTCCCAGTCCCCCCCGCCGCCGATGTGGGCTTCGATCAGCATGGCCTCGGGATACCGCAGGGCGGCCCGCACGAAATCCCCGGCATGGGACATGTTGGGCTGAGGCGCCCAGTGTTCCGGCGTGGTGGGATACCCCGCGTGCTCCAGGATAGGCACCTTCTCGGTGATCGCTTTTTCTATGGTGGGATACACCGCCGGATCCCAAATTTTGTACTGGTTGTACAGCTTGACGCCGATCATACCCCGGTCGAGGCACCGGTCGATCTCGTCGATGGATTCGGCGTGTCCCGGCACGATGTAGCAGTAGCCCAGGATACGGCCTTCATAGAGGTCCATGGCTTCGAGGACCGCGTCGTTGCAGGCGCGGACCTGGTCCATGGTGGGCATCCCCCGCATGACCGGAATCGAAACGCACAGGCGGTCGATCCCGAGGCGGTCCGCGGCGTCGATAATGAGGTCGTTGTGGTCCCAACCCCAGTGGACGCCCGCGCCGTTGATGTGCATGTGCATGTCAAGCTTCATGAGAGCCCCTT
>CAYYIS010000063.1:10401-18653 GCA_964470965.1 uncultured Gemmatimonadota bacterium | reverse complement strand
AACACGCGGAATTGGAACGGTTCGGCCGGGGAGAGAATTAAAAGTTCAATGGCGGAGGAAAACATGTCTTGGCAAAACGGGTTCTATAATTCAGACGCCCGGTTGAAAGCTGCGGAACGCCGGGCAGCCTCGTTGTTTCACTCCTGCATTTCCAGCACCTCGATAGCCCGCTTGGCGGGTTCGGATTCCGTTTCCCACTTGAGCATGCGCCGCAGGTGGAGAATGGCGTGTTCATCCCCCTGCCGGGCGCTGGAGAGCGCCTCCTCGAAAGCCTGTGCCCCCCACTTCTCGATTCGGGCCAGCGCCTCGAGTTCCATGTCCTTCCAGTAATACTGGAGTTCGGTGGATTTCCAGTCCCGGTACACCTCTTCCCACTTGATGGCTTCCTCGCCGCCCAGGTGGGGTTCGAGCATGTGGCCGGCAATGGCGAATTCCGCCGACTGGTAACGGTTGTCGAGCGAGACCCGCAGGCGGTCCTCCGTCAGGTTCGGCAGTGCCTGGTGGACCGTGAGACTGTGAAAAATGAGGGAATCGCCGATCTCGTAGTCCGTGGTAACCCACTCCCCTTTCAGATCCTCTTCGTGGATGGCCAGGGCGCCGGCGCCGAGGGAGAAATGATGGTCGTGCACCGCGTTGATCTTGTGGGATCCGGGCAGGATCGCGAGGCCGCCCAGTTCGGTCGGGCAGTCGCCCACGGGCGCCCAGCACGTGTAGGTGTCGAACACACCCTGAAAATGCACGAAGTCCTGGTGTATCGGCGTGGTGTGGTGGGTAAATTTCGGAAACCAGAGCCGGGCGATCTTCATGGGGTGCGGAAGCACCGGCCCTTCGATCACTTTCTCCATCATGGCAACCACTTCCGGCCAGTGGCCCGACCGGTGGAAAGACTCCAGCTTGTACATGGTGTGGTACACATTCGTGTATTCCGGATCCCCTTCCGTGCATTTCCTCGAGGTATCGGCGATACCGTCCATCAGTTCGGTTCCGTCCACCAGCCAGCCCGCATCCCGCAGCACCCCGAGCATGTCACGCCGCAGTGACAGAAGCTTGTCCGGATCCTGAAGCTTTCGGATGAAAATATACCCTTCGTCATCGAGTCGGCGGCGCAGTTCTGCCGGATCGTCCAGTGCGTCGTTCGATACGCGAAATTCGCTCATCGCCCCGGTCATTAATATCTCCCTGGATGGTATTGACGGATAGTCCTGTAATCGTGCTGCCTGATTCGGGTTCGGGCACGGCTTTATCCTGCCCCGTGTACCATCGTATTTAACATAACATCCAACGAATGTCAATACGTCACTTCAAAAATTTTATCGCGAGCACTTCGCGGCGTCAACCGGCCAGGTATTCCGCGAATCCGGCCCCATCACGATATATTCCCTGGCAAGGTTGGCCACCGGGCAGGAATGGTTGGGAATGATCCGCACCTGGTCCCCGATTTCGAGGCTGTAATCCGTTCGGCCCAGCATGCCGTGTTCTTCGGACACCTTCTCGACCGTCAGCGCGTGGGGCGCACTTAAAAAATGCCGGGCGGGATAGGCGGTACCGAACCCCCGGGTGCCGGTCATTCCGTGAACACCGGCATCCGAGGTAAGCGTCTTGGACCCGGCGTCCGTTATGAAGTACTGGTCATTTCTGCTGATCACGGTGGCCAGTACGGAAAAGGACACGTCGGCGAGGGCGGCCACACCGGCATTGACGGGAAGCAAATCCAGGAACACGTAATTCCCCGGACGGATCTCCGTGATGCCTTCGAATGATTCCGAGGCCAGCACCGTAGGCGTGGCGCCGACGGATACTTCGGCCGCCGCGATGCCGTTCTCCCGCAGCATGTCCCGCACGCCCAGCATAGTCACTCGCTCTTCCTCCGCCAGCTGCGCGGCCTCCTGCCGGGATTTGGCGGCGTAGCCGTGGCCCGCGTGGGACAGCACCCCGCGGAAATCGAGTCCGGGGTCCCGGTCGATCTGTTTCGCGAGGGTGAGCAGGCGGCCGTCATCCGGCAGTATGCCGCAGCGGTGAAGCCCCACATCGACCTTGACAAATATACCGAGCGTTTTATTGGCGCCGGCAGCAGCCGATGAGGCGGTGCTGTACCCCGCCTGGGAATCCACTACGATGCGCAGATCCGTATTTTTTATTTCGGGGTGTTTCATCAAACGTCCGAATTTCGCGGGGGTGACCACGGGCCGCGCGATCGTGACGGAGGTAAAGCCCCCCTCCAGAAACACCAGCGCTTCATCGATGGAAGCCACCGTCACGCCAACGGCCCCGAGCGCCAGCTGCCGCCGTCCGATTTCGAGTGATTTGTGCGTCTTGATGTGCGGCCGCAGGGCCACGCCCTCGGTGTCCGCCAGCCGCTGCATGGACGTGAGATTGGCTTCCATCCGGTGGGCATCGAGTAAAACCGCGGGGGTCTCTATTCCGTAAAAATCCGATGTCATATTTCCCTCTTTTTTTTCAAGATCATCCTGCAGGCGTCAGCCCCCGAGCAACGGCGTAAGGGCGGTCCGCCCGGCTTCCGGCGTAGTAAACAGGATACCCTGCCATCCCACCGCCCGGGCCCCTTCCACATTCTGCGGCACATCGTCCAGGAACAGGCAGGATTCGGGTGCCAGGCCGTAGGTGTGGGTCAGGTGTCGGTATATTCCAGGTTCCGGCTTGACCATTTTCAGATGGCCCGAAATGACGATGCCCCCGAACATATCCCAGATGTCGTGCGTATCCTGAAGATAGGCCCACCGCTCCACCGGCAGATTGGACAGGCAATACAGGGTGTATCCCCGCACTATCAGGTCTCTCATAATCGCCACGGTGCCCTCTTTGAGCGTCAAAGAGCGGTCCGCCGTCCGCATCATTACCATCACGTCCCCGACGGTCCGCCCGATCCGCCGGGCGAAGCGCTCCGCCGCTTCTTCCTCGGTAAAGGTGCCGCGGTCCAGTTCAAGCCAGTCGGGATGAAGGAGGACGTCCTTTTTTATACGCTGCCGGGTGTCCATATCATCGGTGATCATGCGGACGACGGCGTCCACATCCCAGTTTATGACCACGCCCCCGAGATCGAACACAACGTTTCGAACCGCCTCGGGGCGGTAAGAGAGATCACCCATCCGATTCTCCCGCCTCTTTCAGGTGACTCATAGTGTACAGCGCCTGCAGCCGGACACCGACCTCGGCCAGCTTCTCCGGACCGCCGGATTCCCGGTCTATCACGCACAGCGCGTTGTCGACTTCCGCGCCGAGGTTCCTCAGGTCTTCGGTGGAAAGAATCACCTGGCCGCCGGAGGTTACCACGTCCTCTATGATGAGCAGGCGCCGTCCGGCGATCTCTCCTCCTTCAGCCAGGCGGCAGGTGCCGTATGTTTTGGCGGTCTTGCGCACAAAATACACCGGCAGTCCGGTTATCTGGGACAGCATGGTCGCCAGCGGCACGCCGCCCAGTTCCAGGCCGGCAAGTGCTTCGGTACCTGGCGGGATGAGCGGCCGCATGGCCTCCGCGATCGTCCGAAGCAGGTCGGGGTCGGATTCGAACTGGTATTTATCGAAATATTCCGTGGCCGTCACCCCGGACCTGAGCAGGAACGTGCCGGTGATGTGCGACGAGCGGTAAATGGCTGCGGCAAGCTGGTCGGTATTCATATGATTTCTGACTCCGGATGATCATGTGGGAAGGGACGGATGAATTCGACGGTTCTTTTTCCGACAGTACGATAATCTGCAACCGGGCGGGGGGCAACAGAAATTTCATCCGGCCGAAAGTTACGGACGGACTATTTTTTCACGCGTAAACCAGGGCGGTCGCTTTTACAAACCTGCGTGCCTCCCGGGGCGGAGCACCCCCGCAATGGAAGCGCCTACCCCGCGCAGAAAGACGCGTTGCCGGACCGGTTTGACGAAAAAGGGTTGTATCACGGTGACCGCGGGCATACACTATGCGTTCGTAAGGAAACACAACGGGCACTTGACTGCCCGAACGGAGCCGGATTCAGATACCTTGTTTACCCTGTGATTTTGAAAGGAACCCTATGTCGAATTTACGGTTCGCCGCTCCCAGGGAACGGCGTGTGGCCATCGTCACGGGCGGCGCCCGGGGCCTGGGGGCGGCCTGTGCGGTCCGGATAGCGGAAGAAGGCCGGGATGTGGTCATCGCGGACCTCCTCGAAAAGGAAGCGGCCGAAACCGTGCAGGCGATCGAGGCGCGGGGGCAGCGCGCGGCATTCGTAAAGACGGATGTGGCTGATGAATCGCAGGTGCGGTCTCTGGTGGATCACACGGTCGCTTCATTCGGGCAGCTCGACATCCTGGTCTGCTGTGCGGGGATCCTTGGCCTGGAGGCACCGTTCATGGATCAGTCCGCCACGCAATTCGACCGGGTCATGAAAATCAATGTCTACGGCGTGTATCATGCGCACCAGGCTGCGATACCGCACATGCTCGATAGGGGATGGGGCCGGTGTGTAACCATCACGTCCGGGGCGCGGCACGGCGCTACCAGCCAGGTGCCGTACGGCGTATCCAAAGGGGCCGTGTATTCCTTCATCGGCGCGCTGGGAAATGCCTATGCCGACAGAGGCGTGTTCGTAAACGGGGTGGAACCGGGCCGGGCCCTGACCCAGATGGTCGTCCCCCGTTTCTCGGAGGAGCACCTTTCCAACCCCGGCAATCCTCTGGGCCGGTATTCGGATCCCGAGGAAGTGGCCGAGGTGGTCGAACAGCTGTGCTCCGAACGGAACACCTACACGACCGGATCGGTCTGGAGTGTCAAGGGGGCATCGGGATGAGGCCCTGCTTGACCTGTGACGCCGCAAAATAACTTCTACATTACCGGAGGTCTCATGGACATCAGTATTTCGACGGGTGCAGGCGGTGACGGATGGAGTCTCGATGAATGCGCCGCCTGGTCGGCCGCACATGACTTTGACGCGGTAAGGCTCTCTGCCAGCGGCGTAGCCGAACCGGACAAAATTCTGTCGGAGGGTGCGGACGAAATCAACGGCACTCTGAAAAAACACGGAATTTACCTCGCGGCACTGTCCGCCCATAACAACCTCCTGGACGACGATACGGACCTGGCGGATGCCGCCGAAGAGCGGCTTCGCAAATCAATCGAAGCCGCCAGTATACTCGGAACCCCGGTGGTCGTCACCCACGCGGGCAGTCCGGTCGGGTATCGGTTCTACGGGAATTATTCGGCCGCGCCGGGGAATCCGAGCGACCGTTCCGAGGAGCTGGTGGAGCGATTCAAACAGCGGTACACGCCGGTCGTGAAGCTGGCGGAAGAAAAAGGCGTCACCATCGCCATAGACGGTGCCGTGCGGATGGGAAATATCGCCTGCAACCCCCAGATGTGGGAACGGGTGCTCGACGCGGTGCCGTCGGATAACCTGGGACTCTCCTGCGATCCCTCGCACTGGCTGTGGATGATGATCCTGCCCGCCGAGGACGCCATCCGCATGTTTGCCGGGAAGTGGGTCTATGCGGATGTGAAAGATTGCGAAGTGAGCAAAGAGATGCTGTTCCGGCAGGGCATCATCGGCAACTGGTGGTGGCAGTACCGGGTGCCCGGACGAGGGCAGCTGAACTGGGGCACCGTCATCGGCGCCCTGCTCGAATCAGGATACGACTATGCCCTCTGCGTCGAAAACGAAGACCACGGTATGCCGGGCCTGGCCGGCTTCGCGCTCGGCTGCCGGCATCTGCGGCAGTTTCTTCCTGAAAAGGGAGAGGAATACCAGAGGCCGTCGGGGTTCTGGAAGGTGGGATAAAGGGCTGGCATCATCGACCCAAAACAACAGGTGTTCCCCGGTTAAACATGGAGTCGGCTAAGCGCTTCATTCCCCCAATATGACCAATCCGACAACGCTTCAATCCCCCTGGCGCCTCCCTCTTTTCCGTCGCCTGTGGTACGGTACCGTCATTATTTCGCTGGCGAATCAGTGTGAGCGGCTTGCGGCGGGGTGGCTTGTGCTCGTGGAAACCGACTCGGTCTTTCTCACCGCCGCGTCGTTTGCGATACAGAAGGCCCCGGCCAGCCTCTCCGCGCCGATAGCTGGAGACCTGAGCGACCGGATACCCCGCAGCCGCCTGCTGGCGGCTACGGCACTGTACAAGGCCGTCATACTGATCCTGCTCGGAGCGGTGGCCTGTACCGACACCGGACAGATATGGCCGGTGTTCGTCCTGATGGCATTGAGCGGTGTCGGCATGTCCTTCGAGACGCCTTCCACCCAGGGACTGATCACCGATATCGTTCCCAGGGAAATGTCCATGAGGGCGGTGGCGATGCAGTCCACCGGTGCACGGGCCGTAGGTGCCCTGGGCAGCCTGGGAGGCGGCCTTTTGATAGCGGGGTACGGTGTGCCGACGACCTTGTTTACCGGCGCCGGAATATTTCTGATAGGGGCCGTGGCGATGACCACGATGCGGGTGCCGGAAGCGCAGCAGCAGCGTAAGCGCATCGTTGGAAAACACATTTTTCGGGATGCGGCACAGGGCCTGGTGATGCTCCTGCATCTGAACGTGGTCCGGACGCTCCTTTTAACCGCTTTTGTGGTTGAGATGTTCGCATTCGCCTACTCCGCGGTGATGCCTTCTCTCGCACGGGATGTGCTGAACGTGGCAGCCGACGGGCTGGGAACCTTGAATTTTATGTCCGGCCTGGGTGCCGTAATCGGTGTGGCGGTACTGAGCACCTTCGGTGTTATATCGAGGAAAGGGATGCTCCTGATAGGGGTCACGGTTGCTTTCGGATGTACCCTCATCTTATTCGGCCTGTCGAGTTATTTCCTGCTGTCCCTTATCCTCGTCACGGGGGTCGGAGCCATGGCCGCCTCTTTCGACGCACTGCAGTGGACACTGCTTCAGCAGCATGTGCCGGATGACATGCGGGGGCGGTCGATCGGCGGCTGGATGTTCGTGGTAGGATTCGGCTGGATGGGGCAGCTGGCCCTGGGCGCGGTCGCCGAATTCATGGGCGTGCAGTGGGCGCTTGCAGCAGCCGGGATCCTGGTAATACTGACCGGTCTCGCGGCATATACCCTCTCGCCGATGCTGCGGGAAACCTAGGGACCTGCCCCGAAAAAGGTGGTTCCTGTTACAGCCTGTTCTCCCATCCCGTTAAGGACACGCGTAGGTCGGTCAAAATGCAATAAAGGATTGATTCCGTCATATTGTGGCGCTATGATTAAGGTCCTATGTCGGGACCCGTTTCGTGGTACGGATCATCCGGTTGCCGCCTCTCTGTCGCCGGGTGTGCCTGACGCCCCGGACAGGCGGCGGTTTTGTGGGTGGTGTTTTAGCGGTTGAATTCCATCGGGGCGGTAGGAACATCGCCCCGCCCTCTGCGGTCAGCATCTGCTGATTTTATACAACAGCATGGTAACACCAGGAGTTTTCGATGATACTGGACACATTCACGCTCACGGACAGGGTTGCGATCGTAACCGGTGCGGGACAGGGCCTTGGTGAGGCTATCGCGACAGCCATGGGCGAGGCCGGGGCCTGCGTGGTGCTCACCGGCCGCAAGCGGGCAACGCTGGACGCGGTTGCGGCCCGGATAACCGATGGCGGCGGCAAAGCGCTGGTCGTTCCGGGCGACATCTCGAAACGGGGCGATCATAAACGGATAGAGGATGCCGTTCTCAACAAATGGGGCAGGATAGACATTCTGGTAAACAACGCCGGAACAAATGTGAGGGTGCCTACCGAGGACTATCGCGAAGAGGACTGGGACACCGTTGTCAATACGAACCTGAAGGGCACCTTTTTCCTCACGCAGCTGGTCGCCCGCCGGATGATAGAACAATCTTACGGTAAAATCATCCATATCGCGTCGCTCGCCAGCATCACCGGTCTGCCGAATATCTCTGCCTACACGGCGGCCAAGGGAGGCATAGGCGCACTCACGTACCAGATGTCGATCGAGTGGGCAAAGCACAATATCAACGTTAACGCCATATGCCCCGGCTACATCCGCACGCCGCTCACACAGTCGGTTCAGGACAGTGAACGGGGCACTTTCATCCAGGGGCGGGTACCCATGGGGCGCTGGGGTGAACCGGAAGATATAGCAGGCACAGCCGTGTTTCTCGCTTCACCCGCTTCGGATTACCTGACCGGCCAGCTGATCGTGGTAGACGGTGGATGGATGGCCGGCGGGTGAGACCGGTTATGGCCGACCGGCATGAGACACTGGTGGCCGGGGGCCGACCGGGGTGGACTGGATGGGAGAACCGCCGCAGAGATCCGATGGAGGC
>CAYYIS010000063.1:0-10301 GCA_964470965.1 uncultured Gemmatimonadota bacterium | reverse complement strand
GCCCTTCAGCGACTAAATTGGGACGCTCTACCCGCCCGCGGCTTGAGCTTCTACCTGCGGGGCCGGTTGCCGGGGTGGTATGCGGATGAGACTGGAAGCGAAAAGGGTGAGGAATCCGATGCAGGCGGCGCCTATGAAAACATACTGGTATCCGTAGTAGATCCAGACGATACCCCCCACGGTGGGGATGGACATGGAAATGGCGTGGTCGACGGTGACGCCGAGGGAAAGTGACGCCGTGACATCATCTTTTTTAGTCGCAATTTTATTAAGATAGGTGGTCCGGGCGATGCCGACCACGAACAGCACCTGATCCAGTACAAAACTAACGTATATAATCCCGATGGCGTACGACATCGGCAGATGCTCCGCATAGCCGTACCCCAGGCAGACTCCCATCAATAAAGCAGCGTCGATCATCAACACCATTCGTTCCCCGAGCCTGTCGATCAGGTAGCCGATCTGCGGCGACAGCAACATACCGAACACGGAGGCCACTACCGTCAACTCCGCGATCGTGGAAACCGGTTCGCCGAACACCTTTACCAGCACCCAGGGCCCGAATGTGATGAAAACCTGCTTTCTGGCTCCGTAGAGGATATTGAGCAGGTAGAACAACCAGTATTTTTTTCTGAAAATGAACTTGGGGCGCTTTCCTTCCTGCCCCTTGATCGGCTTCATCAGCATCATGGAACCTGCCGAGAGCACACAGGCCAATGCCGCGCCGATGAAAATCGGCATGTACGCCCACTGAGTCTCTCCCAGTCCCAGCCACACCAGCCCGCTGCCGATGATGGCGGCACCGGTACGGATGCCTCCGAGTCGCCCCAGCATGGTGCCGCCGCGCCCTTCCTGCGCCAGGCTTAAACTGATGGTTTTTATGACAGGCATCGCGAGGTGCATGCCGATACTCCAGACAATCATAGCGGCCATCATAACCGTGTAATTCTCGCCGTAGAGCCCGATACCGGCCAGACCGACGGCCATCAGAATCATGGAAAGGATCGCAATATTGAGTTCGGAAAAAAAGAACAGCGCGCCGGCGAAAACAGCCACAAGGAATCCGGGCAGTTCACGGGGAAATTCAAGCCGGCCGCGTTCGTCGGCACCCATCTGGTAGGTGTCACTGAGGAAGTTGTTGAAGCTCGTTTCTGACAGCCCCATCGTTATGCCGTAAAAAACTGTGCCGGCGATAAAGAGGAGCAGCTGGGAGTCGAGAGACCGAAGGCGTTTAATCACGGGCTATCATGTTTTTTCAGTTCGTCACGCAATTGGGCCGCTCGTTCAAATTCTTCATTTTCGACCGCCTCATCGAGATCTTCCTGTAGCTGCTCGATCGGCGAACGGGGCCGCTCATCGTCTATCTGCTCCGCCCATTCCCGCAGGAGTTTCAACTCCTGGCTTTCTTCCAGAAGGTCTTCACGGTCATAACTCTTGTAGAAGTCTTCTATCTCGCGGATTCCCTGTTCTATATACCGTTGCGTTTCGTTAAGGTCTTTGCGTTCGGCGCTCAGCAGGCCATGGGCCCTTGTGCGGTGCATGATAACGAAAGGACGGAATTGTTCAAACGACAGCTTATCGTTCTCATCCATCGCGTGGGTTCGAATCAGATCCATGATCTCCAGGTTGTGTTCCGCATCCCTGCCCGCCTCTTCAAAAGCTTCCAGTTCGAAGAAGCTGATCCTCCGGTGGTAGTACTGGATCGATTCGTTCTGAAGTTTTTCACAGTCTTCATGAGTCAATGAAAACTGGGCGTCCAGTCCGTATTTTTCCTGTTGCTCCTCCAGGACCGCCTTATAGTGGTCCAGCAGTGAGGCCTTGCCGTAAGGCTGGTTCCCGTCCGGTCTGCCGGTCCATTCCATCTGGAACAATCCTAAATCAAGGCGCATCTGTATTTTTTCTTTGCCGTCCGTCCCGGTGATTTTCCGGACGACTATTTCCTGGGGCCCCTTGTAATCCCAGCCTTCTAGAATATGGCTTATATCCAGATTCATAATGATTCTCCCTGCCGGGTTTTTTTGTTATCGCAGATCTTCATCTTGGTTTCTCTATTTCCCTTTGTTTGTAGACGCAAGGCGACCATACCGCCATCTGTCAGATAAAAATTAATGTGACAATCCCGATCCCCCAGCAGTAATAAGCGAACAGGGAGAAGTTTCCCCCGGTTACGACTCTCATCAGTATTTTCAATGCCACATATCCGCTTACAGCTGCTACCAGGGTTCCCGCCGCGACCGCGGGCAGAATCTCAGACGGAATGGCCGAGATGTCCCGCAGCTGAAGCACCGCTGCGCCCATGATAGCCGGTATGGCCATCAGGAACGAAAACCGGCCGGCCAGGCCGCGGTCCATGCCAAATAACAGGGCCACGGAAATGGTGGTTCCCGATCGAGATATGCCGGGAGTGATCGCCAGTCCCTGGGCCAGGCCGATGAGGACGGCCACCCAGATGGAGATCCGGTCCACATTTTTTGTATTGTTCCGGGCCAGTTTTGAGCACCACAGGATCGCTCCCGTTACCAGAAACGCCACCCCGACGAGCGTGGTGGATCCGAACAGGGATTCCTCATAGTCCTTTAACACCAGTCCGACAACGGCTGTCGGGATGGTGGCCGCTGTTACGAGCCAGAATAACCTACGATACATTATGTCCGCGGACTCACTGTTCCCGGAACCGAGTATACCACGGCGCATGCCGTTCGCTATTCCCCAAATATCCTTCCGGAAAACAGTGAGGATCGCCAGCAGCGTCCCGAGGTGGAGCATCACATCCAGGAACAGCTGCGGTTCCGTGAGCCCGAACAGATGTTGCGATACGACCAGATGACCGGAACTGCTCACAGGCAGGAACTCGGTCAGCCCCTGTGTCAAACCAAGCAGTATAGCCTGATAGAACTCGATCAGTTTCCCGGCTCCTTTGCTCCGTAAAGCAACGCATCAAAGGTCGGCCTCGTGATACCGGCTACTTCGGACGCCGTTGTTGCGACGGACGGCGCCTTGGACCTGAACCTTTGCGTTGCTGCCTGTGCTGCTGTGGCCGCGGGGATGAACGCCTGGACCGTTCCCAACGCCAGGACTGCACCGACCGCCACAACACGTACAGCGGTAGTGTGGGCAGGGCCATGTAGGACAGTGCGGGCGCCCGGATCAATACCAGGCGAAACAGCACCAGTGACAGCAACACGGCGACGATGATTTCCCAGCCGAGCACCAGAATCGAATCGGCCGACATGGGGTTGAGCGTCGTGCCATGCAGATAGCTGGACAGGCCGAGCAGCAGAATAGCCCCGATGAAAAGAATGGACAGGGGTGGAATCAACAGATTCACACCACCAGCCATCTGTGCGCCGCTGCGCCACTCATATCCGTCCCGGATCAATGCCATAGCATCATTGCGCAGCAACCGCCATCGCATGGCCAGCTGCCTGCGGAACGAGCGTATGGGAGGATTCGTATGTCCGTGGTCGTATACGATCGCGTTCGGCGCGTATGTGATTGCCACATTATCGCGCAGAAGCCGGGTCATATACGGCACGCCGTCGGTAATCGAAGGGGAACGCACACCATATTTCTCCACCACTTCCTTGGTCAGGCACACCCCGATGCGGCGCAATCCAACCGCAAGGCGGAAGCGTCCCGACCAGAGTATGAACAGGGAGGGAGATATGGCATGGAGAGCGGCAGCTAAAGCGGCTTTCCACGACTTTGATGAGCCGGCAAATCGATAGCCGGTCTGGATGATTTTAGCGCCCTTGGACAAGTTATCGCTCAGTACCGCCAGATACTCCGGCGACACATCCGCCCTGGGATCGAGGATCGCATACGCATCGTATTTATTCTTTGATGCCAGGCGTTCCAGCGCTGACTGGATCGCATCGTTGCGATCTCGCCAGCGGCGTTTGCCGGGTCCGTATACGGTTGCCCCTTTTTGCCTTGCGATCGTTGTGGTACGATCGGTAGAGTTTACCGGGACGACGATAAAGTCGAACATGCCGTTAGGATACCGGATCGATTGGGACAGACGGTCCAGTGTCCGGCCGATGATGCGCTCGGCGTTCGTCGTCGGAATAACCACAGCGAAGACATGACGGGGGTGTATCAACGGCGCTTCATGCCGTTTCTTCACCCAGGTTGCGATACTCAAAATAAGTCCATACAGCGCTATGCACACCCAACCGGCTAAGACGAGCGACTCGACTACAAGAAGGAGCGTCACGTCTTAACCTCCATAGTGAATGAATGTGAAAACCACCCGGCCCATGCTGCAACGGCGCGAGATCGGAACCGAGATGTGTCCGGATGGTTTCGAATGTCACATTGACCTCTCAAATAATCGGTGGATCTTAAGAGCGTTCTTCATACTGTTTTTTGTAATAGTCTCTGTATGAAGCCTTCTCTTTGATCGCCCGCCACCAGGCTTCGTTTTCCTGGTACCAGCGAACGGTCACATCCATCATACGATCGAACGAATACTGCGGCTGCCAGCCAAGTTCTCCAATTTTACTACAGTCCAGCGAATACCGGAGATCGTGGCCGGGCCGATCCGCCACGAACTGGCGAAGACTCTGGGGTTTTTCCAGTACGGACAGCACACGATCCACGAGTGTCAGACCGTTGATCTCGATATCCGTACCGATATTGTAGGCCTCACCCGGCTGGCCTTTGTGTAAAACACGATCGATGCCAGCGCAGTGGTCCTCCACATACATATAACCGCGGACGGCGCTTCCGTCGCCATAGACAGGAAGCGCCTTGTCTTCCAGCGCGTTGGTAACGAAGACAGGCACTACTTTTTCGGGGTACTGATAGGGGCCTATTGTATTGCCCCCCCGGGTGATCAGTACCGGCAGATTGTACGTTGTTACATAGGAGAGAGCCAGTAACTCCGCGCTAGCCTTACTGGCGGCATAAGGACTCCGGGGATGAAATGAATCCGACTCTTTCGATGCACCTTGGGGCACGTGCCCGTATACCTCATCGGTCGATACCTGCAGATAACGCTCTACTTCAAACTTTCGAGCCGCTTCGAGCAGTACATGGGTACCTTTGAAATTCGTCTCGACAAATGCATCCGGGTTGAGGATGGAACGATCCACATGGGATTCTGCCGCAAAGTTAACGATAGCGTCCACATCCTGTACGATACTCTCCACTACCGGTTTGTCGCAAATATCACCCTGAATAAACGAAAAACGCCCGGTTTTTTCCAGTCCTTCCAGATTGGAAGTGTTACCGGCATAGGTAAGCACATCGAGAACGACTACATGCGATTCGGGATGTTTTTCAAGGAAATACCGGGCAAAATTGCTACCGATGAAACCGGCTCCACCGGTAACGAGTATTGACTTCATCAATGTGAGAATGACTCCCTAAGAAAACTTCTATCGGATCGATCCGTCGTCAGAATACCCCTTCTGTTCCCAGTATCCTTTATGGTTGTGGGTGACCACTTCCACTCTGGTGATCCATTTAACCTGCTTGTATCCGTACATACCGGGCAGGACCAATCGTACGGGAGACCCGTGTTTCAACCGCAATAGTTCGCCGTTCATTTCAAGCGCCATGAGGCTGTCGGGCTTCATGGCTGCTGCCAGCGGAATGCTGCTCTCATAGCCGTCTGCGGCATAGAAAACTACTTTCTTGGCATCCTCCTGAACCCCTGCTCTCTCCAGAATATGACGCAGGGGCATCCCCACCCATTCCGCATTGCCTCTGGCACCGCCGACGCACTGCAGCACGGACCGGTTCGTCTGCTGAGGCGGTAGTTTAAGCTCATCGTAGTTCATGGCCAGAGGATTGTCGACCGCCCCTTCGATTGTCAACTGCGTTTCGCTCACATCGATCCTGGGAGCAAACGCCGTAATAGCCGTAACAAAAAACCGCGACAAAGGCGTCAGCCCATCCTCATCCTGCTCGACCGGCACGGCGGTCCGGACCGGCAAAGATTGCCGAGGCGGCACGCAACCGGCCGTGATCAACCCTACTGCAAGAGTTTCGAGGAAATGTCGCCTGTCCATCAGGAACCTTTAGTCTTTCAACATACCCCTAATTACCCTCCATGATAGCGATCTGCTCACGTATCCAAAGCGCCTGCGGGTGGTCAGGCTTGTACACCAGGAGGGTATCCCAGGCCGCGATGGCGCCGGGGTAGTCTTTCATATCAGACTTTAGTACGAGGCCCAGGTTAAATCGTGCGTTTATATGCCGTGGATCGATCGCCAGCGCCTCGCGGAATTTTCTAATGCACGTCTCGCTCTCGCCGATCCTACGGTACGATATCCCCATGTCCACAATCAAATCCGGGTTTCCCGGTCTTGCTTCCAGAGCCTGGGCATACTGAATGATGGCACTCTGATAGTTTCCCAAGTCGAAATAGGCATTGCCCAGTTGGATACGCGCATCCACGTCTCCGGGTTCGTGAGACAGGTGTGCTTCTATCTGTTGAACACGACTGCTCAGGCTGGCGGTGCCCGATTGCGTCTCTCCGGATGCGGCAGTCGATCGATTGTCACCGAGCATCATGAAGACAACAATTCCGGTCAACGCGCCGACCGCAAAGGTAATCAAATGTGAGACCCACGGAAGGTAGTTTCTGGCGGGAGGTTTGCGTTTCTGTCTTGGAGTATTCCGGGCCATGCCTGATACCACCATCTTTACAGTGGAAAACGGTCACACAGCCGGCCTCCTTTCTCGCTGTTCACCGTTCGAAATCAGCAACGGTACCATGGGAAATAGGTACGCGGCGCCAAGCGATGCAGTCCCTTGAACGATAAAGACGGCTCTTCAGTTTGTCAAGGGAAAACTCGGACTGTTTCAGGTGGTTGCTGACGCGGGCAGACCCCGGAATTTCGAGTTGGGACGACCAGGCGCGCCGCTTGTCTTTTTCCCTGAAAATGATTGACAGATTGTCGAAAAACGGTGTATTGTCTGTGGGTGCCGGCTACCACTGGGCGGGCCTTGTGGTCCTGAGCCTGCTGACAGCGCGTAATCAAATTGTCCTAATCCTTCAATCGGTCCGGAGGTTCCATGGCCTGGATAAAAACCATAGATGAAAAAGAAGCGGAAGGCAACCTGAAGCGGCAGTATGACGCTGCGACCAAACGAGCCGGCAAGGTATTCGGCATCGTCAAGATAATGAGTCAGAACGCGGAGACCATGCGTTCATCCATGGGGTTGTACCTGGCCGCTATGTTCGGAAAATCACCACTGTCACGGCCCCATCGGGAAATGTTGGCCACGGTGGTTTCGAGAGCCAACGGATGCCATTACTGAACCCATGCACACGGAGAGGATCTCCGTCAGCTTACAGGGAATGATGTCCTGGTAGAACACATTAAAACGGATTACACAAAGGCTGAATTAGAGGAACCAACCCGGGCCTTGCTGGATTACGCCGTCAAACTTACTCTCACGCCGGCAGATATGACACAATCCGACATAACCCGCCTGCACCAGGTAGGCTGGGACGATGCGACGATCCATGACGCAACACAGGTTATCAGCTACTTCAATTACATCAACCGTATCGCAGACGGCCTGCATGTGGACCTGGAACCGGAAATGCCTCCCTACCCCGATTCGGGTGGTTGAACGGGAGGCTCCTCCGCTCGGTAGATGAATCGCCGATTTGTTAAAGACGCAGGCGGCAGGAGGCATTCACCGCTGGACATTTCCCAGTGCCCCGACCACCGCTTCAGCGATAATCAGATGGCCCGAATGGTGGGGATGTACAGGTTCCGGGCAGAAAGCATCCGCATCACGGTGGGTCAGGTGCTTCTGGAAAATATCGTGCATCAGTATCAGACGGGTTTCGTATTTTTCACTCATCCGCTTAACAACATCGATGTATTCCGGAAGCAGTTCCAGCACGCGGCTGCGGTTGGTGGTATCCGTACGGTCACGGCTTATATAAAACGGCGAGATTAGCAGAACCGGACAACCGATCGATTCACAGGTTTCACGGAGGATGTCGTCATAAGTCCTCTCGAACAGCTCCGGAGCGACAGAACCCGGCACCTGATTCAAGTGACTGTGCACGTCGTTAATGCCGATTTTTATCGACAGCCAGTCCGGATTATGGAATACCACGTCGTCCTGCCAGCGTTCTTGCAGATCCGTCACCTTGTTTCCGCCGATGCCTTTGTTGAGATAGCGGATCCCGCGATCCGGATATCGTGCCGTTATCATTTCCGTGGCTATCTTAACGTATCCGCTTCCCAGGGGGGCGTCCGCCCCGCGTCTTCCGCAGTCGGTGATGCTGTCGCCGATAAACAGAAGCGTCTGGCCGTCCTGCACTGCAAAATGCCCCATCATCCTCCCCCCTATCTCACGAAGATCGTGCCGCGCATATAGTCGGCGTCTTCAGATGCCAGGAACGCCAGTACTTTGCCAACACCGATCGGGTCGCCCAGGGATTCCGCCTGCCGGGCTACTTCCGCGGCGCGCTCTTCATCCGTCTCCCCTTTATTGACGGCATCCGCTTCGATCACCCGCAGTTTCAAGGGTGAATTGATACCCCCGGGACAGACACAGTGCACCCGGATGCCGAGCGGTTCCAGTTGCCCGCGGAGAACCAGGGACAGGCCATGCACACCGCCTTTGCTGGAGGCGTAGGCAACCGACGAACTGCCGCCGTGCACACCGGCCCCGGATGAAATCAGGATCACCACGCCGCCGCCCTGCCGTCTCATGTGAACTGCGGCATGTTTCGCCGCGAAGAAGGATCCTTTCAGGTTGATATCGACAACGCGGTCGAAGGTGTACTCCTCGAAATCCTCCAGGGGAACAAACGGACCTTCGAGCACACCGGCCGAGTTGATCAGCGCATCGATACGGCCGTATTTCTCCGCCGTCTCGTTCATAAGCTGTTCCACATCCGATTCACTGCTGATGTCTGTATGCACCATCACGGCCGAACCGCCCTGGGACTCGATGATGTCGACCGTCTCCCCCATCCCTTCATCGTTCAGATCCGCGATCACTACCTGCGCGCCGGCCTTTGCACAACACACGGCGGTGCCGCGACCGATTCCCGTGGCCCCGCCTGTGATGAGCACCCGCATCCGGCGATCCTATCCAAGGGCCACTTCAGGCTGGGGGCTCGATGAGACGTCGGTAGAGGTCAACGTGATTCCGCACTAGTCGGTCGACCCCAAACTCCTCCGCTGCTCGATTCTGCGCCTCATCACCCATGCGACGTATGGCCGGTGCGTCATTCAGGAGGCTCACCAGTCCGGCGGCGAGTGTGCTCGTAGTGCGCTTGACGACTACGCCCGTCACGCCGTCGACGACGACCTCTGACGCGCTCCCCACGTCGGTGGTCACCGCCGGAACACCCGACATCGCCGCCTCCAATAAGGAGACCGGCATTCCCTCATTGTCAGATGACAGCACCGCGAGGTCTGCCGCGGCATAAAGGGAAGCGACATCCAAACGCCAACCGAGGAACATCACACGGATACCAGCGAGGGCTGCCATCCTGCGTAACTCCTCGGATAATTCACCATCACCGGCTACGACCAGCAACGCGGACGGAACCGCCTCCTGCACCTCGACCATTGCGTCAAGCAGGCGGTCTACCCGCTTGACCTGTGTTAGGCGCCCAACGAAGAGTATGACCCGGTCATCACTTGGCAAACCGAGTGTCCGACGCTCCGTCACCTGGTCCTTAATCGGTGGTTCAGCTACCCCCGGGGCGAAGACTAGAAAGCGGTCCGGATTACCGATCCCTGCCTCGAGCAACTCATCACGAACCCGCGACCCGACGGCAACCAATGCAGTGGTTCGCCGAGCTAGGGCCGCCTCCACGAACCTGATCAACCGAGCAACTGGCGGCCGAAAGTAACTGTGAAGAAGGTGCCCATGATAGGTGTGAACAACCACCGGTACCCCAGCGACTATCGCCGCCAACCGGCCGACGAAGCCGGCCTTTGCCGTATGGGTGTGCACAATGTCCGGCCGTTCAGCGCGCATGAGCCGAATCAGTGATACGAATGCCGTCAGATCACCTAGGAGCCGAACCGATCGCCCAAGGCCCGCCAACCTCACCACTGGAAGGTTGGAATCCCGAAGTTCTAGGTAATCGGCCTCTCCCGCCTCGACCTCCCCGATGATCAAGGTGTTCTCAATGCCGTGCCGTGGCAGACCTCTGGTCAGCACACTGACCTGCCAGGCGGGACCGCCGACATTCATCCGAGCAATGATCCGAAGCACTCGGATCTCGTTGGAACTCACTCTCCAGCCTCATGAAGCCAGGCTTGGAACATCAGAATTGCCCAGATCTCTTCGGTGAAATCCCCACG
>CAYYIS010000062.1:11720-27811 GCA_964470965.1 uncultured Gemmatimonadota bacterium | reverse complement strand
CGCCGCATGAAGAACAGGCTTCATCGAAATCATCATGCGTCAGAGACCGGATACGGTCCAGCAACGGTGAATGATGCCAGATCTCGTGAAATGACTGATTTCGCAGGTTTCCCAGGCTCATACGCCAGGTAATACACGGCAATACTTCGCCCCACGAGGTGATTGACACGGAGTTCCATGCGGCACTGCAGACACCCTGTTTCTCGGGCGGTTCCGATATCGGATCATCCGCCATCCCGATTTCCGCGGCGTCAATCAGGTCCGATTGTGATTGGTTTTCCGATGTGAGCATACAGTGTGACTCCGACAGCCCCATGGGTCCACCCAGCGCCGCCGACTGCTCGATCTCGTGCCAGGCATCCATCGGAATGAGGTCCGGATCATCTACGACCGACAGGTCCGGCAATGTCGGCGCTACCAGTTCATCGGCACCGGCCATAGCCTTGTGGACGTCATCGTCCTTCAACATCCGATCCGTGATCCGGATCTGATCATCGGAAATGCGTTGATCCCACACATCGGTCGATCCGTCATCTCTGGGGAACAGAATGTAGTCATACCTGAATTGCCAACCGCGTTCTTCGCACAGCACTTTCAAGGCAGCCAGTTCATGGAAATTCTGCTTCATGAGCACCATTTTTACGTTTACCGGAATGCCAGCTTCATGCAGATGCGAAATACCGCGCATGGTTCTGTGGAGTGATCCCTTGAGGCGCGTAATGCCATCATGTATCTCCGGCGTGACGCCGTACACGCTCACATCGACTTCCTGAACCCGAAGTTTGGCAAGTTCCTGCGCGATTTCCTGTGTAATCAACGTGGCGTTGGTAAACAGAAACAGCGCAAAACCAAGTTCGTGGCTCTTCCTCATGATAGGCAGAAAGTCGTTCCGGACCAGCGGGTCGCCACCGGTAAACGTCAATTCCATGGCGCCTTCTTCTGCAAGCTGTTCGAGTATATTAACGATCTCATCGTACGTGAGTTCGTTTCCCATCCACCGGCTTCGCACGCAGTGTGAACAGTCTTCGTTGCAACGGCTTGTCATCTCAAAGCCTACCGAGAACGGAACGGTTGATTCAGTTTGTTTGGCAATCAAATGATCAAGTGAGGCTTCTCGCATGACATCTCCTTTGTATTGCATATTGCACAGATTGACAGTTTTACGGAATATCCATTATTAACAGTTCGGACAACAGGACAAACTTTCAATCCGTCAATAAATCAATCCGTGAACCCATTGATCTCTTCATCCACCAGATCCACCAGTCCCTGTCCGGCCAGGTCATTGATCAGCCGTTCAAAATCTCCCTGAGCCGTCTTTTCATCCACCTCGAATTCTTCTACCACATCGGCGATTGTGGCCTCATGCGGGCGCTCGTCCACTAAGCCCTGCCAGATCATCACACCTGTTTCATTTAGGCTGTAGTAACCACCGGTATCGAGGTGCATCAGGACAAATTCATCTTTGAGCTTCCGCCAGGTAATTCGGTCTTTATCAATGACAATTCTCATGCCGACCTCGATTCGGTTGGAATTATGATTTCAATTTATACTGCTGCTTCACAAACACCATAAGATATCCCAGCATCGTGAACAGAAGAGTCGCCTGGAAGAGTAACAGAAATGCGTCAATCCCTTCCGATTTTCTTAGAACTACGGCGCCGATCCCCAATGTGACGGATAGCATGAAGATGGCAACTACCGTTCGCCTTGCACTAAAGCCCATCTCCACAATACGGTGATGGAAATGATCTTTGCCTGTAAAATGAATCCACTCGGAAAATGATCGTACCTGACCGTTCTTAATCCGCAGAATGGTGGTAAGCGTAGTATCGAATATGGGGACGCCCAAAATCAGAATAGGCACGATCAGATCCACGCTACTCTCCGTGCCCCAATCACCCAGAATTCCTATGGCCGCGATCGTAAATCCAAGGAAATTACTGCCGCCATCACCCAGGAATATCCTGGCTGGCCTCGTAATCCTGAAGTTATACGGCAGAAAACCCAGGCAACTTCCAACCAGCGCGATGGACAAAAACCGCATATACGGCTGTTCCATCTCAAATGAGATGAAGCTGAAAATCACTGCAAATATCATCACTGAACCCGTGGCCAGACCGTCTAGACCGTCCAGGAAATTGATGGCATTGGTTATACCGATCATCCAAAGAATCGTAAACAGAATCTCGAGTACGTCTCCCCACCATGAATCCGGCATAAAACTCACCCGGACACCATAATGAATCATGATCCCGACCGCAGTGATCTGTATCACTAAACGCAATTTCGCACTGAGGGGCCGGATGTCGTCGAGCGTGCCTACGAGGAAGATCAGCATGGCCGCGATGGCCACACCTTTAATCTCATCCGTGTAAAGATTATTGATTAAGATGGTGGAAGAAAACGCCGCGAATATGGCAAATCCACCAAGAAGCGGCGTAGGGCTTCGGTGCATCTTCCGGGGATCCGGATGATCCACCGCACCCAGAAAGCGGGCCAGACACATGGCGACCGGCGTGAACATGAATGCGGCTGCAAACGCAAAGATCAACAGATACAATGCCCGAAGCTGGCCATTGGAAAAAAACCACCAGCGTACAGGATCCAGTATTAGAAGTAGGGAAATGACAATCAGTGCGGGTGCACACCTGGTCAGAACAAATCCCCATGAAATGGTCTGTATTTCTTTTTTCATAACTTATGACAATATGTGATGTAAGACCTTAACAACGGTTTTATATTCTCCGTCTGTCAGAGACGGATAGATCGGTACGGACAGCGCCTGGTCGAATACGGCCTCCGTGCCTGCAAACGACGTCTCAGTCTCACCGAGTAGTCGATGAAGCGGCTGTGACACGGGACGGCGGCAAGCGACGCCTTCCTGTTCGAGCCGAACGATCAGATGATCGATGGGCTGCGAGGTCCGAGTTACATACCGGTAGAATACATGATTTCCCCCGGGTATGTCCACCGGAAGATTCAGGTCCAGCACTTTCAAATCGTTGTAGTAGCATTCCGCGATCTGCCTTCTGCGTTCGATAAACGAAGGCAACCGCCCCAGTTGGACCAGCCCCATGGCAGCCTGCATTTCGGTCATCTTGTAATTGAATCGCAGTGTTCTTCCTTCAGGTTGATCGTAATCTCTGAGATCCCGAATTCGTGCTTCCTGCTCCGGATCCTGTCCCACCACCATACCGCCCTCACCGGTAGTCAGCATCTTGGTAGCGTAGAATGAACAGATGCCCAGGGTTCCCTGTCCACCGACCGGTCTGCCCCTGTCCACGGCACCGATGGCCAGGGCACAGTCTTCTATAACCGGGATACCCAGCGCCAGTATGTCGTCCAATGGGGCCGGCAGTCCAAACATGTGCGGCACAATCACCGCCTTGAGGCCCGACGAAGCCAATTGCTTGAGTGCATCCGGATCTATATTCATCGTATCGGGATCCACATCGACCACAACCGGTTCAGCTCCCACATAACGGATCGCATGGAGTAGGGCGACGCAAACGTAGCTCGGCAGTGCAACCCGGTCTCCGGCACCCACGCCGAGGCCGAGAAGCGCCAGGTGGAGAGCGGTGGTTCCAGAGGTGGTGGCAATGCCCCATTCGGTGCCGGTCTGATCGGCGACCGTCTGTTCAAACACCCGCGTCTGCGGCCCATCCACCAACTGTCCGGATCGGACCGCCTGGGCCGAGGCCTCTGCCTCCTCGTTGCCTATGGATAGTCTGGAATGAGGGACCATGGTTCAGATATTGATAAATAGCCGCAGTGATGAAAACCCTTCTGCGTATTTAACCCTGCCCTGTATACCCCGGAAGTTGGCGCATGATATCATACTTTCTACAATTGTGAGATCTTCTATCTCTGTGTTGTACAGTTTGCTAATTTGAGAATGATGCGCCCTTAACAGTGAAACCTTGTCGTCCACAACACCTTCAATATCTACGTACACCGACGGCAGAAATTCCTGTGTGGTAGGCCCTTCGTAGAAAAGAACATTCGGAATGTACCGTGTGGCGGATACCGTTGCATTGGAAAGGGTACGATGGTCCTGGTGGGTATCCTGGGGGAAATGTACAAAGATAAAATTCGGACGAACCTCCCGAATGACCTCTTCAAGGCGGGAAATCAGCTCTTTGTTGAGAGGAATTTCCGTGTCTATATATCCCCCCCAGAAGATATTTTTCACCCCCATGATTTCGTTAGACCGGAGTTGTTCTTCAAGGCGGGTATCCGCATCGCCCCCTTCATGGCCCTGTGTCGCTACGAACAGATATGTGTTATGTCCCTGGCGGGCATACTTGAGCAGCGTGCCGCCGCACCCGTATTCTATGTCATCAGGATGGGAACCGATCGCGAGGATGTTCATACAGGAGTATCTCCACGGATAATGGCCAAACTCTGATCGCCGCAGTTAAACAAGAGATCGAGGACAGTTATATGAGATACAAACGCGCCGAACAATTGCGGATAGACTGGATGATGGAACGACTGGAATTCTACTTGGATGTTTTTCTGTTCAAACAATGTTGTATCAAGATAATCATGCCCACCCGAACCTGCCAGATAAACATCGGCCTCCAGCGCCTCGCACAGACCCAGCAGTCGTTCCGTGGAGGAAGAACAAACAGAAAATTCGGAGGCATAGCAGACCTTTTTGTTTAGCCCCAATATCTCGAAAATAACCTCCAGCATCCATCCATTGAGCTGGATCAACTGATCGCAGGATTTCTGATATATCGCTTCAAATTGATGTTTGTATCGTTGAAAATACGGTGCTTTACTGTAATTGGAAACGATCGCGTTCCAGTGTTTTCTCTGCCAGGTTATATCATTGTTGATTTGGGTGTCCGCGATTGTCTGAGGAAACTTACGCCGGACCGGCACCGTGAGCCACTGCGGACCGTTGGGGCCTTTGATAAGGTTCCGATTCTGCCACCCGTTTTTTTCAAACTGCACATTATCCAGGAGAATAAACACGTCGGACCGGTCGACCTTGTCGAAGAACCCGAGCCAGGGCAGGAAATTCGGCTGATGAATGGAGACGGTCATCCACTTACCTCAACGTTCAATTGGCTCCTCTGCAATGCGTCCATGCGAATGTTCACGAAAATCGGATTGCCGACCACAACCGGCCAATCACCGGCCGAGAGCACAAACCTGTAGAAGACGGTACCCTCCCCTCCCAGAACCTGATCCTCCACTGTCACGGTCGTTTCTCCGGTTACCTGCGTAGACTGGATAATTTTCCCGCTCCGGATGACATGTAGAGTCAGGCCTTTTCTGATTCCCGTGTCCAGGTCGACCGTTATGGTGGGACTCTCTGTCAGTGTTAGCTGCCCGCCTGAATGTGCAACCTTTTCTCTTTCTGACCCTGACACTCTGAAATCGTGAATCGTGACGCTGTTGCCAACGCCGCGCCGCGCATACATTGCACCATCTCTAAGAGCGTTGAGTACTCCTTCCTGCGATCGCTCCGCGACCCAGAAAACGGTTTGACTGGTGTTAATACCCTGGGCAGCATGACCCGCCTCGAAATCGACTTCCCCGATCGCCCATACCGGTTTTTTACGGACACCGGCACAGTACTCGATCAAAGTCTGATCCCATATGCCGCCGGGAATTCCGATTACGTGAGTCCCTTCTTCGAAAATGGCGAAACCGGTATATCCATCCGTGTAGAGCAAGTCATCGGTATAGGGCAGGGTCTCGAAATACACGCTGTCAGTCACGATTGAAGCGGGCCACGGTAAGGGCAGGGATTCATGGTGGTACACTTCCGGATGGGCCCAGAACGTCATTGCGTCCCGATCGTTGGCATAGTCTATAACCGCCTGATATGGCCCCGAACCAGGATCCCCATGATAGGCGTCATAAGGGTGATAGAACGGATAATCATTCACGGTGAACACCGTACCGACGAGGACCAGTACAACACCGGGAGTTATACTTCTTGGTTGCCCATTCCTTGATAAGAATCTGCTGTAAATCACCAGAATAACACCTGACAACAATAAGACAACGGGCCAGACATTCACGAGATGTGCCGCTCCGAAAAGCGCTGAATATCCGGCAGAGACGGATGGAATGGAATCGTAGTCCTCCGGTTCCGTGAGCCCGATCACCAGTATATGCTTGTGCATATTCCGGATAAACGGCCGGTTCCAGATAGACCCATCCCAGTAGTAGGCCGGAATGGCTTCAGCCGCGGCAATGGCCACCACGTCCGGCGTGGCTACATCCGAAGCCCGTACGGCTGCCAAATACTGATCCGTCCCGAACGTCCGAATGGATTCCTGGTCCTCGCTAACCTTCAACAGGTTCCGCAGCGGCGGTATGCCGAATGAGACTTCGGAGATATCGTGGGGAGATATAATTGCCACGCCCATTTTCGCGCGGGATACCAACGCTACCGCTTCAGGAATAGAAAGTTTTCCTTCTCCCGGGTCCAGTGCGTCGATGTGGATAACGCCGGGGACCTGTTCGGTTTGGCCATTGACGGAACAGGTAAACAGAATAATGAGTATCGCCATCAAGAGACCACTCATTCCATAATAGCGCATAGATGCCCTTTCTCACGCAACAGTTCCTCGTAGAGTGCGGCGGTGTGTGCGGTCATCTGTTGAAGGTCGAAGGATTTCGATCTTCGGAATCCTTTTTCTCCCATGGCCCGTGACCGCACCGGATCCATGAGAAGTGTCAGTATTCCGTCCGCCAGACGTTCGGGGTTTTCTGGGGGCACCAGAAAGCCGGTTTCGTCGGGTACAACGATTTCACCGACACCACCTACATCCGTAGCTACCAAAGGATTACGCGTGGCCATGGCTTCCAGCAACACACGCCCGAGTCCTTCGTTGAGCGATGACAGCACGTAAATGTCCGAAGCTCCCATCCACGGCACGATGTCCGTCCATTCACCGGTAATCTCCAAACGCCCGGTCAGCCCAAGCTCAGATGCCAACGCCCGCAGTGAGTCCCGCAGCGGGCCATCGCCGATCATGAAAAAACGGACCCGTTCATCGTACTTTGCGACTATGGCACAGGCATGCAGAAAAATCTCACAGCCCTTGATAGGTACGAGCCTGCCCACCCAGAGTACCATCGGCTGATCCGGTGTCATGCCCAGTGACTCTCGGAGTATTAGACCCTGCCGGTCTGCGTTGCTGAACCGGTCCAGGTCGATGGCGCAAGGTATGGTCACAAACCGATCCGGCGGTGCGATCTTGTAGGCGACATGGTCCCGTCTACCCAGATCAGTAAGCGTGACGATTCGGTCCGTGCGGCGTCCCATGATCTGCTCAAGCAAAATAAAGAACCTGGAAGCAATCCTGCCAAAATATCCTCGGAAAACATGACCATGGGGGGCATGGACCACCACCGGTGTGCCGGCCCGCTTCGCCGCAATGCGTCCCAGGATACCCGCTTTCGAAGTATGGGTATGAACGATATCCGGTCGGTTCTGCTTCAAGAGACGTATCAGCGCCACGCAGGCGGAAAAATCACTGGCGGGCATTATTTCACGGAGCAGCCGAGGCAACACCGTGACGAGAACCCCGGTGCGTTCCGAATATGCTTCCAGGTCACACATTGGTGCTACAGTATATCCAGTGATGATTTGTACATCGAACCGCTGACGATCCAGACGAGCCGCTAACTCCAGCACCACGTCGGCCGACCCGCCGCGGTCCAGTCGGGTAATGATGTGGGTTACTTTGACCCGCCTTGTCTCCGTTGCAATCATGGTATTGGCTGTCTTACCCGTACCGGTACAACTCCGTACAGCCCCGTGCACACACAGGAAACCGCCCCATCTCCTTGACGGTCCGTCGGTATTCACGGAAGCCTTCGTTGTTCCAGATATCAGTAAATTTATCATCGCGTACATTGCCGAGCGAATAATCCATCGAGTGATACTCACGAACGTCTCCGTTTGGAAACACGTAGGCTGCGATCCAGAGACTTAAGCAACGGCCTTTATAACCTCCCGGGACGAACTGTTCGTCTCTGTACCAGTCGTGGACCTCTCCCGCAGTCAAATTTGGATAGAATGCCACCGACACTGGAGAGTCGCTTTTCTTCAATTTTTCCATTTCCTTGACGAGCACATTCGTATCCACATCCGGCATTGAATCCTGCACAAATCCGAACCAGTCCTGGCACGGCTTACCGAATTTCTGCTCGTAAATCTGGTTGTGAAGGTTGCAGACGTTCTGAGTCAGAAACAGCAAATGATGGAACGTACACACCTCGGCACCCAGTTTCTCCGCACCACGCAGCACGTTTGGAAGGTCGGTGTAGTTGACGTCGTTGATGGTCGTGTTAGCCGTTATAAAAGGCCGGTCGGTGTTGTATTTTTTTTTCGCTTCCCGGATCGCGTCCATGCCTTCCATCATCTTAATGAACGTCCCTTTCAACCCGCGAGATGCATCGTGGACTTCTTCATCGCCATCCACTGATAGGATGATTTCGTCCATCTTCGCTTCGACCACCTCATCGGCGTATTTGCTCAAAAGCATACCGTTCGTCACCATGTTCACCCGCATGCCCCTGCTTTTTATATACCGGACGATTTCAATCCAGTCCTTGTAAAGCGTAGGCTCTCCGCCGAACAGGGTGAAGGTCGGTCGGAACGGGGCCACGTCGTCTATGAGTGCTTTGTATTCCTCAATAGACAGACTGGCCTTCAGTTCCTGGCCTGTCATCTCCTTGAAGGCACCCGCATCGCCCCATTGGCCGCACATGTGGCAGCGCAGGTTACACCGGTAGGTGAGGAACAGAGATATAGTCTCCGGTGGTGCGCTGTAACCGTCACCGGTGCGATAGGAGCGGTACGACTTAAACCGTGCCTGAAAAGCCTGATACGCATACCGTGGCTGTTTTGCAGCCTTCTTCAGGGTACGGCCGATATTGCGGTAGGCCAGCATGGTAAAACTCCAAACCTCAATGGTGAATCACAGACTGCATGTGACTTCAATTCACATGGTTACACGATATTCTGATTTATCACAACATTTACAACCTATCAAAACCGGTGACTGTAAATCGGCTATACGCTGAATCAATTATGACATCCCGTCAGGCAACCGTCTCACGGATCGTATCGGCTATACGGGTCAGTATGCACTTAGTCACAAGCGGATGCGTCGGAATCAGGATGATATGCTCCGACAGATACGTAGCGTTCGGGAACGGATCCTCGGGGCCATTGAATCCGAGATCGTCATAAATGTGGTGCAGCGGATCCGGGTACAGGGTCGTCACCTCGACACCGGTCCGGCCGTAGATATTGGTCACCAGCCGAGTTCGTTTTTCCGTATCTTCGATGAGGAGCGGAAGCTGATTGAACACGTTATAAGATTGATCGACCAGGCACGGGAGCCGAACTCCCGGAATATCCGACAGCAACTCCATGAGGAAACTGCCGTTTCTGTGACGAAGCGTGCACAGTTCGTCCGCCCGGTCCATCAGCGTTATACCGGCGCCTGCGAGGACATCCGGATACTGAAACGAGACGAAATCCGTGTGCAGTGATGTGTGTTTATAACGGCTTATGAGCGAATATAACAGTGTGTATCCAATCGGGCGCACGGCCAAAGCCAGAGCCATCAGACGGGTTAGGAGCCGTAGCTGCAACATTCGGTTGGCAGGAGACAGTTTACGGCGTTCTTCTTCGATCAGTGTAAACAGATTGGAATCGGCTGTCACCACGGCTCCGCCGACTAAAGTCGACAAGTTCTTACCGCGATTAAAACTCAAAAAACCCACATCGCCGAGAGTACCGGTCCGCTTGTCCTTGACGGTCGTACCAAAAGAGGATGCAGCATCGTCCACAACGGGTATGTCCCGATCTCCGATTACCCGGCGTATAGCCTCTATGTCGGACGCAAGGCCGAACATATGGACTGGCAGGATGCACAGGGTGTCCGGACCCAGAACCTCTTCCAGCCGAGTCGGATCGAGGTTGAATGTTTCAAGTGAAATCTCACACGCCCGCGGGATCAAACCGGCCTTGCGAATAGGAAGCGTCAGCGAAGGGGCAGTATAGGCTGGCAGGATTACTTCGCGACAGGACGACCGCCGCGCCAGCGCGAGCATCGTTATGTAACAGGCCGTGGTACCTGAATTGACCAGACTGATGTGCGGTGTCTGAAGATGCGCCTGTAACAAGGTCCTATATCGATCAAGATAATGACGCCACAGTCCGCTCGTTGCCGAAACCAGATCGAGACCGCGCAACGGCGTTCCCGCGGACGGAATGCGTGTCTCCATACTCTCAACGCCTCTACGCTGAATTTTTCCTAGAGCGATCGGTCCAAGCCATCCTGAAGCATCCCGGCCGAACGGGAATTATTGAATTATTGGACCACTCCGAAACGTGCAGTTACCCGATCTACAGCCGGAACCGAAACTTCTGATCAGATCTCGAACAGATCTTTAATACGATCGCACATCAGGACCGCTCTTTCGGCCGTCCGCGGAACCTTTACCTTTGACCAGTCAGCCCGCTCCTTCTGTATCTGGCTCGGCTGTTTCTTGGTCCGGCAACATTTCTTCCTGAACGGCCTCCCCCCTGTCGCCTGGAGGCATCTCATCCATCTGCATCTCTGTGGTGACTGCGGTATCGAGATTCCGTTTCTGGTAACTCATCAGGTTTTCCAATACAGCCAGTCCCCTGGCATTCTCCCGAATGGCCGCTTCCAGATTACCGTCTTCCCGATACTGTGTGGACAGTTCCCGGTGGAGGTTGGCCAGTTCAAAGTATATGCCTATATCAGAAGAATCCGCCCGGATGGCCCGATTGAATTCTAGGATGGCCGCGTCGAAACGCTCTTCTTCGATGGCCATGTCCGCCTCTAACAATGCATCCTCGGCCACCATTCGGTTTTCCCGAAGTTGTTCAGCTGCATCGAGAGCGGCTTCCTGTGACTCATCTTCGCCACCACCACCGAAAAGGAAACACCCGGATGCAGTCATCATAGCCAGCGCGCCTGATACAAACAGAATGTAACGTTTTGGCCCAGTCATCATTCACCTCCTTTTTCGTTATGGCAATCCAAGAATGCCTTGTTTATCTTGAATCGCGTATTGTACCAAGTATCAAAGTTCTTTTAATTTTTTGGCAGTTGTTATGATGTCGAAGTTTCTTCCCCGGTGGTCCAGGTGACAGTCTGCGCAACGCGGCTTTTCCTTGCCATGATCCGGGTCACGTTCGAACTGGAATAAATGACAGGTTTTGCACTTTTCGTTGGATACGCTCCCCCAGGGATCATGGCATTTTTGACAGGCTTCATCCGCACTCGCATGTCCCTGTAAAAGCAACCCGCTCTGAAATGCCGCTTCTCCTTCGATCACGTAAGCCAGTATCGAGAACCCAAAGGATGCTATGATGCTCACCAGAACCAGATAGCGAATGAGTCCGTACTCCTCTAATAATATAGTGTCGTTATAATATGTACAAGCAGCAATGTCATCAGCGCCGCTGAAAGCGGAATATGCAACCAGAGCCACTGACGGACTATCTTCTGATAGAATATCTGCCGGTCCAGCTGTTCAAATCTGGTCAGCAGCATTTCAGCGGTCAAATAGACAACCTGTTCCGATTCTGACAGCTGTCCGCTATCCTGCTCTTCGTTCTGAATACGACGGTGACGCAGCCACCAGGAAACGAGATGAAACGGATTAAACGAAGCTGGATATTTCTTCCGGGTCCAGATATTAGTTACGACATCCTTAAACTGGACCGTCTGGCCTTTCAATAACTCTTCGAGTTCCTGCCCCATCTCTTTTTTACTGGCCAGGAGCGCCTGCTTCCGGAATGTGTTGTTACCCATCCTGGCGATTGTGGACGGCAATATTTCGTACAGTACGGTTCCGATGAGGCCGCTTATCAGTGTGAGAATAAATACCAACGACAGACCGACGGAAATCGTTCCGACCATCTGAAAACCCGCATGCATACCCACTATCAAGGCCGTGATGATTCCCAGACAAACATGGGATCGCATCCATAAATCAAGAGAACCGACGGGCCGCTGATACTGCCGTTTTCGGGCCGGCAATAGCATCAGTATTACAACCAGCAGAGCACCCACGATACCCAGGAGGTATCCTTTAAAACTGCCGCCCCGGGGTAGATCCCAGATAGTGTAGTCAACGTAAACCAGTACCAATACAACACACACTGCGATGGTTGAGTACAACCATCGGCGGTTAACGATGTACATGTTCGTGCCCGGTTTGTTAATGATTGACGAACGATTGAACCGTCGAACCGGTTCTCATGGATTCTGCTTACAGGTCACGACTCACATGTGTTATCAGTTACTTTCGGCACTGATAAAATACTCATTGGGTTTAACACGGAAAATGGCGCCTGTCGGGCAATTATAGACACAGTTCATATGGGGGCGATCATTGCAGAGATCACATTGCATTGCCAGACGTTTGTATTTCTTCCCGGTAGGCGATGTAGGCACAAACACCGGCTCTGGCTTTTTGCCCAGGAAACGCCCAAACCATCCGACCCTGCTCTCCGATTCCCGTGGGACCATCACTATAGTGTCATACGGACAAAGCTTGGCGCACAGATTACAGCCGGTGCAGGTCTCCTCGATAATACTGATTTCACCTGAGGGAGACCGTCCCATGCTGTTGAAATTACATCCCGTCAGACAAAGTGGATCTTCACAATGGTGGCAGGACGTAGGAAACAGCATGCTGTCCTGATCCGTGTCCAGCTGAGGCCCGTGCCGTATGAGCAGCGAGTGGCCGTCATGGATCGCTGCGCACGCATCGGAGCAGTTGTCGCAATGGATACACTTATCCATATCGATCACGAGGGCGGTATTCTGTTGCATCAAACCCTCGTTCACCACGAACTCGATCTGATCCGCAAGATCCTGGTCCGACCTCAGTTGCAGCTCGTGTTCATCACGTTTTACGATTACTTCTTCTATCTGCTGCCGAAGTCCCGGATGGGCAGACAGCAACGCATGGAAATCCTCCTTGGTGATACGAATGACCTCCGTATCATTGAGGGAGATAACCCATGCGCTTCGTTTCTCATCCCGCAACAATGCCATTTCCCCGAAATACTGACCTTCGCGCATATACGCCAGTACCAAGTCCTTATGGGAATCGGGACGTTCCTTGACAATCTTGACGAATCCGCTCCGGACGATGTAAATCGAATCTCCCTCATCGCCTTCCCGAACGATGACATCATCCTTTGAAAATCGCACGATTTCAGCGGTGGCAGCGAGCTGGTCCAGATCCTGAGAACTGAAACCTTCGAACAGACTTACGCGGCGTAGCTCGGAACGTAGCGCTAGATCGTTGTACGTTCTGTCAACCAGCGCCTGCGCATGTGGAGAGGCAATCAGAATCGCTTTTAAAAGCTTTTGGGAGATTTCGAGCAGAACACAGTCTGTCGTGGCCGTCACCGAGACAGTAGAGGATTGGTTGGAGAGCGGATTCATCGCACCGAAGAAATCGCCCCGTTTCAGACTTCCTATGAAATACGGCCCTTCGTCGGAATCCCTGCTTACCCGGACATAACCGGATAATAGCAGATAAACCACCCGTTCATATTGCCCTTCGGAAAGAACGTTTTCATCCGGCGCAACCTCCAACAGAGACGCATTCTCATGCGTCATCTGTAGAAGATTGTCAGGAAGGTCGGCAAACAGCTCAAATTCAGCAAGCTTTTCGACCGAAGGAATACTCGGAACCGTGGCGACATCTGTCATCAGTGAACTAGTGCGCTCCTGGGACCAAACATCTCATCAAGATCAGAAAACTTATGTCTACTACTTATACCTACTAAAGGTCGACAGGATATTTACACGTGTAATGGCATACGCCACAGGTCTCGGTCAAAGTGATAAATGCCGGTATTGAGTCATCCACAGATCCCGTGTCGGCCATCTTGGCCAGGGCGTCGGATTTGGTCTGGAAATCCGCGGCGTAGAATTTGTATTTCTCTGTATCGAACGGAGGTGGTATTGTGGCCACTTCCATCATGATGGCTGTGAGCTGACGAGCATCTTCTGCTATATTTTCTACCGAACCGTCCTTCAACATCTTCTGAATGCCACCGCAAAGGGCACTGATCTGTTTCATCTTTTCCTGGCGCACGCTGAGGTTCTCATCCGCGGGTTGAGCTTCTTCCGTCGCGGTCTCTTGTTCGCCGCCGCCACAGGCGGTTATCGTTACTGCCGCGACCAGGGAAAACATGCACAAACCGACCAATAAACGGTATACATGAACTTTCATGCGAACTCCTTTTGAAAAAGTTAAACAGGGTAATCTATAGGTGTTTTGCATCAGGGTCTCCGGTCCGTGTGACGGGCCTGAAACAGTCCTCACGACAAATCTGTATTACTATAACTAATTGTATCTGGAAAATCAATATAGTTTCTCATTACCCCTTTCGATCAGTCATTAACTGGTCGTACATCACCATTATTTTCCGGACATAGTCTACGGTTTGAAAAAGAAACGGCATACCATCGAATTTAAAGACCTGGTCAAGTCCCGCATTGTAGGCTGCCAGGCCCCGTAGAACGTTGTGCCGAACCGATCCTCCGAACCGATCGGAACAGGCCCGGCAGACTTCGGCGAGGTGACGAGCGCCGTTTCGTATGGCAAGCTCCGGATCCAGTCGCTGGTCCAGGGCCATTCGCTCAATCGGCGTCGTCCCCTTGATCTGCCTCTCAAGGTCAATTTTGTACCGTACAAACTGGGTCTCAGTCTGCTTGCCTAGTTCATCCGCACGGAGCTTATGAAGTTCGACCAGTTTGAAATGGTTGTTGCCCAGGGCAGCGTTTACCTTCCGGTTTTCTTCCAGGAACAGTTTGCGCAACCGCACACCCTCGGTATAATCGTCGGTGACGTAAACCTTCATCCCGTATTCGTTCCGGGCGGTTTCGGGTATAAACTGTGCGATACCGACCGCTCCAGCAAGAGAAATCGCATTCGGATTAAAGAGGGACTCCTGGCGAATCAGCGACACCTCCACTTCAGGCTCCAGCGGAAAAACGGATTGCTGCTCGCGGCATGCCTCCACGACAATCGGAAGGAACGATTCGATAGGAAACCTATTCAGGATGTACCGGTACTGCTCGACCGAGGCGACCGGCTTTGGCTCAGGCCCCTCCAGAAGTCCTTTCGGAATAAACGGCAAAGCAACCGACATACCGAGAAACAAGCGTCGATCCAGATTCAAGGCAGGCTCCCTTCCTTATTCCATACCGTCGGCAGTACCACCCAGCTGCTCGATCCAACCGGTGACCCGTCCGGTATCTTGAGCATTTTCAGGCGCATATTTTACATACATTTTGAAGTTTTCTATGACCTGATCTAAATTCACATCTTTCATCTTTGCATTGGCCAACGCCAGATTGTAATAAGGTTGAGCCGCTTCCGGATTTATCTGTATGGCCGCTTGATATGTGGCGATCGCCTCATCATATTTCTTCCGTTTGACCAGGGCATTCCCCAGTGCCATGCGTAACTCCTGATCGGCGGGATACATGCCAATCGCGCTTTCGAATGCCTGAACCGCGTCGCCCCACTTCTCTTTTTCCATGTACAGTATGCCCAGATTGTACGCAGCATCCTCATCTTGCGTACCGTATTCTATAGCCTTTTTATATGACTTGATGGCATCGTCCCGCTCGCCCATCTGCATGTAGGCCAGTGCAAGATTGGTGTGGGTCGGCGCATGCTTTTTATTATCCTTCAGGGCTTGCTTGTAGAACTGAATCGCCTGCTCCAGATCACCCTCGTCGTGAATTCCTACCGCCTGCCGGAACAATGTTTCCTTGGCCGCCATCGGGTTTTCCCTAAGTTCAGCCGTTGTGGCAGCGGCTGTTTCCTGTGGCTCGCCCCCTCCACCACCGCCGAAGAGGAAACACCCGGATGCGGTCATCGTGACCAGGGCACCTGTTACAACCAGGATGCAACGATAAGGCACAGACATTTTTCACCTCCATCTCCATTAGCGCAATCCAGTATTGGGCTTCATTTTGAATTGCATGTTACACATTTTCGAAAAGGCATTCTGCCTCATCGACGACCATTAC
>CAYYIS010000062.1:0-11620 GCA_964470965.1 uncultured Gemmatimonadota bacterium | reverse complement strand
CCATTACCATGCCGGCAACGACCAGTATCCTTAGCCCGGGCATCCGTTCCGTATCATCTCCTTTACGGCCACTTCTTCTCCCTGGGCCATTGCAAGACCACTGGCACCCCATTGTTTATGCTGTGGGTATCTGAATTTTCAATCCGCTTGCCTGCCGCTCGAATACCCCCTCATGCGCATGGATCACTTGTTGTGCACCAAGGATTCTCAACCCTGTGTCATGATCGACCACCATTCCCGAGAAGGGATCAAAGAGTGTTTTCATAAAGCCCTGCAACACATTAGCTTCTAACGGCTCTATGACAATTGCTATACCGTTTTCTGTCGGTTCAAAGCCTACGGATATCGGTTTGCGGTTTAATTGCTGCAATGCTGCCAGAACACCCGATAACGCCCGGACGATTTTTTCCAGATCCACCAGGATGAGTGTATCACGAGTCAGGCCCCGGTGGATAGTGGTCTGGTCACCACCTGGCAATACTTTGACGCCATCCAGAAGGTCTCCTAACCTGGCCACGTCTTTAGAAACTCCCAGGGGGCCTCGTGAGAAATCGAGCAGCCCCTGCGCCCGGCTGACCAGATTATCTACCACCTGTTCTATGGCATGGCAGGTTTCGTTTTTTTCTTGGGGAGTCGGATTTTCCTGACCGAGGCGACGGGCGTGTTCGACAATTTCTTCCATGGGCTCTGCAAAATCTTTGGTGACAGAATTAGCCATGCGACCGACGATCGCCAGACGTTCGGAGTGTATCTTTTCCGCGGTCATCTTTTCGTTCTGGCTGACCTGCTCCATCAGATCCTGGTACAGAAGCGCATTTTCTATCGCTACTGCGTAGAGCGGTGAAAGCATACTGAAAATCTGCTCGTCCGCCTCTCGGAAAACACCCTCGATCTTGTTAAGGCACTCCACCACACCGATCAAGTCACCGATCGGACTGATAAGCGGTACGGACAGAACGGATCGGGTGCAAAAACCGGTCTGTTGATCGATTTTTTCATTGAAATATGTATTGTTATAGGCGTCCGTCACGTTCAGCAAATTGCGTGTAGAGGCGACTCTCCCTGCGATACCCTGAGTGGACGGCATTCTGAACGAATACGCTCCGAGGCCCTCGGCATAAGCCGCTTCAAATTCCTCCTGGTCCGCATGATAAAGAAAAATAGTGGTCCGTTCAGCCTCAAGCGCCCTGGATGTTTCCTCGGCAATGGCCGCCAGTAAGGGAACAAATTCCAGATTGGACGCAATAAAATTGCTGATGGTGACCAGCGTAGCGATTTTCTCTTCCTGCTGTCTCAATTCGGTTCTTTGCCTCAGAATTTCTACCTCGGTCTTGGGCCGCACTTTTACCAGCTCCAGAATCGTTTCTTCCTGGAACGGTTTTTCGATGAATCCATCTACACCACCGGTGAGCGTCTCCACAGGTACCTCCTCGTCTCGTGAGACACCTAAAAGGAGGTGGCAAGCAGGACTTTGGGTGGTCGTGTAGGTTTCCCTGAATCGTCCATCTCCACCGAGATTGGCAGCTTCTACGACCACTGCGTCGTATCGTTCCTCTGCCAAAGCGCTCAGACCTTCTTCAAGGGATCCTGCAACCTGAATGTCCATGGCAACACCCTGTGACGGCATCCATTCGTTTTCCGGGCTATGAATTAATAATAGTTTCATAGGTTACGATCCCCCACCGGCAAAGGAAATCGGATTGTGAATGTCGTACCGGTAGTGGTGGACACTACATGGATGTCCGCGTTATGCTCTTGGACAATGCGTTTTACCACGGCAAGACCGAGGCCGGTGCCATTGGTCTTGCCGGAGGTGACAAACGGATCGAACAGCCGATCCCGGATCTCCTCCGGGATGCCCGGACCGGTATCATGCAACTCCACATGCACCATATTTCCGACCTGCGCGGAGATCACCATGAATGTCCCGCCATCGGTCATCGCCTCCGCCGCGTTGGTGGAGATATTATGAAAGACCCGCTTCATACGTTCGGTATCCAGCATCAGATCTCCTTCATACTGGAGATGATGGATGATATGAATGCCGCGATCGGTGAAATCAGGTTCGATAAGGTGGACAAACGATTCGATGAAGGGCCCAAGCTGAATCTGCTCTGGGTCCATGGGCTGCGAGCCTTCTGAATATTCCTGGAGGTCGCGCGCCATTTCGTGCAGACGGGCCACCTCCGCGGTGATGGTGCTGGCGAAACGTTGGCGCTTTTCCGTTGGGGCCTCACCCGATACCGCCAGTTTCGCGTACCCTCTTATGATGCCCAGAGGACTCCGGATGTCATGAATAATACTACTGGCCATCTGGCCGACCACTGCCAGACGATCCGCCTGAATCTTCTGCGACTCAAGAGTCTCGTTCTCCCGGATCTGTTGACGAAGGGCTTCGTAAAGCTGTCCGTTTTCGATAGCCACGGCGAACAGAAATGACATGATGGATAGCAACCGTTCATCCGCGTCATCAAACGTCCCACTGATCTTGTTCAGCGTTTCGATAACCCCAATGAGTTCACCCCGGTCATTGCGCACAGGAAAACTCAGGATGTTCCGGGTGTGGTAGCCGGTCACCCGGTCTACATTAGGGTTGAACAGTGGCTCCCTATACGCGTCCTCAACATGGAGCGCCTGACCCGTTTTGGCCACATGAACCACGATGCCGGACTGATCCATCCCAAGCGTTATGGTCCGTCCTCCTTCCCCCTCGGCAACGCGCGACCACAGGCTGTCATGTTCTCGATCATAGATAAACAGGCTGGTCCGCTCCGCATTCAGTATCCGGGAAGTATCTTCGGCTATCCGCTGAAGCAACGTATCGAGATCATTACGCAGGTTCGCAGTGATATCACGGCTGATTTTGAGAAACGTATGCAGGTTGCCGGTACGTTCGTCTATATCGCGTGTGAGATCTGCAAGCACTTGCCTGGGCTGCGCGATCCAGAGACACCGTTCCACCTGCTCCCTGAGTCGTTCTCCATCGATCGGCAGACGATGCCAGCAACGGACACCGTGGCAGACATATTCCGCGGGAACCGACGTTACATCCGGCGGCGCGACACACACCGTCAACATATCCGGCATTGTTTCGTTTAGCGTTCGAAACGTATCGATACCACCGAAACGTTCCGGCTCCCAACCCAGAACAAGCAAATCCGGACGATATCGTTCGCACAGTTTGACTGCCAGAGACGGCTCGGTCGACACCGTCAAACGAGGAGAGAAAATATCGAGTGCCCCGAACACATCTTCGATGACGGACGCCAGACTGTGTATAATGACAACTCGCTGCTCCATACGAATTCATTCGCCTTGCGCGACCGTACGGTGGATGACGTGAGGACTTGATGAACAGCAGTAATGGTCTATAAAAATTACCGTTATCTGTTACTATATATACTATATTATATATAGTTTAATTAAACGTAATGCGTTGGTTCTTGTCAATACTGATTCGAATCAGGCTCGGAAATTCCTTTATCGAGGAGGAAACTACCCTTGATCCCTGACGTCAGAACCGGGATCGATGTGTTTTTAGATACTATAGCCCATCGCATGCACGGCAAACGTATCGGTCTTATTACAAACCAGACGGGTGTCACAGCCGATCTTGAAGGAAACATCGCAGTTTTTCAACGTCTTTTCGGCGAAGGACTATGTTCTCTTTTCGGACCCGAGCACGGTTTATACGGACACGTTCAGGATCGAAAGAGAATCGACAACCTCATCGATCCAGAGAGCGGCCTTCCGGTTTACAGCCTTTACGGACCCGAGGAGTCGCCTGCGGATTCGGTTCTTCAAGACCTGGATATCCTCCTGTTCGATATTCAGTGCGTAGGCGTGCGATTTTATACCTACCTCACCTCCATGTTCTATACGCTCAAAGCCGCTGCCGCCCAAGATCTGCCGGTGATGGTACTCGACCGACCCAACCCTATCACAGGGACGCGAATCGCCGGGCCGATGATCGACAAATCCCTCACCTCTTTCGAAGGAGCCTGCGAGATTCCGATCATGCACGGCATGACACTGGGAGAACTGGCTTTATACCTGAACGAAACGAACGAACTGAACGCCTGTGTTGAAGTGGTCCCAATGGAAGGCTGGAGCCGATCCATGTGGTATGAGGACACCGGGCTTGCCTGGGTTTCCCCTTCTCCCAACATGCCTACGGTGGACACAGCCGTTCTCTACCCCGGCATGTGCCTGTTCGAGGCCACGAACCTTTCGGAAGGACGAGGCACCACCCGCCCCTTCGAGCAGGTCGGTGCACCCTGGATCGAGGCTAACCGCCTGGCCATGGCCCTGAACGCCAAGGCGCTTCCAGGTGTTCGCTTCAGGGCGGCCCACTTCCTGCCCACCTTTTGGAAACTTCAGGGCACAACGTGCCACGGTGTTCAGGTGTACATCACCGACCGGGACGCCTTTGAACCAATTATGACCGGACTTACCATGATAAAACAAATCCTCGAATTCTGGCCGGAGGATTTCCAGTGGATCAAAGTAGATCACGATACCCAGTACTTCTTCGATCGGCTCATAGGTAACAATGTCATACGTATGCAGCTAATGAGTCACGCCTCCGTGGAAGAGATAGTGGACGGCTACCGGGACATCGAAGCGATGTTCCGCGAGCTCCGACAGCCATTTCTTCTGTACGATGAATAGCCCTGCCATTTTATTTGTCAAATCGGCAGTCGCGAAACATCCACGACAAATCTCAATCGAACCCATTCGGTTTTTTTGTGTCTCTCAAATTGTTTAATTACATTGATTTAAATGATAAACGAGCGTTATTAGGGAGCCATGTGGCATGAGGTTTGCTAGAGCTATGCAGAACAGAATAGTTTCAAGGCAATCCGTTCAGCTACCCGTCCGGTGTCTTAAAATGAACCGGATTCACCATAGAAAGGTGAAAAATTAAATATGGCTATCTCTACAGAACATATCAACAATGAAATCAAAACACAGGAAAATGGGATCGTTGAATCCATCGGCGTCCTGCCTGTAAGAAACCTGATCGTATACCCCCACATGGCAGCACCACTCGTGGCCAACCGACCGGGGTCTGTCGAAGCGCTCGAAGAGGCACTACGGGACGATAAGAACATACTGATTCTCGCCCAACGTGATCCGGAAGTCGACAGGCCAACGCCGGAAGATCTGTACGGAACGGGAACACTTTCGGCAGTGCATAAGTCAATGAAACTGCCAGAGGAAAGTCTTCATGTACTGGTTCAGGGTGTTCATCGGATGCGCGTACTGGACGTACTCGCAACCGGGCCGATTATGCGGGTTAGGGCAGAAATCCTAACGGAAGAAGAGAACGACTCCTTAGAGGTTAAAGCGCTGGCGCAGAACCTGGCAGGACAGTTTCAGAAGCTGGTCGATATGGTGCAGGCCATGTCCGACGAACTGAAATTAGCGGCCATAAACCTGGAGGATCAACCCTCGAAGTTAGCTGACTTCATTGCGTTTAACCTGAAAATTCCAATGACAGATCAGCAGGCCGTTCTGGAACTGGATGACATTCGCCAACGGTTGGAAGGACTTACAGTTCTTCTCAACCGTGAGCTGGAGATAGCGGAGACGGGCAGTCGTATCCAGAATCAGGTTCAAATCGAAATGGGAAAGACCCAGCGTGAATATTACCTCCGTGAACAATTGAAAGCCATACAGAATGAGTTGGGTGAGGCGGATGGGTCTGCAGAAGAGAAAGAAGAACTGCAAAGGAAGATCGAGGAGGCCGGTATGCCCGGTGAGGTGCGTGAGGAGGCGACGCGTGAGCTGAACCGTCTTTTGAAGATGTCGCCTGCCTCACCCGAGTTTTCAAACGCACGCACCTATTTAGAATGGCTGACCGAACTGCCCTGGTCCGTTTCGACCGAAGACCGCCTTGAAATAGATGAAGCCGGAAAGATCCTCGATGAGGACCATTACGGACTGAACAAAATCAAAGACCGAATCCTTGAACACCTTTCGGTCCGTAAACTGCGCCCAATAATGAAGGGGCCGATTCTCTGTTTCGCGGGGCCTCCCGGTGTCGGTAAAACATCGCTGGGGCTGTCGGTCGCAAAGGCGCTCGGGCGAAAATTCATACGTATGTCCCTGGGCGGCGTGCATGACGAAGCGGAAATCCGTGGACACCGGCGGACTTATATCGGCGCATTGCCGGGGCGGATTATTCAGGGCATTCGCAAAACCGGAACGAACAATCCGGTCTTCATGTTGGATGAAATAGACAAACTTGGCGCCGACTTCCGCGGCGATCCCGCCTCTGCTTTGCTGGAGGTCCTGGATCCAGAGCAGAATTTCTCGTTCGCCGATCATTATCTCGATGTTCCTTTCGATCTGTCCAACGTCATGTTCATCACGACCGCCAACGTGCTGTCCAGCATCCCTGGTCCGTTGCGGGATCGCATGGAAGTGATCGAACTGTCAGGATATACAGAAGAAGAGAAGATAGAAATCGCCGGACGGCACCTGATTCCCAAGCAGGTTGAGGAACACGGCCTGACCGCAGAGCAGATCCAGTTCAACCGTTACGCGGTGCAGCGGATTATATGCGAGTACACCCGTGAGGCTGGGCTCCGTGACCTTGAGAGGGCAATCGGAAAAATCGCCCGCAAAGTGGCTCGGTCCATCTCCGAAGGAATCGATGGAATGTTCGAGATTACAAAGGACGAAGTGCGACAACATCTCGGAGCCCAGAGGTTCTTCTCCGAGGTTTCGGAACGTGCTGGAGAACCTGGTGTAGCCATAGGCCTGGCCTGGACGGCGGTCGGTGGAGAAATCATGTTCATCGAAGCGAGTAAAATGAAGGGCAAGAAGTGTTTGACCCTGACCGGCCAGCTGGGCGATGTCATGAAAGAATCCGCACAGGCGGCACTGACTTACGTACGTTCCCACGCGTCAGAATGGGGAATCGATACGGATTTCTTTGATGGACTTGATATCCACATCCACCTGCCCTCCGGAGCCATTCCCAAGGATGGGCCTTCCGCCGGGGTGACGCTTACCACCGTTCTGGCATCACTCTTAAGCGGTCGACCGGTTCGAAACGATCTGGCTATGACCGGCGAAGTGACGTTGCGGGGCAAGGTGCTGCCGGTTGGAGGCATAAAAGAAAAGATACTGGCAGCACAGCGGGCAGGTATCACAACCGTCATCCTGCCGAAGCACAACGAAAAAGATCTTGAAGATGTTCCAAAAAACATAAAGGACCGTCTCTGCTTCTTCCTGGTCGATCGGGTGGATCAGGTATTGAAACTGGCACTGGCTGATAAAACCACGGAAGAGTCACAGAAGGAGCTGAAGGAATTCGAAGAACTGTTGGTGCCATCGGCCGGTAATTGAGACGGGTTGACAATCATCTGTAAATAAGGTTATTTAAAGATGCGTCACCATGATCCATCCTGGTTCGTCTTTAGCAAACAGGTGGAACGTAGACAGCCGTTAGGCGTACCATATCTTATATGGGCAACAAAAATCCGTTTACGGTTTGTCAGGTCTTAAAGCTTAAAGAATGTGTATTGACAGCGTAGGTCTTACAACAATCGTTTCAAGGAGGAATTTCAATGTCCGTCACGTTTAAGCATGGGAAGGTTACTATCATCGGCCTTCTCATGCTAGGAATGATTCTGGGTGTTCTCTTCGCTTCGCCGTTGAATATCATATCGGATTCCCGATCTGTGTCGTTCTTGCCTACGGTCAACGCCAAGGCACAGTCCCTTAAGGAATTCAGCGGGACCTTCGCGGATATAGCGGAACAGGTTAAACCGTCCGTCGTGCTGATCAGGAGTAAGACCGCCCCCGCTCAAACCCCGTCCCGTGAACCTTTTTTCGAGGATTTCTTCGGCGGGAGAGGGTTTCAGCAGCGTCCGACACCGCGGCGTAACGGTCTGGGGTCTGGCGTCATTGTCTCGGAAGACGGTTACATCCTGACCAACAATCACGTGATAGCTGGCGCCGATGAGATTCTGGTGGAATTCCCGGACAGTAAGAAGATGGATGCAGAGCTGATCGGCGCGGACCCCCGTACAGACCTGGCCGTGATAAAAGTGGATGGTGACGATCTGCCGGTTCTGGCGTTCGGTAATTCGGATGGTATCCGCGTCGGAGAATGGGTTATCGCCGTCGGTAATCCGGCCGGCCTGGAACACACCGTGACGGCCGGAATAGTAAGCGCCAAAGGCCGCTCGGACCTGCGTATCACAGAATATGATGACTTCATTCAGACGGATGCGGCGATCAATCCAGGGAACAGCGGCGGCGCCCTGGTGGACCTGGACGGTAATCTGATCGGCATCAACACCGCCATCGTAGGGCAGGGTTACCAGGGACTCGGTTTCTCTATCCCGGCCAACATGGCCCGGGACATCATGACCACGCTGGTCCATGAAGGTAAGGTAATCCGTGGATATCTGGGCATCTTCATCCAACCTCTTTCGGAAGAAATGGCGGAGTCTGCTGGTATGACCAATGACCACGGTGCGCTTGTGTCCGATATTCCCGAAGATGGTCCGGCCGCAACGTCGGATCTTCAGGAAGGCGACATTATCGTTGGTTTGAACGGCGACGAGGTCATTGACAGCGACTCATTCCGACGTCGCGTGGCGGTAATGCCTCCCGGCACAACGGTCGAGTTGGATGTCCTCCGGTACGACGGCCCGGCCAAGGTGGACGTCACTCTGGGTGAAATGCCGCCTCAAGATATGCAGGTGGCCGCACGTACGAACGAACAGAATACGGAAACCCGCCTCGGACTGGCGGTACAGGATGTCCCCAGGGATATCGAGGCTCGATACGGCGAGGGTGTTATAATCGCCAATGTGGCTCGAAATAGCGTGGCGGAAGAGGCCGGCCTGCGCAGAGGTGATCTGATAAAGCAGGTGAACCGCCGCCCCGTTTCCTCCGCACGCGACTTCGGAGATATAATCGAACGTCTCAGTCCTGGTGATGCTTTGATGATGATGGTGCGCCGGGGGCAGCGGCAGTTTTTTATCGGTCTTCGGATCCCCAGAGGCTAATTTCAGTCACAACGTACTGCAGACTGCAGGCAGGGCGAACGGCTGTTCGCCCTGCCTTTCTTTTTTCTTGCTCAATGCCGTCATACTGCCTATCATAGACGCTTCAATACGCACGATGGCTTAGCCCGACAACGACCAGATCATCAATTGAAAGACATCCCTATGTCAAATCGACCCGTCGTCCTCATCATTCTGGATGGATGGGGACTGCATCCCGCCCGGGACGCCAATGCCGTGATGCTCGCAAATACACCCCGTTTCGATGCGCTGTGGCAGCAATATCCGCACACACAACTATGCGCTTCCGGAGGCGATGTGGGGCTGCCGGACGGTATCATGGGCAATTCGGAAGTGGGCCATCTGAACCTGGGCGCCGGTCGTGTGGTGGAGCAGGAAATCAGCAGGATCAACCATGCAATTGATGAAAAGCGGTTTTACACCAACGATGTCCTGACATCCGTTCTACAGCAGGGCCTGTCCAGCGACGGCTCACTTCATCTGGTAGGGCTCATGTCGGACGGACTTGTGCACAGCGCACAGCGCCACTATCTGGCGCTCCTGGAGCTGGCACAGCGGCGAGGCTTTCCCGGAGAGCGGGTCTTTTTCCATGCCATCCTGGACGGACGGGATACATCGCCGCAGAGCGCCCTGTCGTTTCTGGCGTCGCTTCAGGAGGCAATGGCGGAGTGCGGCATCGGACGGATAGCCACGGTATCAGGCAGGTATTACGCCATGGACCGTGACAATCGGTGGGAACGTATCCAAAAAGCGTATGCGGCCTGTGTTCACGGCCAGGGCGAACAGGCGGCAACGGCTGAAGAGGCTATCAAGAGCGGCTATGAACGTGGGGAAACGGACGAGTTTGTGCTGCCCACCATTATCATGAACAACGGCGCGCCTGTCGGACCGATCAGCAACGGCGACGGACTTATCTTTTTCAACTACCGGGCAGACCGCGGCCGTGAGCTGCTGCGCGCATTAACCGATACTGATTTTTGTGAATTCAGTAGAGGTGTTTTACCGGAGCTTACGGTGGCGACCATGACGCAATACGACGCAACAATTAGGGTACCGTATGCTTTTCAACCTCCCGGGACCATGCGCAATATTCTCGGAGAAACGATCAGCATGCACCGCAGGAGGCAACTACGAGCCGCGGAAACCGAGAAATACGCCCATGTGACCTATTTTTTTAACGGTGGCAACGAAATGCCGTTCGACAGTGAACATCGCATCATGGTCCCGTCACCCAAGGGAATTGCCACCTATGACGAACAGCCGGAGATGAGCGCACCGGCCGTAGCCTGGAAGGTAGTCCATGCGCTGCGTTCCCGGAAATACGACTTCATCCTTATCAATTTCGCCAACCCCGACATGGTCGGCCATACCGGCTCTGTCCCTGCCGCGACGGCCGCGGTGGAAGCGGTAGATTGGGGTCTGGGAAACATCATAGATACGGTACGCGCTGTCGGCGGCCGCGCCATCGTCACCGCCGACCACGGGAACGCGGAGGTGATGGTCAACCCGGAAACCGGCACTCCGCACACCGCGCACACCTCTAATCCGGTACCGATAATCGTGGTGGACGATCAGGCAAGAGAAACGAAACTGCGGGGAGGCGGCCGACTGGCGGATGTGGCGCCCACGGTCCTGGGTTTGATGGATCTTCCGGTGCCGGACGAGATGACAGGAACCGACCTGCGAATCTGATATAGAGTGTAACCAATGGCTGAAAACATCGTAATAGGCGTTGACCTTGGCGGAACGAACGTCCGCAGCGCGGTAGTCGATCAGCAGGGGAAAGTGACGCACAACGCCCGGCTTTCGGTGGCGGGGAGTGGATCGGCTGATGTGGTGATCGACAGGATCGTCGCATGTGTTAACAGGACCCTGCAAAGTTGCGGACGGGAGAACGTGCGCGGCGTAGGTGTCGGCACCCCGGGTTTGATTATCGCCGAAATCGGAACGATCGTGTATGCACCCAATGTGCCGGGATGGGTGGATCTGCCGCTGCGATCGATTCTCGAAGATCGGTTCAGCCTGCCTGTGACAATCGAAAACGATGCTAACGCATGGGGCATCGGTGAGCAATGGATCGGAGGCGGTAGCGGATACAAGAACATGGTGTGCCTCACACTCGGTACCGGCGTAGGGGGTGCGATTATATTCGATGAACGTGTCTGGCGGGGTTCGAACGGTGCCGGCGGGGAAGTGGGACACATCACCGTCGTTGAAAACGGTGCGGTATGCGGTTGCGGTGCGCCGGGATGCCTCGAGGCGTATGCCTCGGCGCCTGCCATCGCGCGACAGGCGCGTGAGATGCTCCAGTCCGGAAAAACGAGTCGTCTGACAGACCTGTGCAGCGGTGATCTCGAGAAGATCACCGCTGAATTGGTCGCACAGGCAGCCATGGAAGGTGATGAGGTGGCTACCGCTGTGATGTACCGCGCGGCCACACTGCTGGGCATCGCGGTGGCCGGACTCACCAACCTGCTCAATCCGGAGCTATTCGTGATCGGGGGGGGGGTCGTCAAAGCCGGCAGCCTGATCATCGATCCTATCACGGAACAGGTGGAGAGGATGCCGTA
>CAYYIS010000061.1:9786-29059 GCA_964470965.1 uncultured Gemmatimonadota bacterium | reverse complement strand
GCAATTCTCCTCCAACTGAGCCGCCAGCGCGTGAGCACCCCCCATACCCCCCAGCCCGATGACGGCGATTCTATAATTCTTCATACACTCTTAACCCTCACAGATTGACATTTCTTATGGTATTGACCAACGTATAACACGGGTATGAAAACATATAGGACAGGTCGGGTTTCAAAAAATATGTACGACGCAATAAATCCTGTCCGGAACCCCACCCCACGGTTTATTAAGACCATCGCTCTTCCCGCGATTGAAGTGTTTTTTTAACGCCATTTACAACGTGGCCGATGTATACTGCGATGGAATGCTGTCCACGGAATTGATTGCAGTATAATCACTGGAGTCCTCCTTTTTCTTTATCATCATCGCCTTTGGGTTAGGGATATTACAGGGAGTCACCGCACTCGCCGCCAAGGCACTTTGAGATAAAGATAATATTCAGGTGATGATTGTGGCAAATCTGTCATTTGCCTTCGCCGTATTCTTGACATTGGCCGGTTTGGCTGCCGATCCGTGCCAGTACGTTAAATAGGGGGTGGACGGAGGATACCGCTCTCATGCTCTGGCCTATTTGAACCTGACCATGCCCAGCACCAAATGATTTCTGAACCAATTTAATGTCAATACCCTGCTAAACGCAAAAAGAGAACGGAAATTTTCAGGAATGTAATGATCGGTGAGTGTGGGGTTGGATCCCTGGTTCATGTTGGGAGGACTGGGTGTGCCTGCCCTGGGGATCGTCGGCGTGGCGCTGGCCAGAGCTATGATTCACGGTATGGGACTGACTACCTGGACCGGCCTTTTCAAAAAAGAGCGCTTTGTTATTCTATCTTCCGCCGTCATCTGACGTCACCGCGAGAGGTCTATAGACATCAGATGTCAAGGCCTGCCAGCGGCAGCGTTTATACTTGCGATCGCAGCAGGAGGGGGGGGATCGCCTCCTGCATCAGAAATATGGTCCCACATCCGTTGCCGCTACCAACCATAGGCCTGAAAATCCCAGCGCTATCTCTCACCGGTCAAAATAAAGGTGCGAGGCGACCGTATCCAGGAAGCGCGGCACAAGCCGCTATGGTTTCCTGCTTATGCTGGGCGCTTCAGCATTGCCCCTGCTGGTTTTCGTCCACTCATGGTACCGTTTACGGATAATTCTGCCCTAATCGCCTTAGGGGGCAATATCTCGGAATAGCAGCGTTGGTGCTCTTTAGGTATGTTTTGTTATTCGTTGCCGCAGCCTTGCTTGAAGACCTAAAGCACCCTATGCAGGGAATCTGGACCGGTTTCTTCCGTCAGATAGCAGCACTGGTCGTTGTATTCTGGTTTCTGGCCGTATTCCTCAACTGGAAACTTCCGGGAATTCGGTGGGGACTGATTTTTGTGACGTGGGGTGCAGCTCCGTGTTCATGGTGGTACCCGGGGCGGGTGTTGATTCCTTTATATTTCAAGACATTCCCATAAGACATCCGCTAAGCGAATTTCCCCCTTGGCATCTTGCCATGTTTACTCTGGATATCCACCGTGAATATCCAGAACCACTAGTTTCACCGAGGCCCGGTACCCATCGGTTCTGTTTGTCGACCGTTTTTCGCCGGGGACCCTGTCAATCCTTCAACCCCCAATATCCCCTGCACACTGCTGAGCGTCACGACCGCCACGGCATAGTCATGCTTTGCGGTTACGTGGTTGGTCTGCGCCTGGGTGAGAGCGAACTGGGCATCGATGACCTCGAGCTGGGTGCTCATACCACTTTCGTACTGGACTTGGGCGATGGTCAAGCCGCGTTCAGCCAAATCTACGGCGACCAGCTCAGCGGCCATGCGTTCCCTGGCTTCCTGGACATTGAGGTATGCTTCCGTCGCATCCACCTCGATCTGGCGTTTGAGCCTGCTTTCATTAAATCGTGCCAGCTCGTAGTCGGCATCGGCCTGGTGAACCCGCGATGAATTCTGCCGGCCGTCGAAAATCGGAAACCTGACGTTGAGTTGAGTATTTAGGCTGCGATTGAAATCATTGAATCCCATGCCGCTAACCTGGCCGTCATTGACCTGCGCCTGCATTTGATAACCGGCAGACAACGACACATTGAGCCGACCATCACTTCTAACCACTGCGATGTTACGGTCCGCCATATCCGTTTGGAGCCGGGCCGCGCGCATATCAGGCCGCTGCTGTACTGCCATCAGGAGTGCGGATTCGAGAGATGGGGGACCAGTATTCTGAATCGACAGGTCTCCGGCGACAAACACAGGGGATGTCTGATCCATACCTATGAGGCTCTTCAGTCGGGCTTCGGACACCGCCAGCCTGTTCTTCGCCTGTATGACGGGTGGTTTTGAATTGGCGACCTGTACTTTCGCACGTAATACATCGTATGGGGACACCGTGCCGGCACCGTGGAATTTATTAACCTGGTCGAACTGAGCAACCGACCGACCGTATGACGCTTCATTTACACCTAAGATCGCCTGAGCAAGCAACACTCCGTAATAAGCCTGATGTACCGCAAGAGTTACGTTCTGGCGGATTACCTCAAGATTGGCATCTGTCTGTTCCTGAAAATACGAGGCGAGTTTGAGGCCGGCGCGCATCTTGCCACCACTGTATAATGCCTGAGAGAAATTCAAATTGATGTTCATTGAGTTGTCGGTTCCCAACCGGAACATCTGCCCTCCGAAATTCAGTTCCGGTAGAGACCAATTCCGAGTAAACACACTACTCAGGTTGAGACTTGGCAACGCTTCCGAAATCGCCTCACGCTTTCTTGAATCTGCCTTGCCGACATCCAGTTTAGCACTCAGATAGATTTCGTTGTTTTGCATCGCCATGGATACGGCCTGCTCCAGGGTTAGCTGCACAGGCGCCTGCTGAGCTGTCAATGATGCGCTGTACAGAACAGGAACCAGAATGACTGCAGTAAATAAAAACCGTCGCATGCGTTCCTCCGCTACTTCCTGACTCCGTTTAAAAACAGATCGGTAAACGTTTCCGCCAGACCATCGTTTGTGTATTTCACATACGCCTCATGCTTGAAAATTTCCCGCATCAGTAACTGGTGATTAATCATTCCGATAAAGCCGCGGGCGGCGATCATGGAGTCCACAAGGTGGAAAGTTCCGTCGTCGATTCGGGTTTGGATATATCCCCCGAGTACTTTTACCAGATCGGTCATCTGACTCTGGAAAAACAAGTTTGAAAGCTGATGGTCTTCCAGTGCGCTGTGGAGTAGTAAACGCATCAAACCGGGGTCACGGGTGGCCAGTTCAAGCAAGGCGAGGGCAAACCCCTGGAAAACCCTGGTGTCGTCTTTGCATGCGATCGCTTGTTCGATTTTTTGGTGATCCCAGTTCGCGGACTCACAGGTCTTAAGGGTTATGATCGCAGAGTACAGGCTTTCCTTGGTGTCGAAATATCTGAATACCAGGGCATCTGTGATACCTGCCTTCTCGGCGATTTCCCGGGTTGTCGTCCCCTTGAATCCCTGCCTGGCGAACAACTCCGCCGCAACCCTGATTATTTGATCCCGCCTGTTTTCAGCTGACATACGTACAGCAGCCATAATCGGTTCCTGCCTCCCACTTTAAATTGCTGCAGTCTCCGCAGCCGCCTGGCCCTCTGATGCGTTTTCAACCGATTCATCATCAGCTTTATGATTCTGCCGTTTTTCCGTCCAATCTGCCAGGATCTCGTACATGACCGGTACCACTACCAGGGTCAGGATGGTAGCGACTGCCAGGCCAAAAATCACAGCTATCCCCATCGGCCCCCACCACTGGGAACTTTCGCCACCGATTTCCAATCCCATTGTTCTGAAATCGAAGCTGATTCCCGTGCTCAGCGGGATCAATCCGAGGATCGTGGTAATCGCGGTGAGGAGTACCGGGCGTAGACGGGTTTCACCGCCCTGGACGATAGCCTCCCGGCGGTTTAAACCGCGGCCGCGCAGTTTTTGGATATAATCTATCAACACGATAGCATTGTTGACGACCACACCAGCCAGACTGATTACACCGATTCCGGTCATGATGATTCCGAACGGCGTTGCGGTCACGATCAGCCCCAGGAGCACTCCGATCAGGGACATGATTACTGACATCATAATAATGAACGGCAGTGTGAGGGAATTAAACTGTGTGATCAAGACCAGGAGGATCAGCATGAGTGCGATGGCGAAAGCGCGGGTCAGGAACGCACTGGCTTCTTCCTGCTCCACATTCTCCCCGGCATACCGTACCAGGTAGCCATAGGGTAGATCGAGGTCGCTCACCGAGGCCTGAACATCTGCCAGCACATCATTCGCCAATCGTCCCTCGACGTTGCCTTCTATCGAAACCACTCTTTCCAGATCTTTGCGTTTGATCGACCCCAGACCACCGGCTACCTGAAGCCGTGCCAGGTTTGCAAGTGGGATCTGTACTCCTTCGTGGAGAACATTGATGCGCTCCAGATCCGCAAATGTGCCCCGATTCTTTTCAGCAAATCGCACCACGATATCGTATTCATCTTCGCCTATCCTGTATTCCGATGCTGTGGTGCCGTTAATTGCCGTGCGCACAGTCTGGGCGACTTTAGATGTGTTTACCTTGAGCAATGCAGCCTGGTCGCGGTCTATAATTACTTTGAGTTCCGGTCGTCCCATATCGTAATCATTCTTGAGGTCTACAAGACCTGGAATATCCTTGATGCGTCGAGAGACTTCCTTCGTCAGTCGGCCTAGCACTTTGAAATCTTCCCCGATCAGCTCTATATTGATTGGCGGGCCGGTGGGGGGGCCTCGCCGAGGGAGGACGATTTCGACCCTCGCACCTACCAGGTCTTCAAGGTAACCTCTTATTTCCTCCACTGTCCCCAATGAAGAACGCGACCTGTCCGCCCGATCCGGAAAGTCGGCGATGACCCGTGATTTATGAGGAGTGCCCCCACCGCCTCCGGCACTGAAAACCGCGGGGTCAGGTGATGAACCCACATTTGACACATATTTAACCAAATCGATAACACCGCCCATGGAGGACTCTATTTCCCGTATCACTCCGTCCGATACTTCCAGTTTGGTGCCGGTAGCGGCTGTCACATCAATATATGCCTGATTTGGTTCGGTCTCCGGAAAGAACTCGACACCTTTGCCTACAACACCGTATAGTACACTCATCCCGATCAGAGTCATGAGTGTGACCGCCATGACCGTCCGTGTATGATCCAGAGCCCACCAAAGCACACGCTTGTATCGGTGCCGGAAGCGCTTGAGCCAAACCTGTTCCCGCTTATTTTTGTCCACCGTCACGAATACGGAGCAAACCGTAGGGTTTATGACCAGTGCAACGAATAGAGAGCAGGACAATGTGATTATAAGAACCGCAGGCAGATACCCCATGAATTCTCCCATGAGGCCCGGCCAGAACAGCATCGGTGCGAAAGCACAAAGTGTGGTAAACGTCGAAGCGATCACAGGACCGGCAACTTCACCGACCCCCTCCTTCGCCGCTTTAACGAGCGGTAGACCTTCCTCTCGGTGGCGATAGATATTTTCGACGATCACGATCGCATTATCCACCAGCATTCCCAGTGCCAGGATCAGGCTGAAGAGCACTACCATGTTCAGTGTGTAGCCCATGGTCTGGATGACGAGGAAAGAAAGCAGCATGGAAAGTGGTATTGCGATCGCGACGAAGAAGGCGTTCCGAAACCCCATGAACAGGTACAGCACAATGATCACTAGAAACAGACCCGATATAATGTTGTTTTCGAGGTCACTGACCATCCGTCGAATATCCTTGGATTGATCCGCGAGAACTGTAAATTTAACCGATTCAGGAAGCCTGGTTCTTTCTTCCTCAAGGATCACTTTCACAGCGTCGGCAATTCGGATCAGGTTTTCACCGCTTCGTTTCTGAATGTTTAAAGAGACAGACGGCAGACCGTTTATACGTGCATATGATCCTGGATCTTTGAATTCCAACTTCACGTCCGCCACATCCTGAATCGTGATAGGCTGTCCCCCGCGAGACTTCACGATGAACCGCCCTATTTCATCCGGCGCATTGATTTCTCCAGGAACGCGAACCAGGTATTTTAATGATCTTGAATCGATCGATCCCCCCGGCATGTTCAGATTTTCTTTCTGGATGGTTTCTATTACATTCTGAAGGCCGAGGTTGTAATACGTCAAGCGATCGGGGTCGATATTGACCTGTACCTCTCGTTCCAGGCCGCCCGTGACTGTGACATCGAGTACACCTGAGATGGTCTTGACACGTTCCTCGAGATCCTCTGCTATGTCCTTGAGCGTGACGAGACTGTGCGTCCCTGAGATATTGACAACCATGATGGGAGTGTTCTCGAGGTTTATTTCCTGAATGCTGGATTCTTCGGCATCTGTCGGTAAATCGGGACGCGCACGGTCGACCTTTTCGCGGACTTTCTGAAGGGCGTTATCCAGATCCACATCCGGTTCAAACTCGATGACCACCGTGGAGATGCCTTCACTGGATGTAGAGGATATCTCTTTGACATTTGAGAGTTCTTTGACACGTTTTTCAATAGGCTGGGTGACCAGGTTTTCCATATCCGACGGTGACACACCGAAATAAGGAGTCGCCACGAAGATCATCGGTATGGCTATCGATGGCGCCGCCTCACGCGGTAAGGAGAAGTAGGACGCCAACCCCATGATTACGATTACTAATGTTAGAACAAACACGCTGGTTTTATTCTTTATGGCAATATTAGAAACGATCATTGCGGGAACTCCGGGTGAATGAGGTACTGGGGCATTATTCGGTTCTCACACGAATCGGTTCACCATCTACCAGGTCCCGGTGACCTAAGGTTATTAAGGCCATCCCGGATCGAATCCCATCGGTAACCACTACCTGGTCCTGTGAAATGGGGCCAAGAGTTACCGGCACTGAACGGGCGATGGACCCTTCTGCTACGAACACCATCATTCCCTGATCCGTATCGACTACAGCGTCCTGGGGGACGACGAAGGCTTCCGGTATGTGATCCCGCACCACACGAATCAAGGCGGCCATTTCAGGTTTCAAGCGATGCGCCGGATTGGCGAGGATTATTTCTACTGGTATGGTTCTGTTGTCCTGGTCGATCGTGGTGCCTATGAATGAAATCTGGCCTTCCATCGTAAGGTCCGGATAGGCGGGAAAGGCAATGGTGACTCCTGTATTTATTTGAACATGTCGAAGGTGACGTTCGGGAACACCTGCCACCACTTTCACGCGGTCGATATCCACAATATCCATGAATGCGCTGGCCGCGGTAGCAAGTTCGCCTTCATCCAGCTCTCTGGTGTCCACGACACCAGAGATAGGAGCACGGATTTCCATTTTGGCGAGTCGGGCGGTCGCAAGATCGTACCGCGCCTGGGCCATGTCGTGTTGATACTGGGACTCCAGATAGGCGGATTCCGCGGCGGCCTGTTCTTCAAAGAGGCGTTTCTGGTTGTCCAGGTTAAGTTTACTGATATTCAGCGAGGCTTCAGTTTCTTTGGCGGTTGCTTGTAACAGGTCATCCTTCAACCGGGCGAGCAGGGCACCCTTCTTGATTTTCTCACCTTTTTCAACCGTCAGCCGTTCGATTATTCCGATTTCTTCTATGGTCACCGACACCCGCTGCCAGGCTTTGATCTCCCCCACTAAATCGAGGTAACTCGTAAACGACCGAGGCGTTACCTCGGTGGTCACTACATTAGCGATCCGCTCCGGTTTTGTATCGATCGCTTCCGACCCGGCATCGCCACAAGCGGTTATTGCTATCGGGGAAACCATTGCCATGACAGTCCCCATGTGCCGTAAGATCCGGCCAACCATAGATGTTGTCTCCTCGCAAAACGTTTACTCATCTTAGATTAGTAAGCAGTTACTAAATTCGAGAGTCGTATTAAACGCAAAATGAGCAGTGTTGTCAACTGTTATTCTGTGGGAATTTCTGGTTTTTCGGTCTGTATCTACCCATCGCCGACCGTTCGTTTCAGATATGCTTTGAGACGCTGCCAGGCATCGAGTGCCGGCTTTTCGTTAACTGCCGGGTTGCGGTCAACCCAAAGCCAGAAACCGTGGTTTACGTCGTCGTAAATATGTACATCGTTCTCAACACCTACGGTCCGGAGGGCCGTTACGAATTTTTCGACTGTGGCTGGTGGGATGCCGCTGTCTTTCTCCGCAAAGGTGCCGTAGACTTCATGGTGAATCTTCTTCATCTCTTCCGGATCGTTCAGCAGATTGCCGTAGAAGATGGCCGTCCCTTCATGATTTTTACTACCCAGTGCATAACTCAATGCGACGCCACCTCCATAGCACCAGCCCATAGCCGCCACTTTACCATTGACATCATTCCGGCCTTTCAGGTAGGAGGCAGCCGCATCGAGATTACGAACGATTTTCGAGACATCCGCCAGGGTTTCGCGGACCAGCTTCATGTTTTGATTGCGATTCCTACCCGTTCGGCCGGAATACAAGTCGGCGGCCAGGGCTACATACCCTTCTGCCGCCAACGCATCCGCCACCTGCCTGACCCGGTTATTCAACCCGTTCCATTCATGTATCAGAATCACTGCCCCATGGGGGCCGTTGTCTTCCGGTTCAGCCAGATAACCCCTCGAAGCCGCATCTTCGGAGAAGTAGTTGAGCGATCTACCACGTGGCTGGCGGGCCTTCCCGAGGATCGCATCGGGAAGCTGATTTTCCAAAGTAGGTTTGTAAGGTATTTTTTGAGACTGGGCAAAAGGTGCGGGATAACCTGATGTAGTTACAAATAAAATCATCGCGGCCGAAACTATAAAACGATGTTTAGCTCTACGCATTGTTTGCCTCCATATATGAAAGAACCTCTTGTAAAACCGAAACACAATCATGACGAATTGGTTTTCAATGATACTACTTTTGCAATTATAATACTTTTGATTGTCAATGTTCAATTTATTACTATCTATTGTCCGCAACGGGATGCATATTCAGAAATCTCCGTCGACGATTACCGGTGCGATGTTATGACTGCTAGACACAAATATGAATAGGCACACAACAAGCGGACGCTGGGGCCTTGGCGTTACTCTCGCACTGTTTACTACTGCCATTTGGGGATTGATACCTGTGATTCTCAAGGTATTAATCCAGAGTATGGACCCTTACTCGATTACGTTCTACAGGTTCCTAATAGCAGCTGTGCTCGCCGGTATTGCTGTGATATACAGACATGATTTTAAATCACTAATCAGAGAAATCCGTGGAATCTACCTGATCCTGGCCCTGACAGCATCTGTCAGTTTCGCAGGGTCGTACATACTGTATCCGCTCGCGCTGGAGTATGTTTCACCCAGTACGGCCCAAGTGCTGAACCAGCTTTCTTATGTTTTTATGCTGGTTGGTGGGGTTGTGTTTTATCATGAAAGGATTGGTTTGCTTCAAGCGGTAGGTGGTATCATTCTGTTCTCTGGCATGTTGCTGTTTTTCAATGAGCGGTTTGACGAGTTACTCTCAGGTACCGGAGTTTTGTATTCGGGGATCATCCTGATAATGTGTGGTGCGGCTTGTCTGGCCGCGTACACTCTGATACAAAAACAACTCCTTCAGATTCTGCCATCCGAAGGGATCATGTTCCTGGTTTATATTGCCGGCACGCTTTTACTGTTCCCCCTGGCCGAACCCGAAAGAATTATGACACTCTCAGCCAGTCAGGCAACCCTCTTGATTGTATCGGCTCCCGTAACCCTGATCGCGTTCGTCAGTCTTTCCGAATCTCTTCATCACCTGGAGGTAAATCGCGTCAGTATGATCCTTGCATCCGTCCCGCTTGCCACCGTTGCGGCCATGATAGTTTGCTCGTCATTGTTCCCTGATGTCCTTGAACCGGAGCGACTTAACACCATGAGCCTGGTCGGTGCGGTACTCGTGGTCGTGGGAACTATGCTGGGATCACTGCGGATGGGAAGGGACCGCTAGGTCAGAATCCGGGGACGTTACCGATATATCCGGTCAACTCAACATAGCCCATACCTGAAACAGGCTTACCCTGATCCAAACCTTCAACAAGAACACTCCCCTCCCAGTAGGTGATACCAAGAATACTGCGCGACACCAACTCCTGATCCTCTATTGTAGGTGTAATCCGTAATTCGGCCCCTTCATTCGGCACGCTGATTTTCCAGCCGGAGGGATAGGTGGCGCCATTATGTGGACTGGTCCAGGTTCCGGTGTTCTCGATCGTGTACATGGATAAATCGAGGTGTTTCCAGGTTCCGTCAGCTGCCACGAGGGTTCCACTTGAAGCCGGTTCAAGTGTGCCGTCTTTCAGGCGCAGCACATACAGCATTAATTCACGATTGTTGTCCAGTTGAATGCTGAACCAGTCCCAACCCTGTTGCTGCAGGGTGAGTTGATTGGTGCCGAATTCATGATCCATCCAGGAAAGGCCCGTTACGGCAAATGAATTACCCTTAACGGTTAATGTCCCACTGGTCTTTAGGCGTGTCAGCGAATAGTAGTGTGAGGCGCGTCCCGCGCCCTCCGCTTTCTGGCTTACGCCTTCATTTCCATGGACAACCGGTGGTTTGGCAGGTACGAGATCGAGGGAGATGGCGGTTTCGGGTCCTTGCGCTGTAAGTCTGTGGGTCGCATCATCTCCCAGCAACTCCGCGGACCACTTACCTATCCAAACCTTATATCTATCTTCAAGACTACCGGCCATCTTTAGAGCCGGCCGTCCTATTGCCTCTGAGTGGTAAAACTTTTCACCTGCCTCGTCGGTTACTGCAAAATGCGCAAAAAACAAGGTGTGCAGTGCCCAAGCTGATCCGCCGCTGCGCCGGGTTGGATTGATGCCTACCTGGAAAAAAGTCAACTCGTATCCAAATGTTCGATTATCACTCTTCAGGTGTCCGGTGTAGTACCACCACTCCGTACGATAATCAGGATGTGATGCGTGATCTCGTGGAAACTGATATTCATAGGGAGGAAGCGCCAATCTGTATCGGCTATTGCCCTGGGCTGACGACTCATTTGGCATTACCATGGAAACGATCCACAGTATGGATAAGGAAAAGCTATGTATTTTTGATATCGAGATACCGTACATCATTCCATCCTCATTGCCTCTGTTGCAACACGTGAGACTGCGAGCCGTGCAGGAGCCAGGCCTGCGAGCATGGCGGTCAGGACCATGACAACTCCTGCCTGAATGAAGATCCAGGGATCGACCGTCATTTGCATGCTCCACCCGAAGAACTGCTTGTTGATGACGAAAATGAGAAGGATCGAGAGCGCGATCCCGCAGAGACTGCCCAGAGCCGCGCCTATGAGTCCGATCATGCCGCTTTCCACAAGCACCATTTTTTGAACCTGTTTTCGTAAGGCTCCTACGGCCCGGAGAACACCGATCTCGCGGCCCCGTTGTAAGATCAGTGCGGTCAGGGTGGTAATGACACCAAGAACGGCGACTACGATGGCGATGGCCTGTAGCGCATACGTGATTCGAAACGTCTGATCGAATACTTCAAGCACCCGCTCTCTCAGTTCCTGATTGGGGGTTATGTTCAGCAACACACGGTTGCTGACCGCTTCTATCAGCCTGTTCCGCACTACATCATTGTCGAAACCCGGTTTGACATAGAGTGCCATGCTCTCCGTGCGGGGGGACGCCCACAACCGACTGTATAGCCGGTAGTCCATCATGATGGCCCCTGTGTCGGTGCTGTAATCGTAGTAGACACCGGCAACCGGCATCGAGAATTTGCCCGTGGGGGTATTGAGTGTGACATTTCCGCCGGTGTCTATTCTGTGTCGGTACGCGAAACTTTCCGATATCAGTACACCGTCCCCCTCTATGGCGTCGGTCAACACGTCCTTTGATGGTCTGCCGCCCAGAAACTGCATACCGCCGAATTCCCGCTGCACTTCCAGCTCAACGGCGATCACGAACGCGACAAGGTCGTTATACGTGGTACGCACGGCCCGGTATGTGTCGACGGCGGCAACGCCCTGTAGTTTCCGCGCGGATTCCACGATTTCGGATGGAAGCCAGGTAGTAGCACCACCCGCTCGGCGCCCGACCGGTTGAACATACAGATCGCCTTTGACTGTTTGACCGATCCACAAGTCCACGGTTTGACGGAAGCTGCCGACCATGATATCAAGTCCCACCAGCATGCCCACCGCTACCATCAATGCGGCGACAACACCGCTTGTCCTGGCCACCGCATCTCTCAGATACCTGGAGCCGAGTTTACCTTCAATTCCGGTAATCGGACGGACAACTTTTCCGACAGAAGCTTCACATAACAGGGTAAAAACCGGTGCGAGGAGGGAGAAGCCTCCCAGGACGAGAAAGGCACTTACAAATCCACCCCATTGCAGCCCATTTGTAACGGTCCACAAGGATATGACAGCTGCTAAGATAAGCAGAGCGATACCCCCGATCGCCAATTTCTTCAAAGGAAGATGCATCCCTTCTAACAGGATCCCCTGGCGCACCGTGACACTGGGTGAGGTCCGAGAGGCCTCTATTGCAGGAGCGATGGCCGATACCAGAGTAATACCCACACCCAGTATTATGCCTATTACGTATGTCATCGCATCGAGTTGCAACGTGGAGGCATGTGCGACCAGATACAACATGGAGAGTGTTGTCGAGACGGAACCAAGGGTCAGTTTGGTCAATAACGTTCCGGCAACAAGTCCGAGTAAACTGCCCACGACACCGAGAATCAAAGCTTCTATGAGGAATTGAACCATAACCTGACGACGCGTTACTCCGATGCTCCGCAAGATCCCGATTTCCCGTCGCCTTCTCAGGACTGACATAGAGACGGTGTTGAATATAAGGAACAGGGCCACAAAAAGTGCGATAGAGGAGAGGGCGGTCAGGCTCAGTCCGAATGCGCTAACCATGTTTTCCACCTGTCGGGTACGCGCGGCTGGTTGTCCGACAGAGGCATTGCCGGGGAGTATGGAGGCCAGCCGTTTCGTAACACGCTCCCGCTGGTCCGGCTTTACCAGAAGATCGATCCGGTCAAGTTTCCCTATACGGTTGAAAATCTCCTGTGCCACGGCTATGTCCACCAACGCCACATTTCCCCCGAGTGCCTGTTGAAACTCCTGGGATTCGATGAGGAACCGTATCACCAAAGGGACTGCCTGCCCAGTGCTCAGAATGGTCAATGTATCGCCGAGTGATAGATTGTGACGGTCTGCCAACGTACCGGTAATCGCAACGCCGCGGTCTTCGTTTAGGAATTCGAGCGCATGTCGCTCCATTTCACCGATGTCGGTCACATCACGGGATTCTCGCCTGATTCCGGGGCCGTCCCTGTAACGTGCAAATGGTTCCTCAAAAAAGAGATCGATACCCATCATGAGGAGCGTCTCTTTATAGCGTTCAGATGAATAGGCGGGTGTAGCGGATTTTTGTGATAGTGGTGGGCCGGGGTGTGCTCTGGCGTATGTCTGAATCACAGGGGCGGCAGCCTCTATGCCAGGTAGGTCGAGTACGTCAGGAAAGATACTCTCATCGAATCCTTCCGCGTCGGCTGATATCCGTAGGTTGGCTTTTCCTGCGATCGTATCGACCGTATCGGAGAACGATCGAAGTGCTGAAGTATTTGCCAGGCGAATACTGACAAAGACGGCAACACCCAGAGTAACACCGAGGAGTGTCAGAAGCGTGCGGCCGCGTTCATGTATCAGGTGTCTCAGGGTGATCCACCGGAAGATCATCGTCATGATAGTTTCAGTTCATCATGCAAAATATGGCCGTCAAGCAGTTCCACCACCCGCTCGGCATGGTCGGCGGCCGTCGGGCTGTGTGTAACCAGCACCACAGTGGCGCCGTGTGTTTTGCCGAGGTCACTGAGTAGACCGACAATCTGTTCCGAGGTCCGGGAATCCAGGTTCCCGGTGGGTTCATCGGCCAGTATCAGTTTCGGATGATGAATCAACGCCCGCGCCAATGCCGTTCTCTGCATCTCACCGCCGGAAAGTGTGTGGGGTCTGGCATCCCTGCGCCCAGACATTCCCACTTCATCCAGGAGTGAATCAGCCCTGGCCAGAGCGCCCTTCTCCTGATTTCCCGCCAGCAATGCCGGTAGAGCGACATTTTCCCTCACCGACAGTGTGGAAAGAAGGTTAAAAAACTGATAGACCATCCCGATCCTGTCACGCCGTTGCATGGTGAGTTCATCGTCAGTCATTCTCCCTAATTCGGTATCGCCGATCCAGATTTCACCTGATGACGGAGTATCGATTCCCGCTAACAGGTTCAGCAGTGTACTTTTCCCGGAACCGCTCCGGCCTACGATCGCCACAAATTGGCCGGTGGGAATCTCCATCGAAATGTTGTCAACGGCGCGGATGGCCTGATCCCCGCTCTGGTATTCTTTTACAACATCTCTCAACCGTACGGCGGCAACTGTTGCGGTCGGGTGTGGTTGGTTGGCAGGGACCGGTGTGAAATCTAAATTTGACATAGGGGCTTTTAGTTTAATACCGTTTATTAGATAATATTGGACACATTTTTTTCACAGTCTATACTTACATAATTGCGGGTAATCACACAAGGTAAAATCAGAAACCGTGACAGCTTATAAAAGGAGTCATAAATGCGGACTTATCGAGTCGCTATTTTGGGGTGCCGTGCCCGTGGTACCTCAGTCGCCCGGGCCTACCACGCTCATCCCCGATGCGAAATCGTAGCTCTGTGTGATAGGGTACCGGAACTGTTGAATACCCTGGGGGACGAACTCGGGGTGAAGGCCCGGTATACCGATCTTGATGAGATGATGCGGACCCACCGCCCTGAAATCGTCGCAATTCCCACTGGCACAGAATTTCATTATGACCTTAGCATGCGCGTTATTGAATACGGGGCAAACATCGATGTGGAAAAACCCATGTGCGCCACACTTGAGCAAGCCGACGAAGTACTGGCGAAATCGCAGGAAAAAAATGTTCGGATCGCGGTTCATCACCAGGGACGGACCGGTGGTGCTATGAATGCAATTTTCAACGCGATCCAGGCTGGAAAAATAGGGGAGCTCAGGCATCTCAATGCGAGTGGTAAGGGGTATTATGGCGGTTATGGTCTCATGAACATCGGAACCCACGCAGTGAACGCCATGCTGCGTGTGACCGGTCGGTGCAAAAGTGTTACCGCACTTGCCCTGACCGGCGGCCACAGGGCAACGCCGGAAGATGTTATCCCCGCGGCCGGGGGTATGGGTACCGTTCTTGGGGAGCGTATCACGGCAACCCTTGAATTTGATAAAAATGTCACCGCAACACTCCTCCAACAGCGGTTCCCTACCGTAGACAGTGCGGCGTACGGTATTGAACTATGCGGGACCGAAGGACGTCTTCTCTGGAAGACCTCCAGCGCCTGGTGGCTGCCGACCCCTCATTTTTTACCCGATGGAGAGCGGGATCGATGGGAGCAATTACCTCTGATCCTGACCGAAGGATATGATCCGGAAAGTACAGCCTCACCAGACGAATACAGTTATGTAGACGAATATGTAAACGCACTGGATGAAGGCAGAGAACACGAGTGCAGCGGCATACAGGGATGTCATGTAATCGAAATTCTAATGGCAATCCTAGAAGCGTCTGCCTATGGTACACTTGTACAATTGCCTCAACAGAACAGGAAACATCCGTTGTTGCGGTGGCGCAGCGAACATGGTCTCGACCTGCCGGAGCCGATGGCACGGGATTATCAAAAATGGCTTGATGAAGAGGATCGGAGGTTGGGGCGGTAACAGTTATTGATGGTCGTAACGACCGCTACATCATCCTCACAAAATCAGGGTGAAAGATTTTACTGACGTAGGAATGACAAAACCGGGCATTATTTCGCTGGACAGTTGAAGAAATACGTGCGACTGCGCTTGAATAATATGTCTGTTGCCATAGAATGTGAACAAGGTCAGCATCCATGTCCCTTGCATCCGGCTTATGATACAACTGTTAACGAATATGGGCAGACAGTCCACCACCACAGCCACTATGACGCGTATGTTGAAGGCGGAAGCGGTTCGAGGATTTATGGCCCGGTCGGCGTTGCTGCTTCCATGGAAGACCCCATTATCTGAAGCAGGTTGGTAATCTCACTTTCCGCAGTGCTCCCCATCGTCAGGGCTGCCTGTTCGGACAAGGTGGCCTACAACCCTCCCGCTAACGCGGGTTGCGCCGGTTCCCAATGTTACATGGGCACAAAAACATCCCACGCCATAGAGTCAACGGTAAATCTCGTTGACAGTATTGATCATGGTGACATTTTATACCAAGGATACTACGGAAACTGTTTGCTATGGGATTACAAATAGATTTTTACCACAACGGGTGTAACCTCAAACCCGCCGCCAGAAATCTGGTATCATTCAATATAGGTCCGACTTTCCGAGAGGATGAGGCCGGCCGGTCAACTGTATGCCGTCTCAACCGTGGTAAAACGGGGTTCCGTCCCGAACCGTTTTTCTAATTATTTAAAACAATGTAATTAAATAAGCTTGAAATTTGTTAAAACTGCATTTTGTACTATTTACACAGGTACAGATTCCATAGAATCAGTACATCGCTCCGTCAATACCAAAGGAATTGACATTTTCTTGGACCGCTATGGGATTTTGGGGATCGTGGTTGGATCAGCGGCCGGGAGAAATGATTATGCTCATAGGAGTGGGTAAAACCGGCAAGGCCAATCACCGCAGCTTCGAAGTCACCACACGCGGTCCCACCGTTTCGATGAAGTGAAATGAAGGCTTTCCTAAACAATAAGGACATATTATGTCAGTTCTTGGTCTCACTTGCACCCAGTGTCAGGCGGAATACCCGATAGGCCCGATGTTCAACGGGTGCACCGCCTGCGCAGAAAAAGGCAATGTTGGTGCGCTTTCGGTCACGTACGATTATCAAGCCATATCACGAAAATTGGACATTTCAAACTGGTCTGCTGATAACCATTCTATCTGGCGGTTTCAGGATGTCCTGCCAGTGAAGGACCCAGTACTGCAGACAACGCTTGGAGAAAGTGGCACTGGCCTGATTCGGCCCCGTGCCGTTTGTGAAGAAACCGGGATGGCCGATTTCTATATAAAAAATGAGACTACCAATCCCACCTGGGCCTTTAAAGACCGATTCCATGCGGTTTCGATTTCTGTGGCGAAATCTTTGGGCTTCACTAAAGTCACCGCAAGTACGACCGGTAATCACGGTGCATCCGCTGCGGCATATTCTGCCGCGGCCGGGATGGAATCATGTGTCATTCTATGTCATCCGGAATCATCCGCTATTCAGAGAAACATGATCGGGATGTACGGTGGTCACGCATTCGTACTTGCCGATCGGTTCCAATATCTGGACCGGTTATATTCTGAATATGGCTTTTACCCCTCAACCACGATGGAACCCATGCCAATGGGAACACCATATGGCATCGAAGGATACAAAACAATTGCCTTCGAGATATATCTCCAGCTTCATCGATGTCTACCGGATCATATGTTCTGTCCGATCGCAGCGGGGGATTCTCTATTCGGACCCTATAAGGGATTCAGTGAGCTGAGAGCACTCGGTTTAACAGACCGGTTACCCGTTATGCACGGTGTACAGCCTGCCGGCTGCAATCCATTTGTGCATTCATTCGAATCGGGAAGTAATGAGGTATATATCCATCCGAATCCCCGGTCGATCGCCCTATCGATACGTGATGACACGGGCGGAAAACCGGCGCTTCAGGCTATTTACGATTCCGATGGTGATGCAACCGATGTGACAGATTCTGAAATCATCCAGTCGGTTCATTTGCTTGCGCAAAGCGGTGTACTCGTCGAACCGTCTTCAGCCGCTTCTGTCGCTGGCGCTATCAAAGCCGTGAAGGAAGGACGTATTGGCAAAGATCATACGGTGGTGTGCCTGGTGACGGGTTCCGGAGCCAAGTGGCCGGAGGTTGTCGAATCTCTGGTAGAGAGAAAGCCACTGGCAGAACCAAGTTGGGAGACGATAAAAGAAGAGGTAGGACTGTGAGACAGAAGGTTATTTTGGCCGATGATTTCACGGGGGCCCACGATGTCGGAACACCGTTTGCTGTTTCCGGGTTCACGACGGCTGTCATCACGGACCCGGAACACCTTGCCTCGGTTGAGGCTGATATTATTGTTATAGACACCGGAAGCCGAGATTGTCCCGAGGCCGAAGCAATCCAACGATTACAAAAAGCCTGTTTAGCCATTAAGGAACAGAACGCCGATCTTATCTATAAAAAAGTCGATTCCACACTGCGCGGTCATATTGGAGGAGAGATCGCATGCGTTCTCCAGATGCTCGGTCTGCGTACGACGATTCTCTGCCCAGCATTTCCAGAATTGGGGCGGACAACGGTTGGTGGATATCACCTTCTCGATGGCGTCCCCATAGACCAGACAGCCGCCGGTCGAGATCCCGGAAGTCCCGTGACTACGTCTTGCCTTCCCGATTTAATCAAGTCTCAAACTTCCCTGGATGTCTACAATGTCGATTTGAAGATCGTCTCGGCAGGGGCCGGGACAATCAGGTCAGCACTTAACCAAATAGCAGACGCATCACTAACTGTTCTGGATGCGGCAACCCCTGAGCATCTCAAAGACATATTTGCCGCGGTGGATGTGGGAGCACGGGACACGTTAATATGCGGGTCAGCGGGACTTGCTGGCAGCATGGCCGAACATTATTGCGAGACGTCTGACAGGCCGGATCCGGTCTACGAAGAGGAGGGGGCGTCGGCAGGTCCGGTTCTTACCATCGCCGGGAGCGTAAACCCTGTATCGGTTCAGCAGGTAGCCGAAGCGTCGAAAATTCCGGAAATTGAAGTGCTGTATCTGGATTCGAACACACTGCTGTCGGATGATTCTGAGACCGAAATCAGGCGGGTTGCAGAAACCGCTTTAGCGCACCTGGCCGTAGGATCCGATACCGTGGTCGCCCTTGCTCCTGATTCCGTACACCGCCTAGCATGTGAAAACAAACCCAAGGCGCAAAACGGAGAAAACAGTCTAGTGGCTAACCTGACCGATTGTTTTGGTAAAATCACTAAAAACTTGATGGGCAGTTGTTCTCCTTCCGGCCTCGTTCTCACCGGTGGTGAAACAGCAGGGCGTGTCGTCCAGCACCTGGGCAGCCATGGCACCCGATTAACAGGACAGGTAATGATGGGGGTAGCGTCAGCCGTTCTGGATGGTGGGCCTCATCAGGATACCCCCATGGTTTTGAAGCCCGGTGGTTTCGGTGGTTCTGATGGTCTT
>CAYYIS010000061.1:0-9776 GCA_964470965.1 uncultured Gemmatimonadota bacterium | reverse complement strand
GTGTATAAAGCATCTTCGCGCATCTGATGCTCAGGCAGCTGCGGTTATCGGAGAAAGGCCGATTCTCGGAATTACGATTGGTGATCCTAACGGCGTTGGTCCGGAAGTAATAGTCAAAGCCCTGACTTCACCGGAACTTTATCGCCGATCACGTCCGTTGGTTATCGGTAATGCAGAGGTAATGAGACGTCACCTTCAGCACGGGGCCTTACCACTCGAAATAAACCGGGTGGATACACCGGTAGAGGGAAAGTACACGCACGGTACACTGGATGTGCTGACCGTCGATAATATCGATGTGGAATCCCTAAAGCATGGTGAAGTACAGGAATCCGCAGGGCGTCTCGCTGTTGAGTCGGTCATAGGAGCCACGAAGCTTGCCATGGCCCATGATATACAGGCTGTAGTAACAGCGCCTTTAAATAAAGAAGCAATGAATTTAGCGGGTTACCATTACGCCGGGCACACAGAGTTAATAGCGGAATTAACCGGTACAAAGCACTATCGTCTGGCACTTGCGTTCGATGAAATGCTTGTATCCCATGTGACGACGCATGTCTCGCTTCGTGAGGCCATTAAGCGGTTGTCTTCAGAGGGTGTTGTCTCGACCATAGAAATCATAGGCAATGCACTCAAACGGATGGGGATAAAAGATCCTCGGATAGCAGTCATGGGCCTTAATCCTCATGCCGGTGAAGGCGGTATGTTCGGGGATGAGGAGATCAGAATAATCGAACCGGCTGTTGAAAAAGCCCGATTGGAAGGCTGGAACATTCAGGGACCGTTACCTCCGGACACGGTGTTCCTAAGAGCATTGCGAGGCGAATTTAACGGGATTGTGGGTATGTATCACGATCAGGGGCATATACCGGTGAAGGCGATCGCTTTTGACCGTTCGATAAACGTTTCTCTTGGATTTCCGATTATTCGAACGTCAGTCGATCACGGTACGGCCTTCGATATCGCAGGACAGGGGATCGCCAATTCAGAAAATTTGGCTGCGGCCATACGGATGGCGGTGCGGCTGGTTGGAGACCGCTGGTCGGTAAAAGAAAAATAAAACGCGCCATCCGAGGGGGAATGACGCGTATTTTGCTAACGGTCTTTTTTCTTATGCCTGTCGGCCCGTAAACGTTTTTTGCGTTTGTGGGTGGCAATTTTCGTGCGTTTTCTCTTCTTTCCACTTGGCATTCGATTAAACCTCCTTGAAAGACAACCTGTTTACCCGTCCTGGACGCGGTCTTTTAGATGGTCAGAGGGCTTGAAAACAGGCACGGTGCGCGCAGGAATACGTATTTCCTGACCCGTTTTAGGGTTGCGCGCTACTCGCGGTTTCCGCTCTTCCACTTTGAATATACCAAAACCACGCATTTCTATTTTTTCGCCTCGTTCCATCGCTGCTGAGATGGCCTCCAAGATAGCATCCAGAACCTCCGATGTATCGGCTTTAGTCATACCGGTATCCTGAGCGATCCGAGCCACGATATCAGCCTTGGTCATGTGAAACTCCTTCGTGAATGAACGGTCCCGATCGGCCTCCAGGATAAATCATCGTCCCGTTCGTTTTCCGATCTTCGGTTAACGCAGTCGATATTCCAGAAGGACAGACGACCGCCCCTGAAACACCGACTCCATATTTTCAACCATCAGGTCGAAAATAGTCTTTTTCTTAGGTTTTACGAGTTCCGGTTTTCCCGTGATGCCGGCAAGACGACCGGCAAGCGCTACCGCATCCTGGTACGTGCCCAAACGGTCAATCAGTCCGAGTGAAATGGCCTGGTTGCCTGTAAATACCTGGCCATCAGCAACTTCCAGAACATCATCCCTTGTCAGAGGGCGGTTCCAGGTGACTACATCCACGAACTGGTTATATGTATCATCAACAACAGCCTGCATGTACCCGCGCTCTTCCCTTGTCAGTTGCCGGGCGGGAGATCCGATGTCCTTGTGATCTCCACTTTTTATGACCTGCCAGTCAATGCCGATTTTATCAAACAACCCTTTGGCATTGGGCAATTCAAAGATAACACCGATGCTTCCAGTGAGTGTGCCTGGATTGGCGAGTATGGAATCCGCCGCGCATGCTATGTAATATCCACCCGAAGCCGCCACACTTCCCATCGTTGCTATGATGGTCTTACCGGCATCCCGCGTCTTACGCAATTCGTCGTATATTTCCTGGGTCGGTGCGACCACGCCGCCTGGGCTGTTAATCCGTAAAACGATAGCCTCAACGGAATCATCCTCACGGTATTGAATCACCCGATCTACAACTTTACCAGCATCCGTGATAATTCCGTTAACTTCAACAATACCGATCCGCTGGCCTGACTTGTATACGAATTCGTTATCGCTCCCCACGAGGGATGCGAGAAAAATGAGTCCGGTCACGGCTATAAACATGAAAGCGCCCGCTACCAGAGCGCCTCCGATTATCCAATCTGATTTTCTGGCCATGGGTGTCGCTCATAACATAAAAAAAGCTTGAGGGCGTGTATCGGTCGTTTCCCGATTTCGCATCGATTCATCGAGGGATTTTGGCCAAAAATACATGCACAGTATATCATGTGACCTCATGGATGTCAATGACTTTTTACTCTTAACCGTTCTCAGAAAGGCGCGGCAAACCGGATTGGAAAATGGGGCAGTAAGCGTGTTAATCTGGCAGCACGATGCGTATTTTATCACCAGGATAAATGCGCGATCTTCTTGAGAGATTATTGCCGGCCTGAATGGAACTGACGGTTATGTTGAACTGTCTCGCGATATCCCAGAGGGTGTCGCCACGCCTAATGGTGTAAACCAACGCGTTTTTACCCGAAACTGTTGGATTCCCAGTTTGTCGCGAGGCCGCGTCTTTGGGAACCCAGATGGAGAGCGACTGCCCAGCCTTTAAATCGCGCGGATCCCTGAGATTGTTCCAGGATTGGATGGGGCCGATGCGTACGTTGTATCTGCGCCCGATGCCTTCCAGTGTATCCCCACGACGTACCCGATACGACAGTTTGGTGTGCGTTTTGGAATCGGGGGGCGGGTAGGAGCTCGGGCTGGTTTTTGGCCGCGAGGATGTAGCGGTGGTTTGACCGGCAGAACCATTTGCGCTGTTTCTCTGACCATACGATGGAATAAAGAGAACCTGACCTATTCTCAAACGATCGGGACGGGTGATATCGCTTTCTTCGATAATATCATCAGCATAAACCCGAAATCTCCTGGCTATTTTAATGATATTATCTCCCCGGCGAACTGTGTAGGCGATGATATCTGCAGGATCCGGTTCGGTAGGCTTTATACCTGCCCAGGTTAGGTAGTCATTACGCGTGCCAACGGGTATCTTTAGGGAATATCCGCCGGAAGGTATTCTCCAGACACGAAGTTCCGGGTTCAACTGTTTTAACTCATCCAGACTGAGGTTCATTCCCGATGCAATAGTTTTCAGATGAAGACTCTGGTCGATTACTACGGACTCATACGTGAGAGGAAGCTTTTGTTGGCGTTTAAAGCCGTAAGCACCGGGATTCTTGCTGACGATGGCCGCGGCCATTACCAGCGACACATAACGGATTGATTCCGCTGGTAGTTTCAGGTCCCAGACTCTATTCGTTCCGGAAGCGTTCAGGGCATCTCGTATCGTATCCAATCCCACATGGTGGGCAGCGATCACCAGGGGCCAGTCACCCAGAGTGTTGAAAAGCGATTTGAAATGATTAGCGGCCGCCCAGGTTGATTTGTTCGGATCCAACCTTTCGTCTATCCATGAGGTCCGCCGTAGCCCGAAACTTGTCGCTGTTTTCAGAGAAAGCTGCCAGAGACCGGCGGCACCGGTTCGGGAAATGGCTCGGGGCTGGTTTCCGCTGCCGATCATCGCCACGAATGCAAGATCTTCGGGTAGCCCTTCCTTCTCAAATACAGACCGTGTTAAGGGGGCATATCGATTGATAAGGTTAAGCCAAATACCAAATCTGTAGGAACCGTCCGTCCGTAACAGGTTGATCGCGCTTCTTACCTGTGGATTCAACACAACGGGAATGTTAAACGTGCTGAAATCAGGCGGCGGACCGTCGGTCAAGGTATCGACCGTCGAAGTGACAGGTATTTTTAACAGCTGTTCGAATGCGGTAGGAACGCCGTTCTCTTCAGGTAATAAGGAATCGTTTTCCGCAAAAAAGGCCGGGGCAGGTGAATTCTGGGCCATAATTGCGGACAGCACTTGCTCCACCTCCGACCGTAGAATCCGCCGCTCATCCATCATCTCGTGCGGTATAGACAGTAAATCTGCTCGCCATAGTAGATCGCGGGCACGATTGAGTTCTCCCTCTGCCAGATCCCACCGTTCCATTTCAAAAGCCTGTTTCCCTGCCTCATAGTGGGATCGGGCCAATGATATGGGATCGGGTAATAACGGTTCTTTAGGGGAGACGCTACGTCTTGTGAGGTGTGAAGCTGGCGCACAGGATAGAACGGCAAGGAGAAGGATGCCGGCTATGAAGATGATTGTTTGCTGACGTGTCTTCATACGGAACGAACTAACCGAGATACGCCTGAAGAGAAAGACCTGTCGCAAAAACCGGCAGGCAGGTGATAACGAAATGGAGCCGAGCGGGATCGAACCGCTGACCTCTTGAATGCCATTCAAGCGCTCTCCCAACTGAGCTACGGCCCCAAACCCCCGCTAAATTAAGGGCGATTCCATTGATTGTCAAGCAAAATTCCGACTCCTCTTCGTCATCTTCTCCGCCTTGATTTTCTGTTTTTATTTCGGCGGGTACCGCCCGTCGTTTTTCGTACCGTTACATCATGTGATTGTCTGGGGCCAGTGGGGCCGTTTTTGGGCTTCGAGCCCTTGTTCGATGGAATATCAGCATTTGGCATATCCTGCACATGGACGAGCGCAAAATTTATACGCCTGAGGTTTCTGTTCGCTTCGATTACCCTTACCCGCACCTTGACGCCCAATCGGAAAACCTTATGAGTGCGAGTCCCAACCAGGCGCATATGGTCTCTGTCGAATTGATAATAGTCGTCCGTGAGATTCGAGACATGTATCAAGCCGTCTATCAGGGAATCCTTAAGTTCAACGAACACACCCGAAGGGACGGCACCGGAAACCACGCCATCAAACTCCTCACCTATCTTTTTTTCCATATATTCGGTCTGTTTGATTTTCACGGATTCACGTTCCACTTCTTCGGCCCTTTTTTCTCGCTGTGACGCTATTTCGGAAGTTTTTCGGAGTATTTTATCCAATTCGTCGATCCGGTCCATGGACAATGAGCCGCGGCTGTTTTCCTTCAGCAACCGGTGGACCGCTAGATCCGGATAACGGCGGATGGGCGATGTGAAGTGTAAATATTCCTCGAAAGCCAGTCCGTAATGGCCCATGTTTCCTACTGAATATTTAGCTTTCTGCATAGACCGTATGATTAAGGAATTTATCACGATATGCTCCGGATGATCCTGTATTGACGTCATGAATTTCTGCAACCGGAGTGGATTTGATACGTCGGCTTGAGACAACTGGTATCCGAATCCAGTGAGAATCACCAGAAGTTCCTGCAGTTTTTCGTTCTTGGGACGTTCATGAATCCGGTAAACAGCCGGTAAGTCTTTCGCTATCATATACCTGGCCACGGTGCGATTCGCTGCCAACATACATTCTTCAATCAAACGATTGCTATCCAGTCTGTCTTCTTTTCCGACTTCGGTCGGCGCACCGTCTTCATTCAGCAGCACATAAGGTTCAGGCAGATCAAAATCGAGGCCGCCACGCGACAAACGTTCTTTGAGTAGATTTCGACTGAGCGCTTTCAGATGGCGTAGATCCGATACGATATTGCCTGTTTCCATGTCGGATGGGTCCCCTGACTCAATCCATGCCTGAGCTTCCTGATACGTCATTCTGCGCGCGCTTCGTATCATGCTCTCTCGGATTACATACCCGCCGATTATTCCAGCCTCATCGATGTCCATAATGACCGACATGGTAAGCCGATCTTCGTTGGGTTTGAGCGAACAGAGTTCATTGGTCAATCGATGGGGTAACATCGGAATGACCCGATCCACAAGGTAAACACTCGTTCCCCGGTACAACGCTTCTCGATCAATAAGGCCGCCCTCGGGTACATAGGCCGAAACATCGGCAATATGGACACCCAGGCGATAGCTGCCGGTACCGAGGTGCTCGATCGAGACCGCATCGTCGAAATCGCGGGCCTCTGGTGGGTCAATCGTGAAGCATCGTGTATCTCTGAGGTCGAGCCTATCTTCAACGCATTCGCCAGGTATGCCGTCGGGGATGTTTGATGTCTCTGTCAGGACAGAATCAGGGAAATCCAGGGCTAGGTCATAACTGCGAATCAGGGAGACGATCGCCAGGTTCCGGTCATCCGGAAACCCGATAACTTCAACGACACGGCCTTCTGGACGGTACTGCCCGGATTTCCACGCTGTAACATTTACAACCACTTTCTGGCCGGGTTTTGCTTTCCTTGCATCATCAGGTCCAATGGAGATGTGCCTGTTAACACGCGGGTCATCCGGAATGACCAGTCCCATACCCCCATCCTGATGATAGGTTCCCACTACGGGGCCATTTCCCCGCTCCACTACGCGGATGACCTTCCCCTCGGGATTCAAACCCCGGCGCCTGCCGAACATACGGACCATTACGGTATCACCGTGCAAGGCCCGGCCCATGTTGGCCGCCCCGATGAATACATCCGGCGCATCGGGCGACACGTTTACAAATCCGAATCCTCCCTGATGCCCCTGAATTTGTCCGATGACAAATCCGTCACCTCCGGGAAGCGCGATCCGCTTCCGACGAAGCTCAACCAGGTCACCAGAACCCACCATGTCATGAATGAGGCGACGAAACGCACGATAGGCGGCTTGCGGCACCTTCATATGACGCGCCAGTTCCCTGATGCGTGAGGGATGGTACCCGGGTGATTTCAGGTAGGCCAGGATGTTATCGCGAGAGGGACGCATGATGATTGGCTGTGGGAAATAATCCGGAAGGATGGCCTGGTGGGATGTTCACCGTTAACAACGGCATCGTTTAGAATGAATCCAACAAACTCTACCGAAAGTATACAAAGCATTCCGAATAAACAATGGAGTAATTCACACCTTATTAACTGCAATTGATTAGCCCTAGTAGATTTGAATCATCGAATGCTGCACCTTAAACAGGCAATCACCGAAACGGATTGGCCTGCCAACGTATCGGCAGATGCCCACGTCGGCTGTTCGCCCTTACGGGTGCTTTCGAATGCCTCATCATCGAGACCGGGGCAGCTGGATGATGGGCCACCGTGGTACCCAATAGCAGTATGCCGTCTTACAGAGTAAAACTTAGATTAGCGGGAGTTTGTACACAGGGGCTTGTAGGACCTGGAATTTAGCCTTGAGAACAACAAACCGTTGAGAATTCTGCCGCAATAAGGCTAAACAGGCCATTTCTCCTGTCGATATCCCATATCCCAGAACATCCACTCATAACGGCTTGTCGTTACAAAATGCCGGATCATGGCGGACCTGATTTCTTCCGTTTCATTGGTTGCGGTCTCATCCATAAGGTCTAGCACGGCCTGAACCGTTTCGCCGAAACTCTCAGCGCCATAGGCATCGATCCAGCGCTGATACAGTGGATCGGGCGATCCCACCTTCGTGAGCACCTTGCCAACCTCCCAGTATATCCAGTAACAGGGAAGAACCGCGGCCAGTGCTTCCGCATATGGTCTGCCGTATGCAACCGCCAAAAGGTAGCTTGTGTATGCGCGGCAGGTGGGCGCCATGGATGTGGCCTCGACCATTTTGTCGGTGATACCCGCCTCTTCGAAGATCGATTTATGTAACCCACGTTCGATTTCAATACAGGCCCTGGCGTGTTCGCTGAACAGCATTATTGTGTCTTCCTGGGGAGCCTTGACGGCGAGTAATGCCAGCGCACGCGCATAATCGCGGATGTATAACGTGTCCTGGATGATATAGTATACGAAAGCGTCATGGTCCAGGTCACCGCTCGTCAAGCCGTCTATGAAGGGATGTTCTTGGATGGCGTCATAGGTAGGGATTATACTTTCCCACAGCTTGGCGGTAAATGAGGGGTTTGAGGATTGTGTCATATTGTTTCCTTTTCATAATCGAAGTCATCATAAAGCTCGATATTGCAAATCGCGGCCACACCATAATCCGCAGTTCCATCCCGGAGACGATCTGAGTCGAGTCGATCTGCATATCGATTAATCTAAAGTAAAGCTGACGTGAAGCAAGATCATTTGTGTTGAAGTTCGATGAGTTGAAGGTATATTACCGCCTACTTTAATATCCAACTTATGCTAACAAGGGATTCACCGTTGTTCGTCACAATATTAATAGAGATTATCGGTCCGATCGTCGTACTCATCCTCATGGGTTACTTATTCGAACGACGATTCCGTTTCGACCTGGATGCACTCACCAAGATTTTATTATATCTGGTTCTTCCAGCCGTGATTATTACATCGCTTACGAATTCAGAACTATCCGAGGACTATTTCAGAGACATAGCTGTTTTCTGCGTAGTAATGTATTTTGCGCTTTTCCTGGTAAGTGCGGCGGTATCGAAAATAATGGCCCAAGACAAGCAGCTATCGAGGGCGTTTAACTTATCGGTGATGTTTTACAACAGCGGCAATTACGGATTTCCGGTGAGTGACCTGGCATTTCCAGGATTCGGCCTGGCGGTGCAATCGGTCATCCTGGTAGTTCAGAATATTCTGAACTTCACCGTCGGTCTTTTCCTTGTCACCTCAGGTCAGTATTCACTGAAGGATGCTTTCATGAGGACCCTCAGGATGCCGTTGATGTATGCGGTTTTGCTGGGATGGATTATCCGTATGTTTGGGATCAGTGTGCCGAATTTTATCTGGTTACCCATGGAATATCTGGCACAGGCTCTGGTCCCCATGGCGTTGGTGACACTGGGGTTTCAACTGGCGAAGACAGAGGTAGGCAATGATCTGTCAGACGGTATCGCCTCAGTCGTTTGCCGGCTGGTTATCTCTCCTGTAATCGGTGTCATAGTGGTTATGCTGCTGGATATCCAGTTGCCCCTGGCCGCGGTATTGATCGTCTCTACCAGTTTTCCGACGGCCGTTAACACAGTCCTGATTGCCATGGAATTAAAAAACAAGCCGGAATTTGCCGCGAGTGCAGTGTTTCTGACGACGACTTTCAGTGTGATTACCGTGGCGGTTACCATATACATCGTCAGGCTAAATGGTGGTTAGCCGGGGTCAGGTCAGGTGCCAAAAAACTGTCTGGCCTTGTGGATTCCCTCGATCAACCGGTCTACCTCATCGGTGGTGTTGTAAAAATAGAGGCTGGCCCGCGCTGAAGCACCAAATTTGATTTCCATCGCTTTATGCAGCGGCTGAGTGCAGTGGTGGCCAGATCGTATGGCGATGCCTTCCCTGTCCAGTATGATGGCCAGGTCACTCGGATGTATGTCGCCGAGGTTAAAAGAAACCGCCGCTCCACGTCCAGGCGCCATGCCGTATATGGTAAGGTCCTCAACTTCCTGCAGCCGGTCGATCAGATACCATGTGAGCGCCTCTTCATGCGCTCGGATATTTTCCATACCGAATCCCCGGAGGTATTCCGCGGCCACTCCCAACACGATAGCGTGTGCGATATTCGGTGTTCCGGCTTCGAATTTTTCAGGAATATCCGCCCATGACGAATAATCCAGGTGCACTTCACTAATCATGGAACCGCCGCCCATAAACGGT
>CAYYIS010000060.1:0-29140 GCA_964470965.1 uncultured Gemmatimonadota bacterium | reverse complement strand
CCATCGGGACCTATGCGCGTATCACCGAGGCTGACCGTGACAGGACCGGAGGAGATTGCCAGGGGCCGTGTGGCTGGTACGATCCAAAGGATGGTGTTTACTTGCTGGATGGCATCGGCGATCTTGTGGGCCGTGGTACCCGAGTCCGGCATAGCGTCTTTACCCAGTAACAACAATCACATCACTGATGGATACTTTGCCGGCCAGGGCGATGTTACCTCTTGTACCGGTCGGTACGGTGCAGTTTGTGACCGGACTTACGTTAAGGCATTTCGTGCAGCCGTGATTTTTGCTAAGGCGGCCTGGGAGGTCACGGCCATGGCCGTGAGGTGGCCCATTTTACGGCCGGGCCGGGGCTCACGTTTTCCGTACAGGTGAAGTTTGACGTCAGCATGCTCCAGGGCGGCTGCCCAGTTCGGTTCGCCCTTTTGCCACAGATCCCCCAGAAGATTAGCCATTGCAGCCGGTCGGGGCTGGTCTGTAGATCCCAACGGCAGGCCACACACAGCACGGACCTGCTGTTCGAACTGGCTTGTGACACAGGCGTCCATGGAGTAGTGTCCGGAATTGTGAACCCTGGGAGCCACCTCGTTGATGAGCAACGTGCGGGAGTCCTTCAGAAAAAACTCGACGCACATGACGCCGATCACATCGAGCGACTCCATGATCCCCCGGGTTATGTCGATGGCCTGCTGATGCACTTCCACACTCACATCCGCCGGCGATTGAGTGATATCCAGAATATGATCCCTGTGGATATTCTGTACTACCCCGAAGTGGCCGAATGCCCCGTCCAGTCCGCGGGCTGCGACCACCGATACTTCTCGATCAAAATCGACAAACGCTTCGAGTACAGCCTCCTGGCCCTGCAACGTTTCGTAGGCCCTCTCCACGTCGGCGGGGGAATCGATGCGGGTCTGGCCTTTGCCGTCGTATCCGAAACCTGCCGTCTTCAAAACAGCCGGGCAGCCGATTTCGCCCACGCCTTGCCCAAGGGAAACGAGCGAGGTGATGTGTCGGAACGGAACCATCGGAAAATGGTGATCGCGGAGCCATGTTTTTTCCCTTAGCCGGTTTTGGGCGGTGTACAGTACGTGCCCACCCGGACGCACAGGGGCAAAGACCGATGCGGTCTCGACCGTGACGGCGAGTACGTTTTCGAACTCCAGAGTGACGACATCCACACCTTCAGCGAATTTCTTGATGGCGTCCAGATCGTCATACGCCGCCGAATACTCCCTGTCGGCGACATGCCCGGTGGGAGAGTCCGTGTCTGGAGCAAGCGTGTGAATCCTGTACCCCATACGACGAGCGGCTATGGCGAGCATGCGGCCGAGCTGGCCGCTGCCGAGAATTCCGATAGTGGCACCTGGAAGAATGGGCATCGTTTGGTTTTCCGTCGGACTTGATATGCCTGGAACCCTAAAGAGTATCGTTCAAGACACGTTCGGTTTGCTCTTCACGGAACCGGCGCAGTTTCTCACGCAGATCCGGACGGGAGTTGGCCAATATGGCAACGGCCAACAGGGCCGCGTTTACGGCACCGGCCTGTCCGATGGCCAGCGTTCCCACTGGCACGCCGCGAGGCATCTGTACGATAGAAAGCAGAGAATCCATCCCGCGCAGTGCTTTGCTCTCAACAGGCACGCCGAGCACGGGTACCGGCGTCTGTGAAGCGATCATCCCGGGCAGGTGCGCGGCTCCGCCCGCCCCGGCGACTATGACTTCTACCCCACGGTCTTCAGCCTGCGCGGCATATTCACTGAGTCGAAGCGGCGTCCGGTGCGCGGATACGATCCGGCATTCATGAGGCGTTTCAAACTGGTTCAATATGTCATCGGCGTGACGCATTGTCTCCCAGTCTGACTTGCTGCCCATTACGATACCGACGAGAGGAGAAAGACTTTCGGAAGAAGACATGATTTAATCCTGACTTATCAGATCTCTACAGGGTGGACGGTTACGAACGACGACATCACGGGCCCGCCTGCGCCCTTCTCTGCACTGTAGGTTAAAATACAACATCTGCTGAAATTTGTCACCCAATATCGACCGATAGGATTAAAATACCAGCCTGAGGAAGTGGAAAGGATGCCGGATTCAATCAACGTGAAAATGCTCCAGGTTTTTGGTATCTTTCGTGTGGGACAGAATGCCAGAAAACCGAAAATAAACGGCCATTAGTCCTGCCGCGCCGGAGCGGCGGCGGACGCCATCCACCACGTTGATACCACGATGAAGACGCCGTTCATCCAGATTGGCCGGGCCGCCTTACGGGATTAATCAAGGCGCATATCCGTAACCTTGTTCCGCCCTGCGGCCAGTTAAGACCCAAGTGTCCGGGTTCGGCCTCACCGGTATTGGCCCCATCATCAAAACCCATATCACCATACACCTTCAAGTTGAATCTGGCGGCGGCCTTCCGATCCCCAGTTTCAGGCCGTTTCTTTCGTCCACCGTACAAAACGCCATAAAAATCAATTTCTGCGTTGAATTCGAAACGTATCCGCCATATAATGTGTCGCACCGTACCGTGTGTTCTGTCGGATCCTGAAGGTACGTAACCTCAACACGCCCACTCCCGATTCACGGGGGAATGAATTTATCTTCAACATGTGATAGACGGCTCTCCGGAGCGGATATCCTCGGCATCCATATAAGGAGAATTTATGACACATCCTTTGTTCGATTTAAGCGGTAGGGTGGCGTTGGTCTCAGGCGCAGCCAGCGGTTTGGGCCGAGCCATGGCCATCGGATTGGCCGAGGCCGGGGCCAACCTGCTGTTGGCGGATCTCAACGCGGAAGGCATGAAGGAAACAGCAGACCATGTTAAGGCCATAGGGTGCCGGGCGGAACCGGTAGTCTGCGACATTTCCGACGGCGGCCAGATCAGAAACATGTTTAAACGTCTGGACAGGACGTACGGGAGAATCGACATACTCGGCAACGTAGCCGGCGAAGGCGTGGGCGGACCGCCGCTCACGGTGAGCGAGGCGGACGTCTCTAAATCGTTCCAAAATCTGGTGGTCGGCAGGCTGGTGTGCTGCCAGGAAGCGGCCAGGCGGATGCTGCCGGCAGGCCGGGGCAGCATCATGAACATCGTCTCGATCGCGGGGCTCACCGCAATGGGACGGAGCCATTTGTCCTACAGCATCGCCATGGGCGGCGTGGCCCAGATGACGCGCGAACTGAGTTCGGAGTGGAGCGCCATGGGCATACGTGTCAATGCCATTGTCTGTGCCCAGATTTCCAACGAGGGACTGGAAAAACGTATCGAGGCGGACCCTAAGCTGGGAAATACGTATCTGAGAGGTATTCCGATCGGGCGGCTGGGGAAATCCGAAGACATCAAAGGCCTTGCCATCTTTCTGGCTTCCGACGCTTCGTCTTGGATCACGGGCACATTGATGCCACTGGACGGCGGAAATTTGGCCAAGAACGCAGGCGGATCCCATCACGGGATGCCGGATGCGCCGGATGAACAGTTGTGAGAGACGCACCTGCGATGCTCCGATACGACCGTAAAAAGGTAGAACCTGTTCCTAAGACATAGCTCAGGTTATTGTCTGACGGTGCACATGTTCCAAAATTCGTCGGTATACCGTGATATCGGTCGTGTAGAACGCGATCGTTTCTGAAGATAGACGGGGAGAGACAGGGAGTCGACAGGCAGAATTAAATCAACGCCAGGGCTGCATCGAAATCAGCGATTAAATCATCGGCGTCTTCCAGACCGGTCGACACTCTGATCATACCATCTGTAATATTCATACGCAGCCGCTCTTCTTCGGGAATGTCAAGAAACGCCATGGAGGCCGGGATCTGGGTCGTGGTGCGAACACCTCCCAGGCTGGCGGCAAAGCAGGACAGTTCCAGGTTGTCCAGCACCTTCAACGCCGCCGCCCCATCTTTTACCTCGAATGACAGCATGCCTCCGAATTTTGGCATCTGCACCTGAGCGACTTGGTGCTGTGGATGGGACGCCAGGCCCGGATACCAGACCCTGTTCACACGGGAATGCGTGGCCAGGTGCGTAGCGAGCGTCATGGCTGTCCGGCACTGACGTTCCACACGGACGGATAACGTCTGGATACCGCGCAGTAGCATCCAGGCGTTAAAAGGTGAGACCGGCGCCCCTAGCTTTACCATCGTGTCCCAGCGGATCTGTTCTAAAAAATCATCCGGTAAAATCTCAGATTTCATGCATATGGCTCCGCCGAGCACATCACTGTGTCCGCCGATGAACTTAGTCGCGCTTTCCACCACCAGATCGACACCCCACTCCAGGGGCCGCATCACATAAGGGCTGGCGAACGTGTTGTCACAGACGACGACGATACCGCGCTCGTGAGCCAGGTCTATCAGCGGTGGTATGGCAGACACTTTCATTGTTGGATTCGAGATGGTCTCCATGTACAGCACCCTGGTATTTTCCTGTACAGCATCCAGGACTGCACCAGGATCGGCCGTATCCACAAACGTCGTGGTAATGCCGTAATCCGTGAGGCGGTGGTCCAGCATCTCATGGGTGGAACTGTAGGTGGTCCAGTCACAGACGATATGATCGCCGCTTTTCAACAACCCGAATAAAGCCACCGTAATGGCCGCCATGCCCGACGCAGTCGCCAGACAGGCGTCGCCTCCTTCAATGGCCGTCATCTGCTCTTCGAACTGATACTCCGAAGGGTTACCACAACGCCCGTAGATATTGACCGATCTGCGTTCCCCGTCCACCACCCGTTGATATGAATCCGCATCGTACTGGAAGCTGGACGACATGTAGATGGGGGCATTGATTGACTGTGTGGCTTCATCGGGCGCGTAATAAACTGCTTTGCTGTCGAATTTAAGGTTAGCTTTCTTTATGGGATCCACGGTATTGCCTCATGGGTTGGCGTTTCATATTGTCGGTTTCTCAAGCAACCGCCTGAACGAAAAGCAATTCCCATGGCGGCCGCTTCGTGACGGGCGAATATCGGTCCCAGTGGGACCTTCCGTTCCTCTCAGTTTCCTGCGGGAAGGCCTCTATCTCGTTTCCCTGATGGCTTTCGCAGCAGTCTTCACGACTCCTCGGAATTATCTATTGACGTACGGAACCTTTCCATGAGATAGGCTCCTGAATGCACGTCAGGATGTTTCGGCTCTTCTCCAGGCGTCAGGCAGGTCGGGATGCAACTTATCCGCGCGTCCCAGTCGGGCTGGTAAAAAAAGGCCAGTGACAGCCTACGACTGGCGAGTCCGCCTTCGCTGGCCGCAGGACTGACCACCCTGTGCAGCGTTGAAACCCAGCGATCATTGGTCCACCTGGCCATCATATCACCGATATTGATGATGAATGAATTTGGAATCCTCGGTGCGGAGGCCCATTCTCCGGTGGACAGCAGGACTTCAAGCCCGCCCACCTCCAGGTCCGACTTCAAAATCGTCAGGCTGCCGTAATCCGAATGGGCACCGGCGCGCTGCTGGCCAGGGATCAGGGCCTTTTCCGTAGCCGGATAATGGCTCGCCCGCAAAGCGCTGATGCTCGTCGTGTGGTGCAGCCCGAAGTAATCAGAAGGCAGGTGGAGGGCTGCCGCAAACAGCTTCATAATCTCCGCTCCCAGGTCTTCCATAGCAACGTAATATGCCAGCCAAGCACGTTTAAAATTCTCCGGTTCGAAGGGCCAGATGTTTTCGCCAAAGAAAAATTCGGCATCGGGACCGAACGGAAAACGTTCCGGTCTACGATTCTGGCCGATGCTGAACATTTCTTTAAGGTCCGGCGGAGTCTCGTTGCCCCGGGTTTTGGCGAGCGTTTCCATCTCGAAAGGGAAATACCCTCGCGGGCAGCCCGGTTCATCATCCCGGGAAAGGAGTTTTTGCTCCAACGGCAGGCTGAAGAACGTTCGAGCTTCGGTCCAAGCGCTATCGATAACATCAGGAGGGATGTCATGTCCCGTAATCACGAGAAACCCTGTTTCCCGGCAGATGTCATCCACCTGCGCGGCGACCGACTGTCTCTGATCTTCGGTGCCGTTGCGAAACGCCGATAGATCTATCGTTGAGATATGGGACATGCTATCTCCGTACGGTTGTTATCCTTGCAGGGAGGCGTAAGCGACCGCGATTTCAGCAGCCAGACCCGCGTTGTTGAATACCAGCTGAATGTTAGCAGCCAGACTCTCACCACCGGTTGTTTCCGCTACTTTCGCCAGCAAATACGGTGTGCAGTCCTTACCGGTAATACCTTTTTTCTCCATCTCAAGCAACGCCAGCTCTATAACCGCGTCGATGTGGGCGCGTTCGAGCGCCTGCTCGGCCGGAATCGGGTTGGCTATGACCATGCCGCCGTTCAGGCCCATCTCCCATTTGGCGTTCATTGCTCGAGCTATCTCTGCCGGACTGCCAAGTGCATAATCGACCTTAAAATCGCTCTCGCCGGTGTAAAAGGCAGGCATGACATCGGTTCCATAGCCTACAACGGGAACACCGAGAGTTTCCAGGTATTCCAGTGTGTGACCGATATCAAGGATCGATTTTACCCCGGCGCAAACCACGGCAACGTCAGTCCTGGCGAGTTCCTGCAAATCAGAGGAGACGTCGAATGTCTGGGCAGCGCCACGATGGACGCCGCCGATGCCGCCCGTGGCGATGATCTTCAAGCCGGCCATGGCCGCAATAATCATGGTGGATGCGACGGTGGTGGCACCATCTTTTTTCCGGGCAACTACAAACGGAATATCACGGCGGCTCGTCTTAGTGACTTCCGGACCGGCTCTGCCAAGGTATTCGATCTCAGAAGCATCGAGCCCAACTTTCAAACGCCCCTGTAGAACAGCGACGGTCGCCGGCACGGCATTACCGTTTCGGACTATCTTTTCCACATTAAGGGCTGTCTCTACATTCTGGGGATAAGGCATTCCGTGCGAGATAATCGTGGACTCCAGGGCCACCACGGCTCCGCCTTCCTTGAGAGCAGCGCGCACGGCAGGATCGACATCCAGGAAGGCATCGAAGGGTTTATGGGGCATATGCGGTCTCGTAAATTCGGTTGACGGCATCGGGCGACATGTCAGGATTAATGGTCGATGAGTGTGATATGGCCAGATGGGCTGCGCTCATGGCGAAGCGGACCGATTTTGTCAGGGACCACCGTCTCACCCAGGCGTGAGCCAATCCTGCAAATAACGCGTCCCCGGCTCCGTTAGCGTAGATGTCTGTAGTTGATTTTTTCAAAGCTTTTTCCAATCCTTGTTCCTCGCCGTCACTGTAAAAAACACCATCGGAACCCATGCTTACAAACAAGCGCCTTACACCCTGTTCGTGGAACCAATCGGCAAGTTCCGATAGACCACGAGGTGAATTTACCTTGATACCTGCGATTTCTTCCGCTTCTGCCAGGCTGGGTTTTAGGGTGTGGATCGCGTGCAAATGTGGCTTTATCTTACCCGCTTTGGCACAGGAAACAGTGTCCGCGAAGATCGGCCGATCACCCAACTGTTCCGTTATAAACGCCAGGGCCTCTTCTTTGAGATTGGTATCAATGATGACAACAGCTGCCTGCCTGAGCATATCTCGGTGGACCTGCAGATGTCCCGGGCCTATGTGCTCCATGATGGCCATGTCGTTAATGGCGGCCACTAAATCTCCGTTCTCATCGAGGATCGAAAGATATGCGGAGGTAGGCACCCTGTCAACCTTGAGGATACCCTGCATGTCGATACCGGAAGCGAGGCCACGTTCGAATAACATCCTGCCGGAATGGTCATCGCCGAGCGGTGCGATCAGGCGACAGTCGTTGCCGAGACGAGCCAGGTTTTCAGCGATGTTTCGTGCCACGCCGCCCGGTGAATTTTCGACTCTTCCGGGGTTTGAATCGTGATGCTTGAGCACGTTGTCAGGACTACCGTGAATGTCCATATTGGCGCTGCCAATCACGCTGATAAACGGTTCATTTTCCCTCATGGGTGTCATCCTGTGTCAACTCATGTTTGCCTTTTAAGCACCGATCGATAATATTAACTAATATTCGACCGATTTCAACACATATAATCCTTACCATAGAAGGGATACCATATGGAACTGAAAAGAGACCTGGGATTTTGGGACGTTTTCTCTCTGGCACTCGGACAGATCATCGGTGGTGGAATAATGGTTCTGGTAGGCATTGCCATAGGGTACACTGCGTATGCGGTTCCGATCGCGTTTATCCTGTCTGCCAGCCTATCATTGATAAAGCAGTTTCCAGTAGCCTTCCTGGGTTCCGCTATGCCGGCCACAGGGGGGTTGTACGTGTATTGCAAGCGAATCCTCGGCCCCAGGATCGGCTTCTTCTACCTGGCCATCTTGTTGATTACCCATATTCTGATTTCCCTTTTCGCCCTCGGGTTCGCGGAATACACGGCGGCTCTTATCCCCTCCCTGAATATATCTGCGGTGGCCGTCGGCATACTGGTTTTGTTCTATGTGGTGAATCTTTTCGGTGTGAAAGAGGCGGCGATCGTTCAAAAAATAATGCTTGTTCTGCTACTGCTCGGCCTGTCCACCCTCATTTTTTTCGGCATACTGGAAGTGGACTACGCGGCTTTTATGATTCAGGACAACCTCTTCCCTGGAGGATGGTACGGGTTCGGACTGGCTTGCGTTGTGCTTTCGTTTGCCACGGGCGGAGGTCAGTATATTTCTGAACTCGGCGGCGAGATGAAAAATCCCCAGCGGGATCTGCCGCGCGCCATAATATACAGCACCCTGACCGCCGGAGTGTTCTTCGCCCTCGTTTCCATAGTAGCAGTCGGTATCCTGCCCACAGAGCAGACAGCAGGTGAGCCCTTATCCGTCGTGGCAAAGGAGATTCTGCCGGAATCGGTCTACGTGGCCTTCATCGTCGGGGCCGGTTTGTTTGCGCTGGCCACCAACTTGAACGCCACTTTCGCCTGGGCCACCAAATCTGTGCTGATCGCCTGCGAAGACGGCTGGTTGCCGAAACGCATCGCGGTAGTGAACGATCGGTATAAAACACCTCATATCCTGCTAACGATGCTGCTGCTGCTCGGAGCCGCCCCGATAATCGCAGATAAGGACATGAAGTACATCATCATGCTTGGGGGAGGGCTGGTGTTCATCTATGATTTTATCCCTCTTGTAGCCGCATATGTATTCTGTAAAAAGATGCCGGATCTCTTCACGAAGGCCACGATGAAGATATCGGAGGCCAAGTTAAAGGCCGTCAGTATCCTCGGAATGTGTGTTCTGATCGTCCAGGGCATCCTGTCGTTTTCCGATGTGGGCCTGGAAGGCAGTGTGCTGGCCGCCGCCTACATCGTTCTGGTCCTGGTGTATATCAAGCTCCGATCCGGGCATTACCTGGCGGTGCAGGAGGAACGCCAGGCGGCAGAGACTCCGCCAAAGGAAACGCCGGTAGCGTAAAGGAGGAATCGGACTTATTCTGTTTTTTCCTGCGCCCGGAGGACCATCTGGAAGGAGCGCTTCCGGGGTTTAACGTAGGATACGCACCGGACCGGGAAACCGCGGCTTATGGTTGACAGAACCTGCCGGTCCCGCATATTTTAACCCATAACGAAGGCAAAGAGAGTAATTCCCTGCTAAAATCTTCGGGTATGTTTGCATTTGATTCTTTCAAGTAACGTCTATAGCATTCCGATCATCTAAAATCATTCGATACTTCGGAGTACCATTCCATGTCTGACCAGCTCAAACTCGCGTTCATAGGCTGTGGGGCAATCGCCCGCTTTCATCTCGACGGCATCAAAGGGCACGTCCCCCGTGTGGACGTCACCACCCTGGTCGACATCGACACGGCCAAGGCGCAGGCCTATGCCGAAGAAACCGGAGGGCGGCCGTTCACCTCGCTCGGTGAGGCGCTGGCGGATGGTGACTTCGACGCCGTGGACATCCTGCTGCCCCACGATCTGCACGAAGCAGTCGCCATCCAGTGCCTTGAAGCCGGCAAGCACGTGCTGCTGGAAAAACCCATCGCCCCGACGCTCGACGCTTGCGACCGCATTTTCAAGGTAGCAGCACAGTCCGACTGCGTCTTCATGGTGGCTGAAAATTCCCAGTACTGGCCGGAAATTCTCGAGGCCAAGAAACATATCGACGACGGCGCGATAGGCGATATCATCACGGCCCGCGCTGCCTTCGTCTATCCGTTCGACGAATATTGGTTCAAGGAAGCACGCCCCTGGCGCTTCGAAAGTGGACGCACGGGCGGCGGCATCACCATCGACGGCGGCTCACACTGGATCCGGCCCCTGCGGATGTGGATGGGTGAGGTAAAAGAAGCGGTCGGTGTACTGGATCACCCGTTGAGACAAATGGAGGGTGAGTCGCTCACCCGTGCCCTGCTCCGGTTCGAATCGGGCAAAACCGCCATTTTCGACGCGATGATGATAGACACCACCTTCGCACCCGATCCCTGGTGGCGTGTCACCGGTACGAAGGGCGAGCTCATCATAAACGCCGGCCTCGAAGGCGCCGAACTGTGGTTATGGGACAGGGAAAACCCGGCCGGCACGAAGTTGTTCTCCAGCCCCGGTTACACAGAGTCCTTCGGTCCCGAAATAGCCGATTTTACCGCTGCCATACTCGACGGCAAAACACTTGACGCCGGTCCCGAACAGGCCATGGGCGAACTGCGCACGGCGCTGGCCATCTACCGCTCCGTCGAAACCGGATGCTGGGAACTGGTCTGGGACTGACGACAGGCCATGGTGGCCTTTCTGAAACCGTTCGTGTTCCGGGTCAACAGTGTATGTTATCTTTTGACCGGAGGTTTACCTCACTGAAATGCCCCCTGCTATTCTAACCTGCTAATGGGTATGACACGGCTGCGGGTGAAAAACAGCCGCCCCGTTAACAGTGACACCCAAGCGCATCGCAGCGGCGGGTAACAACCTGACACCCAGGATTCGTGCGGATGAGAAATGACAAAAACAGCCGGCTCGTCTACTCCACCGGCCAGGGGAAAACATGTCCGGAGTGCCGCAGACCCATGGCGAAATGTGCCTGCCGCAAGGCACATAGGATTGTCAAAAACGATGGGGTCGTGCGGGTCGGCAGGGAAACGAAAGGACGCAAGGGGAAAGGCGTGACTGTGATCACCGGGGTGCCGCTCGGACAGGATGGACTCCAGGCGCTGGCCAAGCAGCTGAAACAGAAATGTGGCAGCGGCGGTACCGTAAAGGACGGCGTTATCGAAGTGCAGGGAGACCACCGGGACCAGTTGGTAGGCGAACTTCAGAAGCAGGGATATACTGTAAAGCGGTCAGGGGGCTGAGGGTGCAGCCACCAGACCGCATGTCCGTCCCGCAAGGGATGTTTCAGCTCAATTTGTATCCCCGGCGTAAGAGGGAAACACTGCGGGCCTGGGATGCCGCGGACGAATACGCACTGCATCATATCCACCGGGAAAACAGCCTGCGGGACAGGGATACACTGCTGATCCTAAACGATGGATTCGGGGCCCTTTCCGTGGCGCTGGCCGACTATGGACCGCAGATGATGTCGGACTCCTTTATCTCCCATCGAGGCGCAGCCGCTAACCTTGCCCAGAACGGAAAGGAATTAACGAGCATCCGGTTGCTGAACAGCCTGCAATCTCCCGTCGGTCCTTGTGATATCGTCCTCGTTAAAATCCCCAAGCATCTGTCCCTGCTCGAAGATCAATTGTACCGTATCCGCCGGTCCCTCCACCCTGAAGCGCATATCATCGGAGCGGGAATGGCCAGGCACATCCATACGTCTACGCTGGAACTTTTCGAGCGGATCGTCGGCCCCACCCGCACCTCGCTAGCCCGTAAGAAAGCACGTCTGATCTTCTGCCGGCCGAATCCGGAAATCGATCCTGGAGACTCCCCTTATCCGACGTACTATACCCTCGAAAATACGGCCTACAGGCTGGCCAACCAAGCCGGTCTGTTTTCCCGGGAAAAGCTGGATCACGGAACCAGACTGTTGCTGGAACATATCCCGCGGTCGGACAGGAAACAGTCCATCATCGACCTGGGATGCGGCAGCGGGGTGATTGGGATGGTGGCGGCAGAGCGGAACCCGGCGGCGGCGGTGACGTTCGTTGACGAGTCGTTCCTGGCTGTAGCGTCGGCAGAGGAGAATTTCCGCGCTGTATTCAGCGATGGGCGTCGGGCCGCGTTCCGTGCGACCGACTGCCTGAACGGTATCCCGGGCGGAAGCGCTGACTTGATCCTGACCAACCCTCCTTTCCACCGGGACCGAGCCGTGGGAGACGCCGTGGCCTGGCAGATGTTCTCCGAATCCGGATCCGCGTTGAAGCCGGGCGGCACGCTGATGGTCGTCGGAAACCGGCACCTGGGTTATCACGCAAAGCTCAAGCGCCTGTTCGGCAACTGCTGCACGCGGTCCACAGACGCAAAGTTCGTGGTGCTGGAGTCGGTCAGGTGAAGGCGTTATGCCGTCCCTATCGACCGCCCTTCTTCGTGCGATCGTATGGTCGCGTGCGCCAGTTCAAGCGCCCGGCGCCCGGCACGGGCGTGTACCGGGGGCGGATTGCCCGCGCGGAAGGCGGTCAGGAGATCTTCGAAATAGGTGTCGAAAGTGAGGTGGAACTGCCGGTCGGTGTCGTTGAAGTAACCGGCCTGCCAGACTTCGGCAGTTTCGTTTCCGGCCTCCTGGAATGAGTAACGGCGAACGGTGTCCTCGACCGTGACCCGGGCCGCCGTGCCGTTGATTTCCAGCCAGTGGGTCCCCGGGTACGCGTAGGACGAGTCATAGGTGCCGATCAGTGCACCCACCGCCCCGCTGGAAAAACGCAACGCCACGACCATGGTACTCGGTCCCTTCCGGGTGACTTCCGAAATCTGGGCAGCGACGGAGACGATCGGACCGCACAGGTGTTCCAGCATATCGAATCCGTGGCATTGAGTCTCGATCAGGTTGTCGTGATCCGGACAGTCGCTGCCTTCTCCGCCGAAACGCCACACCGCATGTACCGGAGTACCCAGGCGGCCGTCGTTGATGGTCTGCTGGGCCATGCGGACCGGGCGGGCGTACCGGTGGTTGAAATTGATGGCGAAGAACAGATCCCGAGAGGAAGCCTCATCCAGCAATGTGTCCGCTTCTTCCAATGAAAATACGAGCGGTTTTTCCACCAGAAGCGGGTAGCCTGCCCGTATCACCTGCAGCGTCGCCTCGAAATGTCCCTTGTTCGGCAGGCACAGGCTCACCAGGTCCGGCTGCTCACGATCGAGCATCTCCTGGACATCGGTATACCAGGATACTTCGTACTGCTCAGCCCTGGACTGCGTTTTCTCCGGTGTTCGTCCCGCGATAGCGCAAAATTCCACATCTCTTCGCTGCGAAAAAATCCGAGCATGCTGCCGCCCCCATCCCCCGGCGCCTACGAGGGCTATTTTTACTCTTTTATCACTATCCACTATTGCCTCTCTCTTAGTCTCGAGCTCCAACCATGGCTCTTACCCTATCCCCCCGGCTTTCGCCGCATATACTCAATACCGCGTACACCTTTACATTCCTACTGGACTACCACTACCTTGCCCGAATGTTTTCCGATAAACGTGTGATACGCCTCGCCGATCTCCTCCACGGGGTAGCGATGCGTGATGATCTGCCCCAAGTATTCCCGGTTCTGCTTCAACCGTTCCAGGTTTTCCGGCAACTCGTTGTAACAAAAGTATTCGCTGCCCATCACTGTTCGCTCGTTACTGATCAAGTCGGACGACACATCCAGCGGCAGCTCTCCGCCGTGCCCCACGCATACCTGCACCCCTCGCTTGTCGAGTGCGGCCAGCGCATTGCGCCTGGCCGCTGTTACGCCGCTGGTGTCGATCGTCATATCGGTCCGTGAGTACCCGTACCGGCCAAGGCCGCTCTGTAGGGATTCCTTTTCAATATTGATCGGCAACCCCCCGAGCGCCTCGGCGAGGTCCAGCCGGTAGTCGACCATGTCCGTGATCATGACCGGGAAATCGTGCCCCAGAATCAGCTTCGCCATGGACAGCACCCCCAAGCCGATCGGTCCGGCGCCGGTGACCAGCAGCGACTGTTCGTCCGGATGCGCCCGGTCCGCCCGCGATACCGCATGGCCACCGGTACCCATCACATCAAGAAGCAGCGTGGCTTCGGCCGGGTCCATATCTGCGCCCACAGGAAAGAACACGTTCTCGTTAACCAGCGCATACGGCCCGTAGCCTCCGTCATGCGAGAAACCGTAGTCCGCCCGTTTGTTCAGGCACTGGTTGGTGATGCCCAGTCTACAACTGCGGCAGTCCCCGCAGAAGTCCATCAGAAATATGGCGCCCGCCGTACCGACTCCCGTGGTCGTATTCAGTCCGGCATGGGCCACCACACCAACGGCCTCATGGCCAGGCGTTATGGGTGCCCCATGGTAATACTGCCCGAAATCCGACGCACACAGCGCATTGGCTGCGCACCGGATTAGAAGCTGTCCCGTGCCGGGTGCGGGCACTTCTTTGTCGATAAACTCGATGGCCTGGTCCCCCCTGAACATGGGATACCGGGCGGTAGATGGTATCGTGTAAGTTGTCATCGTCGTCTCTTGTTCGCAGGATTGTGGATTTTCTACGTTGTGCAGTACCCTATAATAACCCCGCCGCCCCACCTCGGCAATACAGAATGGATAGCGGCGACCGCTTCTTGTTTATTGCATCACCATAGTACAAGCAGTCGCGCCAGTCTTGGCGGGGATATCAAGACATTGTGGTCATAGAATGCCTCGACGTCCTAAATCAGGCACTAAGACCTGTGTTATCCTTAAGGAAATTAATACAGTGACCGATTGCGCCGACATGGACAGCATTTTATCAGCGAATCAATCTAACTGAGCCCACCTGTCCCGCACCGCCCCCTCCTGGATCCTGTCCCACAGTTCCTCCCAGTCACGGGTTCCATCTTCGTGCCAGGCTTCAGTGCGTACACCGGGAGTATAAGGAGTGAGGCGCATGCCGGGTGTTATGCTGGACATGTGCACGCAGCTGCCATCGGGGTAGCGGACGGTGCGTATGATTCTTGGACGTGGTTTGTTGTATACCTCTCCGCTTTTCGCACACGCCTGGAGTGCCGCGGCCGGCACACGGTGACGCTCAATGGCGTCTTCGTCCACCTCTACGCCCAGCCCAGGCGCTTCCGGTACCTGGTGAAATCCACCCAGCACTTCAATCGGCTTGGTGATCAAATGGTCGGTGTACAGGTTCAGGCAGGTGATGGCTGGCCAGGTGGCATGGCTCAGAACCGCGCCCAGGTGCGCCGCCCAGGTGGTCGACAGGCCGTCACCGACGATCTGCAGCCAGAACGGCATACTGGCTTCGGAGGCAAGCGTGCCCTCACGGATCACCTGCGAGGCGCCACCGCCGATAACGAATCCGTCGCAGACCTCCTCCCGGACCGCTGTTATGTAGGGCGGCTGTCCGAAATGCATGGCTATCGGCCGGCTGATGACCTGCCGCAGCTGGCGATTGCCCATGATGTCGTTCTGGGGAATCGGCGTTTCAAACATGGCTACCAGATCATACTCCTGCAATTTTCGCATAATCGGCATGGCCGCGGCCGCGTTCTGCAGGGAACCGTTAGCGTCCGCATCCAGCTTGAATCCCTCGGGCACTACCTCCCTGACCGCATTTACCTGCGCGATGATATCCCACCAGGGGCGCTGCTTGACCTTGAAGCTGGTGTATCCAAGCCGCACCGCGTCCTTTGCTTCACCGGCCCACTCTTCAGGCGATGCCTCGTTGGACCACCAAGAGATGGGTACCCAATCACGCACCTTCTGCCCCATAAGCTTGTAGCAAGGCACTCCAAGCGCCTTGCCGACCACGTCGTAAAGCGCCATCTGTAACCCGGCGCCCAGCGAGTCGTCGTGCATCAGATCAGCCGGGCTCTTCCCCAGCACCCGCTGGACCGACATATCCGTCACCTGCGCATACGTGTAATGGACCACCGTCTCACCCCACCCCACGATTCCCGCGTCGGTGGTAACTTTGCAAAGCTCCAGAATAGACCAATTATACACTGTCCGCGCCGCAATCTCCTGTTGCCGCAGCGTGTAGGGCACATCGACTACAATGCGTTCAACATCGGTGATTTTTAGTGACATAAAACCTCCTGTAATTGACCGGCTTCTGGATACAATTGACGACAGAAAACGTTGTAAACCAGATCAGATATCGCGGTATATCAGAATGGGCTAACAGACTCGTTTCTTTGAACGTCGGCGGGGTGGCATTGCCCTTTCCCGCAGCCCGTTAACCTGCACTTCACGAGTTTTGGGCAGCGTACGGCAAACCGTTTTTATTCAAACTTGCTTTGGGGCGCTCCTTTATTCACATGGGTGCCTTCTTCATACAGTTTCAACATCACGTAAGGATTCATCCGTAAACTCGTCAACGGTGATCTATTCAGGGCGCTCCAGATATTCGGCCAGCAATCTCGCACACCGCCCGATACCGTCCTTCTGTATGATCTCAAACCCGTGGGTGTTCTCGGTAGCTATGCAGAGGAGGCCTGCCTGGGCGGTCTGGCCGTAGGATTTGGGAATGGAGGCATCGGATCCATAGCTTTGCCAGAAGGCGCACTGTGGTGACATACCCAGATTTCGGCCACAGGCAAGAAGTCGGTCGCTGACGGATTTGTCGTACACGCCCTTACCGTCGCCGTATACGACGATCGGCTCGGCGGTCAGATCGATGCCGTATTCCGCAGCGGCGGGACCGGAATCGACCGCCAGGGTGATATGGCCCGGCAGGGTCCGGGCCGCGTAGGCGGCGCCGTGGGCCCCGATTTCTTCTATGACGGTCATAACCAGATAGACGTCGTGTGCCGGCCGTTGCCCCGCCTCCTTCAGTAGGGCTGCGCCGGCCAACGCTATGGCGATGGCCGCCCGGTTGTCCATGAAATAGCCACCGAGGCAGTCGTCTATCTCCCAGATCTTGCGGCGGGACCGTTCGAGGACTACACGTGTGCCGGCATGCACACCCGCTTCTTTTAGCGCTTCGGGGCTTTTTCTGGTGAAGACATATAGGTGTTCCCAGCCCATAGCCTTGTTTCCGCCCCGCGCTTTCGTTTCCCATATTTTTTCTGACTCCGCCGTGGTATGCTGCGGACCGATGGACAGTACACCTGGAAGCATATCCCTATCTCCCAGGATCTCCACCGGCCCCTGCCCGTAATTGGCCGGCCACATGCCGCCAAGCGGGTTCACGCGCAATGTGCCGTCCGCATTGACCCGTTTGACGATCATCGCCAGCTCATCCATGTGCGCCATCACCCGAACGACAGGACCACTGTCGGCATCACCACCCCGAATCAGACCGACGACGTTGCCGGACGCGTCTGTGTGTACCTCGTCGCACAACGGTTCCAGCTCCCGCAGACAGATCGACCGGACCTCGTCTTCCTGCCCGGACGGTCCTCTGGCGTATACAAGCTCCTGAAGTAGATCCGGCAGACGGTCAAACATACTCATGACACTCCTCCGAAATGGGGATGTGGACTGCTCTCGTTAAAACATGGCGTAAATCTAAATCGCAACTTGACTTTTTCATCCATAAAACTTTGATTGATGCCGGATTCAAAGTCGGTTTTAACTCCTATAATGTATATTCGAGATTTGGTGAAATTACGTAATGAGACGGAAATGTAACGCTTATCGGATTGGGGAGCAACAATGAATGTTGATGATTTACGCGGTAAAACCGTAGGGGCGGCTGTTTCCGGAGGACTGGACAGCTGCACTGCTACCCGGTGGTTGGCGGATCACGGGGTGGATGTGGTTTGTTTTACGGCGGACCTCGGTCAGCCGGACGAGGAGCGGGTCGATTACATCGCGGAACGAATGATGCGGTGTGGCGCCAAAGACGCCCATGTCGTCGATGCTAAAGAGGGGGTCGCCATGGCCGGTATCGAGGTGATACAGTGCATGGCTGCCTATGAGGGTGGATACTGGAACACGACCGGCATCGCCCGTCATGTCACCGTAAAGGCGTTGTTGCCTGAAATGAAGAAACAGGGCATCAGTATCTTCTCCCACGGCGCCACCGGACGGGGCAACGACCAGGTGCGGTTCCAGCTCGTGGCCAATATGCTGGATACAGAAATCAACGTATACGCCCCGTGGCGCGACCAGGCGTTTCTTGATGCGTTTCCTGGCAGAAAAGAGATGATCGATTACTGTGAGGAACGCGATCTTCCGCAGCAGGCCACGCATGAAAAACCGTATTCCACCGACGCCAACATCCTAGGCCTCACACACGAAGCCGGCAATCTGGAATCGCTGTCCACGCCCTCCGGATTCATCACGCCGGGCATGGGTGTGCATCCGCATCAGGCACCCGACGAAGTGGAGCGATTCAAGGTGCGGTTCGAGCAGGGCATTCCGGTCGAAATCAACGCGACATCGGTTACGCCGCTGGAGGCGATTCAGACCGCCAACCGGATCGGGGGACGCAACGGAATCGGGATAGGCATCCACGCAGTGGAGAACCGGTTCGTGGGCATAAAAAGTCGGGGGGTCTATGAGTCACCAGGAATGTCGCTGCTGGGTGCCTGTTATGAATTCCTGCTTCAGCTTATCCTGGACCGCCGTGCACGGCGTGTGTTCAACCATACCTCCGATGTGATCGCGGAACAGATCTATCAGGGTTACTGGTTCGATCCGGCCACCCGGGCCCTACGGGCCTCGATCAGAACGTTTAACAATCTGGCGGACGGAGAGATTGAGGTAACGCTGTACAAAGGGAATGTGGCGTTCCATGAGGCTGGAAGGGTGCCCCATTCCCTGTATTCAGAGGACAACGCCTCGATGGAAGGCATCGGCGAATTCGACCATATGGATTCGGAAGGGTTCCTGGGCGTCCTCGGCGTAAGCGCCAGGGCGCTGCAGGCGGCAAATCAGATGGGAGACGAATAAACGGGACCGAGGTCCCTGGAAAGCAAGGGAGATGTTAACTATGTCTGGCGGAACTCAAAACACAAAGATACCGGGTTGCGGAACCCACCATGTGGCGGTTCAGACGCGGGATTGGCAAGCGTCACTGCGATTGTACCAGGACGTCATGGGCATGATGCCCGTCGCGGAGTTCGGAACTCCGGAGCGTAAGGTCATGCTGCTCGACACCGGCGACGGCAGTCACATGGAACTGTTTCAGCCCACCGGTGAAACACCCTTACCGGACAGCCCTTCTCCCAACGACCCGCTGACGCACGTGGCGTTCCGTACCACCGACGCCCGCGCCGCCATTGAGCGTGTCCGACAGGCCGGCTACCAGGTTACCGTAGAGCCCAAAGATGTAAATCTGGGTGGACTGGAAGTCACAGTGGCTTTTTTCAAAGGCCCTTGCGGCGAAATTCTGGAGTTTTTCCAGACCCATTGAGACGCTGTAAAACCGTTTGCCAATAATGGCGCCTTGTTGTATACTGAGGCTCATAATTCCGATCATATTATCCAAAAAAAATGAGGGGTGAGCTTATGTACCGCCACGTGTCGGTGATGATAGCCGTCTGTTTATTGTGTGTGTCACGAGCAAGCGCACAGGAGATGGACCTATCGTCACTGCAAACCAGGGCAGAGCTATCGGATTACGCGGAGACCACCCGGTACGAGGAGGTCATGGGCTTCCTGGACGCGGTGGCACTGGCGTCCGAGCTGATACATTTCACCACGTTTGGATACACAACGGAGGGGCGCGAGCTACCTCTGCTGGTCTTTGGAGACGTATGGGACGGGTCACCTGAGGAAGTAGGGCGGTCCGGTAAGACACGTGTATTCATCCAGGCCAACATACACGCTGGAGAAGTCTGCGGCAAAGAAGCGCTGCTCATGCTGGCACGTGACCTGGCCGACGGTGAGCACACGGAATGGGCGGATTCCCTGGTCATCCTCATCGCACCCGTCTACAATGCCGACGGCAACGAACGGATCAGTCTGTATAATCGGGGCCGGCAGCACGGTCCGATAGCCGGTATGGGACAGCGGCCCAACGCCCAGGGTTACGATCTCAACCGCGACCACATGAAGCTGGATTCTCCTGAAGCGCGATCGCTGGTCCGAATGATGCGTGACTACGATCCGCATGTAATGGTCGACCTGCACACCACCAACGGAACGATACACGCCTACCATCTCACTTATTCCCCTCCTCTTAATCCCAACACCGCCGCACCCATCGTTGATTATCTGCGCCAGAGCTGGCTGCCTTCGGTCACAGAATCCGTAAAAAATCTGTACGGTTGGGATTACTACTATTACGGCAACCTGCCGTTTCAGAGCGGCAGCCGGGAGCGTGGGTGGTATACGTTCGATCATCGACCGCGGTTCAACAACAACTACATCGGACTGCGCAACCGCTTCGCCATTCTCAGCGAAGCATATTCGTACGCCACCTTCGAGGATCGCATCCTGGCCTCTCTGTATTTTGTGGAGGAGATTCTTAATTTCGCCCATGACCACGCCGAAGAAATCCGTAACATCGTCGACAAGGCGGACCTGACATCGGTGGTGGGACAGCAACTAGCCGTCCGATCCGAACACGCCCGGTCCGCCGAGGAGGTGGAAATCCTCCTCGGAAGTGCGGAAGAAGAACGGAACCCGTACACCGGGAGAGTCATGTTGCGCCGAACCACGGAACGCAATCCGGAGCGGATGTTCGAATTCGGCACGTTCAATGCCACGGAAACCGTAACCGCACCGACCACCTATTTCGTGCCGGCTTCCCTGACCGATGTGATCGAGCGCCTGGAGGCCCACGGCGTTTGGTTCGAACCGTTGACCGAAGCGCGGACCATGACACTGGAACGCTTCAGGATAGATTCCACGGCCGTAGCCGAACGGCCGTTCCAGGGCCACAACGAAAGTACGCTGTACGGCGCCTATGAAACCGTTACCGAGATCCTGCCCGCGGGTACGCTGGTCGTACCGGTGGATCAATCCCTCGGCCGTCTGGTATTCTACCTTCTGGAACCCCGCTCCGACGACGGTCTGGTCAACTGGGACATAATCGGTGACGCCGTCAAAGGCGCCGCTTCCTATCCAATTGTGAGAGAACCCGGTAAATAACTATGTCCCAACGCATCATACTTGATACCGATACCGGCGTGGACGATGCCCTGGCAATCCTGCTGGCCATGCGGTCTCCGGAACTACAGGTAGAGGCCATCACCGCAGTCAGCGGCAACGTCCATGTGGACCACTGCGTCCGCAACATACTAATGACGCTTGAAGTGGCAAATCCGGAAAAGCGACCCGCCGTAGCGCGAGGCGAGGAGAACCCGCTCGTAGGGACCAGCGTCTTCGCCGACCATGTCCACGCAGACGACGGGCTCGGTGGCGTGTCGCACCTGCTCACGCCGGATGGCGAACGTGCTTACCCGGACCCGGAAGACCGCCTGAGTCCTACACCGGCCGTAGACCTGATTCTTGACACGATCGAACGGCATCCGGATGAAATAACGCTTGTCGCGGTCGGCCCTCTCACCAATGTGGCCCGTGCGATTATCAAGAATCCATTCCGGATGCGTAAGCTCAAGGAAATCGTGATCATGGGCGGCGCGTTCCGGGTGTACGGTAACGTCAGTACGGTCGCTGAATTCAACATCTACGCGGATCCGCATGCGGCACAAGTGGTGTGTGATTCTGGCATACCGACCTTGTTCGTTCCGCTGGACGTGACGATGCAGGCGGTTTTGACCGCCCCCGAGATCGACCATTACGCGGCACAGGGCAACAGTACCGCTGCGTTCGTGAAGGATTGCACCGATCATTACGTAGCGTTCCATCAGCAGCGCAAGGACCTGGACGGCTGCTTCATCCACGACGCGCTGGCGGTCGCCGCCGTTTACCGGCCGGATCTTTTTACCATGGCGGATGCCCGCATCAATGTGGAGACCGCGGGGGATCTGACATTCGGCATGACCGTGGCGGACCTGCGGCCGGCATTCATGCCCGGGGAAGGCTCCAATGGCCGGGTTTGCACGGATGTGGATGCGGACGTTTTCATCTCACTGTTTAACGAACGGGTGCTACAATGAAACTACGGAATAGAACAGCAATCGTAACCGGCGGAGGCCGGGGCATCGGTGAAGCGATCTGTCGCGCCTTCGCGGCGGAAGGCGCGCACGTAGCCGTGGTGGACCTGGACGAGGGCAATGCGAAAGATGTGGCGGGGTCACTTCCAAACGCCATGGCCATCAGGGCGGACATCGCGAACCAGGACGACATCACTCAAATTGTAGAAACAACCAACGAGCGATTCGGGGCGATCGATATTCTGGTCAATAACGCCGGCATTGCGTTATTTCGGTCGGTCGAGGACTGTTCTGTCGAAGAATGGGATACGGTACTGGACATACAGCTCAAAGGCCCTTTCCTTCTGTCCAAAGCGGCCATGCCCTACATGAAGGAACGAAAGAGGGGCGTGATTATCAACATGGCTTCGATCGCCGGAAAAACCGGCGGCATAGTGGCCGGGGCGCCCTATTCTGTTTCGAAAGCGGGTATCGAATGTCTTACCAAATGCCTAGCCCGTGAGCTGGCTGAATACGGCGTGCGCGCCAATGCCATCGCTCCCGGCATCATCGACACACAGCTGACCGCCAACCATCCCCAGTCATTTGTCGATGCCATTCCGCTCGGGGTAAAAGGTCAACCCGAAGATGTGGCCGCAGCAGCCCTGTTCCTGGCCTCCGATGATGCCAGGCATATCACCGGTGAACTGCTCGATGTTAACGGTGGTCTACTGATGGACTAGCCGGGGAAACCATCCCGGATCAAGGAGCAAGAAGTGCCCAATTTCGCGGCGGATGTGGTCGATCGTCTGGCCGAAGACCCGGAGCTGGTGGCACTGGAATGGCATGACGAACGGCAGGGCGATATGTCACGGCTGACGTTCCGTGATTTCAGCATCCGTTCCAGCAAAGCCGCAAATATGCTCAGGGCAGCCGGAGTGAGCGCGGGTGACAGGGTTCTCGTTATGCTGCCGCTGTGCATCGAATGGTGGGAGGCAATCCTGGGTTGTATGAAAGCCGGTGCCATACCCGCATTGAGCATGGAGGCTGGTACTCGCCAGGATGTTGTCAACCAGATCAAAGGAGCGGAGGCTACGGCCCTCATCGTCGGCACCGAACTGGCGGCATTGATAGAAGAACTGCAGCCGGAGATACCGCAACTTCGCCACCGTATACTCGTTGGCTGGGAGCGGGACGGATGGACCGACTACGACCGCCGCGTTTCCCTGTCCTCCGTTCTCTTCGAAGCGGTGCAGGCCTTGCCCGATGCCCCCTGCCTGATGGTATTCTCCGACAACACAGGGGATCCCCCTACCCTCTATACCCATGGAGATAACCGTTTCGACCTGGAATTCCTGGACGCCTGGCGCGATGCCATGATGTTGACGATCAGGAATGGCAACTGATTGATTGGTTTTTTTAAAAAGAATTCTTGAAGGGGTCAGGTTATACTTACAATAAAGTCAATGAATCAATCATCAAAATCCCCTCTACACCACCTCACCGTCCTCGACCTCACCACCCAGCTGCCCGGACCCTATAGCTCGATGCTGCTGGCCGACCTCGGTGCGACGGTTCTCAAAATCGAACCGCCGGGTGGTGATCCGCTCCGTGAATTCCCGCCGATGTTCGCCAGTGTGAACCGGGGAAAACAGAGTCTGGTCATCAACCTGAAATTCCGGCAGGGGCAACAAGTGCTGCACACGCTGGCCGAAGAGGCGGACATCGTGCTGGAAGGCTTCCGTCCGGGCGTCGCCGACCGATTGGGCGCCGACTATGAAACGTTGCAAGGTATCAATCCGGATTTGATCTACTGCTCTATATCCGGATTTGGACAGACCGGGCCGTATCGGGACCGGTCGGGGCACGATATCAATTATATCTCACTGGGAGGCCTGCTGGGACAGGCAGAACAGGCAGACGGCAGACCGGTGCCGCCGCCGGTCTTGATCTCGGATCTGGCGTCCGGCATGTATGCTGCTATCGCGGTCCTGGCGGCTATTCAGAACCGCACCACCACCGGCCGGGGCCAGTACATAGACCTGTCCATGACCGAAAGTGTCACCGCCTGGATGGCACCGGAGATCGCCCGCGCCCAAAGCGAGGGTACGGCGCCGGGCAAGCCACTGTTGAGCGGACTACCCCATTACGAAGTGTTCAGAACTTCGGACGACCGGTACATTAGCGTCGGCGTCGTGTACGAGTCCCAGTTCTGGCGGCGCCTGTGCGGTGTACTGGGGCTGGAGGAATGGAAGGAACTTACGACAGAACAACGCATGGCAAGAAACCAGGAGATCCGCGGCCGTCTACAGGACATTATCTCGACAGAATCCCGTGAGACATGGGATCGGCGTCTGCAGGAGGCGGATGTGCCGTGCGGTCCGGTATACACGCTGGATGAATTGCCCCAAGACCCCCAGTTTCAAGCCCGCGAGCTCTTCAGGGACGTCACCGCGTCCGATGGTTCGTCGAGCCGACAGGTCATACCTCCGTTCCGGTTCTCCCAGATGCCTGTGGGAACCGATACTCCCCCACCTGGATTGGGAGAGCATGGGACAGAGATCCTGTCCCGGCACGGCTATACCAATGAGCAGATAGTCACGTTGAAACACAACAATGTAATCGTGTAGCGAAAACACACCGTTTGGAGAGAAATTCATGTCGCAGATTCGAATGGCCCAGTACGGAACCGCCCACGGCCATGCCGCGGGCAAGCTCAACTCCATGTTGAACAGCCCTGACGTCGAAGTGGCCGGTGTATACGAACCCGACCCGGAACGGCGGATTATACTGGCGGATCAGGCCGGACCATATCTGGAGGTTCAGTGGTGCGACGCCGGGGGCGAGATACTGGACGACGACTCTATCATAGCTATCGCCTCGGAAGGGCGCAACGACGAGAGTCTTGATCAGACCGAAAAGATCATCACCTCCGGAAAGCACGCCTGGTACGACAAGCCGGCAGGCGACAACTGGCATCAGTGGCAAAGGGTAGTAGAAATAGCCCGGAGCCAGAATTTACAGGTTCAGATGGGTTATATGTTCCGCTACCATGACGGCTTTCGAAAAATCTCATCCTGGGTGAAAACAGGGCTACTCGGCTCCGTTTTCTCGGTCCGCGCGCACATGTCAACCACCATCCCGCAATCGGCCCGCGAGGTGATAGGCGTTCACCAGGGCGGTATCTTCTACGACCTGGCCGGCCACATGCTCGACCAGGTCGTCTGGCTGCTCGGGCGCCCCCGGAAGGTGACCTCGTTCTTTCACAACGACACAGGCTCAGTCCCCGCCTTCATGGACAACACCCTCGGCGTGTTCGAATACGACAACGCTATCGCCTTCGTCGATATCGCGGCCATGGAGCCGGGTCCAACGGCCAGAAGATTCGAGGTATACGGAACGGAGGGCAGCGCGATCCTTCTCGAGCCGTTCGAACCCGGTCAACGGCTGCGCCTGGTACTGGCAGAAGCCGGTGCGGGTTACGAAACAGGTGAACAGATCGTCACGCCGCATGCCCGCGGGCGCGGCGAGCTCTATGACCTGGAGCTGGAATCTTTTCTGGCAACCATAAACGGCCAACAGCCCGCCGATCGTTCACTGGATCACGAACTTCTGGTACAGGAAACATTGTTGCGTGCCACGGGCGGCATTGATGAATAGACGAATCGGAGATTGATTATGATCGTCGTAAGAAACTGGCGTGATCAAATCCCGTACATAGGACACATCAGCGCCATCATATGGCCCTTCTTCAGAGGATCGGAATCCGACAATCCGCCTGAAATGGCCCAGCTTCAAGCCATGAACAGTTTTGTGAAACACGGCCTCCAAGGCAGACAGAATTCGGATCACCACCATCATGACAACATCGAGCAGATGTATTATATTCTCAAGGGCAGGGGTCAGATGCTGCTGGGAGAGAAAATGCATGACATCCAGGAGGGCGATGCCGTGTATGTGCCCGTCAACCTGCCGCACCAGGCATTCAATTACGGTGACGGCTGGATGGAACACCTGATCGTCAGTTGCCCCCTTCCGGAGATCAGTGAAGGGGTTCCGTTCATCTGCAATTGGCGGGATCCAATAGCCATAGCAGGTGAGAACCACTCAGAATCATGGCCGCTGCTCAGAGGACTTGGCGAGGCAGCGGCGGAGGATGGGGGCGTTCTGCGACGTATGCACGGGGTGACCCGCTATGCATTACAGGGTGAGCAGACGACAGGCGAGTTGCAGTCAGACGGCGTCGAACAGGTATACTTTGTAATCAGCGGGCGAGGGGTGATTAATTCGGCAGGGATCCAAGAGTCTATCATGGAAGGCAGCGCCCTTTATGTCCCGCCGGGTACACCTCACAGCCTTGCCAACACGGACCATACACCATTGGCGTATGTTATATTCGCAGCTGCGGTAAAGGAAGAGGATGGAGCAGAATAGCGACGAGCAATCCAGACCTGGTTTAATCCGACGGTTCATACTGCCTGCGCTTATCATTCTAGGCGTAATCTGGTCCATGGCGGGAGAGTCCATCCGGCGTCAGACGGCGGAATACCTCATTACTTCAGATTCCCTGGAACCGGCGGATGCGATCGTAGTGCTGGGTGGTATTGCGGCCGAGAGAGCCATCGAGGCGGCTGATCTGTATACGGAAGGCTATGCGCCGTACATCGTCCTGACGCCGGAAGAATGGCATTCCGGAAAAACCTACGATATCCTTAAATCCCTCGAAATAAAAAGCATAGAGTCCTACGAATTTTCTCGTGAGGTGGCGGTAAAGTTGGGTGTCCCTGTGGAAGCGATTCTGGTAGTGGACAGCCGGGCGAACAGCACACGCAGCGAGGCGAGGGGACTGAAGCCGTTTCTGCTGAAAAATCACATCAGATCAATCATCGCGGTTTCGTCCGCCACACACACTACACGGACCGGTATCATCTTCAACTGGATATTCGATGGTCAGATCCAGGTTCGTATGCGTCCGACCAGGTACGACACATTTGATCCCGGAGCGTGGTGGGACGAACGTTGGATGGCGCGGTCTGTTCTGCTGGAATATATGAAATTGGTGGACCTGTACATCGCAATGGCCCTGGGGAATCCATAATCCTCTAAAGACTCCTTGTATCGTTCATATTTTTCACTACTCCTCCATCATATCCGATCTCCGGAGGTCTTAACCTACCACATCAAACAGGCTTTCCATGACCCGGGACCAATGATGCTGCCTTGCACGATGGTATGGTACCGGTACCCCTCCCAAAGCGGTTTGGTTGCATATCACATCGCGTATAGTGCATGGCCAGTTCCCCCTGCCTTGAAGGTTTCCACCACATCGCCATGATCCTGCGCGAGGTGGGAACCGCTTTATTTTCATGAAGACCATTCCACTCAGTTGAGATCGACCCGGACATGCAACCGGCGAGTGCATCACCGAAGACTCACCCTTCGGCAAAGACCTGAGACCGTCGTTGCCGTGCCACCTATTCAGGGATCTCTGGGGCACAAATCAGACTCCACTCATGGCGTGTTCTTCCGCCATGAGCCGGTCCGTCAGATCCCGAACCCTATCCAGGTCATTTTCTGCCACATCCGTGCACATGGGCAGTACCGGACCGCCCGACAGGCCGACATGCTCGTTCGCCACGTGCAGCGCCGCCGCGTTGTACTTTCCTTTTTCTTCGCCGCGTACGTCTTCAAACGGGACCATCAGACCATGGATACGCTCAACTTCAGCGCGGTCACCGGTGCGATGGGCTCGGTGCATGGCCAGGCTCAGCTTCGGCACGAAATTCGCCATACCGGAGCTGTAGCCCTGCGCGCCGTGGTCCATGAATGCCACCGCCGGTTTCTCCGCCATTCCGCACAGCAGGACCACCACGTCGCCCACTTCCTGTACCAGCCTGTCGAACATATCATAATCCGCCACCGCGTATTTTATGGCATGCACCTGTGACATGCCTGCCAGTCGCACGGTGGAATCCACCGGCATGAGGCGGGCGTCTTTGAGGTACAGAACCACAGGTAAACCGAGCGATGCGATCAGGTCACACATCCCGTTATATAAACCCTCCGGGGAGGCGGGGCCGACGACCGGCATGATCATTACCGCATCAACACCGATCTCCCGGGCAATTCGTCCCATTTCTTCCGCCCGTCCGAACCCCGGTCCTACACCTGGTATGACATACGTTCTTTCTCCGACCGCCTCCATTGTCGCCTCGACCGTTGTCCGGAAATCATCCAATGACGAATCATACACCAATCCGGTCCCGCATTGCGGCATGATGATTTTCACGCCTCGGTCCGCAAGATAAACGGCGTTGCGTTTCACCCCCTCGACATCCACGGTCCGATCGGGGCACCGCGGTGTGATAGTAACGACCAGCACATCCTTATAATCGTCGTAACTGATGGGGCGCTTATTCATGGCATAGACTCCTCCATTGGGATGGATACTGATTTATGGCCCCCGGCCGGTGGGGTTAGACATGATATGAGAGGGACAGTTTAAGCGGTAGACCAGTTCACGACCACTCTTGAATATCAGTAAATAGATTTCAGGGCGCCCTGCCATCCACGCTTCCAGAATATCGTATCGATCATGATGTGATATTTCATCCGCCAGTGACGGACCTATGGCAAATATGTATAAATAGTCGATCTCCGACCGATGTAACTGGCCCTCCCATATTTCGAGCTGCCTCTGCCGCTCTTCCTGCGTGTCCTGACGTGTGATGTCCGGCATTAACACTACAGGTGTGTTCTTCAGGTCATAACCAAAAACAGGGTAGAAAACCGTGTTGCATGCAATCCGGGCCCCATGATCGGCGGTTGCGTTAGCCAGCCAGGCCCACGAGGTTCCGAATCCAAAAAAAGGTGGCCAGCGGGCATATTTGTAATCGCGGTACAAGAATTCCCAGCCATGAAGAGAGAGAATTCCCAGCCACGAGATAAACAAAAGTGCCGGGATAGACAGCACCTTTGTTTTAATGAAATCAGGCACTCCTCCGGTTCTGCGTATAGAGACGAGTAACCACCACTAGATACCGGCTACCAAAACCGCGATTCCCATCGCACCAAGATTAGTTGGAAACTGGTGCAGCGGCCACTGCCTGAAAAAGCCGAGCACCGTTGAGAT
>CAYYIS010000059.1:0-29236 GCA_964470965.1 uncultured Gemmatimonadota bacterium | reverse complement strand
ACAGGAAATAATTGTTGCATAGAACTATTTAATCATCACATTATTAATTGCTGAATTTAATGGGCACAAGCGACTTTTTCAGGATCTGGGTGGTGGCATGATTAATATCGGTATAGACGTAGGAGGGACGTTTACTGATTTCGTTGTGGAGAAAGAAGGGTCGCCGCCGCTCTACTTCAAAACCGCATCAACACCCGGTGACCAATCTATTGGAGTGATGCAGGGATTGGAGGACGTCGCAGACTCCTTGGGATTTTCCGTTTCCACTCTCCTGGACAAGACCTCCTTGATTATCCATGGAACCACGGTCGCCACGAATACCCTCATAGAGAAAAAAGGTGCGAAAGTCGGCCTTATTACGACTGAAGGATTCCGAGACCTGCTCGAGATACGTGAAGGATTCAAGGAAGATCGATATAACCTGCGGATGGATCCAGTGGATCCACTCGTTCCCCGGTACTTAAGACATGCAGTTGATGAAAGGGTACGTCGGTCCGGTGAAATACAAACGCCCATCGATGAAGCCGAACTCGAAAGGGTTGTGGACACGCTCATCGAGGAGGGGGTAACCTCCATAGCGGTATGTTTCATCTTCTCCTACCTGAATCCGTCTCACGAATCGGTGGTATCCGATCTCATTGAAAAGAAATGTCCGGGAATATATCACACGAGTTCCTATCATGTTCTGCCGCAGATCAAGGAATATGACCGTTTGAGCACAACCGTGGTTAATGCCTATGTCGGACCGGTCTACAGCAGGTATTTGTCCCATATGAAAACGCAGTTTGAGGATAAGGGTTTTGATAAGGAAATCCTCACGATGAAATCCAACGGGGGCGTCTCTGCGATCGAGGATGCGACACGGATGGCCGTCCATGCGATATTGTCCGGACCCGCAGGCGGTGTTGCCGGTGCCGCTGCGTACGGGCGAATGGTCGGTGAAGAGAACCTCATCGGATTCGATATGGGTGGTACAAGCACGGATATATCTCTGATTGAACGGGGGGATCCACATATAACGACTGATCGATACGAGGCCGGTTGGAAGATCGCCGCACCCATGATCGACATCCATACACTGGGCGCCGGTGGCGGCAGTGTTGGATATGTGGATGATGGGGGCACTCTGCACGTTGGGCCGCAAAGCGCGGGAGCCACGCCAGGGCCGGCCAGTTACGGTCTCGGGGGAACTGACCCCACTGTCACGGATGCAAATGTGGTGCTCGGGTTCCTGTCCCCAAACAATTTCCTGGGTGGGCGGAAGGTTCTTGAGTCATCCCTGGCAGAGCAGGCGATCCAAGACCGGATAGCCACACCGCTTGGACTTCCAATGGATGCGGCAGCGTACGGCATGGTGCAGGTGGTTAACACCACCATGGCGGAGGGTATCCGGCTGCTGTCAGTCAGACGGGGCATCGATCCCCGGAAATTCGCCCTGCTCGCGTTCGGCGGAGCTGCCGGGATTCACGTGTGCCAGGTGGCCCGGCAATTACAGATCCGAAAAGTATATCTGCCTGCACCAGCCCCGGTTCTTTCTGCTTTCGGGTTGTTAAAAACGGACCTAAAATACGATTATTCAAGATCTTACATTTCCAGCTTGGATCGAGTTGACCTGGATCAGGTACGCCGTATCACGCAGGAAATGGCAGAAGAGGGAAAGAAAAAATTACGGTCTCAACGACTTGAGGAGCACGAGATAGGTGTGCTTGTTTCGGCTGATATGAGATATCTCGATCAGGTATATGAAGTGAGGGTGCCGGTTCCGAACCTGGAGATGCCGGTTGAAAAAATCCTGACGGATTGGGCGGTTAATTTTCATAATCGCTATAAGGAACTGTACTCCTACAGTCAAGTGGATCAGGAAATCCGGCTGGTTACGTTGAGGGTATCGGTAGTGGGACGCAACAGATTTTCTATTTTACCTGAAAAACAGTCGGATGGAGCGCATCCGGAGAAAGGATTTCGTTCTGTATTTCTTGGTGAGAGACTGGAAATACCGGTATACGACACTGGAAAACTCTCCTCCGGTTACGAGATCATCGGTCCGGCGATCCTTGAATCGGAGTACACCACCATTCTAATCGAAAAAAGCGATCGGGTAACCGTGGATACATACGGTGGAATGGTGATAGATATCCGGGATAGTGAATCCCGTCCAGGTGACGATTCCGATCCTATCATGCGTTCTCTTGTCGAACATCGGCTTGAGTCGATCGCCAGGGAAATGGCCGAGGTTATGATTCGGACTTCAATGTCCCAGATCCTTAATTCGAGCAGAGACTTTTCAACTGCGATCCTTGACGCTGATTGCCAGCTGGTGGCCCAGGGAGAAGGGATTCCAGTACACATCAGTGCTTTGCCTCCAGCAGTTGAGGCGATCTTGAACTGCTTTGGTGATGATATCACCGACGGTGATCTGTATGTGGTCAACGATCCGTATTTCGGAGGCAGTCACCTACCGGATATTACGGCGATATACCCCGTGTTTCATGATGGAGCCCTGCGCTTTTTCACTGTTAACCGGGCCCACCATAGTGATATCGGTGGTGCCACGCACGGAGCCTACAACCCATCCGCCAGCGAGATATTTCACGAAGGCCTGAGGATACCGCCGCTGAAGTTGTATGATGCTGGGAGGCCGCGTGATGATGTGCTTCGGATGCTGGCCGTCAACGTACGCCATTCGGAGAACTTCAAGGGGGATCTCAACGCTCAGATTGGTTCTGTAATGATCGCGGCTCGCCGGTTGAACAAGTTGCTGTCGGATTATGGTGCCGTTGGCTTGATGGGATGTGTGGTGGACATTTTAAACGGCACGGAAAAACGGGTCCGAAACCTCATCCGAAGCTGGCCGGACGGCGTGTACCAAGGAGAGACATTCATTGACGACGACGGGTTCGACGCGGTCACCATACCGATACGTGCGGAAGTAACGATTCAGGATGATACTATGACAGTGGACCTCAGTCAGTCGAACCAACAGGTGACCGGATTCATTAACAGTGCCTATGCCAACACCCGATCTCTGGCACACGTCGGGATCATGTACATGGCGCCATCAGACATACCGAAGAACGAAGGTTCAATGCGGCCGATTACTGTGGTAGCGCCCAAAGGCCTGATCGTCAATCCGAATCCCCCGGCCCCGGTATGTATGAGTACCAACCATTGCGGGGAGGAAATTGTGGAAGCAATTTTCAAGGCGCTTGCGCCCATTGTGCCGCATGCGGTAAATGCGGGGTTTTCCCGGAGATTACGATTTGCCATCACGGGAAAAAATCCGGTCAGCGGGAGACCGTATATCTGGCATTTTTTCTTCGGGCGTGGTGGCGGTGGAGCATCTGAAGGTCACGACGGCTGGTCTTGTGTAGGGGAAGTTAACGTGGCCGGAGCCATACGCAGTCCGAGCGTGGAAATCACCGAGGAACGATTCCCGTTTCATATCGTTCGAAATGATTTTCGTCCGGACTCGGGTGGCGATGGACAGTGGCGGGGTGGAATGGGGGCCATATTCGAGATGATATACGAAGGTACCGAACCGGCGAAGCTCAATACGGCCGGCGATGGCGCCGTCAATGCGCCGTTCGGTTTATTCGGAGGCAGCGATGGCCTGCCCCATCGCTACAGCATTATTTCAGATGGCAAAGAACGGGTGCTCCGAACCAAGGAGACAGAAGTGATCGTGTTGCCCGGGGACCTGATAAGGTGCCTGTCGTCCGGTGGCGGCGGATATGGGGATCCGGTTCGTCGTTCCGCAGTACAGCGTGATCACGATATCAAAAACGGATTAACGAACACGTCAAAATTATAGAAATTATTACTGTCATGGTCGGTCATGTCGAATTTCGGCGATTGTCTGTGCCCCCGCCGGGATCGTAATTCTGATCAATCCTCTCCATTTCAGCTGCGGGCATTTCGACCAACAAGTGAAGCAAAGGCGGATACATGAAGTCATATATGAATGTCCTGGTGTCTTGCTGTATTCCGATGCTTTTGTCCTGTTCATCCAGAGAGGGAGGAAATCTGAAATCATTTCCACAGGATGAAGCCACCTTGATAAAATCGATAATCGAGGAAGAAGACTCGCGCCCAGGACCTGATGTATCCGTGCCGGCTATCATGAATGGCTTGCAGTCGTCCGACAGCAATATCCGGCGCATAGCGGTGCGTGCCCTTGGAAGACTGGAGCGGATCGACCTGGTAGATGAAATCCAAGCGTTCCTACGCCATGATGTGACTCCAAACGTGCGTGCGGAAGCGGCAGACGCTCTGGCCCAGTCCGTTTTTCGTGTGGAATCCCTCCGTGTACAAGAACTTCTAATCGATTCGTTTGACGCCGAAAAGGACCAAGTCGTCCGGGGTGCTATCGCGCGGTCTCTGGGGCGGTTGGTCTATTCAAGCGAGGCAGCACGAAATGCCGCTGAGAGGGTAATCGCAAACCTGATCGAAGAAGGATCGGTCGGATCCCTTGTCGGTGCAGTGCGGGGATTGGAATCGCTTGTCCGAAAAAATCGTGACCATAAGCTGTCCGACGAAACATTCCGAATGTTGAAGTCCCTCGTGAACCCAGGGCGGTCAGACAAAACAACTCGGGGGGGAGACCATGGGTTAATCCGAAGCATAGCCATGAAGGTTTTGGGGGCGTCCGGGAGGGTGGATGGCCAGACCATTCAGACTGCTCTAACCGACCTCGATTTGGAGGTGCGCCGATCAGCAGTGGCCGCTGTTTCCGGTCTTGAAGACAACAGATTGAAACATCGGATCATACAGGCCGGTTTGAAGGATACATCCGCGGCCGTCCGATTTGAAGCGTTACGAATTTTTGGCGGTCAGCTGATGGAATTGCACGGGTGCGACCCCGTACACCATGCCCTGGGTGATAAAAATCCGCATGTGTCTCTGCAGGCGATTGATCTTCTCGGAAGAGGATGTGGTCCCGCAGCGACACATTTGGATCCTGTTCAGCTACTTCGGGAATATTGCGACAACCTTGGGGACGATGACGATCTGAACTGGCAGAAACCTGCGCACGCCATTGTTTCTCTTGCCCGCTTGGCACCTGAGGCGGCGAGGGAGTATCTGAACCACTACGCCCAGCATGGCAGATGGCAAGTTCGAATGTATGCGGCCAGGGCTGCTTCTATCGCCGGATCGTCAGAATCGCTTATGGGACTCACGTCGGATCCACACCCGAATGTAATCCGGTCGGCTCTCGTAGGTTTGAATACGATCTCCGGTCATCAGGCGGATAGGCAATACCTGCGTGCGCTGTCCCAGAGTGACTATCACCTGGTGTCAACGGCGGCCCGTAATCTACGGGGCACTTCAAATCGAGCCGCAGTCCCGTCTCTTATAAAGGCGTTTGGCCGTATTTCCCTTGAAAACCGAGACACCTCACGTGATCCCCGAAGGGCGATTCTTGATGCCCTGGCCGGTCTCGGCGGTCCGACGGAGGTGCGTGCGCTGGAACCTTATCTGGAAGACTATGATCCGGTGGTAGCCGGTCGCGTGGCTCAATTGATCACAGGGTGGTCCAAGGAAGCGCGGACAGCCGCGCCGAAACCACTCCGGCGGGTTGGAGTACCCGAGGTCTCTACGTTGAACACTTTGTCCGCCTCCATGGCCCTCGTGACGATGGCCGGCCTTGGTGAATTCGAGATTAAATTGCTTCCTTTGGAATCACCGACCGTGACAGCAAAGTTCGCCCGACTGACCGCCGAAGGATATTTCAACGGGCTGACGTTTCATCGCGTCGCTCCGAATTTCGTGATCCAGGGAGGCAGTCCCGGCGCCAACGAATTCACGGGGGCCTCTCGCTATACAAGGGATGAGATAACGGCCCGGCCTCACCTGCGAGGTACCGTTGGAATATCCACACGGGGAAGGGACACGGGCGACGCCCAGATATTCGTTAACCTGGTAGACAACCTGCGGCTGGACCATAATTACACGATTATCGGAGAGGTGGTTCAAGGAATGGAAGTCGTGGACAGGGTGCTTGAAGGTAGCGTTATTGAAGGAATAAGAATCGTTCCGTAGTATTGGCCCCTATTCCTATGAACGCAGGTCGAACCGTACCGTGTTATTCCCTATATCGTACCGATGTGTGTGCTGCCGTTCCACGTCGCCTACGGTCACGCGAACGAAATAGGTGTTGTCCGGATATTCTATGGAGTGAATCGCACCCCGGGCGAACGCGCTTGCTTCACCTGCATTGACTCTGTACTCATTCGCCATTTTTAATTCGGCGGGTCCTGTATCGCCCCCATCATCCTCCCTTTTCCACCTCCGCATTATCGTATGATTGGTCAGATTCCCGTAAATTACAGAACATGGTCCATGATCGTGGGGCGGAGAACTGCTGGCTTTGTTGCCCCCGTGCACGATGACATAGACATCAGTCTCTTTGTCATGTCCCACCACGGTGAATCCCGTATGTTTGTTGAGGTCTACATTGTCATTGAGAAACGACGGCTCCTGTAGCATCCGTTCCATGTTGATCCTGATGTCTTCGAGCCCCTCATTAACTCCTATATTCGTGATGATCCTGCGCGCATCCATTAGAAATTCCGAGACCGTATACTTTGCCAAAATTCCTCCTTTATCGGACTAATCTTCGAAAAGGCTCTTTCTTGATATCACATTCAAGCAGGCTGTGGATATCGCCGGAATCCAACCCTTTCTTTATAACACCGAACGCTCCCGAAGCTGCATCACCGGTGATCCTGATATCCTCATCCGTATGGGCGAGGGTGGCTTTGAAACCCATGTAAGTATGAATGCCGCGCCGGGCCATCTCCTGTATGAAGAGCGTGGATACAATCGGTTGGAGAGCCGGGTCGGGCAGTTCAAGCGTAATCCCCGGATTGGTATATAAGCCGGTAACCTGTCCGGCCAATCCCGACGAATCTATGGCTTGATTAATTACATCTTCCAGCGCTCCCCCGATTCTGGCGAAGTTATGTTCGGCGTTTCGGCGTTTTAGCTCGCGGATGGTGGTTAACGCGGCTATCAGACCGACATTATCACTCCAGTAAGAACTTGAAACGAACATGCGTCCAGTAGGTTCCATCGCTTCCCGGGAACCGACTACTGCACCCATCGGATAGCCATTGGACATGGCTTTTGCGACTACTGTCATGTCAGGTATCACGCCTGCGGCCTCCTGAACCCCGCCGATGCGAAGACGCCACCCGCATGACACCTCGTCGAATATCAGCAGGGCACTGTTCTTATGGGCGAGCGATTTCACTTGCTCCAGATAACCCTTGTCAGGCCACTCCGACCGGACGGGTTCCATCATTATCGCTGCGACCTGTCCTTCGTACTCGCCAAGGAGAGCTTCGAGCATATTGAGATCACCATATGTAAATGGGACTGCGGTGCCTGCGAGCGCCCTTGGGACCCCTATCGGCTCTATACCAGCGAAAGGAAATTCGCCGCTTTCAGGATCCACCAGATAGTTGGCAGACTGGTACCAGTCGTGCCAGCCATGATATCCACAGAATAGAATGATTTCTTTCCCTGTTGTCCCGCGGGCTATCCGTGCGGCAACCGCGCAGGCCTCACCACCAGCCTTCGTATAACGGACCATTTCCGCAGAGGGAATTGTATCTACTAGCTCTTCTGCCAGTTCAATTTCCAGTGGGCCGTTGAGTGTGTACAGGCTGCCCTTGTCGATTTGTGTTTTAACGGCCTGGTCCACAACATCATCCGCATGACCAAGGATGACTGCGCCCACGGCGTTGACCCAGTCTATATATTCATTTCCGTCCACGTCGACGAACCGCGACCCTTTGGCATGATCCGCGTACACCGGGTTGATCCCACTGGCAAACTGGCTGGCTCTGCGGCTGATCAGCTGGGTACGTCCGGGAATCAGTTTTTCCGCCCGCTTGTATAGATTTAACGAATTGGTGACATCTGGAAAATCGGCCATGTAAGTATACCTTTCTATAGAGACCTTAGTTTGCGTCCCCATCCATATTTGCTGCTGCCTGTCAGCAGCACACGGTGTTCTTCCGCTATCTCTTCAGTGAAGGCATCATCCGGATCGTACCCGTTCCAGGCCTGGAACATGGTGGGTGTATATCCTGCGATGATCAACACTCTGTCATTGTCCGATTCTATGATGCCGGAGGAATGCATCAGCGATTCAAAGAACAAAAGCGTGGAACCGGCCGGTGCCGTGACCTCGTGTATCATTCTGGGATCACCCATGGCGGCCTCGATAATTGCATCATCAGGCACTTCGTCGGTGATCTTGTGTGAACCTGCTATAACGGTTGTCCCTCCGTCCCCCGGTTCTAGATCCGTAAGATTGGTGAGCGTTTTGACGAACGTGAAATGATACAATCCGTTCCGTGTATAACTGAAGCCAGGATTGATCCCCCTGTGAAAGGAATATTCCTCTGGTGGGTCATCGTGTCGGTTCGGGCGCCGGATGTGTACATCCGATTGTTCGAGTCGAACGGTTCCTCCTACGATCTCCTCAGCCATACTCACGAGTCGCGGGTGTGTAACATAATTATAGTACGCCGGATCGATATGAGGCAGGTTGTCCAATCTGAAATACGTTTCGGTAACACTTGAAAAGTGGCAGGTCGGCGCAGGCAGTTCGCCCGTCCTGTGATAGTCAGCTTCAACCCTATACGTCGTATCGCACAGGCGGCGCACCTCTTCCTGCGACAGCGTGTTTTCGATAATGACATAGCCATTTATGTCGAGATACAACCTTTGTGCAGATGTCAATGCTGGAAACGATGCGGTCGGTTTCATGGCCCGTCCTGTTTCTAAGTTTGAAAATTCGGATTCTGATACAGCACCTGGGACAGCAATTCTGGTGATCCATTCTCACCAGGAGGTCGCTCACGATGCCATTGGTCATGTGTCGGAATGTGCTCATCACAATTGGGCCAGGGATCAAACGGCTGAAAGCCCAGGGCGTCAGTCAAGCGGGAGGAATCCATGGTCACGTTTCCGGCACGGGGAGGTATCGGACCGGCTTCGTGGCGATAGCAACCCATCAAATGGGCGGAATCGTACCCGCCTACCCTGTTGACGATCTGTCCGATCTGGTACAGGCTTAATCTTCGCGGTCCCCCGGCGTGGTACAATCCACTCAAATCACTCGTGAGAATTGCTCCGATCGTCCGGTTCAGACAATCAGTGTAAGTGGGTGTGCGCTCTTCGTCATAATAAAGTGTGGCAGGTAACGATTTCACATATCGTGATAGTATCCAATCGATGGCGCCGGCGTGTCCGTTGAAACTTTTACCCATGGGTAATGAGATACGCAGAACGCATGCTTGGGGACGCTCCGCGTGAAAAATCTGCTCCGCATCCACCATAGTCTGTCCGTAGACCGTCACGGGATCTGTCGGGTCTTCTTCCACATGCCCACCTCCCCGGGTGCCTGAAAACACGAGATCGGTCGAAAGCGTCACAAGCCTGGTGTCATCGGATGCCGCATTCAGCAATGCGTGTACGCTGTCTACATTGATCCTGCGCGCATTTTCAGGGGCCAGTTCACAGGATTTCAGTTTACACGTACCTTCACAGTTGAGCACCGAACCGAACTGGTGTTGGTCGAACAGGCGGTTCATGCCATCGTAATCATCCGCATTCAGCGGTACGATGTAATCTCCCTTCAGCGGCCAGTTATCTTCCCTTCGAGTCCCTATTACCTGTCCCGGAAATTTATTTTGGAAATATTGAAACGCGTTGTATCCTGCGACACCGGCAATCCCGGTGACAAGCAGCGGTAGACGAGAGGTTTTCATTTTCTGTGATGCATTTCATGCCATGCACGAAAAAGACTCGCCTGATCGTCGGTATATCGAGCAAACGTCTCATCCGTGATGTACTGCGGTTCGTCCATGGTCGCGATGTTCTGAGACATCATCCAGTAGGGGCCGTATCCTACGTGCAGCGTTTTACGAACCTGGTCGGAATGGTTGGTGAACCCGCCGTGTCTGAGGTTTTCAGTGAAGAAGATTGCGTCGCCTGTTTTTACCTCCAGGCCAACCATACTGGGATCCTCATCAGGGTCGTGGCCGTAAGGGGCGGGGATACTGGTTTTGTGCGAACCTGGAACAACACAGAATGCCCCCTGGTCGTTGGTGACATCCTGAACAAAATAAACCATGCGTACCATCATACAATCGATACCCTGTGAAATATGTCTGTATCGATATTTGCGGCTGACCTCATCGCCTCCGCCGTGCGTGCCGGATTGATTTCCCTGATACCGGATTCTAATTTCAGAATTGTTGATGGTGGGGCGTTCCTGGATAACTTCTCTTACATATCCCATGGTGCGCTCGTGATCGACAAGGATATCAAAAGATTTGTCCGCATTCCAAAAATCCTCTATCATAAGTGTTCTGCCTTCAGCGTCGGAACCGTTCGCATGGTAGCCGTAAGCCTCATCGCGATGATATTCCGCCCCCCAGGGACTCTTCTTCCTGGGTAGGGCGTCGAGATGCTCCAGGGCATGTCCTTCGAGCCAATCGATGGCGGCAGCAAGTGATGCCGTCTGATCGGGAGTCAGCAGGCCCGGGATCACGATATAACCCTTACGGTCGAATTCATATTGTTCAATTTCAGTCATGGCTTCCTCACATTAAAGCGCTTGGTCTTTAACCGATTGGATCCATTCCCGTGTCCATTCGACAGCATCCAGATCAAGATCACATATGCAGCTGGCAAGGAATACTACCCCTTCTATACGTCCCTCTTTCAGCCATTTGAGAGCTAGGTCACATTGATGGGCCATATGTTTTACAGACATAGGCTTCTTCGGTCCGTAATCCCACATATAGCATCCCAGGATTTTACGATTTCCCGATGAGAGTTTCTCGAATACGGAGAAATCCTCTTCCAGGCCATCCAGGTGTTCAGCGTGCCAGGTCCAGTACGTTACTACGTCACACAGTTTCAGGTGTTCGGCAATCGGGAGACGAAGCTGATGCCGGTACAGTACCACCCACAAATCAAGCGAGCGTCCCGACGCCGTAATTCCGTCGCGGATGGACCTTAAAGTTTCTGCGGTATGCACACCTGCATCCGATGGATCATCTCGAAAGAAGTCATCCATTATCACACCGGTCATGTTTGGATTCGCCTCGGCCAGGCGCTTCGTGTACCTTAACTCGGATTCATCCGATGTTCCGCCGGCCCCAACGATGGACCAGATGAACTGTCGCATCGGCCTGAAGGAACGGGCATATTGTTCATATGGTGGTTCCGGGCGGTCTTCGTAGCGTACCATGATTACATTAGGGACGTCCAGGTAAAGTGCACCCTCCGCCGGTGTCATCCTCGATGAGCCCGGGGTGTTCCAGCCCTTGTCGTGGCTTCCGCTGTCGTGTCCCCAAATCCAGAGTCGGTCCCGAACCGTTTCCATTTTGATACTCCTGGTTTTCCGGCGTAATTCCTAACGTTGTGAATGGATAAACTGTACCCTTTGACTTTTTCTGTCAAGTCCATTTCACGTAGAAAAACTACCCTTTGAAACGCACCGGTTGACCTGGGTTATCTAGATATTCTGACCAGCGGCTTGTCTTTAACCCATGAATCTGGGTTTATTTGGTTAAATTATCCCACACAAGGTTGTTTGGACCTTATTGCCTGTTGCACAACCTTTTATCCCGTTATATATTCAATTAGGTTAATCAAATACAAAATTATTAGTCTGCGGCTGATTGCATAATTGTCATTGATGGGGCGACAGGAGGGTTTGATGATCGTCGGGATACCAACCGAAACCTTTCCAGGGGAGCGACGAGTGGCACTGGCGCCTGCCGGCGCCACTTCTTTGTGTAAACTCGACTGTGAAGTTCATGTACAGGCTGGCGCGGGGTTAGAGGCGGGATTTGTCGATCAGATGTATGAAGATGCAGGCGCCAAAATTGTCGCCGAACGCAAGGTTGTTTTCGAACAAGCGGACGTCATCGTATCAGTACGTTCAGCCGGCGGTAATCCGGAGGCCGGAAAGTCGGACTTCGAACTGATGAAAGATGGGCAGCTGGTGGTGGGTTTCCTGGAACCGCTGTCGGATATTGAAAACATGCATGCACTCGCCTCCACAAAGGTAACTTCCTGTGCCATGGAGTTGATCCCCCGTACCTCTCGCGCACAAAGTATGGATGCCCTTTCCTCTCAGGCCAATATTGGCGGTTACAAGGCGGCCATCCTGGCATCAGAAACCCTGCCGCGGATGATTCCGATGATGATGACCGCTGCCGGTACCATAACACCTGCGCATGTCTTTGTGGTAGGCGTGGGCGTCGCGGGGCTTCAGGCTATTGCCACATGCAAACGTCTGGGCGCCGTCATACAGGCCTATGACATTCGGGCCACAGTAAAAGACCAGGTGCAGAGCGTGGGGGGACAGTTCGTAGAGATGGAGCTCACGACAAACAGTGCGGAAGGTTCAGGCGGATACGCACAGGCAATGGACGAAGCGTTTTATGAGAAACAGCGGCAGTTGATGATCAGTGTTGTAGCAGACAATGATGTGGTTATAACAACTGCGGCCATCCCCGGCAAAAAGGCGCCTATCCTGGTCACAGAAGAGATGATAGCGGGAATGAAGCCCGGTTCCGTAGTGGTGGATATGGCTGCGGAGAGAGGAGGCAACTGTGATCTCACTGAGCCGGGGAAGACAGTCGTTAAACATGGTGTAACAATCCTTGGACCGACCAACCTGCCTTCCACGGTACCGTATCATTCAAGTCAGATGTATTCAAACAACATCGTCAACTTCCTCAAACTCATGATCGAAGACGGATCGCTCAATACGGAAGTGGATGATGATATCGTACGGGATGCCACGGTCACAAGGGGTGGTGAGATTGTTAATGCCCGGGTCCAGGAGATTTTGGCACCGGGATTAGAAGATAATGAAGATGATTCCTAAAAGACGTCCAGGAGAGGGTTCATGAGTGAATTTGTAGCGATATTGACGATCTTCATACTGGCGGTGTTCATCGGGTTCGAGGTCATAACCAAAGTACCGCCCATTCTCCACACACCGCTGATGTCCGGATCGAATGCGATATCCGGCATAACGATAATCGGCGCGATTCTGTCGGCCGGATCGCAGCACACCATTTTGACGACCGGCCTGGGATTTGCCGCGGTGGTGTTTGCGACGATCAATGTGGTAGGCGGGTTTCTGGTCACGAATCGTATGCTGGAAATGTTCAAGAGAAAGGAATAGGCATGTCCGCGGATCTTGCCAATATTGCATACCTACTGGCGGCTTCTCTTTTTGTGCTCGGGCTTAAAGGCCTGACCCATCCCCGCACAGCGGTACGGGGTAACAGGTTCGGTGCACTCGGGATGCTGATCGCCGTGGTTGTCACCCTGATAGATCAACAGATTATAGGGTACCAGGCTATAATAGGCGGTGTCATACTCGGCGGCCTGATAGGAGCTGTTTGGGCTATCAAAGTGCCAATGACCGCCATGCCTCAATTTGTAGGCATGTGCAACGGCTTTGGCGGCGGCGCTTCAGTACTGGTTGCCGGTGCCGCCTTCGTGGAAGAGGCGATGAAGGAGGGCAATCTTGATCTTCAGTTTTCGGTTGCTACCGTCGCATCCGGTTTAATAGGGGCCGTGACGTTCTGGGGCAGTATCATTGCATTTGGTAAACTGCAAGGCCTCGTATCTGAAAAAGCCGTAAGGTTTCCAGGAGATCACTTTTTCAAGGCGCTTTTGCTTGTGGGCTGTATCGTTGTAGGTGGGATGGTAATTCTCGACCCGAGTGAGATGGACAACTACTGGGTCATGGTAGCCATTGCCTCTGTTTTGGGTATTCTCCTCGTAGTGCCCATCGGCGGTGCCGACATGCCTGTCGTGGTTGCCCTTCTGAACTCCTATTCGGGGCTCGCAGCCGCCGCCACGGGATTCGTCCTGTCAAACAACGTTCTCATCATAGCCGGTACTCTGGTTGGGGCTTCGGGTTTCATCCTTACCAGCATCATGTGTAAAGCGATGAATCGATCCCTCGGCAATGTGATGTTCGCTGGTGTGGGTGGAGATGCACCTTCCGAAGAACCTGAAGGTGACAACATCTATGAGGGAAAAGTTAAATCCACAACACCCGAAGAGGTCGCCATGCTTTTGGACAGCGCCAGACGCGTTGTGTTTGTTCCAGGATACGGCATGGCCGTTGCACAGGCCCAGCACGCGGTTCGGGAATTGTCCAATCTTCTGGAATCGAATGGGATAGAGGTGGAGTTCGCGATTCACCCTGTGGCGGGACGTATGCCCGGGCATATGAATGTGCTGCTCGCGGAGGCGGATATTTCTTATGAAAAGCTGAAAGAATTGGGCGAGGCCAACACCAGCTTCGACCAAACGGATTTAACCATCGTAATCGGGGCGAACGATGTGGTAAACCCACTTGCTCGGGACGGCACCGATTCACCGTTGTCCGGCATGCCGATTCTCGATGTGGACAAGTCGAAAACCGTGTTGGTTATTAAAAGGAGTTTGAGCCCTGGGTTCGCAGGAATCCCAAATCCGCTATTTGCCGCTGATAATTGTTTGATGTTGTTTTCGGATGGAAAACAGGCGATACAGGATCTTGCGGCAGCGGTTAAGGACGGTTAGCTCCCCCCGGTAATTGGCTGCCGTGATTGATATCAATACCGATATATCGGCTCCGTGGTTTAGTCATTCGAATAGTCGAAGCGGCTGAATGATCATGCAACTGTTATTCCTTTTCTATAACAACTGAAGTTGAATCGATAGTTCAGCGTTCACTTTTGTTCCGGCAACGGGTTTGCTTCGTTCCTCAGTAAGAATCCTGTTTGAATAAAATGTGTTGAACCATGATTTCTTACCCTTTCGCAAAGGAGCCGTGTGTGAAACAGCCCCATTCAATTTATTCAGCATCCATCGTGTTTGTCGGTGTTATGCTGATGGGCCTGGTACCGGGCGAAACCGATGCCCAGATATCGGATCAACCGGTTACACCATTCAAGCTGGCCACCTTCGAAGCTGCCGGAAAAGTCAGAGTCGGGATGGCTGTCCAGGGCAGACTCATGGACCTGCAGGAGGCCAACACGTTTGTGACGAGAGAACTGGGGTTGGTTTCGGTGTCCATACCCAACGAGATGAGGGCGTTGATCGAACAGTACGATGCCATCTCAAACCGAATGTATACCATCGCAAATTATATGGGGGAGAACAATCGGGTGACGGACAAAGGCCTGGTGTTTGTATTCGATGAGGATAAAATATCATTCAAGGCACCGATCAAATACCCCCACAATCTTTTGGCGGCAGCAGCGAACTATAAATCCCATGCACAGGAAATGGCCGGCCCTTCAATGGACGCGGTATCGGGAGCGACCACTACTGCCGCCGGTGGCGGACAGGGTGGACCTCCGGGCGGTGGTCGCGGTGGCGGCGGGTTCTCAGCTGCCGAGGTCGACATCGATAGCGAAGACCCCCATATGTTCGCCAAGTCTCCCCGGTCATGTATCATCGATCCGGGGGAGCCGTTCTACATCCCCGAAGGGATCAATATCGACTGGGAGGCTGAACTGGCCATCATCATAGCGAAACCCGCACTCAACCTGACACTGGAAGACGCCCATGACTATGTGTTCGGATACAGTATCATTTACGATGTAAGCAGACGGGGCGGTACTGGTCGGCGTCCGGCAAACAGTATGTTTCCGGGGGTTAATTGGTTCCGGGGTAAGAGTAGTGATCGCGCTGCGCCGTTCGGTCCGTACATCGTACCAAAAGAATTTATTGAGGGCGACAACCTTAGAATTACCACCAGGGTAAATGGCGTAACGAAGCAAGACGGAAATTCCAAGGATATGATCTATCCTGAAGCGCATTTGATCCGATTTCTCACTTCGGTCCTCACGCTTTACCCCGGTGATGTTATCGCGACGGGGACCCCTGATGGCGTGGGTTCTGCCCGCAATCCACCTGAATTCCTTAAACCCGGCGATGTGGTCGAGATCGAGATAGAAGGCATCGGAACGCTCGTGACGCCTATGGAGGCCGAATCCGAATAAGCTGCATCCGCATTCTAGCAAAACAGCGTGGCGTCACGATTAATATCGGCGCCACGCTGTTTTTGTAAGGTGATGAAGTCGGTCTTTTTAGTTTTTTGACACTCAGGCAGGATTTACCTGATTATCGCTTACACCGTCGACAAGAAGTTAATGCGTGTGGGTTATGTGATCGGGGATCCTGAACGGGGGACCGCACTTCTTCAGAACATTACGCCAGGGAAGTCGTTTCGCCACATTGCGTACAACACGATCGCTCCGCTCCCTCTCCGTATAAACCTGCTACTCGTCCATGGAAATAACGAACTCTGAAAAAGCCCGATGCCGGACAAATCACAGGCACTTTGTGAGGCGGAATACCTAAGGTAAACATGGAAGGCGGCTTGACTCACAACTTGGTGGCGACAGCCCTAAACGGTGGCACCCTCAAGGGATGGCGAGAGGTCTTTAAGCGAATCAGGGATTCTACATTTAACGAATCTACGGGGACGCCCAAGTATCAAAATAATCTGGACTCCATCTGCGAGCCAGATACATGGATTGTACCGTGTACATGCTGTGGGGCTGGTCGTTTTCCGCTTCCAGCCATGCTTCTGCCCCGCCGAAATCGGGAAATTCGACCACGGTAGTCTCGATCCAATCGGCCTGGGGTGACAGTAATTTAAACGATTCTAGAGAAACGAGTTTGTGAGCGCCGGCTACGGATTGAATTCGGGCCCTATGTTTCCCGTCGCCTCTTTTATCCTTGGGCATGTCGATCGCGCCGGCGCTCCATCGTTTAAACTGTAGCACCACCAGGCTGTTACGGTCGGCCTTTAGCGTTGGGATACGATGCGGATCATCACCGGCCTTCCCTTGCATCAGCCGGTCGGGTGATGCAAGGTCATTGTAGAGCGTGTTGCTATATCGCCGGGCAAGGTGATAATCATAATATCCAAAACGTCCGTAGGGCGGAGCCATTTCCGCTTCTATCCATGCCGTTGCACCGTTCAGCGTCGGAAATTCGATCACCCAGAAACGTTCCCAGCTCTGAACCGGAGACAAAAGCCGATATCCTTCTATGCGTAACATCCGGTGCTGGGCAGCCACCTTAAGCATTAGATTCACATGCTCTTGCGAAAAAGCTTCCTGGTCCTCTACGGCCAGGCCATACCAAGCCGGCAGTCGACCTCCTTTTAACAAGATGACGATATTTGAATCCGACATTTTGCCTTCTTTTCCCTACGTTGTCCCCTGATAAGCAGGGGCATAATCCCGGTCCCATCGTGATTCAATTCCCGCACGCCAGGTCTGAGCTGCCTCAGCTAAAGGAGATGAAATATCCGGCCGGGTTTCCTTCAAGTTTACCTGTTCGCTGATATCTTCATCGAGATTGGAAAGCCAGACTGCATCGTTCGGAGCCTCTTCTTCCACAAGTTGTCCATTCAACACCAGTTTCCAAGGTCCCCGGCGGATTGCGGTCTGGTTACCCTGTTCCCAATATAGATCCCGGTTGTTTAAAGGTACTCCATCGGCGATGTGGGAAAGTAAGTTGACGCCGTCAAGCTCATATCGGTTCATTTCGCCGCCGGCGGCGGTGAGAATCGTTGGGAAGACATCTATGGATGCCACGGGGGTATCCAGCACTTGCCGCCCAGGGATGCGATCAGGCCAGTGTATGATGCCCGGTTCTCGAATACCGCCCTCGAACAGGCTGAATTTATGGCCTTTGAATTTACCCGTTGTACCACCGTAGTATGGATCTATGGTGCCATCAAGCCAGTTGCGAGATTCACGAGAGGGTCCGTTGTCAGATGTAAAGAATGTGCATGTGTTTTCTGCTACCCCCTGCCTTTCAAGCTCTGCCATGATTTCGCCGACCCCGTCATCCACTGCGCTTATCATCGCAGCCATGATCTGGCGGTCCCATGGAAGATGCGAGAATCGATTCATATACTTCTCAGGTGCGTGCATAGGGTAGTGCGGCGCATTGAATGGGACGTATAGAAAAAACGGTTTACCTGACTTTGCCGCTTCTCGTATGTACAGAATGGCTTTTTTTACGATCATCTCGGTAAAATACGCACCGTTCTGCCAGATTTCCTGATTGTCCTCCCAGAGATCGTGGGTGGGGTTCTGCCCTGGGCCACCCCGATTGGCGCCCCAGTAAAAAATATGAGAAAAATAATCGATACAGCCAGCCATGTGTCCGTACCACCTGTCGAACCCATGGCTATGCGGCCGTGCGGATTCTTCCAGGCCGAGGTGCCATTTACCTGAAAGGTAGGTCTGGTAGTCCTGAGATTTTAAGGCGGTAGCAATGGTGGGAGTGGATTGCGGCAATCCGGTGGCGGCACGATGGCCGGCGAGTATAGAGCGAACCCCCGCATTGCCGGGATATCTACCGGTAAGGAGTGAGGCTCTGGATGGGCTGCACACGGGGCTGTTGGAGTACCAGCAGGTAAACCGAGCCCCCTCATCAGCCATCCGGTCAAGGTGAGGGGTCACGAAATCGTCGGCGCCCATGCAAGAAAGATCACCATAGCCCTGGTCGTCCGTCAAGAAAACGATAAAGTTTGGTTGTCGCATCATCGAAATCATGCTCCGGGTTTGTATGAATTGCTGGAGGCAATCAATGACTAAATCATAGTGCAACAGTCAGTTTACCGCAAGTGTAATTAACCAGGGGCGTCCGTTCCTGTGGAGAATGATGAACTTGCCACATGCAGGGATGACGCGGGTACTGGTGCCTGTGAGCTGCGTTCGGTGACATGACCCTTTACTCACCCATACCCTATAGTACAGACGAGTCCGCCCGGTCTACAGTTCATTATCAAGCTGTGAGCAGGATATAGGAACGTGTATGATCGTTCGACCGTATTAAAAAATGACTTGAGACACAAAATGCCCCTCACCGGATATCGATGAAGGGCATTTTGCAGTCTACCATTTCTGAAATACTTATTGTGCGTCTGGCAGTGCCAAGGCGACGAATTCTGCGGGAAGTTCTCTGCTCATGATCGTCATAACGATGTACTGTTTGCCGTCATGCATATAGGTCATGGGAAGTCCGGATTGTGGCCCCGGCAGATCCACCGAAGCTACAACTTCACCTGAAGTTTTCTCGTAAGCGTGAAGTTTGGGATCTCCGCCTCGGCCTTCTCCCGTGAACAGCAAGGACCGGGTGACCATGGTACCGTAGTTCCCGGATTTACCTGTTTTCGGCAGATTCTTGACACGTCTTAGCAACGGGTGATTCTTGATATGCTCCGGTGTATCACCGTTGGCCACAGTCCAAAGGTGAGAGCCCGACTTTAAGTCCAGCGCCACGATACGGCCGTAAGGCGGTTTGGTGAGTGGAATGCTTCCGCCACGCGGATTATCAGGATCTGCGCCGACCGAGGGCCGGCCACCGCGTCCCTGTGTATAGTCCATATCTGAAGACAGCGCACCGTCCCTACCAACAGGTGGGGCGAGAGCCACCGGGCCGCCACTGGTGTTGGAACCGATATAATTCACGCCGAGTTCCGGATCTGCGGAGCTCATGTTCCAGTTAATACCCCCATTGGCACCAGGAATCACGAAGGATCCACCATTGTCTTCACTGAGCAACGACGGAGGATTGTACAACGGTCCCAGGCGGTAGCCTTTGACCGCTTCCCGGGCAAGGCGGTTAATTTCGGGCGTGAAATCAACCAGATCGTCCAACGTGAGTCCCTGTTGTTCAAAAGGAGGAGGTTTTGTCGGGATGGGCTGCGTAGGAGATGTTTTTTCGCCCGGCATATCGCTTTGTGGTACTGGCGTCTCTTCGATCGGCCAGATCGGTTCGCCTGTAATCCGATCGAAAACGTAGGAATAGCCCTGCTTGGAATTCTGAACCAGGATTTTTCGGTCCTGACCATCGATCGTCACATCCATGAGGATCGGTGCTGCGGGCAGGTCATAATCCCATATGTCATGATGAATCAACTGATAATGCCAGACTTTTTCACCCGTCTGAACATTCAGAGCCACAACACTGTTACCATACAGATTGTCTCCGGGACGGTGTCCCCCATAATAATCATTCGTTGGCACTTCGACAGGAAGATAAACATAACCATCGCCGTTGCTAGCTTCAGGATCGGCGGAGATGGAGGACCATACTCCCGTGTTTCCAGTGTAATTGTTCGAACCGTTTTCCCAGGTTTCCGATCCGGGTTCGTCATCTTCAGGGATTGTATGGAAAACCCACTTGAGGGCACCGGTTTTTACATCAAATGCCTGAACGTCACCAGGAGTGTTGGTCATGGACTCCGGTCGGAATCCAGCTGCCAGGGACGGTCCTACGACGATTACACCGTTGACGATGGTGGGAGGTGTCGTCGAACCGACTGTACCAACTATATCGACGCCGTCGCGAGCTCGCATGTTGGCCATGAGGTCGACACGCCCATTGTCACCGAATGAAGCGATGGGTTGCCCGTTGTCCGCGTCGATCGCAAAGAGGTAGAAGCCTCGCGAAACATGATAAAGCCGATTATCGCCCTGTCCGTCGGTCCAAAACGAAACACCGCGGCCGGAGCTTCTTCGAGGTGCCTTCGCCCAGCGATCTTCATCCTCCCAGGGCCTGAAGGTCCAGAGGGTCTCTCCTGTGGCAGGATCGAGCGCTGCTACGGTGCGGCGAGAGCCGGCCGAAGCATAGAGAACCCCATCGACATAGATGGGTGTTACTTCGCCCGCCTGGCCGCCCGTTTCGGGGTTGGGCCCAAAATTCGCCTGCTTCCACCGCCAGGCTACTTCAAGGTTGGCCACCGTTTCGGCATTGATCTGTTCGAGTGGGGAAAATCGGGTGAATGCCAGATCCCGCCCCAGCCCCCGCCATTCTTCGTCAGGCTGCTCAACCGAGATGATTCTCCCTGTTTTTCGTTGTGGTTCCTGTGCACAGGAAAATGTGATCGCGAAGACTAAAAGCGCAGCGAGACCGATTCCAATCAAACGCATATGAAATCTCCTTTTATGCGGATATTCCCCGACTGACGCCCCAGCTTCGGCGCCAAACGATAAGTGAGGTTGCCATCAATTCGCTTGACCAGTCACCTTTACCGACTAATTTGCCGATCGGTCGTTGACGGATGAATTGAAAAGATGTGTCGCGCTTATTTTAAAGAGGTTATATTAAGCATAAGATATACATATATATATTATGGTCAATGTTAAAGTTCACAATCGTCTTACATCTCGGCTGGGTTTCAAACAACGATTGTTCTTTATCCTGCCCCATATCTTAAATAAAACTTGCGCCGAAACACACACAGGCTTTTCATGACACCGGCTGCCTGAAGGTCCCCTGTTTTGCTCCAGGAGCTATGGCCGATGCTGCGAGCGGTGTAATAAATCATTAGTATAGGGCACAGGGGTTTGTATGGAAAAGATCTCGAAAATCATCGATCAGCGGTTTTGTGCGAAGTGCTGAGAAGCGCTCCGGTATTGACAGATATCTTCAATGAGACGCCTGTTCAGTCGATTTCTGAAGATATAGTGGGATCAGTAGGTGGCGCCAGGCAGCGCCGGCCGCTCTCCGATTCCCCGAATCTGTCGACACGCCCGGCGGAGAACCTTCCGGTCATCTGGATGGACTCGGTAGTGGAACGAGTGGGATGCCCAAGGGAGTATATCACCCCGGGGCACTATGCTGGCCGATGTTTAATTAACCGATGTCCCCGGGCCGTAATCATGTGATTTCATGGTCTGGCCCGGATCCCATAAATTCTTCAAGGCCTATTTTGAACGGATAGGCCATAATGTTTTGGTCGGGGGGATGCCTCGATATTCCCATGAAGCCGGTCATGGTCACAGAAAACGCTGGTGATCTGGCACTGGCGCACTGCTTTGTCCTCCATGGCGCCTGTCACAACCCGACGGATGACATCCGACATCCGTTGATTACCAGGTTGCGTCATTCGGACATCGAATCCACAGACCTTGAGACGGCCTATAACGATATCTGGCATGAATGCCCCGGTGTCTTGATCAGTGTTTAATCCAAAATAACTGCCACGGAGTCCGATACCATGTACAGACCATCCCCTATGATGCTTGCGAATTCCCTCTCGATTTCAACAGCGTTTATCCTGTTGATATTTATCGGATGTGCCCCGGGTGGTCCCGTGCCGGACAGATCTCCGGGGATTAGCTGGGATCTCGCGCAGCATCGGGCCCGGACGCTGTCCGACATCCGTTACGAGTTGACCCTGTCGATACCCGAGCGGACAGAAGATCCGGTTCTGGGAGAGATGACGATCCGGTTCGAGCGGACAGAAGACGGCGGTGATCTGGTGATTGATTTTATGCCTTCGGGAGAACATGTAACCAGCGTCAGTGTTAGTGGCGCACCGGCGATGTATGAGGTCAAAAATGAACACATCATAGTCCCGGGAGCGGCGTTGAAAACAGGGGCAAATGAGGTCGGAATTTCATTTACGGCGGGAAACAGCTCCCTTAACAGAAATGACGAATTCCTCTACACCCTGTTCGTTCCGGACCGGGCACGTTTTGCCATTCCGTGCTTTGACCAACCCAACCTCAAGGCCCGTGTATCCCTCACGCTGAAAACGCCGTTGTCCTGGAAAGCCGTGGCAAACGGTCCCCTGGTGGAACATACACAGTCCGAATCCACCGCCACATACCGGTTCGGTGAGACAAAACCCATCAGCACCTACCTGATTGCCTTCGCAGCCGGCGTGTTTCAGACAGAGACCGCCATGCGATCCGGTAGGTCAATGACGATGTACCACAGGGAGACGGACGCCGAAAAGGTGGCACAAAACCGGGAAGAGGTCTTCAATTTACATGAGGCCGCCCTGAACTGGTTGGAATCCTACACAAACATTCCTTATCCATTTGCAAAATTTGATTTTGTGCTGATACCCGCATTTCAGTACGGTGGTATGGAACATCCGGGAGCGGTATTTTATAAAGACACAGGCATTCTTCATGATGAAGTGACCACTCAGAATCAGAAACTTGGGAGAGCGGGCCTTATCGCACATGAAACCGCCCACATGTGGTTCGGTGATCTGGTTACCATGAATTGGTTTGACGATGTCTGGACAAAAGAGGTGTTCGCGAATTTCATGTCAGCAAAAATCGTCAACCCATCCTTTCCGGATGTCAACCACGAGCTCCGATTCCTTTCCCACTATCCCGGCGCCTACAATGTTGACAGGACCGCCGGTGCGAATCCAATCCGGCAGCCACTGGAAAACCTCAATATGGCCGGGACGTTATACGGATCGATTATCTACGCAAAAGCGCCCATCGTTATGAAACACCTCGAAATTCTAGTCGGCGAGGATACATTCCGGGAGGGCATGAGAGAATATCTGAGTAGATATCAGTTCGAAAACGCGACCTGGCCCCAATTGATTGATATCCTCGACGGGTTATCTGAAGAGAACCTTAAGGTCTGGAGCAAAGTCTGGGTCGAAGAGCCGGGACGTCCGATCGTTCGGACTAAAATTTCATTTAACGAAGAGAAAAAAATACGAACTTTAACGCTGGAACAATCTGATCCAGGGAACAGCGATCGTTATTGGAATCAACGGCTCTCTGTCCTGTTGTCCTTTCCCGGTTCTGCGGAAACCATCGAAGTGCGATTGCAGGAGGCTGCCGCGACGATCGATAGCGCCGCCGGTAAACCGGCTCCCGATTATATACTTCCCAATGGCAACGGCGTCGGATACGGCCTCTTTAAACTTGACACTTCAAGTAAATCATACCTCCTCGAGCATTTTCACGAAATACCGAATCCATTACACCGAGGCATCGCCTGGATCACCTTGCGGGAGGAGATGCTGGAAGGAGATGTGTCCGCAGAAGACTTGCTTGCCGTCGGAACGAAGGCTCTGGATTCCGAGACGGATGAGTTGATGATTCAACGTATTCTGGGAACCGTGACAGGCGCCTACTGGCGCTATATTGTGCCGGAAACACGCGATGCTTGGGCTTCTGAACTGGAAGGATTATTCATCGATAAATTAAACACGACTGAATCTCCCAGTCTGAAGGCTTCTTTCTTTAATGCCTACCGGTCAGTTGTATTGACGGAAGGGGGTATTGAGTTTATTCGGTCGGTTTGGAACGAAAAACACAGGATTCCAGGGCTCAAATTCTCCGAGCGGGATTTTATAGGAATGGCGCAGCTGCTTGCCGTACGGGGGGTTCCTGATGCTGCTGAAATTCTTGAGATACAGCGTTCCCGCATTAAGAACCCGGACCGGTTGGCCAGGTTTGAATTTGTCATGCCGGCGCTTTCGCAGGATAAGGAGCATCGGGATAGATTTTTTGACAGCCTTTCTGCCGAAGAGAATCGAACCCGCGAACCCTGGGTGCTTGAAAGTCTTCGTTTTCTTCACCATCCCCTGCGGGCGGAAGAGTCAGGGAGATACATTCTACCGGCCCTGGAACTTTTGGAGGAAATCCAGCGGACCGGTGATATATTTTTTCCGAAACGCTGGCTCGATGCGACCCTGGCCGGTCACCAGACAGGATCTGCTTCGGAGGTGGTTACCCGTTTCCTCGAACAGAATCCCGGATATTCACCCAGGCTGAAGGCTAAAATTCTCCAATCGGCGGATGGCTTGATTCGGGCGTCCAGGATCCTGCAATCCCAGTGAGCAGCCCGCCCAACATAATGCTCATCGTCAACGATGATATGGGCTTTTCGGATCTGGGATGCTATGGCGGGGAGATTAACTCGCCCAACCTGGATAGTCTGGCAGAGGGTGGCGTCCGATTCACGCAATTTTATAATACTGCGCGCTGTTGCCCTTCCCGGGCTTCTTTGCTCACGGGATTGTACCCCCATCAGGTGGATGTGGGACATATGATGGATGATGACGGTGTGGATGGGTATCTGGGTGACCTGGGTGCCCAGACTGTTACGATAGCTGAAGCGTTACGTCCCGCAGGTTACGGCACATATATGTCAGGTAAATGGCATGTGACGCGCCACTTGGACGGACCGAAGCACAACTGGCCTTGTCAGCGCGGTTTTGATGATTTTTACGGTATTATCACCGGCGCTTCCGATTATTTCAATCCATCGACGCTTACCAGAAACAACGAGCGTATTGCAACACCATCCGGTCCCTATTTCATCACAGATGCCATCTCGGACGAGGCCATCAGGCAGATCCGGTCCCATGTTACCGCATCACCCGATCGTCCTTTTTTTTCGTATGTAGCATATACAGCACCGCACTGGCCGTTACATGCCCATCAAACTGATACAGAGCGGTATGCCGGGCGATTCAATGATGGGTGGGATCGACTTAGGAGCCAACGTCTCGAGCGTATGATAGACCTCGGCATTATTGATCCCGGGTGGCGTCTTACGGATAGAGATCCGTGTCAACCTCCTTGGGAAGAGGTGAAGCATAAGGATTGGCAGCAGAGACGCATGGAGGTCTATGCCGCTCAAATTGACTGTATGGATCAGGGTATTGGTCGTATCCTCTCAGCACTTGACCACATGGGACATTTGGAAAACACTCTGATTTTCTTCCTGGCAGACAACGGAGGCTGCGCCGAGGAAATAGATGAAGCCTGGGGAGCCTACCTGGTGGGACGTATCGCCCATGAAGAGACCAGGGACGGACGAAAGGTCCGATTCGGAAATAACCCGGCCGAGTTGCCGGGCGGCGAGGACACATATCAGAGTTATGGTGCCGCCTGGGCCAACCTGAGCAACACTCCGTTCCGGGAATATAAACACTGGGTGCATGAAGGCGGAATTGCCACACCGCTGATAGTCCATTGGCCTGAAGGGATAACGGACAGGGATACCCTCAGGCACCAACCAGCACAATTGCCCGATATTATGGCCACGTGTCTGGCCGCCGCCGGTGTGCCTCAGCCGGATTCACGTGATTCGTGCGCTGTGAAACCGCTGGAAGGCTTTTCAATGCTACCGATCTTTGAGGACGCAGATGGACTACGGGCAGTGCTGTATTGGGAACACGAAGGCAACCGGGCCGTACGGAAAGGACGATGGAAATTGGTGTGTAAACACCCTGGCGACTGGGAACTTTACGACATGGTAGAGGACAGAACGGAACTCAACAATTTATCTTCTGTCCACACGGAGATAGTTTCTGAACTCAGGGGTTTATACGATACATGGGCCGGTAGGTGTTCCGTAAGACCATGGGAAGAAATACTAAAGATACGCGGAATAGAATAACGGATATGACACCGAATCAACGTGGGCGATACGGTTGTTGGAACCAAGCCTGCCAATCTCCAAGATCACGTTGATCTGGTCAGGGCTCGATTCCGGCGTAAATTCACACCTGCCGGGTGCCAACCAAATCGTGGGCTTAAATCGGCACAGCATGGTAGATACAAAATCTGCTGAACTTAACCGATTGAAGCGGGTTTTGGATATATGAATCCTGGGATCAGGTGGATGAAGGGGGCAGACATCCGGTCGAATCTCACGTTTATACCAGACCTCGGCATCATACAACGTTTGGCGTAGCTGGTTTCGAGGTGTAACTCCTGATGATGCTTATTAAAGCTGCAGTCAACTATGTCTATAACCACCATTATTTTCGATCTCGATGAAACCTTGATGTATGAGGATCGTTCCGTTGCAGAAACTCGGCGGGCCGTCGGCGAGACTGTGCAAAAAAGATTCGGTGTGGATGCCGGGGAATTCGCAGACACAATGGCGAAAGAAGCCGAGGCCATCTGGCAGGAGAAATGTCCTGTACGTTCGTATTGTGAGGATATAGGAATAAGTTCCTCGGAAGGGTTGACCGGCGCATTCACAGGTGAAGATCCAAACTTGGGATTGTTACGGGAGTGGATACCGGAATACCGGCACGAAGCATGGCGCAATGCCCTTCTTATTCATGGGATCGAAGATTCGGACTTTGCTGAGAAGCTCTCCAAGTTGTTCATGGAGGAAAGACGAAGACGACACATTGTGTTTCCTGACACTGAGGCCGCATTGACGGAATTACAATTCTCTTATCGAATCGGCCTTCTCACAAATGGTGCGCCTGACGTTCAGTTCGAGAAAATGGATGCCGCCGGTCTGGGGCATTATTTCGAGGTGGTGGGGATCTCAGGGGAGATCGGTACAGGGAAACCAGGCCTGCGGGCGTTTACCCACACCCTTGATACATTTGGAATTCCACCGGAGAACGCAGTCATGGTGGGGGACAACCCTGTGAACGATATAAAAGGTTGTCAAAGCGCTGGTATCAAAGGCATATGGGTGAATCGATATCAACAGGCGTGCGATGAGGACATTTTGCCAGATGGTGAAATACGGAATCTTGATGAACTGGCAGATGTGATCATTAGAATTCAGAATACCGAATAAACCAGTGCATGGCGATTTAATTACTCATCAATCACCTCCATTAAAACCCAATTGTCCGGATCCATGACGATCCGGTCGGGGGCGGATGTCATCGAAACTGTGACACTTTGCCTACGTCCATTCGTTGTTATTTTCTTCCGTGTCAATGTGCTGCCTGAATATATCTCCAGTTCCATCGGCATTCGATAAGTGGTGCCGGTCTGTGTTTGCTCTATCGTTATCACCGCCTTCTCGGTCTGTTCATTCCATTTCCATCCCAAACTGTATACCGGATGACCGGGGTTATAGATCCATTGCTGGAAGAACCAGTCCAGCGATTGTCCGGAATGAAATTCCATGACTCTCTGGAAGTCACGGGTCATGGCATTGCTGTCGCGGTATGTACGATAGTAATCCCGGATTCCTTGAAAAAACCGCGTATCGCCCACGACACCACGCAACATGTGCAACGTCCAACTTCCTTTGACATAATGAAATCCCGTTAATACGTCAGACAGGTCTTTAATTCCCGGGTCGTGTATGGGAGCGGGGGACTCGGCATTGGCTCTCAAATACCTTTCCTTGCTGCCCTTCATGATTTCCTTGAAACGGTCCCGGCCCTCTGAACGTTCGAAAAACAGGGCTCCGAAATAGGTGGCAAACCCTTCGCTTAACCAGACATCATGCCAGTCAGCTTCTGTTACGGAATCTCCAAACCACTGATGAGCGATTTCATGGGCGACAGTACCTTCGCCTCTTTTGTTGCCGCGAATACTCCGTTCAGAAAAGAAAATCGAACTGGCATTTTCCATACCGCCATACCGGGTGGTGGACTGAACGAGGGCAAGTTTTGAATAGGGGTAAGGACCTATGAGTGTTGAATAGAACTCCAGCATCTGCAGGGCCCGTTCATAATCTATGATGCCATTTTCACGATCCTCTGGATATAGATAATACGACACAGGTATACCGTTCCATGATCCGGCATGAATAATCGAAAACGTGGCGGCCCCTATCACCATGCAATACGTGGGTATTTCAGTTAGGGTTTTCCAGTGGGTGCGTTTTGTATGATTCTGAAGGTTTGTAGTTTCCATTAGGCGCCCGTTGGCGATCACATCAAATGCCTCCGGCGCCACAATGATATACTCGGCGGTGGCCTTGTCGTAGGGATGATCGATTCCCGGAAACCAGTGGTGCGCACGGTTAGAAAAATTATCCGCGAATATGGTCCGGTCACCGAATTTATTTTTCAATATAAATAGGCCGTCCCTGGGTTGGCCGTGGTATCGGACTGTCACTAACGCCCTTGTCCCCTTACTGTAGGAACCTGGAAGGGAGACTGTGAGTTTTTCATCAAAATGGGTGTAAGTAGCGTCCGTGCCGTCCACCGTCACGGCGTCTACCACCATTGCACCGAAATCCAGTGGGATCTGGGTGATGTGGGCTGTATTAAATTCTACCAGGATCCCAGTTTCTCCAGTGATGACGCTGTCGGTGGCGTCGATCGTCACACCGATGGAATAATGTATGACATCTATCCCTTCAAGCCGGCGATAACCGTCGGCACCGAAGATCTGTGATGTGAACGAAACAAACAAGGCTGTGAACATTGCATAATGCATTCGGTTCATATTGTAAGGCCCTCGGTTAACTCTTCAGGAATGAGAAGCGTATCTTTTTATTGTACCTAAACATGCATGATTCATTCGGGGTTTTATGGCCCAGCCATTCACCTGGGCTTGTTTATCTATATGGTTGCCAATCGCGAATGAATCATGCATGTTTAGGTACAATAAAAAGATACGCTTCTTATTCCTGAAGAGTTAACCGAGGGCCTTACAATATGAACCGAATG
>CAYYIS010000058.1:0-29321 GCA_964470965.1 uncultured Gemmatimonadota bacterium | reverse complement strand
CCACCGGGAACGCAGAAACCGCGGAACTGGAACTGAAAGGAACCATCGGCAAACTCAGTGGGACCATGAACGGGGACAGGCTGGAACGCGCCATACTGGATCAAAAGCGAGTCGGCCTGGTGTTTTCGGGTGACAAAATGGGGTATAAAGGCATCGTTAGAATGTCAGGCGGCCTTGCAGGGGAACGATTGAATGGTGGCGGCGTGTTACCGGACGGCGAACGTTTCACCTGGTCCGCCACACGTTCCGCAGCCCACCCAACACCATCAACACCAATGCCGGCAGCTTCCGATGAATCCTCCCTGCCCCCGGTCTCACCCCCTGGCGCATTCGGGCGGGCTACACCGCCGGATAGCCCGAAACACGTGGTGGTACGCGGGGCAACGGTGTGGACGTTGGATGAACAGGGAAAAGTGGAAGACACGGACATCTTGGTAACTGACGGTAGGATAGCCCGCATCGGAAAAAATCTTCAGGCGCCCTCCGGAGCGGTGGTAGTGGATGCGGTCGGAAAGCATGTGACACCCGGTATAATCGATGCTCACTCCCACACCGCCATCCAAGGGGGGATTAACGAGGGATCGCAGGCGGTTACCGCGGAAGTTGGCATCGGCGACGTGATCCAGAGTTACGACATAGCTATTTACCGGGAACTGGCGGGTGGAGTGACTTCTGCGAATGTCCTGCATGGCTCTGCAAATCCTATCGGCGGCAAGAATCAGTTTATCAAATTGCGCTGGGGATCGCCACCCGAGGATCTGAAATTAGAGGGCGCGAAACCAGGTATCAAGTTCGCGCTCGGTGAAAACGTCAAACGTAGCAACGGCGCCGGACCGCAAACCCGTTATCCCGCTTCCCGAATGGGTGTCGAACAGCTCATTCGGGACCGGTTCAAAGCTGCCCAGGATTATGATAGGGCCTGGACTGCCCACAACGCCCTTAATGACGACAGCGGGGTAATCCCACCAAGGCGTGACCTGGAACTGGATACCCTATTAGAAATCCTGAAAGGCGAACGGATGGTGCACAGCCATTCTTACCGGCAGGATGAGATTCTGATGCTAATCCGCATCGCCGACGATTTCGGCTTTACGATCGGTACCTTTCAGCATGTGCTGGAGGGGTACAAAGTCGCAGAGGCCATCGCCAAGCACGGTGCCGGAGCTTCAACCTTCTCCGACTGGTGGGGCTATAAGTTTGAAGCGTTCGATGCCATACCCTACAACGGTGCCATCATGCACAACGCCGGTGTGCTGGTGACTTTCAACTCCGACAGTAACGAGTTGGCGCGACGTCTGAACACCGAAGCCGCCAAGGCGGTCAAGTATGGCGGCGTCAGCGAAATCGAAGCGCTCAAGTTTGTGACGCTCAACGCAGCCAAACAGTTTCAGATAGACGACCGGGTAGGATCCCTCGAAGTCGGAAAGGACGCTGATTTCACGATCTGGAGCGGGCATCCTCTGTCCACATATACCCGGTGTGAACAGACCTGGATCGAAGGAAAGAAATATTTCGATCTCGATGAGGATAGAAAACTGAGAGCCAAAGTCCTGGAAGAAAGGGCCCTCCTGATTCAGAAACTTCTGGCACCCGAGAAGGACGAAAAACCCGAGGCCTGAATCTGATGACAGGGCATTCTGCTTTCCCTCACACAGTCACATGGAGGTGAATGATGAAAAACAAAACAGGCTTATCGGCGTTATTCTCAATCATGGTCTGCCCACTGCTGGGTCTGGCCTCGGACCAGGTGCCGGCCCCGCCTCAGGATCATCCGATTGCACTGGTGGGCGGCACAATACACACCGTCAGCGGACAGACCATACACAAAGGCACGATTCTATTCGATAATGGCAAAATTACTGCCATAGGCACAAAGGTGACGTTGCCTCAGCATACGGAGCGGATAGACGTCACCGGTAAGCATGTGTATCCCGGGCTCGTCGCCGCGCATACGCTTCTGGGACTAACGGAAATCAGCTCTATCCGGGCCACCCGTGATTTCTCCGAACTCGGAGACGTAACACCCAATGTACGGGCGGAGGTGGCCATTAATCCGGACAGCGAGCTGTTCCCGGTTACCAGGGCAAACGGTATCCTAACCGCCCTGACGGTTCCCACCGGTGGTCTGATCTCCGGTACTTCTGGTCTTATGTTAATGGATGGATGGACCTGGGAAGATATGACCCTATCCGCACCGGTGGCAATGCATGTCTGGTGGCCTTCTGTCCGGGGAGGTTTTGGCGACAATCGGTCACAGGATGAACGAAGAACGACACGTAACGAGCGAATTTCAGCCATTCGCACCGCGTTTAGAGAGGCCAGAGCTTATCTTACCGCCAAAGAAGCAGAATCCCAGCGTGGCGTGCCGTACCACGATTCGGATCTGCGCTGGGAAGCGATGATTCCAGTTCTTAAAGGAGAGATTCCGGTAATCGTCCATGCCAATACTTTAGGTCAGATCCAGGCGGCAGTCGACTGGGGAGGCGATGCAGGCATCCGTTTGGTCTTGGCCGGTGGTCGGGACGCGTGGCGAATGGCGGACCTGCTGAATGAGAAAGGGATTCCCGTGATCATAGGAGGGATCCATCAAACACCGTCCCGCCGTTGGGAAAATTTCGACACGCCGTTCACCAATCCATTGAATCTTTACAATGCAGGTGTTAAATTCTGTATCAGCGACGGTGGTGGCGGATCCAATGAAAGGAATCTGCCCTACCATGCCGCTACGGCTGCTTCGTATGGCCTTCCCAGAGATGAAGCTCTGAAGGCGGTCACACTCTACCCGGCGGAGATACTCGGTGTCGCCGATAAAATAGGGTCCCTCGAGGTGGACAAAGACGCCACATTGATTATCACAAACGGTGATCCCCTGGAGATCATGACAAACATTGAACGCGCATTCATTCAAGGCCGCGATATCGATCTGACGAGCAAACACACGATGCTGTACGAAAAATACAAGAGAAAATACGAAGGAATGGATAAATAACGCTTATGTCCGATACTGCACATCCTGCTCCCGGTCCAAGCAAATCGAAGTCGATATTGATCGCTCTATCGGGCATCGTTGTCGTGGGGGCACTCATTTGGTACGGTGTTGCCAGGGTCCTCGAAGTGACCAGCTCAGCCTTAAACAAAAAAATGCTGAATCTGGAGCTGGTGGCGGTAGATGATGTCAATGGTCCCGCCATATCACCGGGTGGGGATCTTCTCGTTTACACCAGAGAAGGGGAATTATGGCTCCACGACATCGAGACCTCAGAGGAAAGCCACCCTCTTGCCGGCACCGAAGGAGCGGAGCGGCCTTTCTGGTCCCCCGACGGACGGCGTGTCGGCTTTTTCCGTGATGCGATGATCGGGATGCCTTCACTCCACTCGGTTTCGATACAGGATGAGGTGGTCGATCATTTGAGTGACCTGCCTCCCGGCTATCTTTACGGTGCCGTGTGGAAGTCAGATGAGACCATCATTATAGGTCTGACACCCCGGACAAGGGGCTACGGCGGTGGAGAGTTGCACGTGGTCTCAGAGCAGAAAGGGACTGCACGTGTGTTCCTGCAACCTATGGAGGCCCGGAGTGAATCCGGCATAATGTATCCGTCCTATATGCCGGGCGGTGAAACGCTGATTTACGCACTGACAACCTTGGACGGCGCCGGCGCTGTTGTAGCACGGACCGAAGACTCTTACACTACCTTGATCAGTCACCAGGGCGAAGCGCTCGCGTTCCCGGTATACTCACCATCGGGACATGTCATTTATCAGCGGGGGTTTCCCAGGAGTACAGGCATATGGGCATTACCGATAGATCCGGAGACGGTTACAAAAGCAGGTGACCCCTACCTGATTTCAGCTACCGGCAGAATGCCTACTGTATCTGTGGACGGAACATTGTCGTACCACATTCCGCCAACCGGTGAGATGCGCCAGCTCGTTCTGGTGGATCGGCAGGGCACTGTTCAGGATACGATCAGCGTACCGCAGGAAGAAATGGATTTTCCAATGCTGTCTCCGGACGGAACGCGCGTTGCGGTTGCAGCCAATCAAAACCACAATATAGACATCTGGATCCATAATCTTAAAGACAAGACAAAAATTCGTCTCACTTCCCACAGAGGATTGGATCACTACCCGGCCTGGGCGACTTCGGGTAATCACGTCGCCTTCAGTTCTACAAGAAATAATTCTGGCGGAATATATTACCGACGTGCCAACGGACGGGGCAGGGTGGGCCCGCTCATTTCCCAGGAAGCCGCGTGGGCGCCTTCCTGGGGTCGACGTAACACCCTGGTTTATCAATTATTTTCTCCGGATACTCAGAGTGACCTTTATTTTACGTATCCTTGGTCTAAATCGAAACCGAGGATGCCCTTTCTGGCCTCCCCGGCTTTTGAAGCCACACCCTCGCTGTCTCCAAAAAGGCTTTACATGGCATACACTTCAGATAAGTCAGGACGTCCTGAAGTATACGTATCCACATTTCCAAAAGCGGTCGAAACGTGGAGGATTTCTCAGCACGGAGGCGCCCTGCCCCGATGGAGCGAAAAAGGTAACGAATTACTGTTTATCGAAACCACCGGCGCCAATGATCCATCGGCAATGCTGATGTCGGTGCCGATCGCAACAGGTAATTCATTCCAGTTCCAAAAGCCGGAACCACTGTTTGATTTGAATAAGGTAGGAACCACTACCGCGTTGGGAAGCTACGATATAACGAATGATGGCCAACGTTTTATCATCGTGCAATCGATTGATGAAACTCCGAAAGTACAGATTAGTATAGCGGAAAACTGGCACCGCGAGTTTAAGGAGTAAGCCCAATCATGTTGATTTCTGCAATGTTTATCATAGGTGGTCTTCTGGTAATTATCCTAAGTATATCCGGTGATATCGGAGATGAGACCACTGGGAGTATTGCTGGAACTATCCTATTCATCACTGGTTTGATTTTCTTAAGAAGACATAAGTCCGAACTTGCCAAGGCCCGGCCTCCTGGGGCATCCGTTCCCAGAGCGACGGATCCTGTTGCATCCATGCCTCTCGATCCTCCTGTCGCAGAACCAGAGCATGTGGAGAAAAAGACAGAGATTACAGAAGTAGAATCGGCCGCGGTTCATATCGAACCGGTTGAAGAGGTGAAAGAGGGTTCTGATGCAACACATGAAATCTCCGACAAGGAAGCCTCTTCCGACAGGCAACAGCCACTCCAAGACGGAAATTTCATCAAAGTTGCCGTTGTTGAAGATGTTAAAGAGGGGTGCTGCACACCCGTCGAAGTAGCTGGTGAACAGATCGCGTTGTTCAACCTGGATGGGGATTTCTACGCGCTACGTGATAAATGCAGCCACGCCCGGGCGAACCTTTCCGATGGTGAGGTCGAAGGAAACGAAATCGTCTGCCCGTTGCACGGCGCGACGTTTAATATTACATCCGGGGAGGCAACCGGGCCGCCCGCCTACAACGGAGTAAAGACATATCGTGTAAGAGTTACAGGCAACGATATTGAGTTGGAAGTGTAGAACTCGGTTTCATTCAGCCGCAAAAACATCAGCCGGAATCTATAGACCTACTGTGACTCAAAACTAAGGAAAACAGTCTTGAAAAGGCAGGCGAATCAATGCCATATTCAGCACTAATTTGTGGCAGCGGCGGCGCAGGCAGGCATGTCGCAGGGATAATGAGTCAGGATGGACGGGTCCGTATCACAGGTCTTTTCGAACCCGACCCTGCTCAGCTCGAAAAATCAATGAAGGCCCACCCTAACGCGTTAACCGGCGACGACTACCAGCGACTGCTCGACCAGGTCAGCCCGGACATCGTGGTCGTAGCAGGGCCGGATCATCTGCATGCGGACCAATCCATCATGGCGCTCGAACACGGCTGCCACGTGCTCATCGAGAAGCCACTCGCCACCACGGCCGAGGATGCTCAGCGCATCGTCGATGCTCAGGAACGGACCGGTCTGCAGGTGATGACCGATCATACAGTACGTTACATGTACCCCTGGCGAGAAATGGCGGTGGCCGCCCGAGCAGGGGAGGTAGGACGGGTTTTCTTCATACAGGGGGAATACATCCACGACCTCTGGTCCCATTATAACCCTGAAAGTCCGCACTATACCGCCTGGCGTATCGATAAGGACAATCCCCAGAACATCCTGCTGGGCGGCGGTTGTCACCCAATCGATATCATGCTGTGGACTATCGATTCACCGGTGACCGAGGTATTTGCCTACAGCAGCAAACTTAGCGCACCCGAGTTTCCGTCCGACGACTGTTACATCGTGGTAATGCGCTTCGAAAACGAAGCACTCGGCAAGGTTTTTGTCACCAGTGGATGTTCCGGAAATCAATGGACGGAGTCAGGCTGCGGTTTCCTGGCTGTTCATGGCACCAATGGGACCCTTTACAAAGGAGAGTTATCTCGTCGTCACGAAGAGACGGTTACGCTCGAAGATTCTTCAGGAGACGCCGAAGTGGGGGGACACGGCTGGGGTAGTTCGGTGACAGAGTTTCTGGATTCACTCGACGGAAAAATTGAGAACCCTATCCCAGCGCGGGTCGGCGCCAGGATTGTGGCGGTCTGTGATGCAGCCATTGAATCGAATCGGACGGGCCAGCCGCAGAAACCGGTTGTCTTCTGATTTGGCCAGTCGCTGTAAGGGAAGGAACGATCCTTATGGGGCGCTTCGTGCAATATAAAGCACCATGCCTGAAGGGGTCCGGTCTCTGGAAACTCGATGCAGAGTTGGAAGAGCGGTTCAACCGTGTGACTCTTGTTGCCACCGAGGAGCAGGATATCCTGCTCCCGCCGGAAAATCCCAACACCGGCCGAACGACACGGAATCGATAAAAGTTTGGACGGAAACACCATTTTACCTTCCTAAAGAAACTAGGAATACTCCCCATCCGTGAACGTGATCAGAGGAACCACCTTTTTCCCACAAGTGCGAAAACCTGACGGGGGCTTACCCGACCGGTACGGTATCGGACGTTGTGATTCCGTGGACCGGTAGCCGTATGCCAGATACAGCCGGAGCGGCGAAGCCCTATCGCTTAGGCAAACACGGTCTTAACTCTCAATTTCCGGGTGAGTCACTTACAATTAGCGGATGAGGGCCTCCCCGTCGAGCATTTCAGGTTATCCCAAATTGAACATTCGCAGTAAGATTTTACGGCACAGGCAGCTATCAAATTCATGGGTAAAAAGGCAGAGATCGCCTGGTGGAAAAACGTGCGCTGGGTCTTCGGAAGCTATCCCGCGCTATTCCGACATGCAATCTCCCAGACACCGGCAGCCGAACGACTCTTTCATAGGATGTAGAAAAAGCAAACGAATTTACGTGCGGTCCGTATATTTTCGGAACGCCCTCCGTGGGTGCAGGATTTTGAGCGACACACATCGCCGGGCCGCTCGGTTTACAATAGCAGGATCTGTGGCTCCAGACACGTGGTCCAATCGAAATATATTGACAAGGCCGGTTAAATTTATCGGCACCCCCGGATTGTTTCTGCGGGTTAAGGTGCATTTCATCAGCCACTAAAGTGGAAGGAAAGGCATTGATAAAACATCTTCAGGGCCAGTCTTTCTGGCATCTCTGTTCCTGTGCGGGCTGGTAGACCACTCACCGTTACGGTGTGTCCATCGCATAAGAAACCACCTCATTAAACCAACTGAACCAGGACTCATTCCGGAGGAATTACTATGGCCAGACAGGGTACCCCCTGCGAACACATTGAGATCGAGCGAGCGGTGCCCGGCAAGCCGCACACGGGTAAGGTCCTGGCAGCGGTGCAGGCCCATGCGGACGACATTCCTCTTTTCTGTGCCGGCACGGTCGCCAAACTCATGGACGAAGGATTCAGCGGCTACCTGATCCAGACTACCAACGATGAAAAATGTGCCCCCACACCCAGCATTGGTGAAACCATACTGCGTAACGAACGGGAAACGGACGAGCTGGCACGGGTCATGGGGTTTAAGGGGGTATATAACCTTGGATATCGAAACCACCGTTTGGATGAAGCATCACCAGTCGAATTGCGCGCCCGATTGATTTTTCTGTTCCGGGCGTTGAAGGTGGACACAGTATTTACATTCAATCCCTGGGGACACGGAGAAGAAAACCCGGATCATGTTGCCACGGCACAGGCGGTGGAAGCAGCACGATGGATGGCGGGAATGGGGAAGGATTACCCGGAACACACGGCCGCAGGACTTACGCCCCATACGGTGCGGGAGCAATACTACTGGGTGTGTCGGGCCGGGCAGCCGTACAACCGGGTTGTAGATATCGAACCGTATATCGAGCGTAAGATTGCGGCCTTGAGCGTGAACAAATCCCAGGGACCAGCGGGGGCCAATGGCTCCCGCCTCAGAGACCGGCTAGCCGCACAGGGTAAAAAACTTCCAGTACTGGACGGTGATGAAGAAGCCGCCGACCGGGCTTACATTCGGCTCTTTGGTTTAACGGATTTTACCACCGTTGGAGAGAAGCATGGACTTGCCTGTGCGGAGCCTTTTCTGCACATACCGCCGGACGGGACGTTCATAGGCGCGGTGGATCCTGAGGATGTCGAACGGTATATCGCAGAACACGCCGTGCAGTTGAAGTAGAACCTATTCGTTTTCTCTCAGAAAAGGAGAGGGAATCAAACGCCCCACCGCCTCGAAAATTCTGTCCTCGATATCTTCGGAAAATCGGTTTACCAACCCGAAATATACCGTGGCGTCTCCTCCTTCGTATCCGCCTTCCTGCCAGACCCGGCGGGACGGAACGTATCCCGGAAAGTCATTGGCATATGCGCCGATCCAGAGTTTTGCGGGATCGTAAAGCCTACGCATGCGAATTGGATAGTCGGCCACTACTTCTCCTGCAAGGAATACCATCGTGAGGTCATCGCCGAACGTCCAGGTTTGAATAGGAAAGCTATAGGTGGCCGGCAATGCCCCCCCTCGATCCAGGAAAGTCAGCCATTTCCCGGCGTGATATCCTGCCGGTCCGCCTGCAGCTTCTTTCTCACGCCATTCCTCCAGAGTCGGCGGGATATCGAACGGTAGGTCAATACGATCCTGACGACAGACTGGTTCGCCGGACAGGGACGTAAATTGTTGCGACAACAGCCTGTCTACTTCAGTGGCGATTTCATCCCCGTGCTGCCGCGCATACGCCAGCCCGCAACGGGGAAACGGGTTGGCATCCGCAGCACATCCTATGGATACGAAGGTCATAACGCCGGGATGAGTCCGTTCGATACGATCCTGTGCAAAACCCGCCCAGTCCCCGCAGGTGAAGTTGGCCTCGCTGCCCAGCGTGGTGCAGTGGCAGGCATAACTTAACCAGACCGCTTTCAGATTGCCTTCCGCATCCGTGATCCGCATCATCGGCATCACGTGGTCTACGGGACCGACCTGATTTCGGCGGTTAGCGGCGAACCCGGCATGGCCTTGGGTCCATGATAGGTACGCCGGCTTTTGTTCTGTCAAAGCAGCGAGACCAATCTCTACAAGTTTGTCGAGGAGTTCCCCTGTGTAGCGGTCTATGTTCTTCTGATGACCCGGCGGGATGTCCGTGCTGAATAACATGGGTGCTGCACCGGTCAGACACGGCCCGGTGTGGGTATGGCTGTAGCAGATGGTCAGACGATCTTCCGGCAGACCAGCGCCGCCACGAAGCCGTTTGGCTATTTCCGTGGTGAACGTGTTCGTCACGCCGCAGTTTTCCAACGTAATTAGAAGCGCTGGTTGCTCGTTTCCGATGGCCAGCGCTTTAGCGCGTAGAGGAGTCTCCACCCGGGTAGTTTCGTCGCGGCGCGCACCGTATCCGCTTAAACGGACCGGATAGTCTGGGGTGATATCGATTTCGGCGATGCCGACCGGGATGGTTGAGGGCACGTTTTCAACGGTCTCCTATATAGAGTTTAGTCATTGTGATCGGCTGGCGGGAGGTATAGTATCCGGCGTTGTTTTTCTCGATACCCTTCAGCCAGGGTTTGCGTAGCGTCATTGGCAGAGGATGATGAATGAACACACCTCCCACATCCGATGCCAGTATACGCTCTGCCTCGTCGTACATCTGCGTCCGCTTCTCCGTATCCATCTCGCTTGCGGCATCATCCACAAGGCGATCAAAAGTTTTACTGGTCCAGTCGTGGCGACCAGTGCCTTTCGGACGGGAATGCCAAACCATCCCCAGCATGTTGTGAGGATCGACAAAATCGTAGACGAACGTGATCAGGCTCATGGGGATATTGTACCGGTACATATTGTCTACGTATACTTTACGATCCTGCCCCAGTATCTTCATGTTAATGCCCAGGTTCTCCTTAAGCATCGCCTGAATCGCTTCGGCCACCATATCACGTCCTGCGCCGCGTAGCCAGCATTCGACCACGGGAAAACCACGCCCGCCCGGATATCCGGCTTCCGATAGAAGGTGTTTGGCTCTTGAAGGGTTGTATTCCTGCAGCGTTTTGTACTTATCGCCCACATATCCCGGAAAACCCGGAGGCAGCATCGTGTAGGCCGGTGCGCCGGTTCCCTGTAGAAGCACCCTGCAGATGGCTTCTCTGTCAATGGCATGTGCGATAGCCTTGCGCACACGGACATCGTTAAACGGCGGCTTTAGGGTCTGGAAAAACAGATACCAGGTTTGAAATATGGGATTGATGTACAACTCGTTCTTGAGTTGCGGATCCATCTTGACGCGCGGCAACTCCGTGGGGCTGACTCCAATCTGGTGCACCTCATCGTTTTCATACGGCGATATTCCTGTGCTGATACCGGTTTCCACATTGCTGATGATCCGCACGATACGTTCCAGATAGCCCTTATGGCGTCCGTTGTAATTGGAATCCAGCTCAAACAAAAGGCGGTCGCCGGATCGCCAGTCCACCAGCTTGTAGCTTGAATTGCTTACACAGTTTTCATCGTTGGACCAGCGGTCCCCGTACTTGTCGACCTGCCATTTCGGAACCGGCACCGACGTTTTGTATGACATGATCAGGGGAAGATAAGGACAGGGGTTTTCAGTTTCGATGATAAGCGTGTACTCATCGACAGCCCGGATGCCGACGAGATTAGGATTCTTAAGCTTCCCCTGGTTGTAGGCTTCCGCATTTTTCAACACGTAATACGGAAAAGGATAAACATTGCCGCTCATGGGATTGAGCGCCCGCTTCAGTGCGTATTCGAAATCCCCGGCGGTCTGGGGGCGACCATCGCTCCAGAGGGCACGCTTGCGCATGTGGAATGTCCAGGTGCGTCCGTCTTCGGAGGCTTCCCAGGATTCGGCAGCACCGGGAAGCAGACTGTTGTTTTCATCCATCACGGTCAACGGTTCGAACAGAAATTCGCTGCCATCTGCCGTATACACGGCCACAGTGATATCCAGGCTGGTCGGTTCGTTGGCGAGATAACGGTATTCCTGGTTTGCCGGAGGCGCCGCATCCGGGGGCAGAACCTTTCCGATGCTGTTGGTATGCCTAGCAGGCATCAGACCGGTGACGGTGAGAAAAACAAGTGCCCCGGAGACAATCCAGATAACGAAATATAGACTTTTTTTCTTCATGGTGCTTTCTTCTCCGGATTCTTAACGTAGGATTTCAATGTGTTTCATATAGATGCGAAGAAACACTCAGGTTGTCAAAGCGTATTCAGAAAGGGAACTACAATACCTGGTTACAAGCAACACCCTGACCGTCATAACCAACTCTGTTCTTCACGGTTCGGTGTGCTCAAGCACCGGCAGTATCCTTGCGAATTCATATAAATTGACCACGGACACACCGGCCCGGCACTCAAGGACCGTTTAATAGAAGAGCGGTTGGCGTCGGTATGAAGGGATGCCCTACCTCCAACTTCCCATTCCACGTGCCGCATCGCCTCGACCGCGACCTCTTCGACACAGTGCGGAGGGTGACCTTTCTGACATCCACGCCCTCAACAACCGTAAATGTTCACTACATCAGTCGGACGCCTTAGCACAACAGCGCAGGATACCTCTTGAAGGTTCCATGGACTCTCCAGCGCTGCTGTCTTCTCCCGAGGACATCAGGGTGCCCGGGCCGGTGATATTTGAACAGGATTGCCATCCGGTGGGGTCAGGGAAAGGTCTCAAGGTAGTCGTCAGGAATCTCCAGTGACTGCTTGGCGGCACTTGCTTCCACAATATTGATTGACGCCTGCACGTGATCTCATATACTAACGTAAATCACCTGCTAAATTTCATTATTATATAACGATGGACGAGGCCATGCACTCTTACCGCAGACTTACCCTTTTGATAAACGCTTGTATCCTGTTGATTCTGTCGACCACACACGCAGCGGCCCAGGAGACGGCGCCGACGGCCGGGATGCGGGACAACACACCGAGGGTACACGCGCTCACCAACGTACGCATCGTTCAGGCACCGGGACGCACTGTCGACCGGGGCACCGTCGTCTTGAGGGACGGCGTGATCGAATCGGTGGGAGCGAGTGTAAAGGTTCCGGCCGATGCCCAATTGTGGGATTATACAGGACATACGGTATATGCAGGCATGATCGAAATGTTCAGTAAAGTCGGACTGAAAGCGGTTGAGACGGCATCGGGAGGAGCAAAGCACTGGAATCCCAATGTCCATCCCGAGAACCATGCCGCCAACCTGTATCAAGTCGATAAAAAGGCTATCCAAGAACTGCGCGCCATAGGATTCACGACCGCTCTCGCTCTCCCAAACGAAGGCATCCTGTCCGGCGCTGGTACGCTGGTCAATCTCGGCGGCGGCAAGCCCATCGAAAATTTCCTGAAGGGACAGGTAGCGCAGCACATCCGCTTCCGACCCGCCCGGCATGGATACCCGGTATCACTGATGGGATCCATAGCCCTGATCCGGCAGACCTTCCTGGATGCCGGATGGTATCACAGTGCCCGAGATGTGTATACCCGTAATCCCGCCGGAAGAGTTCCCATAGAAAATAACGAGGCGCTGGCAGCTCTGGATATGGCACTTCGGGGACAACAGCCGGTGCTCATATCGGTCGATGACGATCAATCGTTTTTACGGGCCGCAAAGATAGCGTCCGAGTTCGGCTTGAAGGTTTGGATAAAAGGAAGCGGTTTGGAGTATCACCAGATAGACCTTATCAAAGCGACCGGAATTCCGGTAATCCTGCCGGTTAACTTTCCCAAGGTATCGGACATAAATGTGGCTTCGGTTGAGGAGGCGTTGGAGGTTTCGCTCGAAACGCTCCGGCACTGGGATGCGGCACCGGAAAATCCCGGCAGACTACAGAACGCCGGTATCCCGTTCGCACTGACTTCTGCCGGCTTGAAGAAACAGTCGGATTTCACTGCCCGGGTGCGCCAGGCGATTGAGCGGGGTCTAAACTATAATTCAGCCCTGGCCGCGGTCACCACCACACCGGCGCAGATACTCGGTCTGCGTGACCGCCTGGGTACCATAGAGCCCGGTAGACTGGCGCACCTGACCGTTACAGATGGTCCCCTGTTTGCCGAAAACGTGGTGGTTCGTGATGTGTGGGTTGACGGTGTACCGTACCAAGTAACACCGCGGCCGCCTGCTGATCCGCGCGGCAAGTGGCAGCTAACGTTGCACACCGACGACGGCCCCGTCACGGCAGGGGTAGAAATCAAGGGACCGCTGGACAGGCTGACCGGTGACTTGGACGGCGACAGTGTACGGCGTGTATCCCTGGATCTCAAACGCCTCGGCCTCGTATTTTCAGGGGACAAGTTTGGGTTTCACGGTGTCGTACGCATGTCAGGCAGCCTTGAAGGGGAACAGATTCAGGGTGGCGGCGTGTTACCAGACGGACATCGGTTTACCTGGACCGGCACACGCTCGGAACGTTCCTCTGCTCCCTTTAATCCCAAACCCGATGCTATGGACGAACAGGCCCTTCCGCAGATATATCCACCGGTCGCCTTTGGCCGGCCGGAACAGCCCCTACAACCCGCTAATGTGCTGGTGCGTAACGCTACCGTGTGGACCATGGGCGACCTGGGGAAGATGAAAAAAACGGACATTCATGTATCTGACGGCAGAATATATCGGATCGGCCGTAATCTCGAAGCGCCTCGTGGCACAGTCGAGATTGACGGTCGGGGAAAACATGTGACGCCGGGGATGATCGATGCCCATCTTCACGTGGCCATGGCCGGCGGCGGCAATGAGTCCGGACAGGCCGTGACCGCAGAAGTGGCGGTCGCAGATATTATAGAGAACTATGCGATTCCGATTTACCGGGGACTCTCCGGTGGTCTGACCACGGCTAATCTGCTCCATGGCTCTGCAAATCCTATCGGCGGTCAGAACCAGATCATAAAAATGCGCTGGGGGGCGTCAGCCGAAGGGTTGAAATTTCAGGGCGCCATGCCGGGGATTAAATTTGCTCTTGGCGAAAACGTCAAACGCAGCAACTCTCCGCAGCCTCAGACCCGTTATCCTGCATCCCGTATGGGCGTTGAACAGTTGATTCGGGATCGCTTTAAAGCGGCGCAGGATTATAACGAGGCGTGGACCGCATACAACGCGGTCCTGGACAAATCAATCGTGATGCCACCACGGCGCGACCTGGAATTGGATGCCATGGTAGAGATCCTCAAGGGCGAGCGGTTGGTCCACAGTCATTCTTACCGGCAGGATGAAATCCTGATGCTGATCCGCATTGCCGAAGATTTCGGTTTTACGATCGGTACGTTCCAGCACGTTCTGGAAGGCTACAAAGTGGCCGATACCATCGCCAGACACGGTGCTGGGGCCTCCACATTCAGCGATGGCTGGGGTTTCAAAATAGAGGCGTTCGATGCCATACCATACAATGGTGCACTGATGCATAACGCCGGCGTTCTGGTCACGTACAACTCCGATGACGTCTTCAGAGCCAACGCCTCACGCCGCCTGAATACTCAGGCCGCTAAAGCGGTCAAATACGGCGGTGTGAGTGAAATAGAAGCCCTTAAATTCGTGACGATAAATGCCGCAAAGCAGCTAAGAATCGACGATAGAATTGGTTCGCTGGAGGTAGGCAAGGACGCCGATTTCGTAATCTGGAACGGTCACCCGCTTTCCACCTACACCATATGCGAGCAAACCTGGATCGACGGACGTAGATACTTCGATTTGGAGGAAGACAAGGTCCTTCGTCGGCAGGTAGTGAAAGAACGGGGGGTGTTGATCCAGAAACTTCTGTCGGCGAAGAAGGATGGAGCATAGGTATTGATTCGTTGGTTCATCGGTTCATTGAATGACAGTATCGTCATATAGTACGGGGGTGTTTCATGTTAACCGAAAGAAGATTTGTGCGGCCGCTACTGCTATGCGCATCATGCCTATTCATTATCAGCGCCTCAGCCCAGACGGAAGCTCCGACCTACCGGATGCCGCCACAGGCCATCGCGGACCTGGTGGATGCGCCGCTTACACCGGCGATGCGGGTGGATCCAACTAAAACATGGATGTTGGTGCTGAACCGGCGGAGCCTCCCGTCGATTGCGGAGCTTTCCCGTCCTGAATTACGGATCGCAGGAATACGTATCAATCCAGCCAATAACGACCGGAGCAGGGCGAGTCTGTATACGAATTTGACGTTGAAGCACCTGACGAACGGTACGGAGAAACGTATCGTCAGGCTACCCGGCTCCGGCGACATCGGAAATGTATACTGGTCGCCGGACGGCGCCCACATCGGTTTCACAATGTCCCATCCCGATCGTATGGAACTGTGGGTGGCCGAAGTCGTCTCCGGATATGCCTGGAAAATCATGGACAATGCGCTCAATGGCGCCTACGGACGTCCGTTTTTCTGGCTTCCGGACAGCAGGGCAATCATGGCCCGGACGATTCCCTCAAATCGCAGGGCTGCCCCCGAAGCGCCGACTGTGCCGACCGGCCCGGTCATCCAGGAAAATGTTGGCGGCCCCGCACCGGCGCGTACCTACCAGGATCTGCTTCAGGACCCACATGACGAGGCGCTTTTCGAACATTTTCTGACCTCACAGGTGATGCAGGTGGGGTTGGACGGCTCCACGAAGATGATCGGCGGACCCGGCCTGATACGGCATGCCGAGCCCTCACCCGACGGAAAATACATTCTAGCCGAGACCATCCACCGTCCCTACTCTTACACCGTTCCTATCTACAGGTTTCCGGTGAAGGTAGACCTATGGGATGCAACGGGTATGGTTGTAAAAAATGTGACCGACATGCCTCTGGCCGACAACCTGCCGATCGGTTTCGGCGCGGTGACTACCGGACCCCGATCGTTCGGTTGGCGCAGCGATGCCCCTGCCACGCTGTACTGGATCGAAGCGCAGGACGGCGGTGATCCGAAAGAAAAGGCCGACATCCGGGACATTGTCTACATGCACTCCGCACCGTTCTCCAGCGCGCCTGTAGCCCTCACCTACCTCGGTCTGCGCTACAGTTCTGTACGCTGGGGCCACGATGAACTGGCACTGGTCACGTCTCGGGAATGGCAGACCCGGCGCACCCGCACCTGGGCTGTAAAACCCGGCAAGCCGGATGAAGAGGCGGTTCTGCTGTTCGACCGTCTGTACGAAGACCGCTACAGCGACCCCGGAACGCCGGTGACACAGGCCAATTCTCAGGGACGGCCGGTACTGGTGACCGACATGAAAAATACCCGGAAGATATATCTGTTCGGCACTGGTGCATCTCCTGAGGGAGACCGGCCTTTTGTCGATGAACTTGATACCGGGATTAACGAGACCGAGCGTCTATGGCGCGCCAACGCGCCCTTCTATGAATCGCCAGTCCATATCGTTGATGTCAAACAGCAGCGAGTGATAACCAGCAGGGAATCGAAGAATGAGCCGGCTAATTTTTACATCCGTGATCTCAAGAAAAACACGACACAAACGCTTACCAGATTCCCGCATCCCTATCCGATGCTGGCGAACGTCCGGAAAGAACTGCTCAAATACAAACGGGCGGACGGTGTAAACCTGACCGCCACGCTGTACCTGCCCCCTGGCTACAATGACAGCGACGGCCCGGTCCCCATGCTTATGTGGGCCTACCCCCGCGAATTCAAGACCGCCGCGGCAGCGGCACAGGTCATCGGATCGCCACATCGGTTCGCGCGCATCAGCTCCGGCTCACCACTGTTCTGGCTGGCCCACGGCTATGCGGTGCTAAGCAACCCAACCATGCCCATTATCGGCGAAGGAGAAGTGCAGCCCAACGACACTTACGTGGCGCAGCTGGTGTCAAGCGCACAGGCCGCCATCGACGCGGTGGTGACCCGCGGCGTAGCAGATCGCGGCCGCATCGCCATCGGCGGCCACTCCTATGGAGCCTTCATGACTGCCAATCTGCTCGCCCATTCCGACCTGTACCGTGCTGGAATAGCCCGCAGCGGCGCGTTCAACCGGACGCTCACGCCATTCGGTTTCCAATCCGAGGAACGTACTTACTGGGAAGCACCGGAGGTATACTTCGCCATGTCACCGTTCATGCATGCCCACAAGGTAAACGAACCGATCCTGCTGATCCACGGCGAAGCAGACAACAACTCCGGCACCTTTCCGATCCAGAGCAGACGATTCTACCACGCTCTCAAGGGTCACGGCGCTCCGGTCCGGTTGGTTATGCTCCCCCATGAAAGTCACGGCTACCGGGGTAGAGAATCGGTCATGCATATGCTGTGGGAAATGACACAATGGCTGGACACTTATGTGAAGAATGCAAAGCCGACCAAGGTACAATGAGGGCTGATTGATTGAAGGATTGACGGGGCGGAGAACAACGCCGCCCACAATCATTGCACAAACCGCCCGGAGTTCTGCCTACGTACCGGGAGTTTCCCCGGCGAGAATGTCAGACGAAACAATAACACGGAATAGAAATCATCCTATGAAAATATCCAGCATAGAAATCATCCCTCTTCGAATCCCCTCCCCACCCCGCAAGCACATCATCCACTCCATAAACACGATCTATCGGTACAAGGATCTGAAATACGGTGCCCCGCCTGTAAGCGGACCTGATACATTTAACCATCTGGTGCTCCGGATCGAAACGGACGAAGGCGTTTCCGGTTTTTCAACAGGAGGCTATGCGGGACTCGCGGCGTACACACTTATCAAGAACGTCCTGGCGCCGGTACTGATCGGTGAAGAGGCGCTGCGGACAGACTGGTTGTGGGAGAAGATGTTCAGCGTGTGTGTTGGCCAGGCGCAAGGCGGAAGCGGCGCCATCAGTATGGTCGATACGGCACTGTGGGACCTCAAAGGGAAGATATTAAATCAGCCGGTATACAATCTGATCGGCGGGAAGACAAAAGAGAAAATTCGAGTGTACGCCAGTGAGCTCTATGTTTGCGCCACCCAAAATGGTGATCCTGATCTAGGCCTTACCCGCGAGGAAGCCGCCATGTACGTGGACCAGGGATTCACCGCGGTCAAACAACGGTTCGGATTCGGGCCGTGGGATGGACCGGAAGGTATGAAGAAGAATGCCGCCCTGGTGCGAACGGTGCGGGAGACGATCGGTGACGATATCGAGCAGATGGTCGACTGCTGCCGGGCGTATGATTCGGATTATGCCATACGGATGATGCACATGGTGGAGGAGTTTAACCTGAGCTGGTACGAAGAACCGGTCCGTCCACACGACCTGACGGGCTATGTCAAGGTGCGGGAGGCGGCGTCGATACCGATCTCGGGCGGAGAGAACGAGTATACCAAATACGCCTTCGCCCGGTGGCTGGAGATGGGCTGTGCCGATATCTGGCAACCTGACGTGAATCGCTGCGCCGGCATCACAGAAGTACTGAAAATCGTCCACATGGCAGAGGCTAACAGCATTCCGGTGATCCCGCACGGCGGCTGGATCACCAATTTCCATGTGGTCATGGCGAAAATGAACTGTCCCATGGCTGAATATTTCCCACCCCATGAGCCAGCCCCGGGTACCGAACTACTTATCGGTCAGCCTGAGCCGAAAGAGGGATACCTCGAGCTGTCGGATGCACCGGGGTTCGGGCTGGAACTGAATAAAGATGTGGTGAAAAGATATATTTGGGAGGGATAACCAGTCGGCCACTTGCGAAAAGTGGCTGGTCTAAAGACTCCGTTCCCGGCTTTGAGGAATTTATGTGAAACTTGCATCCGGTTCGGCGGCTCTGCCCCTGGATGCAGAGGGATGGAGGGGATATGGGAGCGACGCAATAATTTGTTCTCGGCGAGGGGCGGGACGGTAAGAGGGTTTGAGGGGCAGTGGACATGAGCCCTTCCTCCCGGTAGTCTAAAAGTGCAAGTGAACGGAGCGGCCCCCATCCCTTAAAGTTCAAAGCTCCCGATGTGAGACACGCAACCTGTTTGTGTTCCGTTTTTCCTGCTATCGAAACGTGCGTGCAACGGTGAGAATCAAAGGCATTCTCCAATGAAAATATTGTACGGTTTTCCCTTGAAAGAACACCGCGAGAGTAAAATCCTGTCCAGTTTCATTGACATCCAGATCCTCCAATCCACCCCCAGCAGGGATTTTCAATCCCTGATTACCGAAGCAGTAGTAATGGCCGGGACCTTTCAACCAGGGCGGCGCAACGATGTCCCCAACCTGTGCTGGGTCCGGACCGGCGGCGCCTGCCTCGACCACACAATGCACCCGGAGGTCGTCGAAACCGACGACATCACCCACCACATGGCTGGTATCTCTGCCTGTGGCGCAGATTTTCTCATGGAACTGTTCTGTAAAAACATGAAACGATACTAAGTAGGACAGGAAATATTGAGCGAGGTGGCTTGAGTTAAAGGATATTGATATATTTATTATTTGAAAGGAACTTATGATGTCAGCAACACCGTATATTACTAACTGGCGCGATCCCAATCCTTATATCAACCATGAAAGTGCCATCGTCTGGTCTATTTTACTTGGTGAACAGGAGGCGCATTCCAGACCGAACGAGTGCATGCAGCATATTCGGGGGTTTGCCAAACATTCCCTGCAGGGACGTAAGAATTCGGATTATCATGCCCATGAGGACATGGAACAGTTTTACTATATCCTGTCCGGCGAGGGTGAGGTCCTGATAGGGGATAAAAAACATTACGTAAGTGAAGGTTCCGTAGCGTATTTCCCACCCAACGTATCCCATCAGATGTTTGCTGAAAATTATGATTCCTGGATGGAGCATTTGATAGTCAGTTGTCCGGCCAGGCGGAGCGGCAGCGGGGCATGTGTCTTTAACTGGCGGGATGTGACGCCTCAGACCGGGATTCACGGCGGTGTGATCTCCTGGGCGCTTCTGGGCTCGGTCGACGGTGATGGACCACCACCGCAATCCGCCTGCCTTCTCGGTTTCAAATGGCTGGCGCTTCAAAAACTCATACGCGGTAAGGCATCGGATTATCATGTACATGAAGATTTCGAGCAGATATATTTTGTACTTGAAGGCTGGGGTTCCATGTTGATTGACGGAGCCATACATACCCTGGCGGAAGGGGACACGGTTTATATCCCGCCCGGGTTGCGTCACCAGATCATGAATGAAAATTGTAATGGATGGTTATCGTATCTGGTAATCAGTTAAACATTGCGAGATGAGAGCCAGAAAAGAAAGGAAAGATGATGATGCGTGTAGCCGTGTGGCATAAAGACCTGTCCGATGAGTATCTCAGAACTGTTACGCAGCTGGGAGCTGACGCGATCGATTGCGGGCAGGGGGATTTTTTTCCCGGTACAAAAGAGCAGGGATATCCCGATCTGGACGAGCTGCTGAAACTCAAGAAAAAAGTTCATTCCTGGGGACTGGAATTCAACCGGGTTACACTGCCGGATATTACCGAGGCCTTCATGACCGACCGCGAGGGCGGCGAAAAGGAATTAGAGAATACCGGCCAGGCTCTCAGAGTGTTCGCAGAAGCAGGTATCCCGATTGCCCGGCAGCGGTTCGCCGGTGACGTGTTCCCGGAACGTTTAACGCGCACCAGCACACCCCATCGCGGGGGGTACATGTCCCGCTCGGAAAGCGCCCACCTCGCGAGAAACCTGGCCGAACCACCGACGCAGGAGGAGCTGGACCATTGGTGGAATCATTTCTGCCGGGTTTACGACCGTCTGGTGCCGATTGCCGAAGAATGCGATATCAGGCTGGCTATCCATCCGTCAGATACACCACTGCCAGACACCCCCCTGGGCGGCATCGGCTACCACAGGGTAATCGATGCCTATCCGAGCCGGAAAGTCGGCTATCTTTACTGCTGCGGTACCCGTGCAGAAGCCGGCGGTTTGCCCCTGGTACTGGATGAAATACACAACTATGGACGCAAAGGACGGTTGTTCACGATTCACCTGCGGAACGTGCGCGGCAGTTTGGCCACGGCAGGCGGGTTTGAAGAGACGCTGCTGGACGACGGTGACATGAATGTGTTTAAAATTCTACTCGAGTTAAGAAAACAAGGGTTCGACGGCTGCATAAATCCGGACCACATCCCCGTCATTCACGGAGATAGCCCGTCCGCTCATCAGGGACTGGCCTACTCTATTGGCTACATTAAGGCACTTTTCGCCGCCCTGGCGGTTGAGAAATAGCGGTTTCAGGAGGTCAAGCGATGCGCAAGACGATTTATCTGACAGCCATCTTCAGCCTGTTGCTCTCACGACCAGAGACGTCGGGTCAATCCGTGCAGCCCTTACACAAAAATGATGTACGGGTGTATCTGGATCATTCAGCTACGCCGGATCTCATCCCGGTAATGGCACTGCCGGCCAGTGAACTCAAAGAAGTGGTGGCCCACTATTCTGCGGATAGGGACGGGCTGCGCCGCCGCTATGATGTGCAGTATTCATCTACGCGCAGGGAGCGGCTGCGTGCGTTCTATAAAGACTGGGCAGCCCGTGTTAAGGAGATAGACTTCAACCGGCTGGGCATTGAGGGCCGCATCGATCACGTCCTCCTGAACAACGAACTTGGATATCAACAGGAGCTCTTGGACCGGGAAGAAATGCTTGTAAACGAAATGCAGCCCCTTATACCGTTTGCCAACACGATCATCGAACTGGATGAAGCACGCCGAGATCTGGAACGGGTGGACCCATCCGGCGTCGCTGCGCAGCTGAATGCCATACCGGAAGCGATTCGGCAGGCCCGGAAAGCAGTTGAGATAGCTTTGGACAAGGAAGATAGGGGGGAGAACACAGCCCCGTCCCGCATCGTCGCCTTGCGGGCCTCCCGAACGCTCAACAGCCTGAAGGAACGCCTTGACCGATGGTACAAGAATTACGCCGGCTACGACCCCATGTTCACCTGGTGGAATAAGACGCCCATTGAAAAAGCGAGCAAGGCCCTGTCGGACTATTCCAAATTTCTGAATGAGAAAGTAGTGGGCTTCAAAGAAGGTGAAGACCCACCGATAGTCGGTGACCCCATCGGGGCGGAAGGAATGCGGGCGGATCTGAAATACGAGATGATTCCCTACACACCGGAAGAGTTGATCGCCATCGCCGAGAAGGAATTCGCCTGGTGCGAGGAGGAGATGATCAAAGCCTCCCGGGAAATGGGGTTCGGAGACAACTGGAAGGCGGCACTGGAAAATGTCAAAACACTCCACAGGGATCCGGGCGATCAACCGGACCTGGTCCGGGACCTTGCGTCCGAGGCGGTTACCTTCCTGCGGGAAAGGGATCTGATCACCATCCCCAAGTTGGCTGATGAAATATGGCGGGTGGAGATGATGTCGCCGAAAATGCAGAAAGTAGCGCCGTTTTTTCTCGGTGGCGAGGTCATCCGCGTGGCGTTTCCGACGGATGGCATGGCCCATGAGGACAAGCTCATGAGCATGCGCGGCAACAACGAGCATTTTGCCCGTGCGACCGTTCACCACGAACTGATACCCGGCCATCACCTGCAGGGGTACATGACCCGCCGTTACAACAGCCACCGTCGCGCTTTCTCTACTCCGTTCTGGGGCGAGGGCTGGGCTCTCTACTGGGAAATGCTTCTCTGGGACCTGGAGTTTCCTAACACACCGGAAGACCGTGTGGGTATGTTGTTCTGGCGGTCACACCGGGCTGCCCGTATCATTTTCTCCCTCAGCTTCCACCTGGGTAAAATGACGCCGCAGGAATGTATCGATTTCCTAGTGGACAGGGTCGGTCATGAGCGGGCAAACGCCACGGCAGAAGTGCGGCGTTCCTTTAACGGCAGTTACTCGCCATTGTACCAAGTAGCCTACATGATCGGGGGCATGCAGATACGTGCGCTGCACAAAACCCTCGTGCAGTCAGGGCGGATGTCCAACCGAACGTTTCACGATACCATCCTGCAGGGAGGCAGTGTCCCGGTAGAAATGGTCCGCGCTCGCATCACCGGCGATGCACCAGTCAGGGACTTCGAGACAGCCTGGCGCTTCTACGGCAATCCTCTGGAGGACCCGTAAAAGATTGATTAAAATTACTTCGCCGTTTACACTTCGGTGGTTCGTTCTATAGTAATTGATCCTCAAATTGACAATCTAACGGAAGATAGCATTCCTGGCGCAGGAGGAATCAGGACAGCCATGTCCTGACATGGTGACGATTACCGCGCAAAGGAGTTTCCCAGGCGAAGCATCGCCCTACCGCATCGAGAACCCGGCAAAAATAGATAAACCTACACGATTACACCGGAGTCCTGCGGGGCTTCGTAGGAGATGCTTTTACTGAGTAATCCGCTGTGGTTAATTATTCAGGCTATATCACTATCTATCGGGATGATAATACGGTTTCATGAGCAGGTGGGCTTTGACTTTCTGTTCTGATGCTCTGTTCAGAACGGCATCGGATGGATCACAGCCGGGCAAGTTGAGCATGTAGGATGGGCCGTACTGATAGAGCAACCAGTGCTTTGTCTCTATAACCGATGGCTTCATCGCGCGTGAAAGACTTTCACTGAAAATAACAGCCGAACCGGCATGCAGGGGCACATCCCGTAGAGCCGATACTGTATTCAAAGGTGCCTCAGTGTAGGGATGCCCGAAGTTACTTTTGTGACTGGCAGGTATGACACAGAAGGTACCGTCATTCGGAAGCGTGTCGTCGAGAGCTACCAGGCAGGATACCATTAGGCAGCGGAATTCACCTTCGACAAAGCAACGGTACCGAGTGTAACGTCTCGGATCGGCTAATCCGCCCTGGGTAATGCGACCGGAGATGCCAGGTTTTCTGATGAGACTGCGTGAGGCTACCAGCCTGAACTGACTGCCCCAGATGAGTTCTTCCATGGCCCCCACAAGCCGGGTGTGGGCAAAAGCTTCCTCCGCCACCCCGCCACATTCAATGATATTGACCAGCTCCAGCTCGGGACCATTCGACCGGACAGTAACATTTGCGGGCGGGCTTTCGGCGGTATATCTGACCGATTCTCGGGCCTCTTCCAACTGGTTTGCGGTCAGAATATCTTCGACGATAAGATAGCCCGTTATATCGAAGAAGTAGCGCTCCTCTTCGGTGAGATTCCGCTGTCCCGTTCCAGATTGAAAATCAAATTTTATCTTTTTCACCATGTGCGGTTTTCAATCCTTTAGACTAACCGGTTCCTCATTAAAACCTGTTTCTTTCCCGAAGGCCTGGGGACCGTAAATCAATTCTCTCTGTTCAGGCGCTGCCCGCTCCGCGAATCCTTCAGCGGTCTCTGTATGGTCGCACCAGGGAGCTTGAAATGACGGGGCATATGAGACAAAAATTGTTCGGCGGGTCCTGTCGCTTCGGTTCACGACCGCCCCATGGGTCAGATCCTCGGAAAAAATGATGGCATCCCCGGCCCGACATGGACAAACCTCCACCAGAGGGTCGTTCTCCTCAGGCATCTCCAGATGGCGAGGATTCATGTAGTTGCTTTTATGGCTCCCGGGAATAACCGCAAACGCCCCGTTCTCCACAGTTACATCCGTCAAGGCATAGCCTATCTTAACACTGACACATTGGAATCTGTTATTATTCAAGGCGTATTCGCTGTAAGCCAGCAGCTCGGAATATCCATGATGCAACGATGTCCACCCACCCGGCGGCCGGTACAGAAAATGCATGGAATCCATGCGCATAGGTTCATCTATCATCTCTTTCATGTATGGTAATGTCACCGGCCAGTCTATCAGCTTCTCAAAGACCTCTCCGTATTTGAGACACGGACCAGAAAACGTCTTGGGGCGTTCTGTGGTATCCGCCGAACTGATCTGCCGGGACTCGATAATGCCCATAGCAGCTGCCTTCTCTTCACCCAGCTCTTCCACCAGATGGCTGTCGAGCTCCCGGTTGAGTGCAGCGACAAAATCCCGCGGTAACACGTCCCGCAGGATGAGATAACCGTTCAGGTCGAACAAGTAGGATTCTTCCGGGGTCATTGATCACTCTCCCAAGGAACTACGTACAAAATCTGCGGTACTCGTAATGGGCAGGGCGGATTGGGCAAAGTCCTGCATGTTGACAGACGTGCAAGTTATTGCCCACATGAATTCATCCTTCCTCTCCCGCCTTCTGCCTTGTCTGGAAAATTATCCCCTATTCCATGCCAAATATACAATGCATCACCCGGCATACACGGCTGGAATAGGATTCCGTTGATTTCCCCACCAAAAAACAGGTCACCGACACCTACCTTTCCAGCACCCGGTGATGGGGGACGGCCACGATTTCCGATGGACGGCAGAGAGGTTGTTGCGCCACATGAAACCTGTCTGTGACAGCTCCCTACGACCCTGTGTCCCCGATACGGAACTATTTTCGAACTAAATAAAATGGACAAGGCAAGTTCCGGAGATAAGACTGCGGGACGACCAGAAACAGAGTGATTCAACCGCCCCTACTTTTATCACAAAGGCGGCGCAGAATATCAATGCCGGGATGAAGAATGATTTCGGAACCGTTAAATGTCTCAGAATATTTCCTGTGCCCCAGGGGAGTAAAGCTCGTTTCACGGCGGCCTTATCATTAAACCAGCGCCACTTCCCACAGGGCCGGATTTTCGGTCAGGATTTCGGGACCGTCGGACAGAATCGCCACGGTATGTTCGAAGTGAGCCGACAGGCCGCCGTCCTGCGTGGCGGTGGTCCAACCGTCTTCCAGAACCTCCACCTTGTGTTCGAATTCGCAGACCATCGGCTCGATGGCGATAACCATCCCGGGCTTCAGGCGCACGCCTGCACCCGGTTTTCCGTAGTTAGGTACCTGAGGTTCTTCCCACATATCCCGTCCGATTCCGTGCCCGCACAACTCTCGAACCACTGAAAAGCCTTCGGCTTCTACATAGGTCTGAACAGCGGACGCCACATCTCCGATACGGTTTCCAGAACGAGCCTGTTCGATCCCTTTGAACAGCGATGCTTTGGTGACTTCGAGCAAACGGCGCGCCTGAGGAGAAATGTCGCCCACCGGGAATGTGAAAGCGTTATCACCGTGGTAGTCGTCAATCTTGATGGCTACGTCGATGCCTATGACATCACCGCCTTTCAGGATGCGACGTTTGCCGGGTACGCCGTGAACCACCTCATCGTTGATAGAAGAGCAGATGGTAGCGGGGTACGGCGGATGGTAAGACGGCTGATAGCCCAGGAAGGAAGATCGTCCTTTCAGCTTCTTGATGGTCCTACGGGAAATCTGGTCCAACTGCGCGGTCGACACGCCGGGAGCCACACCCTCGCCTATTTGTTGCAGGAGTTCGGCAGCGGCTTTTCCGCTCCGACGCATCGTTTCTATCTGTGAATCACTCTTCAGGATGATGCCCATAATTTCTCCGGAGATGTCTGGTTTTATAAATCCGACTACAAACGGTGCCCGACAAATAAGACCATACTGATTTTTTTCGATGTTTATCGGAGGGAACCGGGTTAATCATAGGTTACAATAATCTTCACCACCTCTTCAGGATGACGCTCAATCAAATCGAATCCCTTCTCGATTTCTTCGAAAGGAAGCCTGTGCGTTATCATCTCTGTGATCCCCTTAATAGCGCCCCTCTGTATAGCGCCAAAGTACCACCGGGCCTGTTTGTGTGCGTCCCATCCTCCGTCTGAGGAGATCATTTCGAGCTGACCGAGATGGAAGTCCATTCCAAACGCTGGATGCTTCGGATAGGCGCCTTTGAGCTGCGAAATTACACACACGCGGCCGTTACGCCGGAGCACCGTCATCGCGTCACTGAGGGCTTCGTAGGAGGAAGAGCATTCGTATGCCACATCGAAGGCACCCGGGCCGAACCGGTCGATAATTGCCTCGGCCACATTTCCGTCCCGGGGATTGAACGTGACGTCGGCGCCGAATGAGCGGGCCAGCCTGAGGCGTTTCTCGAACATGTCACACGCAACGATTCTCGCAGCGCCCGACTGGCGGGCGGCGATCAGTGTGAGCAGTCCGAGCGGTCCCATACCGGTGATCACCACGTCCTCCCCGAGTTGCAGCCGGGAACGCCGAACGCCGTGGGATGTCACGTTCATCAAGACCGAGAGCACTGCCTCTTCATCGGCAATATCGTCTGGGACCGGTATGGCCCGGTCTGCCGGCCAGATATACTCCTCAGCATGTCCGTATCGCGCAACCACCCGCTGGTCCACCGAAAGGTGCGTCACGTCGGAACCGACCGCAACCACGTCGGCGACCTTCTCATAACCTATGACTTTTGGGAAATCAGGATGTTCGAACCGCACCGGCCTGAACTCGGGGTCAAGTTGCGGGTCCGTGCCGAAATACCATGCAGATTCGGTACCGGTACTGATGGCGCCGATACGACTGCGCAGGTGGACGTCATTCGGCCCGAGTTCCGTCAGGCTATGCGTTTCACAACGAAAGTCACGCGGCGCGTGAAGGCGAAAGATCCTGCTCATATGCTCTCTTTTACTTGTTTATTACCTCGGACAATACCCCGCCCAACTGTTGCTGATTCTGATAGGCCACACCTAGAAAAGCGGCCACCGTCCTGGCAAACTGAGTCTGGTAATACTGTCCCGGGGACGTCACTTCGCCGCCTGGTGTTGTATCGGGTCCGATAACCGCAAACCATATCTCGTCGGAACCGTCAATACTGGCCCCGTGATCCTTCCAGGATTCCTTCGGCTGCGTCCCCCGCCCGTGATCAGTGGTGATTATAAACGTAGTTCTGTTGCGATACGGCTCGTGGGACTGGACCCAGTGCCAGAGCCCTTCGATCAGCGAATCCGTGTTGTGTGCTGCCTCGAGATACGCATCGTAACGCCCATCGTGTGCGAAGTCGTCCGTCTCTCCGTAAGAAATGTATAGGAGCCTGGGAACATGTTTCTTTATGTACTCCAGTGCATAATGGTGCGTGAACGCATCGAGCCGTACCGTGCTCCAGGGGCTGGGAACCTGCATCTGAAGGGTATTCAGGTACCTCTCCCTATCCGTGAGGTCATCTCCGGTCGCTGTTTCGAATCCGGCGTTCACAGGCACGCCGCTGCGTTTTTCATTAATGATATAAGGAAGCACATCCCAGGATCCGAACGCAGCGACTGAATTCCTGAATCGAGGTAGATTGTTGATATATTCGAGTACCGTTACATTCTTATTGGGGAGCTTATCATTGCTGTCAATACGATCATCGGCGAAACCGGTCAGTATTTCGTTGTATCCGGGATATGAAAACCTGTGGTTGTTCTTCACATTCACATGATTGCCATGGAGACGATTCCCGTACAAGCGCCCATCCTTAGCGATGACTGTCCAGAAAAACGGCATCAGCAGGGACCGTCTGGCATATGGTTCATCAGCCCAAAATTTCTGTTTAAGGGATTCCGGCTTGATGACGAATTCTTCATCACCGATAAGGGTCCCCTCAGCGCCGGAAAACACTTCCTGCCAGCGTAGACCATCGAAAGTTATCAGGAAGACATACTGCGTCTGAATGGTTTGTGCGTTTAATGTGGGTAAAAAAAAGAGTGCGATCATTAGGATCATATATTTCATCGGTATGTACATCTCCTAAATGACTCATACAACAAAACTTAAATTCAGCGATCTCATTTCCGGGTTCTGAATTTATTTTATGCGCGCCCTTACGCGTGCAGTGCGCGGCTGAACCGGGACCGGTATTGCCGGGTGATTTCGTGCTCCTCGCCTAGGGATTTGAAGACGGCGATACAGGCCTTCCTCGCACTGTCTTCGTTGTAGTACCTGTCCTTCTGGACGATGGCAATAAATCCATCCAGCGCGGATTCGTACCGTTTTTCCCGGAGATCCCGTATGGCCTGCAGGTATGTGCTTCTGGTATCGCCATCCGGAAGGGCGCTATCATCTTCGAGATAGCTGAACAGTTCACTGAAGACAGTCGTAGATTCCGCCAGTTCATAGACATCGGATATGG
>CAYYIS010000057.1:0-30737 GCA_964470965.1 uncultured Gemmatimonadota bacterium | reverse complement strand
ATAACCATGCCGTACGATCCCGTGATGGTAGAACCTATGCGTAAGGAGCTCACGAATCTCGGCGTCGAAGAAATGCGTTCTGCCGGTGAGGTGGACGCGGCGCTGGGCAAGGCGGAGGGGACAATCCTCGTAATAGTAAATTCCGTGTGCGGATGTGCTGCTGCCAACGCCAGACCGGGTGTAGCTATCGCCATACAACACGATCATCTTCCGGACAGAATCACGACCGTTTTCGCCGGCCAGGACCTGTCAGCCACCGAGCAGGCGCGGAAGTATTTCAAGGGATACTTTCCGAGTTCGCCCCAGATCGCACTTATGAAGAATGGCGAAGTTGCGTGTATGCTGGAACGATACGATATCGAAGGGCGAACGGCGCAGGATGTGGCCGACCGTCTCGTCACGGCATTCAACGAGCATTGCACAGTGGCTGCCCGATAAGAACTGATACACTGGCACAACAGGGGCATGTGGTGGTACGACCTTACTATACCGCATGCCCTTTGTTTTTCAAGAAGGTCCTATGGCTCGATCAGGCTACGAAAAATATGCTGAAGCGGTTCAGGAATCCCTGTCCATTGATCCCCTGTCCACGGTACGGGGTCTATCGGAAAACTCGGGTATCCCACCCGATGATATCATTCACCATATCCTGGTTCAATGGGCTACCAGTTTCTCCGAAGCGCATCTTACCATAGGTCCGGTGGCCCTACGTCAGCTGAAAGAAGCCCTGGACGCCGAAGATTATGAGACTGTCAAAGGCATCGTCTCATGGCTCCTCTCGGAAGTGTAAACGCCCTCACGGCATATGGCTCCGCGGTTGATCAATCGTCTCCCCGTCTTCACCCACGAGTGGTCTGTTATAAATGTAGGGAGGTTCCAGCACAGCCCGCTGGGCTTCGGTTAACTCCGATACCCAATCCGGTTGAGTGGCCTGGTAAGTTCCCCCGGCAAAGTGCAGGTATTTGGGACTGTACCTATATAACAGGGACCGTCGTTCATGCTCGGCGGTCCACGGAAGCGTACCATGCAAAGTGGCCTCATTAAATATCACCATATCGCCTGTATTCGCCGGTACGTTATAGACGGTCTCCCGATGATCTTCCCAGGTCAGAATCTCATCAGGACATGGATAATTCGCTTTGTGACTACCAGGGATCACACAGAGGCCGCCGTCCCCTTCGGCCACATCCGCAAGTTGAAACTGGCATACGATCATGCCGCACCGCATCATGCCGTTGGCATACTGATAATAGGCTGACCCGTTGAAAAGTCGGCTGGTTGATCCATGAATCCGCAATCCTTCCGTTCCCTTGCCTCCCGTAAGCATAAACGGAGAATGGTCCATCTTCCATCCGCGCCCCAGCAATTCATCCAGGTACGGAATGACGGCCGGATGCGCTAGAAGTTCCCGAAACGGATGGCACCAGGGTTTTTCCCAGGCCAGCATGCCGGTAAAGATGCCGCGCCGGACCGGACCATATGTATTTCCGTCCGGCAGTGTGTTGGGGTCCAGATCGCGTTTGTCCCAGTTTGAATCAAAAGCACGATTCAGCTTATCAACCTCTTCTTCAGAGAGAACATTTTCCACCACGAGGAATCCTTGAAGATCGAATAGAAACTTGTCTTTGTCGCTGATAGAAGCCATCAAATTATCCTGTTGTTAGGTTAAAAAGGTTGGGCTAAACTTGAAATAAAATGTAAGGTACCCAAATGTAATACACCCGGTCGGTCCAGGTTAATATAAAATTATTTTTTTAAAAACTACAGGAGATTAATATTGTGTAATCCGTGCCCCTGCTCTAAATATTTAGAATCGTGCCCTGCACCAGGGTATAATCCAACACGCAGAACACCGCCGGGGTGGCCGCGTGACCGCGAGGCATGGTCCATAAGGTTCATGCCCATGAATAGCTGGGACAGTATTTTTGACCGGTTTTCACCAGGATTCGATCGCCCGATTCCGTGGACGAAATTCAGCAGGGATTACAGTGGACCTAATCCGATTGGAATCGGTGCCGCCGGGGCAGAATACTATCACAGAAACGCACAACTAGAGGAGATTTTCAAGCGATGAGTGGTAATGGGTTTTTGTTGTCCAACGAAAGGCTGCGGATCGCTCTGGATTCCGACAAACCGATCGTCACAGGCTACAGCCATATTCCCTCGGGCCAGACCTTTACGGGAGGTACCGCGGAGGGTTGTCTCTGCATCGACGAGGAACCGATACCCTGGTCACACTGGTCAACCACAGCGGAACAGAACGGCGGTTCTGTAATATACCGAATGCGTCTGCAGGAGAGAAACCTGTTGATCGGCTGGCGATTTTCATTGAATGGTGCCACACTGACCATGGTTCTCGATGAAGTGGATGATCCGGATAACGTGCTCCACGACATAGGATGGCATGACCTACCTTTGCTGGTCTGCGATTCCGAAGGTTACAGCTACTGGCGGATGTTTACAGGACCGCCCGAGCCCGAGGTCGGTCACAAAATGTGGTCAAAGGATGCACTCGGCGCGTTCACGGAACTGGAACCGGAACCCGAACCCGTTCCCGTGATTTACGGTGCGGTCTGGAACAATGAAGTCTGTGCGTTCGTGGACAGCAACTATCCACTGTTTCCCATCACGCATCAGAACCGATCGGACGGCACGTACGCTATCTCCCTCAATACCTACCAGTACCGGGTACGGAACCGAAAGATGCCGCCGCTCGAGGTGACGATCGGCTTTCTGAGCGACACCAACGGCGACGGACGGGCGGATGTGAGCGACTATCGCCTGTGGATCAACCGCTCGCGTCCCAGCGGCGACCAGCTGTACTTCGATACCGTGACCTATAAGATATTCATGGACCTTGCCCAGGTGGGTGCCGGTGTCTGTACCGATCTGGAAAAGAGCGAGGAAATCATCCGGTCACTTTACAACATATCGGATGGTCTGCCCCAGATAGTATACCTTGTCGGACATCAGGCCGGGGGCCATGACGCCAGATATCCAACACTCGCCGGCGGTGTCAACCCAAATTTGGGAACCGATGAGCAGCTCCGCCGCCTGTTCCAGGCCTGCAAAGAGAAATACAACACCATACTGAGTTATCATACCAACCTCGACGATGCCTATCGCCGCAGTGCTGATTGGGACGACCGATACGTGGTCCCCAGCGGCAGCCCAGGGCCTGACGGGGTCGGTATCTATGGTTCGGTCTGCCATACCACGGATGTGGAGACGGGTGGCATTTTCCGGCGGCTGGAGGAACTTCTGGACTCCTTCCCCCTGGAAAAAACGCTGCATGTGGACAACCTGCGCCTGACCAACACCGTAAACCGGGCAGGCTGGGAGAACATCGGAATCCTTGAAGAACTGGTGTGCGGCCTCATACCGGTTATGGATTGGTTAAAAGAACGGGGCATCACCGCGACTACGGAAGGGTACAACGGCATGCCCATCGACCCCGCATGCCTCGTCAGTGGATTCTGGCATCATGACGCGCCGGACGGTATGCGCCAATTGCTCCACCGGCGGATCTCAGGCGGCGGAAGGGGCAGTCACTTTGGCGATTATACAGTCAGGGATTACGGGATATGCAACAATTTCCATATCGACATTGCCGGCCGCCGCTGGCCACCGGAAGGCCTGCCGAAGAATATCTGGAATGAGTATTTCGCCTGGCTGGAGGAACAGGGCATAGAGAACCTAACCTGGAACCTGGAAGACAACTGGAAGCAGATCGTGGACTGCCTTTACCTGGGCGCCCTTCTCCACCACTTTTATAACGAGCGGGAAATGCTGATCTGGGATGACGTGGGCCGGGGCCACAGACTGACCTTCGAGGGTGGCGTGGTCGCCGAGATCTGCATCGATTGTGAAGAATCCCTTAAGGTGACCATGGGAGACGTGGTGATCGCCGACGGCAACGACCGGTTTATCCCCCGTGACGGCGCCATCTACGCATACAGCGGGGATGGCAGTTGCAAAACCTGGAAGTTGCCGGATGATTTCAAGGGAGCATCTCTGGAGGTGTACACGCTGACCAGAGAGGGCGGTGCTCCGGCGCCGGAGCACGTTTTGTCCCGCGACACGATAGAGCTGGTCCTGGATGCCGGTGCACCGGTGAAATTAATGAAGGCCTGAGTGGCATACAAAGTCTTATATGCAGGAAAACCTGCGTGGAACGGAATGGGGAGCAACAATTGATTACCACCAAGAAATTACATGGACTTACGAAAGAGGAAATCGCATTTTACGAGCCGAACGGATACGTACTCTCCAAAGGAGTCTTCTCCCGCGAAGAAGCGGCGATGTTTCGGGACGAAATCCATGCCCTGGCGCACCGTCTGACAGCGGTGTCAGATTCGAGCGTCCGCAGTGAAGGGTGGACCAGCGGGGCTAAGGTAACCGACCTGCCCCGGGAGTTGCTGCATTGCCACAATGTGCAGTACCACAGTGCGGTTCTCAGCCGTCTTATCACGGATCCAAGACTGTCGGACCGGGCCGCGGATATCATCGGCCCCAATGTGCAACTTCACCACACGAAGATGTTCATAAAACCACCGGAGCGCGGGGCGCCTTTTCCGATGCATCAGGACTATCCGTACTTCCCGCATGAAAACCATTCCATGATTGCGGCCACTATTCATTTTGATGATGCACCAATCGAAAAGGGCTGTATCCGGGTGGTTCCAGGAAGTTATACCAACGGCCCGTATGACCACATTCACGACGGCGGTTCCCATCTGCCCGTAGACAGATATCCTGTGGAACAGGCAACCCCGTGTGCCGCAGAGGCCGGAGATGTGCTGTTCTTCAGCTACCTGACCATCCACGGGTCGGGCCTCAACACGACCGGCGAACCACGTACCACACTACTGGTCCAGATGCGTGATCCCGCGGACAGGCCGCTCGGGCTCCAGCATCTCTCGCGGGGCCAGGGTATGATGCTGCGCGGCATCGATCCGGGTGCGGATGCAGACGCGCACGTGGCGTCCGAGTCGAGATATCTGTCGCAGCTGCGGGATTCATAAGACGACACCGGTCGACGTCAATCCTGAATTATCGGTACGTCGGCCGGCCTGCTCCCTGTTGATGGGGACAGGAACAGAAGTCCTGCATGGTCCTTAATGTCTGCGTTTCCCTTTCAGTCCCGAATATTCTTCCTGCGTAATGTTCGAATTTATGAACACCGACGTTTCCCCGTCGTTAAACCTATCGGGGGAGAAAGCATCCAAATTGATTCGGGGAACCCCGTCGGCCACATAGTCCGCCAGTAAAACGCCCGCCGAGGGATTATAGGCGAAACCGCCGGAATGAAACGCCACGCCGACAAAGAGGCCGGGCAAGGCCCCGATAGGTCCCAGCACCGGTTCACCGTCCATTGAGAAGCAAAGCAGTCCTTTTCTCTCAAATTCCCAGTCCGGCCGACCAACACCGGGTACAAGCGGCAACAGGTTTTTTCCTGCCTTATGTTTCAGTTCCGGATCAGGCAGCACGCTTTCCATGCGGTAGTTTAGATCCGGGATTCTGAATTCGATAGCATCGGGACTTTCAATTCCGGCCAGCAGGCGTTTTCCATAATGGGGCCTGAGGTAGCCCCCGAACGGATTGGCATTAACGGCCGGTATCTTTACCTCGGAATCCAGAGGGGTCGTTACATAGCGCTGGTGGGTGAATGATTTCAGGGGCAGCTTCCATCCCATCTGCTCAAAAACCTTCAGCGTCCAGACATGTACGGTGCTTACCACGAAATCGCCTTCCACATCACTGCCCTGTGTCTTAACCCCGGCGATGCGCCCTGAACGGTCCAGGAATCCCCCCACCTGCTGGTGTTCTCTGATGTCCACGCCCAGTTCCACGCATTTCCGAGCCAGGGCGGGCACGTAATGATCCGGTTCGCTATATCCCCCGAGGGGATCGAATAAACCGGTTGTCCCGTCAGGTATGGATAATGCGGGCCAACGATTGCGAATCTCGGTGGAATCAAGGATCTCATAATTGAAGTCCAAGCGGTCATAGAGCGGTAGCAAAGCCTTCCGGCCGGGCCATTCTTCCTGGCTTAACAGGTTCAAACAGCCGACGTCCTGATATCGATATTCATCCAGCTCGCCCGACAGCTCCCGGAATCTTGCCAGGCTAATCTTACGTGCCTCGACACCTGTCTCCGTCCACAGCAGTCCGGTAATAATGCCGGCTGCCTGACTGCTCGCGCCGTCCCCGACAATCTCCTTTTCGAGGACGACAATCCGGCCGAACGACCGCCTGGCCAGATGATATGCGGTGCTCAGTCCTATAACACCGCCGCCGATGATTATGATGGTTGGTTTCTGCATGATTCACTCCTGATTCAAGAACACGCTGCGGCCGTGGATTTTCACCGTTGGGCAACCTTCATTCCCTGTTTATGAGATACAGGCCTCCTGCCACGAGTACGAGCCCCACCAGCAAATACACGGTTATACTGTCTCCCAGCACCAGCCAGCTGAGCGTCACCCCGAACAGCGGTGTGGTAAAGAAAAACGCGCTGACTCGACTGGCGCTGTAGCGTTTCAGCAGGGAAAGCCATACCAAAAAACAGAATCCCGCCACAACGATACCCTGGTATGCGATGGCCAGCCCTATGGCTATATTGAAATTCAGCGATTCATACCGTTCCGTGAAAAGGCTGAGTGTCAGAAAGAGCGGAATCGCTACGATCATCTGCCATAGTAACATTCGTTCCGGGACGATAACCGACACGTTCCTCTTCATAATGATGGTTTGAATGCCCAGAATAACGGCACTGAGTACCACGAGGCCATCGCCGTATAATGTGCTTTCTTTCGCCATCAGGCTCTCGCTCATGGTGACCACGATACCGGCTCCCGCCATGAGCAGGCCTACCGACTTGAGAAGACTGATTCTGTCATCGGGCAACGCATAATGCGCGATTACGGCAACGAAGAACGGATACCCCTGCATGAATACTACCGCGTGGCTGGCGGAAGTGAGCTGCGTACCGACATTCATAGTGACAATCTGTGCGAACATCACCAGGCCGATGATCACCAGGGGACCGCGCTCTTCCCTTGGCGGATACAATTCGACACCGGTTATACGGGCCCATATAAGTATGCCGGCCGCTCCGGTTATGAACCGGAACACCGCGAGAAGGATCGGAGGTACGCCATCGAGCGCGACTTTGACCGACACCAGCAGTCCGCCCCACAACACGCACAGCAACAGCACGGCCGCTACTGCCTGAGGCGTCAATGAACGATGACCGTCGAATCTACCCACAAAACCATTCCTGTCGTTATATTGTGTATCTGCATAACCGCCATGGTCTTATACGATTTTTCTAGTTGACACGACTGCCAAACTACCATATATTTGTTGTGTAGTTTTCGCGATTAAGTATAGTAAACACACGGAAATTATTCAAGACTGTTTTTATTAAAATCGTCCAATCATCACAGGCAAGTGGCCTATATGGGTACCGCATCGGGACCATTACCGGTAAAGCTAATCACAGCCCTGATGGCTCGCGATACGAACCGCATCGGCACGACCGCACGAATACTGGCGGATACATACGGCCCGATCGATTCCGAAAGCGAAGTGTATCCATTCTCGTACTCTGGATACTACCAAAGGGAGATGGGCACACCACTGGTTAAACAGTTCATCAGTTTTCGGGACCTGGTCGATCCGGATCGAATCGCCGCCATAAAAGGGTGGAGCAACAATCTGGAGCTGGATATATCGGGTTCCCACGACCAGAACGGCCGGATGGTTAATATCGACCCCGGGTATCTCAACGACGCGAAGCTGGTCCTTGCAACCACCAAGGATTTCAGCCACCGTATTTACCTGAGTAACGGGATATATGCGGAAACCACCCTCGAATATCGGAAAGGGGCATTCCGGGTATACCCCTGGACCTACCCGGACTACCGATCAGGGCTGGCACTGACTTATTTTTCCCAGGTCAGAGACCTGTTTATGGAGCAGAGATGAACGATCGCGCGGATCAACTGTTCATGGAAATTGGAAATCGATATGGCGCCACAGACGGTGTCCGCCTATTTCGTGCGCCGGGTCGCGTGAACCTGATAGGTGAGCACACGGACTATAACGACGGCTTCGTGTTTCCCGTGGCCATCGACCGGGATATTATGATGGCCGCACGGCCGCGGGACGACCGAACTGTCAACCTGTTTGCCCTGGATTTCGGCACCTCCGTCTCGTTCGACCTTGATGATATCGATCACGGCAAAGGTGAGTCCTGGGGTTGTTATCCTAAAGGCGTCGCCGAGGTTCTGAATCAGGAAGGCTTCAGGCTTACAGGGTTCGATGGCGTGTTTGACGGAACCGTTCCCCTGGGCGCAGGTTTGAGTTCGTCGGCCGCCCTCGAAGTAGCCACCGCCACCGTGTTCACGGCTTTGTCGGAGGCCGTACTGCCTGGACCGCGAATGGCGAAGATCTGTCAGCGTGCGGAAAACGAATATGCCGGGGTCCTGTGCGGTATAATGGATCAGTTTATCTCATGTGTCGCAGAACCTGACACCGCCCTGTTTCTCGACTGCCGGTCGCTTTCCTTTGAGAATGTACCTTTTGAAGCGCCCGCCCACGCCCTGGTAATCGCCAATACTAACAAACCGAGGGGCCTGGTAGACTCTGAATATAACAAAAGACGCCAGGAGTGCGAGGAAGGCGTACGGTTTTTCAGCGGCAAGGTGAACGGCGTCACCGCGCTGAGGGATGTAACTGCGGAACAATTTTCTGAGCACAGAGCATCGCTGCCTGAGGCGGTGGCCGATCGGTGTAAGCATGTCATCGACGAAAACGACCGGGTGCTAGACAGCGTGCAGGCCTTAAAGGCTGGCAACCTCTGCCAGTTGGGACAATTGATGAATGCCTCCCATGACAGTCTTCGAGACCTCTTTGAAGTCAGTTGCAGAGAGCTGGACGTCATGGTAGAGATCGCGCGGTCCACCCCCGGTGTCGTTGGATCGCGCATGACCGGCGGTGGTTTTGGCGGGTGTACCATCACGCTTGTGGAAGCAGGAGCCGTGACATCCCTGGAAACTGAGGTTCGCGAGCGTTATCCCTCTCGAACCGGTTTCGAGCCGGACATTTACGTATGCCGGCCGGCCGGTGGCGCAGGAGAAATCCCATGAAAGAAAAATACTCCACAAAAGTGTGGGGACGTATGGTGAAGGAAAGAGACGGGGAGCGGTGCCAGCATGAGGGTTGTGGCGCAACCGAAATGCTGGAGGCACATCACATCATCCCTGTTTCTCTGGGAGGAGACAACACCCTCAATAACGGCATTACATTGTGCCGTGAGCACCATATAAGGGACAACACCCGTGAACATAACCGCTCCCGAACAGCTGCGAAATCCCAACGCTTGTTCGCCCGGCGCAAGGGCGGAAAACGAGAGGCGGCCTACCGATTCCTTTCCCGGAAACGCCTGATTGAACGGGCGAGTCCTCATGGGCCCTGGCGCTCAGACCGGGACGATTAAAACCTGCCGAAAAACCCTGCGGCCCCATTTTGAGCTTGACCACAGCCCACTTTTATACTTATTTTATAGCAGTATGAAGACGCCCACCACCTTAGACCACGGGTCCTCTTTAGCCGGTTTTGGGTGATGCCCGCCAATCTGAAGAACCTCGCGGAAGCAGGCGGTATGGGATTCTACGATCAGTGAATGTAGCCGTGGGTTTCTGTCATTGTCACGAATGGAATCTGTAGAGGAACGGCGTCCAGCCGGTCGATAAGAAACAGAAGAAAGAGCGATCAAAGTGATTAGACTGAAGGTTTATGATGTCGGACACACATATCCGGTTAATTATCCGGTAAACCCATCTCCGCTTCTGTGGCTGACGGACGAAGAAGAAGAACGGGTGCTGGTGTTGACGATAGGACCGGCCGAAGCGGTGGCCATAAAGATGAAACTCACGCCGGGAGAGGATGAGTTTCCCCGGCCGATGACCCATGACCTGTTGAAATCGGTATTTGACCGCCTCGATGCTGCCGTCACCAGAATTCTGATTACGGAATTGAGGGAGAAAGCATTCTACGTAGCGGAAATCCATGTTGATCTAAATGGGGACGCGATGGTGTTGGATGCAAGGCCGAGTGACGCAATAGCGCTTGCATTGCGTATTGACGCACCGATATTCGTTATGGAAGAAGTCATGGTCGAACACGGCCAACCGATGCCCAAGCAGGCCACCCCCGCTCCTGAGAGCATCATCGATGAACACCTGGAAAAAATCGAGCATGGTGAAACCGAAGAAGAACTCGCCGTCAACAAAATCGTGATTACTGACGAGAGTCCGCTCGATACCGCACGCAGAGAACTTCAATCCGCCATCGATGAAGAACGGTACGAAGACGCCGCCCGGCTTCGCGACGAGATTCGTAAGCTGGAGGGATAAACCGCGTGAAAGAGGCGTTTACCATGTGGAAATACACCAGGATGGTGGTCCTGGTGGCTCTTTCGGCGGCGATGTATGCCGCCGTTTTACTTCCGTTCAAATTATTCCCCGTAATTCCCGGTATCACAGAAGCACGCCCCGCCAATGTTTTTCCTGTTATATGCTCACTCATGTTCGGTCCGGCCGGAGCCTGGGGTTCCGCACTTGGAAATTTCATAGGAGACCTGCTCGGCGGCACGTACGGGCTGGGAAGCTACTTCGGCTTGGTTGCCAATTTCTGGTATGGCTACCTCCCATACAGAGCCTGGCGCCTGATGACCGATCGGGAGCCTCTGGCATCCTGGGGGAGCGTAATCAGTCGAATAAAATCAGGAAAGGTGCGCCGTCAGGACGGCAGTATTTCCCTGTTGCTGATGTACCTGGCGGTCACTTTCGTTGCGAGCCTTGCCTGTGCCGTACAGTTGTGCTGGGGCATCGACCTTCTGGGCATCGTCCCCTACCACATTCTCGCCCCCGCGATTACATTGAACAACTTCATAGCCGCCGGTATTCTCGGTCCCCTGCTTTTGCCCGTGCTGTATCCAAGGGTAAAAAAGTGGGGGTTGCTTTATACTGATATAATGGACAAGGAAGATTTGTCGAGCGGCCACTTTCCGCACATCGCGCATATTTCAATCTGGGGCGTTCTCCTCGTGGGCCTTGTATTCGGTGCCTCGATCTCCCTGGGTATCACGGGATCACAGGAGTTTGCGATCAACGTGCCGGGCGGATACAATCTGATGACGATACCCCTGTCGGAAATACCCGACTGGAGTTTCAACGTAGGTAGCGGTTTAATCCCGATCATCGTGTTACTGTTCCTGGCCTGTTTATTGATTTGACCACGAATGCCATATGCAAAGAATAACGGGATCCTGGTTGGCTGCCCTTATTCTTTGTCAACTCTCACAGAAAAGGGTTGGAACCGATGAAAGTAACCCGTGTGGACCGTATGGTCGTCGATGTGCCGTTCACGGAGCGACAGACCCGTATCAGTGAGCGGGAGGTGTATAATTGGGCCATCCTGGAGTTGTGCAAGGTTACAACCGACACGGGTCTGGTCGGTTGGGGGGAAACCGTTATACACTACACGTGGGCCCGCGTGACGGACGACGCAGTAAACCGCGTGATGGGCAAGAGCCCGGCGGATGTGATGAACGACGATTCGCTCGGCGCGGGGCTACAGATGGCGATGTTCGATGTGGTGGGCAAAGCACTCGAAGTCCCATGCTTTAAACTGATGGGCACAAAGGTCCGGGACTGGACCCCGATATCCTGGTGGTCTATCGACGCCTCGCCGGACGACTGGGCGGCCGAAGCAACGGACGCAGTCGCCAACGGTTATACCAGCTTCAAGATTAAACAGCGTCCCTGGTGGGATATCGTTGAACAGGTAGAAGCGGTCTCCGAAGTGGTTCCCCTCGGGTTCAAACTGGATCTGGACGCCAACGGCACCATGCAGAATGCGGCTGCGGCTATGCCGATCATGCAGCAGCTGGAGAAATGCGATCACGTGGCCATGTTCGAAACACCTATTCCTCAGAATGACATCCTGGGCAACAGACAACTGCGGCAGGTCATCTGTCGTCCGATCGCCATGCATTTCGGATCGCCGCCCTATATCACTGCGGTACGGGAGGAGGTGTGCGACGGCTTCGTCGTCTGCGCGGGCAAATCTGAAGTGATACGACAGGGCATTCTGGCAGCCGAGGCGTGTATGCCTTTCTGGCTCCAGTTGGTGGGTAACGGACTGACGTCCACCTGGGCCGCCCACCTGGGTGCGGTATTGACACACGCCACCTGGCCTGCGATCACATGTATGAACCTGTACAGCCATCAACTTCTGAAAAATCCTGTCGAGGTGGTAGGTGGCTATCAAAAGGTGCCGGAATTACCCGGGCTGGGTGTGGAAGTTGATGAAGAAGCCGTCGAGCGCTATCGTATACCCGACAAAACGATACAGGCGCTCGGAGAGGGAGAACGTTATGACCGGCCGAAGCCGCGCATCATCTGTTCCACCGTTTATCCGGACGGTTCCCGCATCCACCTGGCGCCGATGCACCAGGGCTACGGATACTTTTCACAGGGGCATGGTCCGGCGCACATGCCGGGTGTCCGACTGGAGCCCTGGCACGACGACGGCTCCCCGGAGTGGACGGACCTGTTCGAAAGGGCACAGAAGCATCCCGTCAGAGAACAGGCGGAGTGATCCGTTTATGAAATTGTGCCGTTTAAAAGTTCTACTATCCGTCGCAACATGGATGGCCGTTGTCCTGGCCTGCGGTGACAACAATGTTACCGGAGACGCACCTGTATCGTTCGCCTCCGATGTTCAGCCGTTGCTGAGTACGTATTGCACCCAATGCCACGGCCTCGAAGGAGGGCTCGACCTGTCCTCGTTCCAGACGGTCATGGCCGGCGGTCTAAGCGGCACGCCGGTGGTGGCAGGGGACAGCGACGCCAGCCTGCTGGTCAAGCGAATAGAAGGTACTGTTCCGCCCGTTATGCCATCCGTGGGCCTGCCTCTAAGCGCGGATCAAATAAGCTTGGTCCGCAGGTGGATCGATGAGGGCGCCAAGGAAAATTAATCGGAATTTTCAGAAAGGATTTGAAATGATTGAAATTGCTGAAGTACTGGGTTCAGAACCGAGTTCCCTGTGGCGGCAGGTCAAACAAATAGGGGTGCATCATGCAGTGACCTCGTTGCCGTCTGACATCGGTACCGGGGAAAAACGGTGGGATTTCATGCCGATGCTCAGGATGAAGACCCGCTTCGAAGATGCCGGTTTCAAGGTTTCGGTGATAGAAAGCGCGCCGCCCATGGACCAAATCAAGCTGGGGCTTCCCGGTCGTGATGAGGAAATAGATAATGTTTGTACTTTTGTCTCAAACATGGGCCGTGTCGGCATAGAAGCCTGGTGCTACAACTGGATGGCCGTGCTCAACTGGATGCGTACTTCCTCTACGATCCCCTCACGTGGGGGAGCCTATGTGACGGGTTACGACCACTCCCTGATGAAGGATGCGCCACCCACCTGGGCAGGTGAAGTGCCGGAGGAACAACTCTGGGAGAATCTCGCGTACTTCCTGGAGCGTGTCGTTCCCGTGGCTGAAGCGGCCGGTGTCAAAATGGCCATGCATCCGGATGACCCACCGTTATCGCCCCTTCGCGGTATCGGCCGCATCATGCGGTCGCTCGAGAACTTTCAGCGTCTGCTGGACATGAAACCCAGTCCCAATAACGGAATCACGTTCTGCCAGGGCAACTTTGCTTTGATGACGGACGACCAGCCAGCTGCTATCCGCCATTTCGGTAAGCAGGGCAAAATTCACTTCGTACATTTCCGCGATGTTCGGGGCGAGGTGGAGAAATACGAAGAAACGTTCCATGACGATGGTCCCACGGACATGATGGAATGTCTGCGCGCCTATCGTGATGTCGGTTTTGAAGGTGTCCTTCGCCCGGACCACGTCCCAACGCTCGAGGGAGACAACAACGATCACCCGGGCTACTCATCGATAGGACGTCTTTACGCGGTAGGGTATATCAGGGGTTTGCGGGAAGCCGTGTACAGGGAATAACAGACGCAATATGGGGTGTCTTCCTCAGGAACTCCGGCAACTACTCTCGATCCATCCCGCAGTCTTCCGACGGATCAGGATGGATCGAGTCCACCCAGTAAACTTCTTCCGGTGGTTCCACGGGTTCGATCTCCAGATTCACAACGACGGGATCCGTACCGCTTCTGACAAGGACGCAGTCGAGTTCTTCATCGGGATTGGCATTGATTTCCTGATGTGGGACGAAGGGCGGCACATAGATAAAATCTCCGGGACCGGCTTCCGCCGTAAATTGCAGGTTCTCTCCCCAGCGCATCCTGGCTTTGCCCTTGACTACATAAATTACACTCTCAAGCTCTCCGTGGTGATGGGCGCCGGTTTTGGCATCCGGATGAATGGTCACGGTTCCGGCCCATAGTTTACTCGCCCCGGTTCTCGCGTTGGTAATGGCGGCTGCACGGTTCATGCCCGGTGTTTGAGGCGTATTGACATCGAGTGCTTTGCCGGAGATGACTTTAACGCCATTTTCTCTCCAATCGGGTTTTTTACTATGGTCCATCGGTGTTTCCCGTGTCTTCGAGTATCAGGAGTACATCTCCCTTGTTTACCACATCACCAACAGAGACCAGCACCTGTTTTATCTTGGCGGCATCCTGAGCCTTGAGCTGGTTCTCCATCTTCATGGCCTCTATTATAACGACCCCCTGATTTGCGGACACCGCATCGCCTACCTCCACCTCCACGGCTATCACCCTCCCGGGCATGGGCGCTTTAATCTCTTGCGTGCCCGTTTTTTGTCTGGGTTTCACCTGCCTGCGCAGGCGAGCCAGTTCCTCCTCTTCCACGTTAAATTCAAACTCTTCACCGTCTATCGATACACGGCAGGTGTCGGCCATGTCCAGTAGGACCGCGGTGTAGGACTTCCCGTCTATAAGCAGAGAGTAGGTCGCATCACCGTCCAACGGAGTCAGGTCCAGCCGCATTGCTTCACCGTCGACACTGACGGACAACCCGTCTTCCTGTTCGACCAAGTCCACCTCTATCTGCCTGTCGTCCCGGGCGGCGAGGTATTTCATAGGAGCTCCCTTTTAATGTCGTGTTAATTCCTTGCGCAGGCCTTCACGCAGACCGAACCGTTTCCAGGGACTGCTACCGCTCCCTGCATTTGCCGATTTCACCCGGCGGAGGGGTGACTTTCGGGCTTCGTGAGTGAGCACCGTTGCGAAGGCCGCTGCGATGTGCGAGTTGTCGGGTTCTGTCGTCCGATCGTCCGCCATGCCATCGACGAACGCCGTCGTATAGTTCCCGGAAAGGAACCGCTCGTCTTCAAGGGCCTGGAGATGGAAGGGGATGGTCGTTTTGATACCCCCGATATCGAACTCGGTTAGGGCGCGTTTCATACGCTCAATCGCTTCGTCCCGGGTGTCTGCCCAGACGACCAGTTTCGCTACCATGGGATCGTAGTAGACCGGCACTTCATATCCGCGATAGAAACCGCTGTCGAGCCGAACCCCGGGGCCTCCGGGTTCGGTCAACCGCGTCACGAGACCCGTGGAGGGCATGAAATTCTCGTTCGGATCTTCAGCCGATATACGGCATTCGATAGAGGCACCCCTGAAACGAATTTCCTCCTGTGAGAACGGCAGCGGCGCGCCCGAGGCTATTCTGACCTGCTCTTTAACCAAATCCAGGCCAGTCCGCATTTCCGTGACCGGATGTTCCACCTGCAACCGGGTGTTCATTTCCAGAAAATAAAACCTTCGGTGCTTGTCCACTATGAATTCGATGGTGCCGGCATTTGAATACGCTACCGCCTCGGCCGCTTTTACCGCCGCTTGGCCCATGGCCGCCCTGAGGGATTCGTCCAGTACGCAAGATGGTGACTCTTCAATCAGCTTCTGGTGGCGCCGTTGCACCGAACATTCCCTTTCCCCAAGGTGCACTACGTTTCCCTGGGTATCGGCGAGAATCTGAAATTCGACGTGACGGGGTTCTTCTACGAATTTTTCGATAAAAACGGAGGAATCCCCGAAGGCTGAAAGCGCCTCGGACCGGGCGGCGCGCAGTGCCTCTTCCAGATCCTCCTTTCCCTTCACGATCCTCATCCCCTTACCTCCGCCGCCCTTTGCCGCCTTGACAAGCACAGGATAGCCCACTGAGGCGGCAATCCGGGCAGCCTCGCCGTCTTCTACATCTTCATCGGTACCGGGTATCACTGGTACGCCTGCCTTCCGCATGGTCTTGCGGGCGGCGGTCTTATCACCCATCTCTCCTATCGCTTCGGCGGATGGTCCCACCAGCGTTACTCCTGCGGCAGAGCATCTTTCGGCGAATCCCTGGTTTTCAGCCAGAAAGCCGTATCCAGGATGGACAGCGTCCGCTCCAGACCGAAGGGCAACTTCCACCAGTTTATCCGAATTCAAGTAACTCTCCGCCGGCAGGGCGGGACCGATCGGGTATGCTTCATCCGCGAACCGGACATGGAGCGCCTGTCGGTCCGCCGAGGAAAAGACCGCCACGGTTGCGACACCCATTTCCCGGCACGAACGAATGATTCGAACCGCGATTTCCCCCCGATTGGCGATCAGAACCTTTTTAATCATTGAACGGATCCTTTACAAAGGTATGTTTCCATGCTTCTTCGGTGGATTCATATCCCGTTTTTCCCGGCACATTTCCAGGGCAGCGATCAAACGTGGCCTTGTTTCCTCGGGCATGATCACTTCGTCGATATAACCCATCTGTGCCGCAACATATGGACTGTTGAACTTCTCCTCGAACTCCCGTGTCAGTTCCTCCCGGAGCGTATCAGGATCTTCGGCCTGAGCTAATTCCCTCCGGTACAGTATGTTTACGGAGGCCTCCGGCCCCATGACCGCGAATTGCCCGGTCGGCCAGGCGAAATTCATATCCGCCCTGGTGTGCTTGCTGTTCATGACGCAGTAGGCGCCTCCGTAAGCCTTGCGGGTGACGACCGTGATACGGGGCACCGTGCTTTCACAGAAGGCATAGAGGAGTTTCGCGCCGTCCTTGATGATCCCGTCGTGTTCCTGGCCGACCCCCGGCAGGAATCCCGGAACGTCTTCGAACACCACGAGCGGAATGTTAAACGCATCACAGAACCGGACGAAACGGGCGCCCTTGACCGACGCATTGCTGTCCAGCACCCCGGCCAGGGATGCCGGCTGGTTGGCGACGATGCCAACCGGTTTGCCGTCCAAACGTGCAAACCCGATGACGATATTGTCCGCATAATCCTTCTGTACCTCGTAAAACTCAGCGTGATCCACCACCTGGCCGATTACGTCCTTTATGTCATAAGGTTTGTTGGGATCATCCGGTACGATCGTCCGCAGCACTTCCTCGGTTCTACCGGGGTCATCCGTCGGTTCAGACTCCGGCGGAACTTCCATGTTGTTGGCAGGAAGAAACGTGAGCAGATGCTTGACGTCCTGCAGGCAGGTTGCCTCGTCGGGTGCCGAGAAATGGGCGACGCCGCTAACGCTGTTATGCACGGCTGCGCCACCGAGCTCCTCGTGGCTCACTTCTTCATGAGTGACCGCCTTTATCACATCCGGTCCGGTAATGAACATGTAGCTCGTGTCCTCTACCATGTAGATGAAATCGGTAATTGCCGGGGAATACACGGCACCGCCCGCACATGGTCCCATTATAACGGATATCTGCGGAATGACCCCGGATGCCATAACATTTCTCAGAAAGATCTCCGCGTATCCGGCCAGGCTGTTCACGCCTTCCCATATGCGGGCGCCGCCGGAATCCTTCAGGCTGATCACGGGCACGCCATTTTTCATCGCCTGGTCCATGACCTTACAGATTTTTTCTCCGTATGCCGTGCTCAAAGATCCTCCGAAGACGGTAAAATCTTCAGATATCACGTATACCGGCCTGCCTTCGATCGTGCCGTAGCCGGTCACCACCCCGTCACCGAGGTATTTTTTGTCCCCCATATCAAAGTCGTTACACCGGTGGGTTACAAAAGCGCCTATCTCCTGAAAACTGGCTTCGTCCAGCAGAAACGCTACACGTTCCCTGGCGGTCCACTTCCCGGCATCGTTCTGGCGCTTTTTGCGCTCTTCACCCCCGCCTTCCGCTGCTTCTTCACGAAGCGCCTCCAGCTGCTTGATCTTCTCGGCCATCGACATCCGACAGTCCTCTCTCTAAACGTAAAACTCCGTAAACCATCCGCGCTCGCGGTACAGGTCATGCATTCTGTTAACTACGTATTTCGCATCGTGGTACTTTTCGACCCAGGCCCGGCCCGCTGTTCGATGGCGTAGGCGCCTGTCGTTATCCGTAACAAGGGCCGCAAGGTCATCGTACAGCGTTTCGGGTGTTACCGATATGAAAGGGTGGTCCGGTATGAACGCCTCGTAATCGGGTGTCAACCGGGTACACACCGCCAGTCCCATCGCCAGGGCTTCCAGGGAGCTCACCCCATATCCCACACCACCAACGTTCGTGATTTGATCGATCATTATGTCGCACCGCTGTTTTTCTTGCAGCAACTCGGCATGAGGAGCATTCTCCATGTAAATGAATTCCACCCCGAAATCTCTTTCCAGTGACCGGCAGGTATCGATGATGTGATCAGACCCCTTGTAAAGCCTGCTTGTGGCGGAATGAAAAATCCTCAATCTCTCGTTGTCGGTGAACCTCGGCACGAACCGCCCGGATTCGAAAGGCAAGAATAGATAGTGAATATCCGGATGGAGCGCAAGGTGATCGTACTCCACCGTGAAATTACAATCACTCAACGCATCGATTTCGTGAATCACGCCACGAATTCTCAGATCGCTGCCGAGATAACAGCACACGACTTTTTTGCCTTTTTCATGAAGCGCCCTCGCATACAGGCCGTGACGGGAAAAATCGAGTCCGCCGTCAAATTGATATACGTCAAAGCTGAAAAAATCAACCTGCTTCATGAATTTCCTGACGCGCCCTTCCCATATTTTCTCCCGCCATGCGGTGAGCGTGGCCTCTACAGTGCCGGATGGTTTCCACACGAGGGGAACCCGGTCACGGTGCAGTTCCCCCGGATTTTCCGCCGCCCGCTTGCCTGCGGCGGACAGCCTGTTTCGTACAGGCCGAAAAAACCGCCCGTCCATAAACGGCAGGTCGAGACACCAATCCTCTTCAAACCCGAATTCATTTCGTGCGAACGTCACCAGCCTGCTTTCGAATCCGAGGGAGCGTTCCGCCTTCACAAAGGCCATGGGAACACCGGCGGTGTTGAACGGTGCGATGTGCAGAATTCGGAGCATAAGGTAAACCGGGCATCGGTCGCCAGGGCTAACAGATTTCGTAACCGAGCGCGTCTATGTCCCGCTTCAGTTGCGTTTCCTGATCATCGGTGAGGGGTTTGCTTGGCAGGCGCGGTGGACCGACCGGCAACCCCCGCCATCCCAGCATCGCTTTCATTCCGGCGAGGACCCCGACGGATATCAGCAGTGATATGACACGATTCGCTTTTACCTGCGCTTCCATCGCTTCGCGAAGGCGCCCTTCGTGAAACGCGGCATACATTCCGGAGAACAGCCGGGGCATGATATTGTAGGTACTGCCGATGGCGCCGTCACTGCCCATGATCATTCCGGCGACACACATTTCATCCGGACCCGTGATGGCGTTTATCGTTCCCCCGGATAGATCCACCAGCTGCTGAAACAGATAGAAGTTCGTGTCCGTGAACTTTATGCCGCTGAAGTTCGGTACATCCCGCATGGCCTCCAGGAATCTCTCTGCGCCCACGCCCCGATCCGCATCCGAGGCGAGCCAGTATACATAAAATGGCAGGTCCGAGGCACCACCGATAGCGGCATAATGTTCAACCGCCGCCTCCAGGTTATTCGGGTTTTCGGCGGGCGCCACGGATGCGACCGCTTCCGCCCCTACCGACTCTGCATGGGCGGCCAGCGTGACCGCCTCTTCTGTCGTCGTGCCGCCCACGTGAAGGATTACAGGCACCTGCCCCGCCACGGACTTAACCGCGGTCTCTCCCATTGCCTTTCGTTCCGGTACGGTCATCACTCTTCCCTCCCCCGTACCGCCGCAAACGAAAAAACCGCCGATGTCGGTTTCAAGCAATGAGCTGACGAGCGGTTCCACCCGGTCGGTAGCAAGGTCGAGATTGTCATCGAAGGGAGTTACAAGTGCTGGTAAAATACCCGTTACAAGTTTCGCCACTGTGGCGTCCTTTCTCCTAAATGTGTTTTTCGAACGTATCTCTAAAAAAGCCTTGCGCACCAAAAGATTCTTTGAATTTTATCAGGCTGTAAAGCGGTTTCATCTGAACGGTCGATATCCCGAAATCCACGTACCTGTATCCCTGCTTTGCTCCTTCGCATAAAAGGCCGTGCAACATCAGGTGTACCGGATGGCGGTCCCTTGCAGCACTCTTGTGGCAGATGTAGAACGTCAAAAGCACCCGGGAGTTACATCGAAACACGAGCGTTGAGGCCACGGGCCGGTCCTCCGACCGGACCAGGCCCATTAACAACATCCCCGGCAGCTGATCCCTGATTCTGCCCAATTCCTCGATCGTATGGGCGGGAGGGGTGAGAAGTCCCAGCTCCTCCCTGTTTTCGAGCAGCATGTCGTACATGACCGAAAGCTCATCATCGGACGGATCATCGATCCAGTTTACACCCAGTCCCAGTTTCTGCGCCTGCCGCACGTCCGCCCTGGTTTTCTTTGGAAGCCGGGCATACAAGGAATCCGGTCCCGCGTCGATCGCAACGACACTGGTCAGTTCTCTTTTCCGGTATTGAAATCCGGCACTCACGAGTGCGTATTCCAGTGTCTGGTGCGGCACCTGGTAATAGGGTGCAGGGGGAAGCGTCAGATCGATGACGCCCGTATCCGTTTCCCTCAGATACGTGACGAGTGCTGTAATCACTGCCGCGGCGTCCTCGAAGCGGCAATGACTGCCAAGAACCACCCCGCCGTAGGATGCCCCCGGATGCGACACAAAGGCTTTTGCATCGCGGTTCTCAACGATTGCACCGGTTATCACGGCAAAAAGGCGATTGCGTTTGTACACGGCCAGGTGGTGATCTTCGAACCGCTCCTCCGGATGATAACCCAGAAACTGTTGTTTGTGGAACACCGTCCCGTTGTTTGACTCCGAAACGAATTCATCCCAGCAGAACCGGGCCTGCGCGTCATCCTTCAGTCGCTCGATTCTCATCTGATCACCGCGAGTTTACCCGTAAAATGACTTCCATCGGGTGCCGTGACAACGAAAAAATAAATACCGCCCGCCACCGGCTGCCCCGACGAATTCCTGCCGTCCCACAGGGCCTGCTGGGCTGTGATCTGACTGGACGCTATCTGTTTTACCAGCATCCCGTCAGCTGTCAATATCGAGATCTGCGCGCCATCCGCCAGTTGTGCGAACACCACTGCGGCATCACCCTGTGACGGCACGAAAGGGTTCGGATACACCGGTACCTGCGCCTGCGTCGGACGGACAGGCAGGACGCCTGATTCAAATCGGCTGACACCGTGTCCTGTTGCGATCCAGATTTCACCGGAACCATCGTTAACCGTAACGGCATTGATCAGTGAGGCTGCCAGGGGACTGCTGTCGACTGTAAACACCTCCCAATCAAACGTTTCGGGATCGAATTTCCCAAGACCGGATGGGGTCCCCACCCAGACATTTCCCCTGGCGTCCGTATCCAGTGCAGTGACACGGCTTGTATTCAGCCCTCCGGGCAGCCCGTAAGAAGTCATGGCGTTTCCCGGTTCTATCTGCGAAATACCTGCATCGGTACCCACCCACAGGTCGCCCGTGTTCGATGACGCCACCGCGTCCCGAATACATCCCAGAGATCGCTCCCGGGCTGATAACGGGACAACCGGCTGTCCGTGGCAAACCAGACGCTGTTGTCAGAACCGACCGTGATACCGCGGATTCGCGCGCTTGAAAGTGAAGACGCGCCCTCGCGAAAGGTCGTAAACACGCCCGAGGCGTCTAGGAAATGCGCTCCGACTCCGAAATTACCAAACCACTGACCGCCGTCGGCATCCGGCGCCCAGGCGGTTACGGCGACGAAATCCGGATCCTCCGATGCGCCTGCGAATACGCTGTTGGTCTGATCGAATGTCTCCCACCGGTCGTCCGATATATCGGCTGTCCCCCGATCATCGAATCGGGAAAGGCCGTTGCCGAACGAGCCGAACCATTTTCGTCCGTCGGTGTGTTCTCCGATGACCGAAATGGCGCCTGAAGGGAGTCCGTGGCTGGAATCGTAAGAACGCCAGGACGAACCGTCGAACCGGCTGACTCCGCCGTCATTGAAACCGAACCAAAGGTTCTCCTCCCGATCAATAAATACTGCCTCGACGGCATTTGCGTAGGGACCTTTCGTGGGGAAGAACTCCCAGAGGCCCTGTTCCAGTCGGGCCAGCCCGTTTTGAGCCGAGCCGATCCAGACGATTCCGGACGTATCCCCCGTTACGGTCCGTGCTCCGCGCAGTCCTACTCCGCCGCCTATGGAGACCCAGGCGCCCCCTTCCAACCGCGCGACTTCCTCCCCGGTCGCCACCCAGAGGGTGCCGTCTATGAAGGCGGCGTCGCGGATTTCCCGTGACAGGAGGCCGGTATTCTGCGGAACCCAGCGCGTGCCGTCGAACTGCGCCATTCCGTCCCGGGTGCCGGCCCAGACTTCTGTGCCGGATGCCGCGACCGCTGTAACCCGCGAGTCCGGTAATCCATCGGCCGGGGAGTACGTTGTCCAGTTTGCCGGATCTTTCAGGTTAGCCGTGTTTAACGATACGGTGGAGATGCCGGTCTCGGTGCCTGCCCAGATGGTGTCACGGTCGATGGCAAGTGCATTGAGATCACCCAGGGGCACGCCTCTCGAGGCACGGAAGGCATCTGAAAATATATACGTGTCTCTCCCCTCATCCGGGTCATGGCCCCATATAAAAAGGCTGATCCCGTCGTCCGTCCCCACCCAGAGCCGGGAGTTTTCTATCAGCACCACGCTGACGCGTTCGCTGGCGAGGCCGTCCAGGCGTGTAAACGTCCGCCATTCTCCGGTATCCTGTCTTCTGCGGGACAGGCCATTTCCGGCTGTTCCAAACCACACATCCCGGTTATCGTCGACGCCCACTCCGGTTACGTCATTATGGCCGAGGCCGACCGTGTTGGTGAATACCGTGAATAGCTCCGCGGACCGATCGAACCGGACCGCCCCGCCCACGGTCGCCATCCAGACGGCATCCCCGTCAAAGGCGATCGATCGCACATCGTTGGCGAACGTATGGGTGGTCCAATCGCCCGCACCCGCGGCTGCGATAGATATTTGGACTGATATAAGAAATGGAATTGACAGAACAGACGGCCGCAAAGAGCCGCCCGGGCGTGTGGATACCATAAAGATGTTATTCTGGGTGTTTCTTACTTTTTGCGGCCGCCGCCCTTTCACGGAAACGCTGTTCCTCTTCGGTCAGTGCCGCTTTTAATTTCCGGACCACCGAGGCTTCTTCGGAATTGTAATTGTGGATGATATTGTCTTCCGCCGGATCACCGGCCCAACAGAGTATGGTCCAGATCTCCTGGCGGGATAATTCTATAGTTGCCATATGTATACGCCCTTTCCGAAACCATCGGAATGTTTACCGGCATCATGGGCGCAATGTAATCTTCCAACCGGTCTGCGTCAAGCGTTTCATCCGTGCCACGTCCGCGTGAAACGGCCCCGCGGCAGCCTGTTTTGAAATAAAAATAAGATTCCTGTACGATGGATTTCTTTTTTTCCCGACTGATAGTGGCAGGACATGGTGTCAAGGAGAAGGTTTTGCTTGCAAAAACCGCCATCGGGGATTATACTCACCCAACCCTCCGGGTTGGTTACAGACTCCCGCCCGATAGGTATTATATCAGAGGATTGTGTAGCCATGGGCCCTTATCCTGAGCTCCGGCACGACCTGGTCGTCAGTGAACACCGACAGGGTAATCAGACTGTTTTCGTCGTAAAAGACCCGGTCGTCAACAAGTATTTCAGGTTTGTTGCGTTCCAGTATTACGCGGCAACACTTCTGGACGGCAGCACCTCGCTGGCCGCCATCCAGGAAGCGGTCTCTGACCGTGTACGCCGCCCGGTTCGATTCGAACTTCTGGAATCCTTCGTCAAGCGCCTGCATTCGTTCAATCTTCTCGAACCCTATGAATGGTCCGATACCTTTACTGAAACCCCCGGGGATCACCGGGTAAAACAACCATCTGCACCCGACCGGAAGAGCCTTCTTTTTTACACCTACCCCCTCGTAAATCCGCAACGCATGTTCGACCGGCTCTATCCTTATTTCTCTTTCTGCTTCGATCGTCCCTTCGTGATTTTTTCGATTCTGTGGGTCCTGCTGGCGGGGTGGGGCCTGATGACGGACTGGGATCTGTACGCCTATCAGCTATCGCAGTTCCGGCTCGACCTTTCTACGATCCTCTCGGTGTATGTGTTTCTGGTCGTCACCCTCACCATCCACGAGATGGCGCACGGGATGGCCTGCAGGCATTATGGCGGCCAGGTGAGCAACATGGGATTTCTGCTCCTGTTTTTTCAGCCCGGCGCTTATACCGACGTGAGTGATTCCTACCTGTTTACCCGCAAACGATCCCGCATGGTCGTGATGCTGGCCGGTATGTACACCGGTGTTATGATCTTCGCGGCGATGGTGATCCTCTGGCGCGTCACCGATTCGGCAACCTGGGTGCACCAGACCAGTTTCATAATGATGGCGGTGACCGGCTGGGGGATTCTTTTCAACCTAAACCCGTTGATTAAACTGGACGGGTATTATATTCTAAGTGACTGGGTCGATATCCCGAACCTGCGTCAGAAGGCGTTTGCGTTCCTAAAACTCAAATCCAGCCGATTGTTCGGGTTTTACGGGGAACCGGTCCCTCGGGTCTCGTCGAGAGACCGGCGCATCTATCTGTGTTACGGAACTCTGGCCGCATTTTATTCGGTTTTATTAGTTGCCGTAATTGTTAACTTCGTTAAGGACTTCGTTATCGAGTACGCTCCTGAATTGAGCATTGCCGGACTCGTTTTCGGTTTTATCGCGATGGCCGTACAGAACTCGGAAACAGAAGAACAGCCCGGATCCGGACCAACGACCGAACAGGCCGATGGGCCTAAAAAACACGCGTCTGTCTCTCTGCGGACTGTTTGTTGGGTGGTAGTTCTTTGCCTCGTGGTGGCGGGCATGGCACTGGTGGAGATTGAGCTTCGTATATCCTCCCCTTTTGAACTGAGATCCCAGGAACGGGCGGTTGTCCGGGCCCGGATAGAGGGACAGCTGGAGCACATTTACGTGGATGAGGGGGACACTGTGGCTGCCGGCCAGATTCTCGTCCGCCTCTCTTCCCGGGATATCGACGCCGAAGCCCGGACTGTCGCCGCCCAGATTGACCAGGCCCGCCCGGGCCTCCCGCTGCTGGAACGAGGTAACCGGCAGGAGGAAATTGCCCAGGCGCGGGCCGAATTAAAAGAAGCACGTGTCGACCTGGAAGCCAGCCGGGTCGAGTACGCCCGCGACGTCTCTCTTTTAAAGAAGGAAGTGATCGCCAGGAAGGTAATGGAAGAGACTGAAGCCGATCTGAACCGTAAGCAGGCCGCGGTAGAACAGGTGCAGAGCCGCCTTGATCTTCTCCTGGCAGGCACCCGGCGGGAAGAGATCGATGTTATGGTCGCCCGGATCGAGGAGCTGTCCGCCACAGCGGAATATCTCGCGGCGCAGCGTCAGTTATGCGAGATCTACAGCCCCATTCACGGCATCGTCACCACCCGGTTTCTGATGGAACGAAAAGATGAATACGTAGCCAAAGGTGATGAGATCTGTCAACTGATCGACCACCGGTCCATGCTGGTGGAGATGGCGGTGCCGGAACGGGAGGTGGGAGACGTGAAGATCGGATATCCGGTCAAGTTCAAGGTCCAGGGGTTTCCCTTAGAGGATTTCCACGGTGAAGTCGACGCCATCGCTCCCAGGGGTACGACGCAGGCCGGCATTTCGGTGTTCCTGGTACGGAGCCGCGTTGAAAACGACTCGAACTACCTCAAGCCGGGTATGACAGGTATATCCAGGGTGTATTGCGGTTCCCGGCCGGTAGGTGCCATCATGTTTCGGAGAATCACACGTTACATCAGGACGGAGTTCTGGTGGTAACACACGGTCCAATTAGATTATGAATATCAGTACGGGATCAAAATTCCGGCATTATGAAATGGGCGAGATTGTCGGTCGCGGCGGCATGGGGCTTGTCTACAAAGCCCTGGACACGAACCTGGGCCGCGACGTGGCGATCAAGGTGCTGTTTCCGAACCTGGCCGCCCAGGAGGAGTACAGCCAACGCTTCTTACGGGAAGCCCAGGCGGTCGCCCGGATCGACCATCCGAACGTGGTTAAGATATTCGATGTGATCCGGGACGATGACACCTGTTCCATCGTGATGGAATACCTTGAGGGTAGTTCGGTGAGTGCCCTGCTGGCCGAAAACCCGATCCTCCCCCTGGCCGAGGTACTCAAGATCGCCCGTCAGGTGGCCGCCGGCCTTTCCTGTTCCCACGAGCGCGGGGTACATCACCGGGATATCAAGCCGGGTAACCTGATCCTTAACAAAGCCGGCACCGTCAAAATTCTCGACTTCGGCCTGGCCCGCTTCGCCGACATGAGCGCCATCACGCTGACCGGTAACATAATGGGTACCATCGACTACATGGCCCCGGAACAGGTCCTGAATGAGCCGATCGACCGCCGAGCCGATCTGTATTCCCTGGGTATCGTTATCTACGAAATGATTGCCGGCCGTCGGCCGTTCAGCGCTGCCGAACCCATAGCCGTCGTCTACCAGCACATCAACGACACCCCGGTGCCGCCATCCAACTACCGGGCGGGTCTGCCAAAGGAGCTGGACCAGATGGTCGGTACACTCCTGGCAAAACAACCCGTGGAACGTTATCAGACCGCGGACGAGCTCCTGGCCGAACTCGACGTCTGCAGGGCGCTTATTCTGGAGGACGTGTCGGACGACGACCAGGCAACGGTTACACTGGAAGAGCGCCCCGTTCAGGTAGGCGTTCCTACCGCCCAGCCGCGGGATGAGTTTCAAACGGACCTTGTGGGCCGGTCCCAGGAACAGGAACGGCTCCGGGAAGGGGTCCGGCACGCGCTCACGGGCAACAGGCAGCTCACCTTCCTCGCCGGCAGTGAGGGCACGGGAAAGACCCGCCTGGCAGTGGACGCACTCAAATTCGCTGACGAACAGGGCATGTGGACATTATTCGGCAGCTGCCTGTACCACGAGATCTCCGTGCCGTACCACCCCTTCGTGGATGCCCTAAGCCAGCGCCTGCAGACCGTGAGGACCGACACCATCCCGGCGCGTTTTGCCCGGCTTCGAACCCGAATTCTTGAAGACACGCCTGAAGTGGCGATATTGATGCCGCAGATCTGGACCGCCCAGGAACGCCGGAAACTCGAGGAAAACACGCCAGCCAGCCTCAATCCCCAGGCCGAGCAGCAGCGCCTGTTTCAGGCGATCATGCACCTGATGCTGACCATGGCTGAAGAACGGGGCGTAGTGCTGTGTGTGGATGACCTGCACTGGGGCGACAGCGGCAGCGTTCAGCTGCTGCACTACCTTGCCCGCCAGCTTCCGGACTGGAAACTCCATCTCATAGCCACGTATCGTCCGGAGGAGATCGAAGACCGGGAAGGGGCCGGCGAGGCCCCACTTGCGGAAACCATACGGCGCATGACCCGTGAAGGGATCGGCGAGTTTATCGAGCTGACCAACCTGGATGAGACCAACGTGCGTTCCCTGGTGCACGGGATCGTCGGCAGCCGCGCGGTACCGGTATCCATTACGGACCGTGTATACAAAGAATCCGGCGGAAACCCTCTGTTCGCGATCGAAGTGCTCAAATGGTGGCGGGATAAAACCCGGGGGGAGGCGGAAGGCCGTGACTGGGAAAACCTGGAACAGATTCTGAACGACCACGATATCGCCCCTCCCCGCGTCAACGACCTGATCGAACGTCGTCTCAGCAGGTTGCAGGATGGGGAGCGGGAGATACTGGAATTGGCCGCTGTCTGCGGCAACCGGTTCGATGTGAACGACCTGGCCAAGGTCACGGGCAACCCCCACATGAACATCCTTAGACAGCTGGTACAACTGGAGCGGCGCCACGGAATTATCGCTTCTGTGGAAAGGGCCGTGTACCAGTTTACGCACGGCAACATACGGGACGTTCTCGAACGGGAGCTGCCCGAGGCGCTGCGGCAGGCGTATCACGCGGCCTGGAGCAAGGTGTTCCTGGACCGCGAACAGGCCGGTGAAGAGATCCTACCCGAGGTACTCGCCAATCACCTGTTTCACGGCGGTGACGAAGAGGCCGCCCTCCCTTATCTCAAACAGGCCGCTGAGCGCGCCAAGAAGATGAGCGCCTACCGGGAAGCACAAAAATACTGGGAGCAGGTCGACGCGACCCTGTCCCGGGAGGCACCGGTGGAGGTCAGCAAGGACCAGATTGAGGTAGATTTACATCTTGGGAGAATCTATTCTAACCAGGGTGATTATGAGGAGGCAACGAGAAGGTTTAAACATGCCTTCGGCACGGCGCAAAAGTGTGGTGACGGCAGGGCCCAGGGTGATGCCTTGATGGCCCTGGGGGCGATATTAAGAAATCAGAATAAATGGGATGGCGCATTGAAGTTATTTGGTCAAGCCCTGAAGTTATATGAACAGAACGATGACCGTAAAGGTATCGCTGCTGTATTTAACTATATGGCTAGTATAGCATATTGGCGGGGGCAATGGAGAGAAGCAGAAGAACACTATGAGAAGGCATTAGGTATCTTCACGGAAATAAATGAAACTGCGGAAATTGCATCTATTACGAGTAATTTGGGAGGTGTCGCGTACGTCATCGGCGATGATGAAACTGCGATACAATACTATCGGAAAAGTGCCCAAGGCCATCAACGAACCAAAAACTCAATAGGAATGGCAGAAGTTGATACAAATTTAGGATTAATTTATGAGCGAAAGGAGAATTGGGGGGAAGCGTTAGATCACCACAAGGAGAGCGTAGAGATATTTGAAAGGATAGGTAATAATAAACAACTTTGGAGCACATACATCAATTATGCCCGCGTTCTAGCCCGGCTAGGCGACTTGCAATTGGCGGATGACATTTGTTTAAAATCCGAACAGATGTTAATTGAAATTGGGAATAAACGCGGGATGGCTGAAGTTAAGAGAGTTCAAGGCATTATAGCAACTCAACAGGAAGAATGGGCCCTTGCTAAAGAGATATTTGATGAATGTGAGTTAATGTGCAAAGAATCAAAAGATTTATATGGCCATTGTGAAACGATTAGAGAGCGTGCAATGATGTACTATCAAAAACGTGAAATCACGACCGCTATTCTGATTTTGCAGGAGGCAGAAAAGGAATTTGAGAAAATTGGAGCGCATGGAGATGTTGCTGTCATAAAGCAAAAACTCTCACTGTTCCAGAGAACCTGATAGGTGAATAGATGAGTAACATAGTGTCAGCTCATGCAAATATCATCGAGATGGATGAAGCTCAATTTGTCTCCCGGTGTATATCTGGTGACGAAGATGCCAGGAACAAGCTGTACGAAAGCTTTTTTAAAACTGATACACCAGTTTATTTTTGGGTATACAACAATGCTTACTGGATTCCTTCAGGTGATAAGGAAGACATGCTCAATGATATTTTTCTGGCAGTGCTCGAGAGCCTTCCCTCCTTTGAGTTCAAGAGTTCTTTAAAAACCTATGTGGTACGAATTGCCAAATTTAAATGTCTCGACGCCATGCCATCACGGCTTGGATATTCGAAAGGTAAAGGTATCCGTTTTGTAGACACTGACCAAAGAGATGAAAACGGTGAACTTGAATACCAGATTGAAGATCCAGCGGCCACCCGCCAGGTCGATAGGCTGTTTGAAAATCTAGATGAACGTGAACGTGTTTACCTCCTGCACACGGTTTTAGCTCGATTTACCGGCCCCAGATGCCAGGAGGCGCTGAGGTTGTATCTTAAGGAACTGAATGAGGAACTATCAAGAGGACAGGTCGCAGACAAGCTTGGGGTGAGGCCAGAAAGAGCTGGGCACATTATATATGATTGTCTATATCGAATTCGAAAACGCATTTACAAAACCTATCGAGATTATGATCATTTTTCTGACTGTATATCAACAAACGAAATCTAATTAGAGCTTTACTATAGGAATACCTATGAAAAGAGAGTATACGAATCCAATCCCGGAAGAACGAGAAATCCTTCAGATTTTAAAAGTGCACGGACCAATCCTGTTTGAACTGTGTCCTTCCTCGAAAGAACTTGTTCTCTTTGCCGATTCACGGACCGAAATCGATGAGAAGCGAATTCAGTTTATCCGAAAGCACATGAAAGTTTGTCTTGATTGCCAGGATAAAGTCAATTGGCTATCCAATGCATCATCAATACTTGGTTATTTCCCAGAGCTTCCGATTGAAGTATTGACATTGTCTATACAACTTGATATTCCGCATCAAATCAAAGAAGCTACGACTAGGGCTTACGCTGCTGCTTCCGATAAATTAATAGAGTATAATCCACCGGTGCCATTTTTTGAAAATGAAGACGGCTCTATCTTTGGAGA
>CAYYIS010000056.1:0-32126 GCA_964470965.1 uncultured Gemmatimonadota bacterium | reverse complement strand
ACTAGGCGCAGACGCCCAGCAGATCAACCCACACAACGGGTCATCAACGCTCCATTCGGCCGCGGAAGTGGCACCAAACCAAGACGTACTGGCTGACCATCTCGAGATCATTCGTACCCTAGCGGACGCCGGTGTAGATACTGGGCACAAGGCAGGTATCGGCGTTCAGTCGGACTGGGGGCCTATCTACCGGGCCGACACCCCCCTGCACATGGCTGCTGTCCGAAACCGCCCGGAAGTCGTCCAGGCACTGATAGACATCGGCTGCGACCGCTCCCTACTGAATGCGCAGGGCGAAACACCACTGGACGTTGCCCGGCGTGAACGGCGGGATGGAACGGTCACCAGCTTATTAAAAATTCAGTGAATGGACACATTTTGTATCGTCTGCGGCCCCAAACCCTCCCGGCCTTGTTCTAGACTTCTGCATGGATCGGAGCCATATGGTGCCCTGAAGATTTTACCGATAGGGTGAATCGGGGTACTTTGTCTCCAGGAGTAAGATCTTGGTTCCGTTGCCCTTACCGGCTCTCGGCCAGGCGACGTGGCATCCGGAATGACAGTAACAACTCCTGAAATTCGGCAGTCGGCACTGGGTTGTGGTGGATCCGAAATACCCGGTCGGTACATGGCGGTCCGTAGCAACCGGTTAGTCCTTTCAAGATAATTTCTGTTTCATCCACCGAAGAACGGATAGGATACACACCGGCACCCGGACCAGGAGCGGTTCGTGACATCCCGTCGGCATAAGGTGTCAATGTTATTCCATATTGGTTGCCGTCCTGCCCGATCTTGAGAAAATATCCCCTGTCTACACATTCACCGTGCACGGTATCCCAGGGAATCGTCACTTCGGGCACGGAAACCTCGAAACGCAAATTCGACGACCAGGCGAGCGATACGGCGTAAATAGGCAACCTTCCCTTTATGTCTCGAAACACCTCACTGAACGCAAAATCCGTATGATAGTCCGGCAAAAAATGGGTGACAGCCTCTTGATGGATAACGAACAGTACCGCCGCAGAGCCGTCCTGATCACAAATTCTTGCCAGTTCCTCCAGGTGCCTCCGGCCCCGCTCCGTTACGGCGTCGGGGAACATGGCAATCCCGTTAGCAGCGAGCGTACATGACTTTACTTCGAGGACCTTCGAACCTTTGGGGCCTTCGATTCGGAAGTCGAAGCGGTTTCGTTGATAACTTACCTCCCTGTCAATAACACGATATCCCTTCAATGGCGGTACAGAGTCTCGTTCCAACAAACTTTCGGCCACGGTGTTGTTCAGGTGTGTGTGCAGAAATACTATGCGGCCGCCATAACCGACGGCCATCACGGTGTACCTTGTCTTCCGATCCGTTTTTGTACCGTGGTCCGCCAGAATCAAACGGGCATGTGGAAGAAGCAACTCTCCAAGGCGCCCCGGATTCGGCATAAAGGCTCTTGTTTCGACCCCGTTGACCGCACAGGTAACTGCGAATCGATTGGATCGGGCTAGGAAAACGCCTTCTACCGTGCGGCCGTTGTAAATGGAGGGAAAAATCATCTTGTCATTCACAGGTTCCGTTCCCCTGTGTTGAATCCACCCGACCGCCGATGATGGCATTGATTTTGTTTCACCACAGATCCCTGCCCCCGTCGATTCCCGATTCTCGTCTTTCAAACATTATATCGCCATACCAACCTTTTATGAAATGATTTCGGTTGGCTGCCATCAATATTTTTCAGGTGCGAAGACCAGAAGATCCACCCAGCGTTTCAGACGCAACGGTCTTGCCCTTAAGGAACCTTTTCCTTGGGGCACCAGCACAACCCGGAGAGTCCACGATATTCCCCAATGCCCCTTGTTTGGATCACGTCCGACCTTCCAGCCGCTAACCGGTCTCCACCAGTCATCGGGAGATTGCCATAATGCCGGACATTTCTTCTGCCAACCTTTGTTGGTAGTCTCACCGCAGTCCGATGTGAGACCTCAGTATTTTGCAGGTTCGAGGTCTGCCCACGATACCTGATTTAAATCTCACCGCACCTTGCACTGGCCATAAGTAAAAAGAGAACATCTCATCCTTATAACTGTTTGAACAACAACCGATTATAATGTTTTATTAAAGTATTTTTCCATGTATTAGTGAGGTAAAACCAAATCGTGTTAGCGACGGGTTGGGCACCGGAATTTATCGGTAAAATACCCGTATTGAATGGACGCCCTTCGAAAACCTAAATGTATGGAGCGTTCAGGCACCGGCCGTACCGGAAGGCAGCCTGGTGGGGCCGGATGCCCCTGATCCGTTGACAATGGTTCGAAAACCCCTTGACATCACCGGTGCGGGCCCTTACGGTTTCTTAGCTGTCTCCGTTGCGCTAATAGAGTAGAAGCCCACCTGCAAAGTCGTTTATTTCCCTGAATTTCCTTCAAATAGCCCGGCAGACACCGAACCGCCGCGTAAGAAGGTCAGTAATGTCTGAAACACAAATAGCGCAACTCCCCGATAACCCCAACATACGTCATCTCGAAACCCAGGTCATGGACCTAACACATGCGGGGCTTTATACCTCTGTTGCAGATGCTCAGTTCGCCGTTGCCCGGCGTTACGGATTTACCAGCTGGAGCAATCTGACATCTTATGTAGAGTCTCTAACCAAGCAGTCCATGGGGTTACAGGAACGTGCAATTCTAGAAGGCGATATCCCCGGGTTAGAGCGGCTGCTCAAGTCCGATCCTCACTTTATTCACCGTGTGGGATTCTGGGTGCGGCGTCGGCGCCACAATAACTATAGACCCCTGGCATACGCCGCCTACTTTGGCAAAACAACGGCAATGGAGATGTTCATTAGAGCCGGGGCGGATATCCATGAAGGAAATGAACGGGCTCTCCGGGCGGCAGCGTCATCCGACCAGAACATCGCTGCAGCCGAGCTCCTCTTAAAGCATGGCGCAAATCCGAACGCCGTATCGGTACCGAACGAAGGCGGCTTCAGGATCATCGATTTTCCATGTATGACGCTGGCACCAGTAATGCTGCGATGTCTTCTTTCACACGGCGCCGAACTGAATCCGGCCTGCGTCGGTATGATTTTGGCGTCAAACGACCGAAAGCCCAAAGAAAAATCAGAATGTCTCGAGGTGGCGGAAGCAGCAGGTTTTAAACTGCCAGATTCCGCGCCTATGGCCATACATCGCCGTGACAAGGGTCGCCTCGCGTCCATTCTAGACCAGAATCGGGATTTGCTACAACAACGATTTAGCGAAGCGGAAATTTTCCCGCCTGAACTCGAGATAGACCTTCCATCGAAATACGCCTATGTTACGCCCTTGACAAGTGGCGTCACCCTGCTCCACATGGCCGTAGAATTCTGTGATCTCGAGACGGCGGCCTGGCTTATAGAAAAGGGGGCAGACCCGAATGCCGCATCTTGGGTAGGCGAGGACGGCAGCGGTGGTTGGACGCCTCTGTTCCACACCGTGGCTACTCTTCATGTGCCTCGAAGTTTTCCCGATCTGGCCGCACTGCTTATCCGCAGTGGAGCCGATCCAAACATTAGAGCATCTGTCAAGAAACCGGTGGGCGATGGTATTTATGAGACGTACACCGACATGACGGTGTTGGAGTACGCGAACGCTTTCAAGGAAAGGGAACTCGTCAATCAGTCCGCGTTACAGCTTTTAGGGAGCGCACTAGAATAATCATCGCTGAACGGTGGAAAGCGCGTTTGAGACCGGTCTGCTGGGCCGGTGATCGATTCACTAGCTGAGTTTGCTGTCTCCAGCACAACGGGTTTGTCTGGGTAGGTTTCGAGCCGAAGTGGCTCCGCTAAAATTGATCCCTGGTACCCGGTTCCAGTTTCTAACGGGGGTTTCACGACGGCATCTCGTACGCCCGCCGAAGGTAGGGGAATTTACATGGCTGATAAAACGAACAAGGTCCAGGCGCTTTCCAACGAAGGGGGGGGCAACGACATAGTAAGTTTGTGCACAGCTGCCGAAACTGGTGACACAGCACGCGTTTGCCTTATTCTTGAAACGATTCCCACCCTTGTCAGGCATCAGGATTCAAAGCGTAGAACACCCCTGCACTATGCGGTATTCGGCGGACACGCGGAGACCGCCCGTGTTCTGGTTGAGGCGGGTGTTGATCCTTTGCGGGGGTTCTACCCTGTAAGCGATGAATTCTCCAGCCCGTTAGCAATGGCGCAGGATCAGGGCCTGGAAGAAATAGCGGCAATGATGTTAACCGCGCTGAACCGTCGGAAGGGCGCTACAACACAGGGGGAGGCCTTCTGTCAGGCCATACGGGACGGGGAGCTGAACCAAGTCTACTTGATGATGAAGAATGATCCCGCCGTCATCAATGAGACAGATATGAAAGGTGACACCCCATTACACGTGGCTGCGGTCGGTCTCCGCAGACAAATGGTCAATGACCTGTTGAATGGAGAAGCCGAAGCCGATAAACGCAGCGCGAAGGGCCTGCGGCCTATCGAGGCCTTATTGGAGCAACACTCTTTTAACCCAAGGGCACACGTAATCGCTGGCATTCTGCTGGCTCACGGCGCGGCGTACGATATATGGGTCGCCGCGGCGTTGGGACATCTGGCCGGCGTAAAAGAGTTCTTATCTGAAGATCCCTCACTCGTCAACTACAACAGTAGCCGGGGGTTCGGCAACTGGTCGATATTCTTCCCTCTGACAGTCGCCGCTCGCAACGGATACCGGGAGGTCGTTGAGGTTTTGCTGGATAGCCAGGCCGAACCGGATGCGGCCATCCACACAAGCCAGGTGAGTCCAGAGCATCCCGTTGGTTATCCGGAATCCGGCCTGCCCCTGCTCTACGCCTTGGAAAACAGGCACCACAGCATCGCGCATCTATTGCTTGACCGTGGTGCTAAGGCCGATGCGAACGGTGTCTACGCCGGGGGCAGACCAGGCGACTACGCCCTGATCTGTGATGAGAGATCGCTGGCCGACCGCCTGATTCTTGGTGGTGGGCGTCCCTACCTGTTCACCTATGCCAAGACCAAAAATTACGCGGTGCTGGCCGAGATGCTCAAACCATCAAGGGGAGGAGGCGATTTTGACGAATTTAAACAGGGGTATCCGGAAAATGTGTATCAAATCCTTCATTGGGCCATCTATTTCGGTGACCGGGAACTACTCAAGCTCTGCCTGGAACAGGAGCCGGCGTGCGAAAACACTATCTGGTTCGAACATCTCTCACAACTCTGGCGCCGAGAGGCGGGATCGGGCCAACGACGTGCCCGGTTACTGGTCGACCTGCTCGATTACGGCGTCGATCCAAACATCCGGTCGCGGCATGGCCTGGCGTTGCTGCATCACATTTTCGAATGTGCCAAAGATCCAGACCACTCCCAGGAAATTAAAATTGCGCTGACCAGGGTGTTGCTGGACCAGGGTGCGGATATAAACACGCTTGATGAAAACCTCCGGTCCTCACCGCTTGCCTGGGCATGCATGCGCGGTCATACTAAACTGGCGGGGTACCTGCTGGATCATGGTGCTGACCCCGATGCCGGCGGCGCCCCCTGGTCGAAACCGTTAGCCTGGGCCAACCGCAGGCGGCACCTGGACATTGTGTCTCTTTTGAACCAATACGGGGCATCAACATGCACCACTTGTTGAAAGGTGATGGCACCCGTTCCGGGACGTTGGACCGTAACGGCACGGTCTTCATTGAGGTCCTTCACGAAGGTTTCTGAAATTCCACTCAACGCGGATGTTCGCTGCAAGTGCGGACCACATACAGGAGACACCCTATGTCTGATGCACAAACCTGGCGCGACGAATTTCCTGAAAAAGTCGGTAGGCTGCGCCGTCCTGAATCCACCAAGACGGACACCGCCGCTCCGTTTGGCGGTGGACCTGCCAATGCCATCTGGGGAATGATAGCTGCCGCGGATAAGGGTGATGTTAAAACGATCCGTAAGCTGGCGGAGCGTGTGCCGGGATTGGCGAATGCCAATCTGGAATATCATCAACCGCTGCACTTCGCTGTGCGTGCAGGCCATTTAGAGGCGGTTCGTGCTTTGCTTCACATTGGTGCGAACACATTGGCGGAATCGCGTTACCACGGTATTAATCAGACGCTTGACATGGCGGAAAGCCGCGGTTTTCGAGAAATTTACGATCTGCTTGAACTGGATCGCCGGCGCAAGTTCAATTATCGGCCGGAAGCCCGCAAGGTCGGCGATGCCCTGCTTAATCGGCATCTCCCGGACTTGCTTAATCTCCTGAAAGAAGACCCAGCATTGATTACCGCCACCGACGAAACGGGCAATCAGCCTATCCACTGGGCCTCCATGACCGCTCAGATAGGAGCTATCGATCCACTATTAAATTTAGGGGCGGACGTGAACGCCCGCCGCTTCGACGGTGCCCGCCCCCTTGACCTGATAGACGGGGACTACCGCTACTGGCATCTAAAAGACCCTGGGAGAAAGGAAGGTCCCGAAAATACGGCTCTGGTCGCTGGATACTTAATTGCCCGCGGCGCCACCTACGATTTGCGTGCCGCCTCACGATTCGGTGATTTAGGGCGTGTCAGAACGTTGCTGGCCGCTGATGAGTCGGTGGCGACCATTCCGCCCGAGTATACTCATTACAATCAGGGTTCGGCGTTGTCCGCTGCGTCTGGACAAGGTCATGAGGCCATCGCCAAACTGCTATTGGAGAGCGGCTCCGATCCTAATATGGCTGAAGGTATCGTGGCCCCGAACGGCAGTTCACTCTATCATGCCGTCGGTAATAACCATGAATCCATCGTGAAACTTCTGCTCGAATACGGGGCAGATCCCAATGCGGAGATAGAATCCAGCGGCAATATTATGGGTGGCGCTAAAGGTGCGTTGCGCAAAATGCTCAAAGCGTATGGCGGCCGGGACAACACGAAGGTTGAATATGATCGTGCCTGCGAACGTGGCGATGTCCAGACGGTACGAAGGTGTCTGCAAACGAACCCTGAACTGACAGGTCGCGGCGGGGCCCTGGGGGATGCGGCGGCAGCCGGACATCGGACGGTTATTCAGGCTATGATGGACGCCAATCCGGACCTCTGGCAGCAGAGCGCGGTACATCATGGCGATGTGGACACGTTCCGTTGGATGCTGGAGCAGGGGATGGATCCAAACTGGTCTGACTGGAAAGGCGTTACCCCGGTACATCGTGCGGCAGGAGAAGAACAAACGGACTGCCTGAAACTCCTATTGGAACACGGCGGCCGGACCGATCGGATTGACGGGATCGAGTACTCCACCCCGCTCGGCCATGCCGCCCGCGCGGGTCACATCGCAGTGGCGGTCATCCTGCTGGAGGCCGGGGCGGATCCCAATCTGTCCGGGGCGGTCTGGTCGCGCCCCCTGGCCTGGGCCCAGCGGCGCGACCACGTGGCGATGGCCGAACTACTGCGCAATCACGGCGGGACCGTGTCAACTTAAACTGGGCTTGTGCCATGACCAGCGCCGTGATACGGCAGGTAGTGGCCCGGTACCGGGCTGGAGCAGGAGAACCTATTTTTACGGAATCCGATAAAATGTAGGTTTAAGCGGTAATAATATTCCATTAGGGCACAAACTGTTACGGCATGGCAGACAGGTAGCGGCACGCATCTTAACCCCTCTTATGCGAACCAATAGTGCCCGGGTACGGATTCTGGAAAACACCAGCAGCAGAGCGCGGACAGTCACACTTCAGGTTTCGATTAACCGTCATTAGAAAACGTCAAGACCCGCCGTTCAATTTCAGCAGCTCTCTTATCTGGTCCCTGCCAGAACGTTTCGCCCAGGCCATAGGCCTGGCCCAGGTGGCCCCCCCACCATTTGGATCAGCACCTTTTTTCAAAAGCCAGTCCACCATTTCGTGATGGCCATCGCGGCACGCAATCCCTAAAGGCGTCGATTTTTCAACCGCATCTATGGCATCCAGGGCTGCCCCGAATTCCAGGAACAGGGGGACCAACGTCATATCGTTACGGTGCGCCAGTTCATGCATAGGCGTCCAGCCTAACCAGTTCGGCAAATTCGATTGCATGCCTCTGCTTAAGAGCCATCGTACGGTGGCCGGGTCGCCACGGGTCACGGTAATACGTTCAAAGAGATTCGGCACTGCGTCCAGAAATGCCTGGATAACGGCACGGTCAGCGCGCTCGGAGGCACATCGTACAAGATAGTCGAGATAGGGATGGTCCACCAAGTTCGGTTGTGCTCCGATCAGGTTCCGCACCCCGTCTGCGTCGCCACCATGGGCTGCGCTTGAAAGCGGATCGGGATCGTCCGCCGCACCACCATGCTCTAACAGAAGCGATATGACGTCTTCGTTGCCGTTTGCCCGCGCGGCATCGAGGAAACTACCGCAGGAATCAACGGAACCGGTTGCACGGGCACCATAGGCAAAAAGGAGCCGGACAACATCGACGTGCCCATGTGCGGCCGCGTCGTACATGGCTATTCCATGAGGAGCTACCGGTCTTTCCGGCATATTAGGGTCCGCACCATGTTCGAGCAACACCTTCACAATGTCTACAAAACCCTTGGATGCTGCGCACTTTAAAGGGCTACCCGTGTACCAGTTGTGGTATGGCGGGAGGTATTTGGCCAGAGAGCGGTTATGGAAGAGCAGTTCTTTTACCCTCCCGAGATCTCCACAGTCAGCAGCCACTACGATGTCGTATTCGGCACCGCGGGCGATAAGATAGCCCGTGACCATATCTATACTGATAGGGGCTTCCCGCGATCCATCCCGTTTCAGCCTGTAGTGGTAGTCTCCCCGCGTTAAATCGACTGGACGGGCGCCGTCACATCGGAATACATTTATATCCGCACCCAGATCCAGCAGTATGTCAATTAGTTTAATCTGGCCCGTGAGAGCCGCCCAATGCATGGGCGTGTTGCCCGAGTCGTCCGTCGCAAGAGCCAGGTCGGTGTCTGCAGTTAACAATCGTGTGACTCCTGACAGATCGCGTGACCTGACGGCATCGGCAACCGCATTTGCTTCGGGGCGGTAGTGGAATTGCTCACGTCTATTCGCGTCCAGCATGGCGGCGACCGTTTTATGCCCTCGAATTGCGGCTGCGTCAACCAGTGCACCTATGTTTCTCATCTCTACATTCCCGATTTTAAAAGCATCGAGGTCGATCATTGCCTGCAGTGCGTCCACATGGCCATCCCGGACCGCAAAAGGCATGGCATCCCCATGATGGAACGGGATCAATTCCGGATGTTCGGCACCGAGCCTACGTATTGCGGTTCCGTCTCCGCTGGCCGCAGCCGCTATCAGTGCCCAAATGATCTTTACGGGAAATCCCGTATGCCATTCCACACCATCACCGTAGGCATTGTCGGGTCTCCGGACTGCACCTGCCTGTATAGGGAAGCCATCGTCGACGAAGTCGCGGCGGTACACGTTGGGAATCCTTTCTGGATGGGTGAGCTTCACTATCTAGGATTTAAAAGCACTAGGTATTGAACAAACTACTCTTCATACAACTCGACTGCAGTCTGTCCCTTCGCGAACCTCTGTGCCGTTTGCGTGGCCGACTGGTTACCCGTGCTACGGCGGGAGTCTGTCGCCCAGCGCGCCAACCCCACCAGCATCTGATTGCGTGCCGGGTGATCGGCGCACAGTTCCCACTCGTCGAAGATAGTGCGCATGGTGCCCAGTATGTTGCGGCCGTTGTCGTCCTTGAGTATTGTCTGGGCCATCTCGGTGAGCAGTCGAACCCCGGAGAAGCCGGAATTGAGATGGTCCCTAGTCCGGCGCCCTATCTCCCTGATCTGAATGGTCTCGATACTCTCCATGAGAGATTTTATAGCAGAATCTTCCTCCATTGCGCTGGCTCTGACGCTACCCAGCGGTTCCCTGAGATCACGGGGGCTGACATTCAGCCAGCGGTTGCCGTAGAACTGCCAGGCGGTCTGGTAAAGCGCCCGGGCCGCTACGGCGGTGCCACCGTACTTCAGCGCGGTACGTACCGACGAGGCCATCCGCATCTCATGACTCAGACCGCCCCATCCCGGGTTCATGTTAACCGGAGTACGGGCCATGCGGTCACCGGCAAGGACAACCATGGTGGTCACCAGGCGGTCGATACCCGCGTCTGACTCCAGGGCGTTGGACACCGCGTCGAACGTCTGCTGCATGTCGCCGCTCACCAGTCCGATCACAAACGCGTCCTCGTCGTATGGGGGCGCGCCCTTCCGGGACGGGTTAGCGACCAATTCCGCTACGATATCATCCATCTGCTCATACCGCAAGACGGCGGCCCTGAGGATGTCGTCCGGCAGGCCACGTTCCTGGCCCAGGATCTTGGCGGCCAGGTTACAGATCAGCTCTTCCGACTTGTCCCACCCGAATTCCTCGAGGATCTCTGCCAGATAGCCTATGAACAGGATTACCCGATTGTTTCCTAGGAAATGGGGCGCTACCGCACATTCATAGAGCAGCGGAAAGATCCTCTCATCAGCCCCGCCCAAACGGCGGGCGGTAATCAGACATTTTTCGATGCCTTCCCACTTCTTGTCGGCCGAGAACACGCGGATCCACTGTGCCAGCCTTTCCCAGGTCTGATCGCCGGGCAGTACCTGTACGGTGGGGCGGTCACCGGCTCGGCCGGACGGGCCGTGAGCCGCGAACATTAATGGTATCAGACGGTCGTCCCCCTCAAACCGACGGGCTACCTTGATTCCGTTTATGAAATATGATATCTCGTCGCCACCACCATTAGCATCCCGGTCTGTGGCGATATGCCGGCCGGCGTGATGCAGAATCAACCGCAGCGTCTCGTCTTCCGAAACACCCTGGGCGAGCATGATGGCGATGGCCTTGCTGAGGGTCCAGGGGTCCGTGGAAAACAAACCCTCTTTTAACAGCAGAAAATGAGCGTCACTCCGCTTGGAACCGCCGCCCGCCACACTGACGTAGACCTCACCGTCCCTTACTTCCACCGGAAAAGTATCCAGATCGTCGCAACCGCCAGTAAAACATCCGCCTCCGCCCATATCATAGCTCCAGCCATGCCAGTCACAAGTCAACACACCATTTCTAACGCGGCCACGTGTGAGAGGATAGCCCATGTGCGGACACTGGTTGTCCGTGGCGTAATGTTTGCCATTATGTTCGTAAAGAGCGATGCTGCGACCGGCTACTTTCACGGCACGGGGTTTGCCTTCGGTCAGGTCTCGTACGGACGCTACACGCACAAACCCGTTGGTATCTTTACTCATCGGTGGACTCCTTCACCAGGTTTTAGCCTGGTAGTCTGTTGCCTCACTGTTTTAGTAGATCGTCACCATTCAATTGCATGTCCATCGCTTAATTTCTGTTGTGGCTGTTCATATACGGGGGACATCACAGCCTAAAAACAACTTGGTTTTTGTCAAAGGCAAGACGAGAAGGACATTCACCATCTGGTCGTTCCCGCCTGGCGATGCTCCCGGCATTCCGGGACCAGCCCTTCTTATTTGAATAAGAGGACAGACGTTAATCAAAAACTTCCACGGTAGTGCGCCCCTCGGAAAAGCGCATAGCAGTGTTAATCGAGGACTGACTGTTCTTGTTCAGGCGTATGTCTGTGGCATACCGAGCCAAGCCCGCCAGGATCTGCCCGGCGGCCGGGTGGCCCGCGCCGAGTGCGGGATCTCCGCTGTTCACATTCTCCCACTCTGAGAAAACTGCGCGCAGTGTTGAGATCAGCCGGGTGTTGGTATCGTCCCAAAGAATCTCATGGCCTATCTCTCTGAGAAGGTCATCACCGGAGTTTCCCGCGGCCAGATAGCCGGTTACCTGCAATCCGATATCCTGAATTTTAAGTGAATTTATTGATGTTCGTATGGTATTCAAATCCGAGGGCGGACCGCCTTCCGGCGATTGGTTCAATGGGCGTTCCGGTATGTTGATAAACCGCCCTTCGAATAGCTGCCAGGCCATGTGGAACAGTGCTTTGGCAGCCACCTGATATCCGCCGTGTTTTAGCGCCAGACGCAGGGAAGAAGCCAGGTCGAACTCTGTGGACATGGAGAACCAGTTCTCGTCCACCGTGGTCGGCTTGCGGGACATACGATCAGCCACCAGGAGCACGAAGGTGGTAATCAGCCGCTCAACCTTCACCCCCGCTTTGAGGGCGTTCGCAACACCATTGAAGGACCGTTCGATGTCGACGCTCAAGAGGTCCTGCGCCAACTTGTCTTCGTCGTAGTCCACTAAACTGTTTGAGGCCAGCTCCAGCGCCCTGATATCGGGCAGCAGTCCGTTCATAATACGAACTGCGTCCCGCTTGAACCGTTCCGGTTCACCGCGACCGTTGCCGATCATCCTTGCACCCATGATGAACGCCAGTTCTCCCGCCTGGTCCCAGCCGAACGTATCGACCACTTCAGACAGGTCGCTCAGATAAGTCAGGCTGTCTGCAAACCCCAGGAAATAGGGCTCTGTGGCGCATTCGTACAGCAACGGGATGATATTGCCTTCGAACCCTTGATTCTTCGCTGTGAACAGGCATCTCTCGATGCGGTTGCCCTGGCTGTTCCTTGAAAACATGCTCATCCACGTGCCCAACTGCTCCCAGGACACCGGAGGCGGCAGCTCGATCACTTCCAGACGCTCTGCGGCGCCCCCGGCGGCTGCCCGGCCGGTAATAGTCAGCGCCATAAGTCGATCTTCACCGGCGTAGCGGCGTCCAACCTTGAGACCGGAGATAAGCCTGGACAGCGCGAAACCTCCCTGTTCATTGATGTCGCCACCGCCGCGTCCGGCCACATGACGGCCCAGGTGTCGCACGATCTGCTCAACGATCTCATCTTCGGCCACACCTCCGTTCAGCATCAGTGCGATCGCTTTAGAGATAGTCCATCCGTCCGTACTGAGCAACCCCTCCCACAGAAGGCGCATGTGCTCAGACTTGTGGCGGTAAACGAACCCCTCCACCTGCACGAAAACTTCACCTTCCCGGTTTTCCACCGGGAAAGTCTGCAGGTCGTCACACTTGTAGTTAAAGCAACCACCACCCGCCAGATCGAAGCTCCTGCCGTGCCAGTCACATGTCAGCACCCCGTGTCGCACCATCCCACGGGTGAGTGGATAGCCTATGTGCGGGCACTGGTTGTCGGTGGCGTAGAGCCGCCCATCTACATGGAACACCGCGATGGTCCGCCCTTGCCCAACTGAGACCGGCCTGGCCTCACCGTCAGGTATATCGTCAAGTGAACCGGCATGAATCCATTGACCGTTCTGCGAAGACATAGGAATCTCTCTCCTTTACGGGAACGTATCTGTTAGGCTCAGGGCATGATACAGTCATATACAAACTTCTTTGATATTATACGTGTATAAACCCTTCATATCAATAGTATTAAAACTGTTGGTTTAAACCGATCAGGAACCCAAAAACTACATTGGAGACCAGTATTCTATGACTGGATCAAGCCGCCATTCGATGCACTCCAGTCTATGGGCCTGCCTATTCATACCGTAAATTCTTCCCCGAACGCCCGCCAAGCATAATCGAAATGCCTCAGTAACGTCAATTCCGACTTGCCAGGTGACATCGTAATGGTTATATATGTGAAAATAACAGACTGGTTGCCATGCGTACGTGTACACTATCGCTTTGGGCACATCTGGGCCGTGCCGGCCTTGGACAAATCACCAATCGAACCCCATCCCCTGTCCAGGCATCATACTTAACGAACACACCGTAAAGTCCCTGTAACTCATCAGCCCCGATGGTTACTTGATGTGATTAGAGCCGCTTATGTCCGAATCTGAAATCCCACCGATTCACAGGTACATTACCGATCCCCTGTTTCAAAAGGCGGTTTCATTGATCGATTCCGGTGACACAGCCGGTTTGACAGCCTTCCTGTGTGAACATCCCAACGTACTCGCGGATACCGCGTCGTTTTCCGAAACATTCTTTGTCAGCGGCACGCAGCCCGGACAGTATTTCGAACGGCCGAAGCTCCTCTGGTTCGTAGCAGAGAACCCCATCAGAAACAACACCCTGCCTGAAAACATTACACGGGTGATACAGGCGATTGTCGACGCTCAATACATCCATAGCGCAGATACTATTCAATACGACCTGGACTACACCCTGTCCCTGGTAACTTCAGGTAATGTACCGCGCGAGACAGGTATGAGGGGTGATCTGGTCAGCGCACTGGTGCGCAACGGGGCCGATCCGAATTGCGCCGATGCCGCCCTTGCACACGGAGAACGCGATGCCGTTCAGCTGCTGCTTGATCATGGTGCTCGGATCAGTCTGACGATCGCTGCAGGCATGGGATTGATGGAACATTTACACCGCTTGATGCCAGAATCGAATACTAAAGCAATGCAGCAGGCCCTGGCGTGTGCGGCAGTCAATGGGGAGTCGATGGCCTGTGGCGCGCTTGTAGGAGCCGGCGCGGATCCTAACCGCCATAATCCGGATGGTTTTCACGCCCACTGCACACCGCTTCACAACGCTGTGGCCAGCGGTTCTCTGGAAACGGTGCGGACCCTTATCAATGCCGGTGCGGATCCCTCGATCAGAGATACCATTCATGCCGGGGACGCTGGAGGATGGGGCGCTCACATGGGCCATGCAGACGTAGTTGATTTTCTGGATTCACTGAATAACCGTGTTAGCAGCGAGTAATCCGCCGCATCTGGAATCAATTTAAAAATATGAGTGCAAATTAAACCGATAGAGATAACTGGAATCGGAAAAATAGATGGCGGGCTGCTTCAAGGACTTCCCGCGATCCGGCCTGTGCAATTGACCCAATGAATTGAAGCATCTCGAATCCAATGTTAATCCCTATTGTGGTTGCGATTAACGCTGGTAATGCAGTGCTGCAGGGCCGTCCATCAATACCCCGGCTATTCATCGGTAGCCCTGCCGCTAACGGTTTTCAGGCAGAATCACCACCAGATCACCGAACCAGCATCTCTGCCGGGACAAAGCCGCGGCTTTAGTCCGGTGCAGCGTGCCACTGTAACTCTGGGGCAGCCCCAATCGGCTCCCCCATTAAGGAATTGTTTTTCAGGGGGTACTTTGAATTCGATAGACGATTTTTTGACGCACATGACTGTGGAGCGCGGTGTGTCATCCAATAGCTACGACGCTTACCAGCGGGATCTTACCGGCTATATGGCTCACTTGAAGAAGCGCAAGACCAGTCCCGCCAAAGCGGGAGCGAGGGACGTGCAGGCGTTCGTGGTTTCCTTGCGCAAGCGGGGCCTGGCGCCATCCAGCATCTCACGGCATCTTTCGGCAGTTCGCATGTTTCACCGTTTCCTGGTGAGCGAAGGGTTGGCCGAAACGAATCCGACGGAACATATCCCCTCGCCTAAAATGCCCCGAAAGCTGCCGGATGTACTGGGCCGCGAGGAGGTCGAACTTATCCTGGAACAACCGGACCACACAACCCCTCTTGGTCTCAGGGATCGCGCCATACTCGAGTTCCTTTATGCCACGGGCCTTCGTGCTTCGGAACTGCTTACCTTCCGACGCCCGGATCTCCTGATGGACCTGGGGCTTGCACGGGTATTCGGAAAAGGTTCCAAGGAGCGGTTGGTTCCCGTCGGGCGCCAAGCGCTGCAGATAACCTGGCAATATCTTGAAACGGTACGGCCTGTGATCGCCAACAAAAAGAGCGGTGAGATCCTGTTTCTGGGTGCGCGTGGCCAGCCGCTGTCGCGTATGGGGCTGTGGAAGATCCTGAAAACACACGTTGAACTGGCCGGCATCGACAAAAAAGTCAGCCCCCATACCTTTCGTCACTCTTTTGCCACCCACCTGTTGGAGGGCGGAGCCGACCTGCGAGCGGTTCAGGAGATGCTGGGCCATGTTGACATATCCACGACCCAGATCTACACTCATGTGGATAGGGAGTATTTGAAAGAAGTACACCGGCGCTATCATCCCCGGGGCGGCAGCGACTGACTTTGAACACGCTTTGCCCCACGCGAACTGCACTGATTTTCCTCAGGTAACAAGGGTGCGCAACAGAGATTTTTTCTGTACCCCGCCGCTATATAGTTCATCGGGTGCAACCATCGACGGCCATGCCCACCAGATTGCCTCCCTTATGGGCTAGGTAAAGACGAATCCGATACTGTAACGTTCCATCTGCAAAGCGTGTCATAATCAGTTGCTTTCCGGATCTTGACTCTGACAATTCATATCTGTATATTGAAGTTTCTATCACATTGACGACCTTTTAAAAAGGAGTTGGGATGAGGACGTTCATACCCGCCGTAATAGGGGCAGTCGTTTTCGTGATATGGAGTATGTTGTCCATATCCATTATGTCACCCGGCGCCGAAGGAATACGGATTGTATCACAGGATGAGACCGCTCCGATCGATGGGAATACCGACAAGCGTCCCATGCAGCCTATCGGCGTGGTAGTTTTCAATTCGGATGGAACCGAACCGTTATCCGTAACTAACCTGGCCTTCAAATTACTGACATCTTTAGCATGCTGCATGCTTGTGGGATATGTGATGTCGAATTCCAGCAGTTCCTACCTGTCCCGAGCCCTGATTGCACCCGCCTTCGGCCTGTTCGCGCTGATTACCATGAACACCGATTTATGGACAGCCTTGCCACTACAATTCTCGGTCACTCGTGGTATTGAAGATATGATTGGTTGGACCATCGTCGGCTTGGTCATGTCAAAGCTGATCAGGACAGGGTAACCTGTAACCCACAGGTCCTTTATCACCTGAACACGAACACTGGTGCAATACGGATAGTCCCCCACACTCCTGCACTTGGCCGCTTCGTCGAAATCTTCTTCCTCAACGACCCGGTTTCCGGTAATGGTCTCCGGTGCCCCGGTAACTTCCCGGAACATTAGAACGAGTGCTACCTTCCACCTGGAATATTTCCCTGTTTCACCAGAGGATCCTTTACGGAATAGAGATATGTTTCGCTGAGGCAGAATAGTATCCCGCTGTTGGTATACATTATATTTTAAAATTATAAATAAAAGTTTCCCTATCCTCCGTCTTATGATATAATACGAATTCGGCCTTCATCAGGGCATGGACCATATAACACTTGACACCACCGCAACATCGGAGCGCATTTTGTCCAGTCCGTCTTATTCCTTTGAACAGATTATCGCGGGCTCTTATGTTGACCTGATACAGAAGATATCGGCTGCCGATCCAAACCGTCCAATCAGCGTCATCATCCAGGGTCTGAATCCTGACGAAATTCGACATTTCCTGAGCCTCTGGCCGTCTGCAGCGGAAGTTCAACCCGGTTTGAGCGCGACCAGCGTCGTGGTTTCGGAGGATATCGGCGCACGGTCACTCCCGGCCCCTTGTATCGTCTCGGACGATTCTGTCTTCACATTCACAAAAACCTGCCAGGATGGTCTGATATATTTCGCGTCCAACCGCGATCTTGTTGATCCGCCGCCCAGGGGCACCTTGTTATTGTCCGAGACCAAGGGACCCAGGCAAGGCTTGGGTTATTACAGAGAATTTACCGATCTTCTCATAAATCACACGGCAAAATTCATAGGTTTCAAAGATCAGATCGGGCCTCCCGACGTCCTTGCCCTGTTAAGATTGATTTACGATGTGACCGAGACCGTCAACACCAAGGCCCTGATACGATTCTGTTATGATGTTCTACGGGAAATATTCGGACGAGGCGCCAATATTTCGCCTGAAGAAATAGAAATAATAATAGGACGACATCTCCCGGTGCTTGGTTATTTTCCGGATGAAGAGTGGCAGACCCACGCGTCTGCTGAAGGCATAAAGCGGCGGTTGAGTCAAAATGCCAATTATGTCCATCTCATGGACGGTTCCGGACATCAGGTAGAACGCCGCCACCTGGTTAAGGCATGTCGTGAACGGGAATTCCGCGACCTTTCCGGTGTGTACTACCCGGAGTCTGCTCAGACACACTGGCGCAACCTGCTGGAGCGGTATTTTGCACATCCAATGTCCGAAGTCCGGAACCTGTTGCCCTACCATGTCGTTCATCAGGCCTTCACCAACTACCCGCCTAAAGATGTGTCATACGACATGCAGGATGCGGGATTGGTTTACGATCCTCCGGTGAACAAGCCTGACGATCCCATCCCGGAGGATCATGCAGATAGGGATCAACCGGAAAATCGGGCGACGCCTCCCACGCCTGCGGCTCCCCCCGATACCAATTTCACAGAGTACAGCAGTTCGGAAACACCAGTCGATCTCCCCGACGACGGCCCGGTAGAACCGCTTCAAATCCCGCAACTCAGCGATTTGCCCGATTCGCAACCAGAACCCGAGGTACCCATAGAGCTACCGGTCGAAAGGTCGATCCTTGGTACGGGGAACCAGGATGCTTCACGAGCGGGTCGTGGCGCCCCCCTTACCCTGGCCGAACTTTTGCGTCGGTATCGTTTAATCCTGGACACCTACAGCCAGTTTGGAGTGTCCGTCCTGCCCACTGAGCAGGAGGGCGATCGATTTGTCGAAGGACCGGCGTCTGTTCTTTACCGCGTCAGGCCCAATGAAGGGGTTGATCCCAAAAAACTGCATAACTTGACCGATTCACTGAAGTTGGTCCTAAAGTTAGAAGCTGAACAGAATATCATGTTCAGGATCGATCGAGGCTTCGTCACCATAGATGTACCCAAAAGCGAGGAAGACCGTTACTTCGTCACCGCCCGGGAACTATGGTCAAAGTGGAGTCCTCCTGGAAACGCCCTGTCGGTTCCTCTCGGCCTTGATACCCAGGGTAATGCCGTCGACATAAATTTTTCATCGTCCGATTCACCGCACTTACTCATCGCGGGTACAACGGGAAGCGGAAAATCAGAGGCATTGAACACGATCCTCGGGGGATTAGTCAGGCACTACATGCCGGAACAGTTAAGGCTTATGCTCGTCGATCCCAAAGGTACCGAATTGATGGAATATGAAAGCAGTCCGTACCTGGAGGGAAAGATCGGGTGGAGCGACTCGGATGCCAACAGCCTCCTAATAAATGCATTTAACGAAATGCAGCGGCGTTACGAGAGTTTTGTTGAATCGGGTGCACGGAATATTCAGGATTACAATAATGCCGCAAGGCCGGTCCAGAGATTGCCCTGGTGGCTCGTGGTTCTAGACGAATATGCGGATCTGACGGCTGATCGAGACATGAAACGGGAGATTGAAGGTTCCCTTGGAAGATTAGCTCAGAAAGCGCGGGCGGCCGGGATACACATCGTGATCGCAACACAGAAACCGAGCGGAGACGTAATCAGTACCAATCTTCGTTCAAACCTGCCGGCTCAACTTGCCTTGAGGGTGAAAAGCGGAACCGAAAGCCGTGTCGTTATGGATGAAACTGGAGCGGAAAGTCTGAATGGAAAGGGGGATGCCTTCTTGAAATGCCTTGGCAGGATCACCCGGATTCAATGTGCAAAGATGTAGGCCTAGTCCGGCGGCCGGTTTCACGCACCGGAGCCACGTAGAAGAAATGGATGACCATTAAATTTTCGGATTTCTCTCCTTAAAGCTTCCTCATTATCTCATTGATGAACTGTCTCCTGAATTCTCTTGCTCCGCCACGGGCCGGATGGCGGATTTCCAGCGGTTCGATACCCGCGTTGCGCAAGGCGATACCGGCTGTCCGGCCAACAGCGACAACGCGTTTGATATTCAGGTATCGCAGCAGGGACAGTAATGCGCCTCTACCCTCATGGCATTCGGCCACGCGGGGTTTCCTGTTTGAAAGAAGACCGATTCCCGGTTCGAACGGATGCCATGGAAAAGCGTTCCAAAGTACAATATCGTTGGGATGTATGCCCGATTGTATTATCTGAGTCCAGACAATCGTCGCCGTGGGTTCGGTAAAGCCGTCGGCACCCAGCTCAAGGCGGCTTGTACGTTGTGTGGACAGATCTCCAGTCACATCAGAAGCCCGGATGCCTCGATCCGCCATATGGTCCAACAAAATTCGTTCGGACGTCATCGGAATACCCGAGAATCGCCCCCCCCTATAACCCAGAGCCTCACCAACAAAAAGGTATGGGGCCTGTTTACGTAATCCCAGATACTGTTTCAGGTGTCGCCTCCGAATCATTGGCGCCGATCGGTTTACATCAACACTGCTGTGCCAGTCATACCACGGATTAAAAACATCCTCGGCGGCGGTTCCCCTAAGGGAAGAAAAAACAGGACGCAATCGGTTGTCCATATCGTCACTTTCTTTTAACAGACAGAGGCTGGGATTTATATAATTTCAACAAACGTCAATCTTGTTACGCCTTTATCGCAACTCCAATGGTTCCGTACCCGGGAACCCAGACCTGCGCTAAAGCACCTGCCCCTTGTTCCGGTAGCACGTTGGTTTCCTATTTAGACAGGATATCCGCAATGGATCCTTCGGACCGACCGAACAAGTTCTTCCCTCCTTCAGTCCTGACTTCGTTGACAGGCCGACTTGCGAATCCACATCGGGTGGGGAACATTCTTCCATGCCAAACAATATTCGCAATACAGGAAAAGTTAGGACATCACCACATGATTCTCCACGGGACGGATCCCGATTTACATCTTGACATGAGGCGACTTTCTTTTCACGATTAGTTGGTTCTTTTGTCGTTCCATAATCCGGTCAGGACGATTTTTCCAATGAAGATGTTCGATCGTAAATTCGGCGAATCCTTGATTCAGAACCTTCCGAAGGAACCCGCGGTGTATCTGTTTAAATCAGATACGGGGCAGGTCCTCTATGTGGGCAAGGCAAAAAATATCAGATCGCGACTTCGCCAGTACCGCAACGCATCTCGTCGTAAAGTGCATCGGAAGATGCAGAAACTCGTGAGAGAATCCAGCAAACTGGAAGTAAGGCTCAAAGATACGGAACAAGAAGCCCTCCTTGTTGAAAACGCCTTGATCAGGGAGTTAAAGCCTCCCTACAACGTAGATGGTTCATACAGTTTTCTCTATCCGGCCATCGGCCTGGGAGGCCACAGCAGGCAGGTCTTGCTCGGCTTTTCAACGAACACAGATGGCTGGAAAGATCTAAATCTTCAGTGGTACGGCGTGTTTCGGTCCAGAACGCAGGCCAGGTCGGCATTTGATTCTCTGATATACCTGCTGGGGATAGCAGGTCACATGGAACGGGCCACCCATCTTCCGGCCCACACCAGGATGCAAGGGTCCCGCTTGACCGGGTTCCGCCGGATTGCGCCGGATGTTGTCAACTGTCTGCATCGTTTTCTCTCCGGTGATGACGCCGAGATGCTGATTCCCATGATCACCCGATTGCTTGAAAAACCGCGTGCCCGTCGTGACGCGTCCTTGGTCCAGCAACACCTTCGTATGCTCAGATCCTTTCATCGCAGCCATCTTGCACCACTCCGCTCCGCCCTGGAAGCGGCGGGATACAGCGTTCCATTCATTCCGCAGGAGGACCGTGACGCGCTTTTTATAGCCACCAGCCAAAGATGATGCAAAGGGAATAGGATTAACGTAGCGTCGGCCGATGGATTGTTCCCTGCCCCCCTGTTTAATGTGTTATTTTCCGGTATCACCGATCAATTTCCGGGGTGCTGCCGCCAAGTCCCGATGCCCTCGTTAAAAAAACCACTTGCAATTTCCAGAAAATACTATACATTTGTAGATATACAACACCTATTTAGTATTCTGGAGGTTTTCAATGCGCTGCTTGATACTCTTTACTTGCTTTCTGATTCTGGCACTGCTAACCATGGATCGGAAGGAAACCAGGATGGGGATTACCCGCGATGTGGTGGATCTTGCAGAATCCGGCCGGTACTTCGACAGGCCTGTTGCTGTTTCTATGCCAGAGTCTATGCCAGAGTCTCGTCGAAGGGAGACAGAAGAGCCGGTGCGTATTACGGTTTTTTCGCGGCGTAACGGCGAGATGGCTGTAAACCTCAGTAAACCGCTTCCCATCTCCCTCACGGAGATGGCCGGCGTGGCGCGATACGTGGGCATGTTGAAGGTCGGCACGGAATCCGGCTCCGTCATTACACCCGAGCGAGCCCGAATACAGAGCATGGACCGGTACAGCGGACTGGGGTTACGGTGGCACATCGGGGATGACCGTTTTTTGTACTGTCTGCCGATACGCCAGCGGGACGACCCGACATTCAAGACCGCCCTGATGTGGTGGGGCTGATCCCATCGATGTCACCTCAAAGTGTGGCTGCACACCTGAAGCCAAAGTCACTAAACCGTTTCTCCGGCGACAAACTGCTTCTGGCAGCACAACGGGCGTACCGCACGGCATGCCGCCAGGAACCGCCGCGTGCTGCACGCCGGACGCCTTCGGACGGCCCTGTTGGCGATTTACAGGTTGAAGCTGTATAGTAGTCCAGCGAATAGAAATCAGAACACCATTCGTGAACACCGCCGGCCATATCGTACAGTCCGTAGCCGTTGGGACCATCCTGGGTCCCGACATTTTCAATTCTGCTGTCGCGCCCACCCTGGAAATCCGCCGGCAGGTCATTCCCCCATGGAAATTCACAACTGTTTAATCCGCCCCGTGCCGCCTTTTCCCACTCGGCTTCCGACGGCAGGCGGTAGGCACCTTCGGTCACTTCCCCAAGCCAACGGCAATACGCCATCGCATCGTACCAGCTGACGCCTACTACGGGTTTCTGGTCGCCTAAATATCCGGCAACTTCCCAGTACGCTGGTACCGGATAACCGCCCGCCATAATGAAGCTTCGGTATTCTGCCCTAGTTGTCGGGAACTGGGCTATCAAAAACGAGTCCAGCCACACGTCGTGCACCGGTTCTTCGTTCCGGCATCCATTATCGCTCCCCATCGAAAAAGTTCCCTCCGGAATGCGACACATTGCAGGGGGTGTGTGAATTTTCGGCACTGGGTTTTTCAATCTTCGGACACCTCTGTGAATGATGTTCTGACTAGAGTACCATATATTCACAAAAACGCTGATTTCGTCAAGCCTCATACCTCAAGACGTTGTCCATAGGTACGGCACCGTTTTCTTCATTAAGTTTAAATATGGTAGGGTGTGGCCGCAAATACTGTCGTTCCAAATTTCAGTTTGGGGCCACCGATGCATCTTTCCTGAATAACAGCTCAGTTCACTCTGTCAAACATAGACAGGGTGTTGAGTGCGCAATGAGCAAAAATCAGTGGCCACAAATTTCGGCCGAATGCCATATACCCGGCCCCCATCGCCAAGCCGATAAGGCCGACAGTAATTGACCGTTCTGATAAATCATTCGAGTGCCTGAAACCGAAAATAACTGCTTGGATTATTACTGCGAGAACGGTGCCCAGGAGGGTGCATGAAAACATCCTTTCTATCCAGTTCATCAAGAACCCCCTGTCCAACAACTCCTCGAGAAAAGACTCAAACCAAATTAAAGGGATTATCGAAAAGAACAGGGCCCAATTGTATTTCAGGTCGCCAAACCGAACGACCGCACTCTCATCGGAGGTGTCCGGCGTCAGATCCAACGAGAACCAATCTTTGATGATTTGAAAGATAACAACCAACGTAAACGACATCCCCAAGATTGATACGGTAGCCGTTACCGTTGTTTTTGTGTGATCGGATTTACAAAGGCCTAATTCCGTCCAGGTAACTCCCCTGACCTTCATCCTCCATGATGCAACGACTAATGTAGTTAGTGACCAGAAAAGGCCATTGGCCATAAACCCAAGACTTGGGAAGTAGACCTCTCTTATCAAAAACATCACCGATAGATACAGTGCTAAATCTACGATAAAGGCCATGGAACTGATTTTACTAAAGTTGGCAGACCCGGAATGAGTTCTGGCGGAAAGATCCAATATTACCCTCCATATTAAGCGTTCATATGGTAGCGATTCCACTCAATCGAACCGTAATCGGGGTCGTTTGCGCTAGCACCACCAAGGATCGCTCATCGCGGCCTAAATTCTGAAACTACATTCCATACACGTTCCCAAAACAACGTTTATTTCAAAATCTAAATCATGGTACGTGGTCCATTTTGCATACGTTACTTCGTATTCGATAGAACTGTTGTTGTCTATTTCAGCTTATCCCAAGTAATGCTCCGTTACAAAATTTGTTTCACTGCCTCGACGCGTTTCGATTGGGTTGTTTCAGCTGTGATTTCCAGGCGATACCACCGGCGATCCGCCTTCCATTCGTACTCAATGATTTTGTTTTCAGCGTTTTCTATCCTGGAGTGTTTCATCGGTAGGTTTTCGTAATTCTCCCTGTGAACTATGTTAATCAAATAAGTCAGTGCAGTTTTCGTAACAATTTCCTTTAAAAAAACAATGCCGCGTCACCATTCTTTCCGTCGAAGCACTTAACCAAAACCTGACATTGACTTCCTTGAATTCCGAAGGAAACGGGATTTTACATCCCAGGAACTTTGTGTTTACAAACCTGACTCCAACCAAGCGCCCATTTCCCATCCCAAATACCGGGCTGGGGCACAAATGGAAGACGCTTCTGGAATACCTCCGGTGCCACAGCGTATGTTGGTATTGCCAGATGTTTCCTGTTTGCTTTCATAAAATTGGCAAATACTGTAAATTTAGGAATTAAAAGATGGATTTACCGTAGGAAATAACGGCCAGGCCTTGTTTCCGCCGTGCTCCTGATGATTAGTTATTTTAAAGGAACGAAGTTGGACTTCAGGTAAATCCTATCGGTGGGCGGCCAACGTAAAGTACTAAATTATGTGCTGCCAGAAACCGTATCATCTATGATTGCGTAATATACGTTGACCAACTAACCAAACACAAAAGACTGCATAGGGTTACAGGTTTTTGTTATAGTTAGAAAATAACTGTTTTATCAGTAATAAAATGCCGTTTAACGAGGCCACCGCGTGCCGTTATCCGTTTCGTCCTGGTTTTCCTGTTGCCGCTCGTGATGTGTTACCAGAACATGCAACAGGGACATCGGCGTCGTGGCCGGAGAGCCAATTACCCAGAATATGCAGTTGCGGGGAGAACATGGTGGTCGTCTTGGATGTTTACCGCATCAGTAACCATGGCTTGTCGGGCCGATTCCTGACCTCAAACTTACTCTAGTTGTAGTGAAAAACCAGAGACGCTGGTCCTTAAACACCCGATTCGGCCCGGCGGGAAGCCGGGGCATCCGGCGGCAGGGATGATGTTCACACGTATGCAACAAACAGCAGGTTTTATTGCTCCTCTTGAACGACCGGAATCTCTTGCCGTTTTTCCATCCAGTTGTACAGGATCGGAAGCACCAGCAGCGTTAGCAATGTGGAGGTGATCAGGCCGCCGATTACAACGGTGGCAAGCGGCCGTTGAACTTCCGAGCCCGGTCCGATGTTAAACGCCATGGGGATAAACCCGAGACTGGCTACCAGTGCCGTCATCAAAACAGGTCGCAGCCGGTCACCGGAGCCGGTAATAACGGAATCACGTAACGTCATACCCTGTCCCCTCAACGTATTCAGATGGGCCACGAGCACGATACCGTTCAAGACTGCCACACCGAACAACGCAACGAAACCGATGCTGGCGGACACGGAAAGATACAGATCCCGGATCCACAGTAGGAAGATACCACCGGAGAGGGCGAACGGCAGGTTGACAAATACCAGCAATGCATAACGCATCTTTCCAAACATGATATATAACAAGCCCATGATAATAAGTAGCGACAGCGGAACCACGATGGTCAGGTGCTGCATTGCACGCTGCTGATTTTCAAACGCTCCGCCGTATTCAAGAAAATACCCTGGCGGGATATCCGCATCCGATTCGATAGCCGCCTGCAGGTTGGCGACGTAGGTCCCGATATCGATATCCACCAGATTGATCCCAACGATCACCCGGCGCCACCCGTTCTCACGTGCAACCTCACGTGGACCTTCCTGCGCCGTAACAGCGGCTACGCGTTTGAGCGGAATGAAACCGCCCTCGGGCAGTTGCACGGGGATTTCCAGGATGCGGTCGAAGCTGTTGCGCACATCCTCCTGAAACCGCACCATGATATCAAACCGGCGCTGCCCTTCATACACTTGTCCGACCGTCTGCCCTCCGAGACCGAATTCCACCACACGCTGTACCTCATCTACATTCAGGCCATAGACGGCTAATGCCTCACGGTCGACTTCAATTGTCAGGTAGGGTTGGCCAGTGGTGTGTTCCAGGTAGGAATTTGCCGTGCCGGGCAGGGTCTGCACCAAGCGAATGATATCCGTTCCTACCCGGTTCAGGATATCGAGATCCTCTCCGTATACCTTAACAGCAACATCCGATTTGACGCCGCTTGTGAGTTCGTCCACGCGCATAGCGATCGGCTGTGTAAAATTATAGGCCAAACCGGGTTCGGTTTCCAGATATGGCTGTATCTGTTCAATGATCTTCTCTTTGGTCATCCCCGGCCGCCAGGTATCCCTCGGTTTCAAGACAACCCATACATCCGTCTGATGCACCCCCATCCAGTCGTTCGCCAGATCAGAACGTCCCGTTTTAGGCACCACGGTTTTGACCTCGGGAATCCGGCGTAACACTGTTCCCGCCAGCCAGTTGGCATTGCGGACCGACTCTTCGAGAGTGACACTTGGCAGACGGACCTGCTCGACCAGAATGGATCCTTCATCCAGTTCGGGGAGAAATTCTGTGCCTAAATACGGTATCAACGCGACGGAGGAAAGGAAGACACCAGCGGCAACAGCCAGGATGCCCCCCTTTTGTTCCAACGATCGGTTAAGGAAAGTCCCATAAACAGTTTTCAGCCTGTTGATCAGCCTGTTTTGCCGGACCCGCACACCCCGGCGAAACACCAGGGCGGACATGGCCGGAACATATACCAGCGCCAGGAGGAGCGATCCGAATACCGCAGTGGCTACCGTGATCGCCATCGGGCGGTAAAGGATACCTTCCATCCCGCTGAACGTCGCGATCGGCACGTATACCATGAGGATGATGAGGACACCGAAGAAAATCGGCCGGGCCACTTCCCGAGCCGCTTTCAGCATGACTTTTGTTCGCTGTTCTTTGGTTTCCGTTTGCAACCTGTGCACCATATTCTCTATCATGACCACGGAGCCGTCAACCACCATTCCGAAATCTATGGCTCCCAGGCTCATCAGGTTGGCGGCAAGTCCGAATTCGCGCATTCCGATGAACGCAAACAGCATCGATAAGGGTATAACTGAGGCAACAATCAGGGCACCTCGGATTTCACCCAACAGTATCAAGAGAACCGCTATGACAAAAAAGCCGCCTTCTACCAGATTAGTGACAATAGTATCGGTGGTGCGGTCGACCATATCGGCCTGGTCATAAAACTTTGTGATGCGCACGCCATCAGGCATACTTTTATTCACCTGTTCCAGCTTTGCCTCAACCGCCTGGATGACCTCGCGCCCATTTCCTCCTCGCAGCATCATTACGATACCGGTCACCACCTCTCCACCGCCGTCCTGCGTCACGGCGCCCTGGCGGAGCTGCTCACCTACGGATACGATCGCTATGTCACGAATGAAGACAGGGCGGTTGTCATATCTGGCGACGATTATATTTTCGATGTCTCTTTGATTCCGAATCTGTCCGAAACCCCGGATGATATACTGTTCGCGGTTATGTTCTAAAAAGTTCCCTCCGGCAACGCTGTTGTTGCTTTCAATGGCGTCTATGATGTCTTTCAGTCCTAACCCGTAATCACGCAGCTTTCCGGGTTGTACCGACACTTCATACTGCTTAACGAATCCGCCGAACGAATTAATTTCCGTGACACCCCTGATGGTCTTGAGCTGCGGGGCTACAAGCCAGTCCTGTATGGTGCGTAATTCCGTGAGAGAATAGCCCGTACCGGTGACGGTGTACTGATAAATTTCGCCGAGCGCGGTGGAGATCGGTCCCAGTTGTGGAGTGGAAACACCATCAGGTAAATCTTCCACGACACCCTGTAACCGCTGGCTGACCATCTGGCGGGCAAAGTAAATATCAGTGTCTTCTTCGAATTCAACCGTTACCGCTGACAAGCCGAACTGTGAAACAGATCGGACCTCCAGGACAGAAGGGAGTCCATTCATCGTAGTTTCGATAGGATAGCTTACGAGCTTTTCAACATCATACGGTGAATAGCGGCCTGCTTTTGTGATAACCAGGACCTGAACCGGTGTGACATCCGGCAGGGAGTTGATGGGGATACTCTGCAGAGACGATATACCGGCAAACGCCATAAGCGCAACCAGCGACAGGGCCACTACCTTCTGCCGAAAGCTGAAATCTACAATGGTTTGTAAGTTCATTTTATTCTTCCACTTCGTCTAATTTACTGAGGGCTTTCAAAGTGAACACCTGGCTGATGGCGATCTCTTCCCCTCCCTGCAACCCGACATCTACGATCACGTCCCCGCTGGTAATACGATGTATGGTAACGGCGTGATTTTGATACGTGTTCTCATCAGTTTTGAGAAACACCTGCGCCCGATCCCCTTCATTACCCAGAGCGGACAGAGGCACCGTGATGACCGGTTCGGGCGTCCGGACCTGAATATCCATCCTGATATTAACGCCCGGCATGGGCCAGTCGTCCCGCGTTTGGACAATCGAAATAACAGGTATCGATCTGTTGACCGGATCCACCGACGGGTTGATGGCGTCTACTTTTCCCTGGATTTTTCGTTCGGGGAAGTTGTTTAATGAGATCGTCACCGCGTCACCCGTTCTTATCAGACCGGCATCGTCCGGCGACACGTATCCTTTTATCATGACTTTCTCCAGGTCTACGAGCGTCGCCATATGCTGGTAAGCGTTTACTGACTGGCCGAGGTCAATCAGGTGTTCACTGATCCTTCCCCTGATGGGTGCAACAATCGTAAGCCGCGCCGGATGAGTCTTTTCTGCTGTCAAACTGCTTACCTGGCTTTCTGTAACACCCACAGCGGACAATCTAGCCTTTGCCGCCTGTAGTCCGGCCTGGGCCCGAACATAATCGGCCCTCACTTTTTCAAGTGCCCGCCTGGGACTGATTTTCTTTTCCACCAGAAGGGCTACCCGTTCATGCTGGCTTTTCTGGTACCCCGCCTCAGCCTGGGCCTGCAAATATTCGGCAACCAGATTTGCATACTCCAGGCTTTCCAGTTCCATAAGCGGTTGTCCCCGTTCTACCGGCTCACCTTCGTGTGCATACAGAGCTGTAATACGGCCGTTTACCGGTGCGCTGATCATGGAAATCCGGTCTGGAGCAGGAAGGACTGTGCCAGGTACGGTGAGTTTATATGAAAACACTTTTTTGTCTACAACCGACGTGACGATCCGCAGGTCCGAAGCCTGCTGCGGCGTCAGGTGCACGACTTGTATATCCAAGGCATCATCCTGGTCCAGAATTCCGGGTGGTACCGGCGGTGTTACGGGCGGTACATCCGCGGTACGTTCATCCCCACAGGACAGCAGCGAAATCACGGAAAGCAGAAACGTCATATACCTTCGGATCATATGGTTGTCGTTCGTCGGGTTACGCACAAATTCACCTGCCTTAGAAAAAGCGTCAATTTTCGGTTTTGGTATTGGTGTACACCAGGTCACGGTTCATGAGCCGTTCGAGCGCAATAAGCCTAAAATAGTAATCCCGTAGCGTATCGAGATATCGTTTCTGGCTTTTCAGATAGGCCCGTTGTACATCCAGTAAGGAAATCAGATCCAGTTCACCTACTTCGTACCCTTCTATGGTCAGAGCCATTAAAGACTGCGATTGTTCCTGAATACGTTCTCTGTGCCTCAGGATCTGCTGGCGACTGGTGTTGTAATCATGCCAGGCCAGCTCGAATTGGTGCTTCAGATCGAGTCGAACTTCCTGCTGCCGCCAAAGCGTTTCTGCGTGAAACGCTCTGGACGACTGGATACGCCCACGGTGTTCAAGCGGATACCAGAGGGGGATAGACAATCCGAATTCCACACCGTTAAACCTGGCGCCCGGACCGAAATTCTGTCTGAAATATCTAATGGTGACGTTCGGCCAGAGATGGCCCCAAGCTTCCTTTATGCCCAGCTGCTTCGCCTGCAGCTCATGTGACATCGCCGCCATTTCCGGTTGGTCGTCTAATCGAAGCAGAACTTCGTTCCGTGTGAGTTCGATGTCCAGGTATATAAGGGTGTCCGGCAACTGGAGATCATATTGCCGATTGTCGGAATCGACACCGAGCGTATTGTAGAGTGTTTGCCGTGCCTGCTGCAGTTTCCGCTTCGCCTCCGATACATCGTTTTCCGCCTCTGCCAGCAGAATGTCCGCACGCATCCGATCCAGTTCGGATGCATCCCCTACCGATACAAGTGTTAACACTGCCCGTGACAGAGCATTGGCGAGTGCGCGCTGTTCGTTGCGAAGATCAAGGATTTCAGCACCATATGCCAGTTCGGTAAAGGACATCTTGACCTCTGCTTTGACAGCTCTCCGTTTTCGTTCCAGGCGCTGTTCATACGCGGCTACTTCGGCATCTATCCGATTGCGTCGGTAATAAGGCGCCACTGGGAAATCTAGAGTTTGAGAGATGGTCCATCGTTCCTGGCTAAATCCGGATGCGACGCCGGCGCCTAAGCCCTCCCTCGTATAATCAAGTTGCGGAGATTGCAAACCGAATGACGACAGCCGCTGCGCCTGCTGAGCCCGTATCTGCTCACGATAGCTGTTGAGGCCGGGATTGTTCTCCAGCGCCAGATCGATTGCCTTTTGTACCCGCAATGCGGTTTCAGATGGCTGATGCTGGGCTTCCGCAATATAAGGCAGAATAGGGATTATGAGCCAGAGGATCACGTTATAGCCGATCAGGTATGGTTTTCTAAGCATATGATTCCTTTTCCCATCTATTGAACACCGGAACGTGCCAGAAAAAACTCTCAAATACGTGCGTGTCCCGTGACCGAAAGCTCAGAAAACAGATGTTCATGAATTACTGGCCAACATCGTGCATTTTCCGTGCTCTCTTCATAGCGAAACGGAGATCACCATCGGATCGATATCACTCTCATCGATAATCTCTGACTGTATATGATTGCAAAGTCCAATCAGGGAGAAGGGCCACACACGATTAACATTCAGCCAGAGAAAAAATACACAGTGTCATCGTCCAGGTCATTTCTGAATGCGAAGATCCTGACTATAAAACATCAGTAGATTATCCGCGTAGTATAAACGCTAAAATAGCTACTGATCTACTAATCTACTAATCTACTAATCTACTAATCTACTCTAATGTAACGGGACTCATAACATAGTAGTTACTAACATCCATAACGCCAATCACTTTTTTGAGAAATTCACTAATGGGCTGGGATGGCTTCTAGTTACCTGGAACAATCGCTCGATACACATGCGGGGCCAGCTCTATATCCGGCGCGAGGATATAAAGGGTGGCGATAGGCATAAGCACCGTTATACTCCGCCATCGCAAGGCCTCCCAGTGGACTGCCTGATGTAGATCGGCGGCCTCTGTCGGTCTACCGGCGCCCCTTTACGTGAACAGCGTAATACCTTGCAGACAACCAGTACCCCCCCCCTTACATCCCTAGCCTGTCATGGGACCGTCTCTGTCTTAAGAAGCCCTACATTCATCGTAGCGGGAAGGATTCCTGCTGGGCCATCACCTGCAGTTGATCACACTTGAAGGCGGCCCTGAAAGATTGTATCGCATCGTTCATGACTTCGGCACAGATAAGGCGGACCTGTTCTGGATAACTCGTGAAACCTAACACTTTAACGATAGCCCTAATATGCCTCAATGCCAATCGGTTACGTCGGTTTTTTAAAGTCGAGATGAAGGTGTCCGGCTGACTGCCGTCCAGGCATAGGAATCTGCCCAGTACCCTTTCGGGAATATGAACCTACCATCCGGTACCGTAGGGGGCCACATGCAACAGTACCGCCTCTTCACCGATCCTCCTTTTTCGTCTTCTGTTGAATGACTTCAATAGGTCACCACTGTCATTGGAATCCAACACCGTACTCAGGCCACCAGCTTCATAGGCAATTTCGAATCACATTGCCTTTACAGTATCAAACTCCGAGTTCCCGGTTTGTGGTTCCGAGTTCGTTGAGACGCTGACCTACGGTCATAAGTCTCCTCTGCCAGGATTACGGGCTGGGCTGAATCATCCGATACCTTCATCCGTTTCTCCTGTGTCAATCATACGAGTATAAAGGGTGA
>CAYYIS010000055.1:21532-32204 GCA_964470965.1 uncultured Gemmatimonadota bacterium | reverse complement strand
ATCAACACCATTAGCCGGGATGCCGTAAAACAACGGGTACACGGCAAAGGAAGTGCAGAACAGGACGTTTTTGGGGTGGTGGATGAAGGAGAGACCGCGTGTATTTCGGTTCTTACCATTCGGGAAGGAAAAATGGTAGACAAGAACCACTTTTTTGTCTCGTCACCGAAAGAGAATTCCAGGACTGAATTGCTCGAGGCCTTTCTTTCCAGGTATTATCTGGCCTTTTCCGACCAACAATCGATGCCTGAAGAGATTGTAATACCGATGTACTCAGAGGAGATGGAACCCCTCAACGTATGGCTCAGTGAATCCAAAGGTAAAAGGGTTGTTTTTACCACACCGCAAAGGGGGCATAAGGTCTCATTGCTGGGGTTAGCAGAGAGGAACGCAAAACTTCAACTGGACACGCGTATACTCAGAAATACGGAAATGCGTGATCGACGGTCCATTCCGCCTTCGGTAGAGGCCTTGCAGGAATGCCTTCGGCTCCAAAATCCGCCCCGTCGGATAGAGACTTTCGATGTTTCGAATATCCAGGGGGCTTTGCCGGTGGCTTCCATGGTGTGTTTTGTATCTGGGAAACCAAAGAAGAAAGATTACCGCAGATACGATATAAAGGGTGTAGTTGGTCCGAATGATTTTGCAATGATGCGTGAGGTGGTGGGGCGTAGATACAGGCGTATTATAGATGAAAACGGACCACTGCCGGACCTGGTGGTGATCGATGGCGGAAAAGGGCAGTTGTCCAGCGCTAAACGGGTTCTGGATGAACTCGGGCTTGTCGATGTTCCAGTGGTTGGTCTTGCAAAACGGCTGGAAGAGGTGTTTTTTCCAGAGCGTCCGGCTCCCGTTATGATCCCTAAGACATCCCCGGCACTAAAACTTTTGATGCAGGCGCGGGATGAGGCCCATCGTTTCGCCGTGACGTTTCATAGGAATAAACGCAGCCGATCCATGATTCGATCGGTTCTGGATAACATCCCCGGCATCGGAGCGAAACGACGCCAGAATCTTTTGCGGACGATGGGTTCCGTTGAAAAGATAAGATTGAGCAGTGTCGATGAATTAGCGCAAGTGGAGGGAATTGGGAAGTCGGCCGCTCAAAAAATATATAATTACCTACATCCAGATGGTGAAGAGTAGTCTTGTTCAGGTTCGTAATATCATTGAACCGTGAGTATCTGCTTCAACGGTAGTTACCGTCAATTTTCAGGCGCCTGCCTACCCTCTCCCGCCAAATGATTCCCGGTCTGGACTATTTTTCTTCTGCAACGGCTATCCGAACTGATACAAACAGTCCATAAATTAAACAGCGGCCAGTCTGGTGACCCCATCTATCACCGTCGTTAATGGATTTAAGCCTGCCAGACCGCTGTGTTAATGACCCGCTGCCTTGTAGGCTTCATACGCCTGGAGGACTGCTTCATTTGGCGGATATACCTCATGCAACGGTCGTTCACCTTCTTCAATGACCTTCCTTAAAAATGTTTCCCTGTGCTCGATCTCCGTTCCGCGTTCCGCCACTTCTTCAGCAAGTTGCGCAGGTATAACAATCGTTCCTTCGTCATCACCGGCTACGATGTCACCCGGCATGACGGTGACGTCGCCACATTTAATGCACACCTGATAATCCACTGCGATTAATCGTCGCTGACTCACCGCGGCATGAACACCCCTTGTATAAATGGGACAATCCATGTCACGTACGACCGTTAAATCACGAATTGCACCGTCAACCACGATTCCCGCACCGCCGAGAACGATCATACGGGAGAGCATTACATCTCCGATAAATCCCGAACCGGTACAACCTCCCGCGTCTACCATCAGTACATCGCCGGGTTGCGTATCTTCGATTGCATGATGGAGCAGACTGAACTGATATCGGTCCTTCATTTCGTCGGAAAGATCCTGCCGCACCGGCAGATAACGCAGCGTCCGCGCACGTCCCACCATATTTGTACCGTTCGTGATTGGCATAATTTCTTCAATATACGTATCCGGATATCCCATACCCATCAGTATACCTGAGATGGTGTCTATACTAATTTTACTTAATTTCTCAAACAGATCCCTGTCTTCATCTTTCATGATATTTGGCATGAAACCTCCCGTATAGGAAAACCATGTTAAAACCCGATTTCTTGAATAAAATTATCTTCTAGCTTGACACTGACGCCATATGACAGTACACTCTAATGTTCGAATCCCATTTCAGCTTAAAAGGACCTTCCCCTGATTTACGCAATCCACTTGCGTATTCACAACAACGTATATCAGAATTGAACGAACAAGTCTGGGCAAAATAACTTTATACAATTGAATTGTCAATTACCTACCACGACACTTAGCGTCCCGGGAGGATGTGCAACGTGAAAGTACGCAAAATTAAACGTGATGATGTGGTCATTCTCGAATTAAGCGGCCGCTTGACAGAAGGGGAAGACACCTTATTGTTGAGTGATAGCCTGAATGAAATGATAGACTCCGGCCTTACGAAGTTAATCTTTGATCTGTCTAAAATTCACTGGATAGATAGTTCCGGTCTCGGACTTTTGATTCGCGGATACACGAGGATGCAGAAAAACGGCGGAGAATTGAAACTGGCGCGCGTTACACGTAGCGTCGACAGCCTGTTGCAGATGACAAAGCTTACCACGGTTTTTGGTATTTACGATTCTGTCGATGAGGCTGTAGAAAGCTATGCCAGTTAGTTCCGATTTGGCAGGAGGTACCATGAGAACACCGCCATTTTTCGCGGTATTCATAACCATCGCCATTCTGATAGGTGCGGGGACTGCCTACGGGCAAGAAGCTGATCTCGTGTTTTTTAACGGCGCCATTTGGACGGTTGACGAGGCCAATCCACAGGTAGAGGCGGTTGCGTCCCTCCAGGACAAAATCATCTACGCAGGGAACGATAGCGGGGTCGGCAGCTTCATAGGCGATGATACGAGGGTGATAGATCTGAACGGTAAGTTCATGGTCCCTGGTTTCAATGACAATCACGTACATTTTCGAGGTACAGGTGCATTGCTATATGGCCTGAACCTGCTTGACGTTTCGACCGAAACCGCATTTGTAGCCCGTATTAAAGAGGTGGATTCAAGGTTTACCCGGGGTACCTGGATAACAGGCGGCGACTGGTCAGCCTATGAAACATGGAGCGCCGGTGATGTAGCACAAGCAGGCCGGGTTGTCGATCCCGATGACCCATATGGAAACTTGTTCACGCCGACAAAAGATATGATCGACGCGTTCACCCAGGACCGACCGGTGCTGGTCCGACGATTTGATCGTAAGGTTTACATGGCCAACTCCAAAGCGCTTGAGAGCGCAGGTATAAAAAAAGGAATGCCCGATCCCGAAGGAATTGAAGTCGTACGCGGTGATTCAGGTGAACCCACGGGTGTGTTGAGAAACCCCGTGCGAGGGGCAGTTGAATCCACTGTCCTTGTCCGAGATAACGTGAGAAACTATTTCAGATCACTTATCCCACCGCCTACACGGGCGCAGCGAATCAAGGAAACGCTACGAACATGGGACCAGATGAGGCGCGTCGGTGTGACCAGTTATTCAGACGTCACTTCCGGACCGGAACAGCTGGACATTTACAAGGAACTGAGGGCCAAAGGCCAGATGACCGCCCGTGTAAGATTTCGTCCGTCCCTGGAAAATTGGGACGATATGTCTCGAATCGGTATAAGGGTCGGTTTCGGGGATGAATGGATTCGGTTAGGTTCCGTGAAAGCATGGATTGATGGGATTATGGGTAATAGTTCCGCCAGGTTTTACGAGCCCTATACACATAACCCCAATAGCCGTGGTATATGGCGGGACATCATGTTTCCGTTCGAGCGCAGTCCGGACAATCCCGAAAATATGCAGAGCCGTCTCGAGCGATTAGCTATGGAGGCGGACAGGGCAGGCATTCAGCTCACGGTTCATGCCATCGGTGATGAAGCTAATGGTTACCTGCTTGATATGCTGGAGAGGATTATCGAGAAGAATGGCATCAAGGATCGAAGATTCCGTTTGGTCCATGCTCAAGTTATGTCCAAAGAAGATATCGCCAGAGCCGGCAAATTGGGAATCGTCGCTGAAGTGCAACCGTATCACTGCACCGATGATATGCGGTGGATGGAAGAGCGGATTGGACACGACCGATCCAAAGGCGCGTATGCGTTCAAATCCATGTGGGATGCCGGTGTAGTCGTGAGTTTCGGAACGGATTCACCTGGAACTAATGCTTCACGGTACTACCTGAACCCCTTGCTTGGTCTCTATGCCGCTGTCACGAGAAAAAATATGGAACTTAAACCTGCTGAAGGCTGGTTCCCTGAAGAGCGGATCACAATCCAGCAGGCGATCAGAGCCTATACCTACAATACTGCCTATGCGGCATTCGAAGAAAATATCAAGGGCTCTATAGAAGTCGGAAAACTTGCAGACTTAACCGTGTTATCGGAGAACCTGCTTACGCTGGATCCGGACAGGCTGAAAGACGTGGAAGTTCTTCTTACCATGGTCGGGGGAAAGATCGTACACGAGAAGGAAGCGCTGTAACGCGGCATTAAAAACTAACACCTCGTTATATTAACAACCCTATAGTGGCACCATCCTGCCTAATGCGGTATTCCCAGATCATGCATACGCTTGTGTATGGCGGCCCTAGCCTCTAAAAACGGGCGTTCCAGGAATTTCTGGTGATCATCTTCACCATGATGGTGCGTGACTGTACCTGGTTTCAGCTGGGGGCTTCTCTGACGGATGTATGACAACCCGCCGTCTACTAGGCTTAACATATACTGCGCATTTTCTAAATTAAACAAGTGATATTCCCCCCCACACGCTATATAGATCGGTGACGTATGGGCCATAATACCCCGTCTCCAGCCATCGTAGTGCGGTAGGCTGGTGTAATTCGGTCCTGCGCACCGCGCTGCCAGCCACGAGTTGCCTTCAATTGTTAAGGAACCGCGCAATTCGAGTTTGCGGGTACCGTTGGGATCTTCGGTAGACGCCACCACTTGGCCCTGCTGTACAATCTCGAGAGAATGAATCGGCAGAATGGATTCCGCAGAAGCAATGAATTCAACCGTCCCACCGTTACCTGTCAACTGAACCGTGTTACCTAAAGGCTCACCGTTTACGCTGAATTTCAGGATCGGACCGGCACTATGAAATGTGTTCCCGCTCCTAAGCGCTTTACACCACGCGTCATATGTAAATTCCTCAACATCGGGTACATAAGCATAGGTTCTGTAAATACCTACAGGTACATCGCTGGACATCTTGTCGGTACCGCCGGCGAGCGGTAACTTGTAACCGCAGTTGAGGTATTTATAATACTCGAGATGGTTGTATTCGTTGTGCACCAGCATCTCGACTGCATCCGCCCGCCCAGTGGCTATTAAAGTCGCAGGTTCACAGTTTGGAGTCGGGATATGTGGAATTACAACAGTTCCTCCCTGTGCGTGACACGCATCGGCCCAGTGAGAAAGTGTCGTCTCCAGATTTCCCCCCAGTTCTGCTTCGCCAGGCCCTCCCGAACACCAGGGCATAACAGGTTCCTTTAAACCAAGTAATGTGAGGTGCCCAAGCATGTGTTGCCGATTTTCCTGTGTGGCGTATACAATGCTGTCACCATCTCCCGAGATACTTGCATTACCGGTGAATTCTTCCGTATTGGTGAACAGGCTGCCCCATTGAGAGAGCAGCAGATTAACTACGTGAAGCCCCTCGCCCTGGGCTTCAGTGTGCGCTCCCTGGGTTGAGAGGAAATGGACATGGGTGTCCCCACTGAAATACCGTTCTTTCGTAAGATCGGTCCACCGCTTTAATTTCAACTGTAATTCACGCTGGCCCGGCGCAATATGCACGCGCGTTCTAAGAGGTTCATATTCGAATCCCCTCGCCACATCAACAATCAAATCACCACGGGGTAACCAGCCCTGGCATTTCCCGTCAATGTAGGCATATGATATCTGCCCCAGCCTGACATCGCCGCCGATGTCCATATGCCACGTACCCATATTTGAATTGACATGTGCATGATGACCGTGTGGCGCATAGGGAATCCCTTTCTCCGAACGGAAATGTACACGGCAGGGAATGGGATCACCGGTATCTTCATCGACCACGGTTGTGTGCACCCAGTTACGGCCACCATCGACCACTTCTATCCGCAATCGATCCGTTTCTACAACCTGCTTTTCTTCGATCTCTCCCCAGTTCGCCTTACCGACTTCTTCTCCCTCTTGTTTTATCGTAACCGTGGCAGAAGGAGTCCCTGCTATTTCGACATAGGAGGGGTTGTTGGTTTCATTCTGTTTTTCACCCCAACCTTTATAGGGATCGTTGAGAAATTCATCAGGGGATTGTTCAGGGAGAGGGTAGGGATAGGTAGCAACCCCCCGGTCCACTTCCACCTGGAGGTTGAATTTCTGGTTTGCGTCCTCGGGATTCTTCAGATCGATTTTAACGGACCTGGCAGCTGTCCTGAAGAGGGGTTCTTCATCCAGGGAACCGATTGTAATTGCGGCTATTATGAAGGACTGGCCGCCGGGGCGAATTTCGATCTCCTGAATTGTGCAATCTGGCTTCGGATTGCGCCAGGACCAGAGGAAATAAGCCTGCGGCCATCCCTGATCGGCTTCCGTTTCCCGTCGTCCAGCCTGTTCCCATGGGCCATAATATCTGTCTATAAGGCTGGATTTCTGGTCCGGGACGCTCAGGAAAGGATATTGACCCCATTGTAAGGGAAGAGCACTAATTTCAAATCGCTCACGGATAGGAATTGAGACCTCTTCACCACTCCCATAACGGAACACATAATCGGCTATCGTTTGGCCTACGGGACCGCCATGGAATATTTCGGTTTCGAGAAGCGTGTGGGCAATAGTGATGGTGTGCACGGATTCATTTAATGGAAGCGTTACCGGTTTCGACATGAGGCCGTCGTTAGAGCCGAACCCTAAATAGCATTTTTCTTCCGCCGCGCCTGAACCGATTCTAAAGGGTAGCCCATAGAATGTCTGCTCACCCACAGGCGGATCAAGGTCCTTGCCGAATATGGTATGTCCTGCATTGCAGTAGGGGGTGATGTCGAGGGGTATATAATCGGCCATGGTATCCTTTCAGAATGGCTAGGAGCAGATCGGTTTCAGTCTTCTAAAAGCTGGCAACAGCATCCTCGCGGCTATCATAGGAATGAAATATCTGGTTGAGCCGTGTAATCTTGAGAATCGTTTGAATACTCTCGTTCAGGTTTGCCAGTTTTGTATCGCCGCCCACCTCCCGAAATCCTTTCATACCTGCGATAAGACTGCCCAGTCCGGAGCTGTTTATCAGTGCGACTCCCTCCATGTCGATAACAATTTTCCGAATTCCTTTTTGCTTGAGATCGGTCAGTAACTCCGTAAGGTTTTCTCCTTCGGGTTCACCCCAGAGGCGTCCCGAGATAGCGATAATTGTTACATCTGTATCCGATGTTGCCACAACCTCCATTAGCCTTCTCCCCGGTTTACATATTGTACATAACATTCACTTGACAGTGCGGCATGATTTCACTATATTTTGACGAAATCTGGAATTGTAAAACAAGAGATTCTGTCATTGTTTGCCACGGACATTTGGAACATTGGAACAGGCCGAGACCTGCGAATGAGTACCAGGCCAGGTTATCGGTAAACAGTGACGATCCTCCCGACTATTCTAACTCATATTTTGAATAGCAACAAAGAGGATCGTCATTTTATTGCCTGTGTACGCTTATTAGATTAATATAAGGTGGAGATAAAGGTCTTTACGTTTTAAGAGCTTGTTTAATCTCATCATACTCTGGAAATCGATCGGCATCCAGCTTTGAAAATACAAGTTTATCATCGGACGAAACCTCGAACCTTCCACCTTCAGATGGTACTAGTTGTAACATGGTGATATCGTGCTTGAAGTATTCCAGCAGCTTAACCGCCAAACCGACGGCGTCCTGTTCATAACTTCAATCAGCGCAATATTCGATTTTTAATACCATCAGTCTGCTCCTTAAAAGGGTTTGATTATTTTACGGCCTGGGATTACCAGTAATATATTGGGATGTGGAATATAAGAGCAAGTCATTTTAATTTCAGGTACGGTGGAGTCGTGTCATGATTGTTACATTCTGGGGTGTTCGCGGATCCATACCCGTACCAGGAAAATCCACCATTAGATATGGGGGGAACACCCCCTGCGTGACGATAGAACAAGATGATACGCTCATCATAATAGACTGTGGAACCGGATTGCGCGTTTTGGGACAGAATCTTTTGGCAAAATCCGGCGGTGATCCAATCAACGCACACATTCTGTTAAGCCACACCCATTGGGATCATATTCAAGGTTTCCCATTCTTTACACCCGCCTTCATTCCAGATAATTCATTCACTGTTTACGGGGCAAAAGGGGTGAATCGGCAAATAGAGGATACACTCGCCGGTCAAATGGAAAGTCCATATTTCCCTGTGGCGCTTGAAGCAATGGCAGCCTCTTTAAATTTCAAACCCCTCGATGAGCAGATGTTCACTATCGGAAACCTAACAATAGAAACCTTTAATTTGAACCATCCGGGTAATGCGCTGGGTTTTAGGATCAGTGGCGTTGATGGGGCCATAGCCTACATTTCAGATCATGAGCCATATTACCGATTGACGACCACTTCCCTTACGGGGGGAGAGGAAGACCAAGAGAAAATCGATTCTGCTATTATCCGTGACAGGGCATACACGGATTTCATTAAAGGCACGGATCTTTTGATAGAAGATTCCCCCTATACCGAAGATGAATATACATCACGCGCGGGCTGGGGACATGCCTGTGTCGATGATGTGGTAGAATTAGCGTTGGCCGCTGGCGTTACCAGGCTGGGATTGTTTCATCATGAACCCACGCATGATGACAGCAAGATGGATGAAATTGTTACCCATTGCCGGAATCTGTTGCGGCCCAATGACAAGCTGGACGTGTTCGCCGCACAGGAAGGATCTCATATAAAATTACCGCTCTCCCCCTCCCCTTAAACCCGGGGAATGGTAGATTAACGTAAATTCACTAAAGAATATGGTTGACAATCTTTACCCTTGCAGGTATTGTTTTGGAAAAGGAGGTGAGTATCATGGTCGGTGGATTCGGTGTATGGGAGTTGGTAATAATCCTGGTGATCGTGATGGTGCTGTTTGGTGCGAAACGCTTGCCCGAACTGGCTAAGGGACTGGGACAGGGCATAACGGAATTTAAGAAAGCCCAGAAAACTACGGAAGAAGAACAACCCTCGGCTCAAACGACAAGTACAGAAACAAGCAATACGAAGAAAGACTAGTAAATCAGTCTGCGATGGATTTTTGGCGGTGTGGTGTTAATGGAATCCGGGGATAGGGAATAATAATATTAGAAGACTGCGAAGTAAGCTTAGTAAATATTGTATTGATTAAAAGTGGCGAGCATTACCAGCTCGCCACTTTTTTATTCTGCGCGCAATGTTTGGTCCGCCTCGGCCCGTTGGAACTTTTTCTGTACCGCTGCGACACCTGCTCCGAGATCGAAATCATGTCCGAAATAGGCCAAACCTCGTTCAAGGGCCGACATCGCGATCACCATATCGAATGAATCTACCGCATACCCCAGATGTGCGATGCGGAAGGTGACCCTCTCGTAATCCCCCATGCCGTCCGCAAATGTGACTCCATAAGCTGTTTTAATATGTTTGAGCAACTCGTGACCGTCGATACCCTCCGGTATTTTGACCGATGTAAGTACATTGGACGGTGCGGTGGCGAATAATTCCAGATTTATCGCCTGTACACCCAGCCGTATGGCATCCGCCATCAAACCATGATGGGAAAATACAGAATCCAGCCCTATCGACCGAATACGGTTAAGGATTTCGGATAGTCCCATCAACAGTGATACTGCCGGGGTATATGGCGTCAATCCCTTTTCAAGAGAACGCTTAGCCCTCTCGTAACTCAAATAGTACTTCGGACTGTTAGATCTTTGCGTCGCATCCCACGCCCGATTGCTTATACTTACAAATGATAAGCCCGGTGGCAACATCAGGGCTTTCTGTGACCCTGTGATGACCACATCAACGCCCCAGGCATCGGTTTTCAATTCATTTGCGCCCAAACCACTGATGGCATCGACCACAAGCAATACGTCATGTGATCTTGCTATCCTGCCAAGGGATTGAATATCGTGCAGAACCCCTGTTGATGTTTCACTATGAGTGGAGAGAAGTGCTTTATAGTCACTTCGGGTGCGGAGCACTTCATCAACCGTAACCGGGTTTACAGAATCGCCCCATGGAACATTTATAATTTCGAGTTCTATTCCATATACATCACACAGTTCAACCCATCTCCCACCAAATTTTCCGGATACAATTGCGACCGCTCTGTCACCCGGAGATAGGAGATTAACGATGGCTGATTCCATCGCACCAGATCCCGAAGCCGTCAGAGTGAGAACATCATTTTTGGTTTGAAAGATATATCGTAGGCCATCCGTTACGTCATGTAGTAGGTTACTGAACTCGGTAGAGCGGTGCGTGAGGATAGTCTGGGACATCTTGGCGGTAACGTCAGCGGGGACCGGTGTGGGACCGGGTGCAAAATTATAAGTCTTCACTACG
>CAYYIS010000055.1:15769-21489 GCA_964470965.1 uncultured Gemmatimonadota bacterium | reverse complement strand
CAACCATTACAGTGTTGTCAATGCGGTCCTCGCGTCTCTCTCGTATCGGGAATCTTTAAATTCTGATATGACGAAGTCATACATCGATTTCGCTTCAGCGGTCTGCTCGGCAGCCTGATAGCACCTGGCGGCATCGAGGAAAAACTGAGGCGCCAAAAACAGATCCGGATAAGCCTCGGCTAAACGTCTATATTCAATTGCAGCCTCAGAATATCGTGTCTCCTGTTCAAGACAGGCAGCGAGTCCTGCCTCCGCAGAAACGAGAACTACGTCGATTGAGTTTACGGTACCCGGGAGTGCGCTCCACAGACCCAGTATGATCCCCGGACTGTACTCCGAAACATACGTCTGGAAGTATTCCCTTGCCTTGACTAAGTCGCCGGATTTAAAGTTTGCGTGTGCGAGACCTAACGTGGCATCCCGGGCACTGGAGGATCCATCAAATTCATTAAGTATACGCTCGTAAATGGGAAGCGCGTCTTCCAATCTGTTGTTCTGCATGGCTGTCTGAGCAGGGGCCAAAAGACGGGCTGCGTCTTGATCGGCGGATTCCCTGGCGTTGGCATATAGGACCCCAGCGACTGCTGCGACGACGACGACACCCACCCCTATTAAAACTTCCTGAACATGGTGTGTGATATAATCACTGGCGGAATACAATAAAAGAATAAACTTATCCTCTTTCATTTCTCTGCGCGTGATTCTACGACTACGGGCCACGAATATCCTCCATCATTCAAATGAAATTATCAAATCAGTTTTACGGCCGGTCTAGATATACACCAATATGCTTCTTGAGTCAAGTGGTTTTTGATGTCGAAAACCGTAGTTAGTATAAGAATACGCGCCGTTTATATCTTAGAGTTTTCACTTGACAATCACACGTCTGAATGTATCTTATCACCAAGTTTTTCCTTTATATGAATAACGTAAGAGTTTCTATGAAATAGGCAGACTGTTCGAAAGGGGATTGTAAGATGGAATTGACCGGTGCTGAGATCGTTACCGAGTCTTTAAGACGGGAAGGTGTGGATCTCGTTTTCGGATATCCTGGCGGGGTCGTAATTCCTCTCTACGATGTCCTTCAAAGGACACCCGATATCCGGCACATTCTCGTGCGACATGAACAGGGTGCCACGCACATGGCGGATGGCTATGCCCGTGCCACGGGCAAACCAGGTGTCGTAATCGCTTCCTCCGGCCCTGGCGCCACCAATACCGTGACGGGTATCGCAACTGCTTATATGGACTCTATTCCTATGGTCGTGTTTACAGGACAGGTTCCGGTACACCTCATCGGGAATGATGCGTTTCAAGAATCCGACACGGTGGGGATCACCAGGCCGATTACAAAGCATAATTTTCTGATTAAGGAAACGGAAGACGTAGCCCGGGTTATTTCTGAGGCCTTCTTCATCGCATCTACCGGTCGTCCCGGACCGGTGTTGATAGATCTTCCCAAAGATGTGCAGATAGGAACCGCTAAATTTGAATATCCGGAACGCCCCGCCATAAGAGGGTACAAGCCGAACTACGATGGTCATGCCGGCCAGATTAAGAAAGCCGCTGAGATGATTACGGCCGCGAAGAAACCGGTGTTATATGTGGGAGGCGGCGCTATAATTTCAGGTGCGGCGGAGGAAGTCCGTCAGCTGGCCCAAAAGGCGGCAGCGCCCGTAACAACGACACTTATGGGCCTCGGTGCATTTCCGGAAAGAGATGACCTGTCTTTGAAGATGCTCGGCATGCACGGAACCTGGTATGCAAATACCGCGGTCATGCAGTGCGACCTGCTCGTAAATATAGGTGCCCGATTTGACGATCGGGTGACCGGAAACCTGGATGAATTTTCTCAAAATTCAAAAAAAATCCATATCGATATCGATCCATCTTCCATGAACAAAAACGTAAAGGTGGATTTACCCATTGTAGGTGATGTCAAACATGTCCTTAAACAGCTGATTCCACTTGTTGAACGGGCCGACACCGAGGACTGGCTCAAGCAAATTCATCAATGGAGACATGAACATCCACTAACGTATGATAGCACCGATGCTGTGCACGAAGAAGGGCTCACCGGGCCTGAAGACGAGCCGGTTCAACAAGCCAACAAGTTGCCGTTGCGTGCACAGTATGTAATCGAAAAAGTGGGTGAAGCGACTGCCGGAGAAGCCTTCGTGGTCACGGATGTGGGACAACATCAAATGTGGGCTGCCCAGTGGTATGGTTTTAATAAACCCAGAACTATGATTACATCGGGTGGACTCGGAACCATGGGCTTCGGCTTACCGGCGGCAATAGGTGTTCAACTCGCTTATCCGGATAATGACGTCGTCGTCATTTCTGGTGACGGCAGTATACAGATGAACATTCAGGAAATGGCGACGGCCGTAGCATGTGGTTTACCGATTAAGATTATTCTGTTGAATAACGGGTTTCTCGGTATGGTCCGCCAGTGGCAAGATTTGTTCTATGCGAAACGATATTCCGAAGTGGACCTTAGGGCATCGAACCCCGATTTTGTGAAACTTGCAGAGGCATTCGGAGCGGTAGGAATTCGTGTGTTCAGGGACGAAGATGTTGTGGATTCCTTGGCTGAGGCTATGAAGATCAATGATCGTCCTGTGTTCATGGATTTTGTCATTGCCGAAGAGGATAATGTGTTCCCTATGATCCCAGCCGGCGCCGCATCTCATGAAATGATAGAAGAATAGGTCAATGTCTCCATAAAAGGGGGCCGTGGGCTAATACATTAACTGAAACACCTCATTAATGTAACCTCACGGCCCATTTTTGTTATAGACGAGGAGAATCAGGACATATGAGAAGGCACACAATATCCCTTCTGGTGGAAAACCGCTTCGGGGTACTGGCCCGTATCGCAGGTTTATTCAGCGGAAGAGGATTTAATATCGATAGTATTAGTGTGGGGGAAAGCGCGGAACCGGGTACCTCGCGAATCACGATCTTAACGTCCGGTGACGAGATGATCATTGAACAGATCATCAAGCAATTGAACCGCGTGATAGATGTACTCAGAGTCGTCGATCTCACGGATCATAGCTTCATCAACCGGGAGCTGGCGCTCATTAAAGTCAACGCGAATCAGGCGAACCGGCAGGAGATCGTTCAAATATCTGAAATATTCAGGGCAAAAATTGTAGATATCAGTCCAAAAACTATAACCATCGAAGCGACCGGAAATGAGGACAAGATCGATGCCATCATTGGCATGTTGAGACCTTTCGGTTTACGCGAAGTCGCTCGCACGGGACGTGTTGCGTTAGCAAGAGATTTCAAGAGTAAGGATGCCCCAAGCTCTGAAGCGCCTGAATCATCCTGGGAAAAGCAACGCCGAGAAATCACCGCTGATCTTGCTTAGTTGCCAGACAGAATAGTGTTGTACGGGCTCTTGAAACGGAGACCCTGTTACCCGCAAGAGAAAAAGGAGTAAATTTAATGGCACGGATGTACTACGACCAGGATGCCGACCTCGGCATCCTTGACGGAAAAACAATCGCAGTGATCGGTTATGGCAGCCAGGGACACGCCCACGCGCTCAACATGAAGGAATCGGGATTAAACGTGATCGTTGGACTACGTCCCGGCAAATCGTGGGATGCGGCTGTAAGCGACGGATTTGAGCCGCGGACGGTATCAGATGCAGTGGCAGAGGCCGATGTCATTATGCTGTTGGTCAACGATGAACTGCAAGGTCAGATTTATGACTCCCAGATAAAACCTCACCTGTCTGCCGGAAACGCAATTGCGTTTGCACACGGTTTTAACATTCACTTCGGCCAGGTGGTACCGCCTCATGATATCGATGTTTTCATGGTCGCACCCAAAGGCCCGGGGCACCTGGTCCGGAGGATATTCACCGAAGGAGCTGGTGTACCCTGTCTTTTAGCAATCCACCAGGATACCACTGGTAAAGCCAAGGAAATCGGGCTGGCGTATGCCAAGGGTATCGGTGGAACCCGCGGCGGTGTCATAGAAACCACATTTCAGGAAGAAACAGAGACCGATCTCTTTGGCGAACAATCAGTACTGTGCGGTGGGGCTTCTGCCTTGGTTCTCGCCGGATTCGAAACGCTCGTAGACGCGGGTTACCAACCGGAAGTAGCATACTTCGAATGTCTTCATGAATTGAAATTAATAGTCGATCTAATGTACGAAGGCGGTATCGAACATATGAGGTACTCGATCAGTGATACAGCCGAATATGGGGATCTGACAAGGGGACCGAAGATAGTAACCGATGAAACCCGGGCTGCGATGAAGCAGATCCTCAAGGATGTGCAGGATGGTGAATTTGCGAAGGAGTGGATCCTTGAAAACAAATCCAACCGTCCGACCATGAGCGCGCTGCGCCGACAGTCCTCAGAGCATAAAATTGTAGCAGTAGGAAAAGAACTTCGTAAAATGATGAGCTGGATCGATGAGTAAATAGCCGTATCGCCAGATGTCGATCATCAGGCGAATCTGCTTTGGGAGAAACAGGATGCCGCAGCGAAAAATTGATGTGTTCGACACCACCTTACGAGATGGGGAACAGGTGCCGGGCGCATCGTTAAATCGGGATGAGAAATTGGAAGTTGCTCATCAGCTTGCAGCGCTGGGGGTTGACATCATAGAAGCCGGTTTTGCTGCTTCGTCACCGGGTGATTTTGCTGCGGTCAAAATGATCGCTGAATCGGTGGATGGGCCTGTTGTTACGGCCTTAGCCCGGGCGGTCGAGTCCGATATCGAGGCTGTCGCTGAGGCGGTAAAGCCTGCAGCTCGTCCTCGAATACACATGGTTCTTGGTACTTCGAAACAGCATCTGGATCACAAATTCAGAAAGTCAGAAGACGACATTTTGCAAATGGGAGTTGATGCGGTAAAATTCGCCAGGAATCTGTGCCCCGAAATCGAATATTCCACGGAGGATGCATCCCGTAGCGATTTCAAGTATCTCTGCAGGACTCTCGAAGCAGTCATAGACGCGGGAGCAACCATCGTGAATATCCCGGACACGGTCGGGTATGCGGTACCGGAACAATGGGGTAATCTGATCCGCAGAATTATCGAATCCGTTCCTAACATCCATAAAGCTAAAGTAAGTGTGCACTGTCATAATGATCTCGGTATGGCAACGGCCAATTCTCTGGCAGCAATTAAAGCAGGTGCACAACAGGTCGAATGCACCATGAACGGCATCGGTGAGCGTGCCGGGAATGCATCTCTTGAAGAAATTGTGATGGCTGTCAAGATGCGCGGTGATTTTTACGATGCCTACACAGACATCGACGCCCGCCAGATCTTTCCAACCAGCATGATGGTTCGAAATCTCATGAATATGCCGGTACAGCGTAACAAGGCGATAGTAGGTGGGAACGCTTTCGCTCATTCGTCCGGAATCCATCAGGATGGGGTTCTTAAGAACCGTGAAAATTATGAAATAATGACCCCGGAAGATGTTGGCATCGAACAAAATGAGATTATACTGACAGCAAGGTCGGGGCGTCATGCTCTTCGGCACAGGCTCGAACAGGTGGGTTATAAATTTTCTGATGACGAGCGGGCGGAATTCGATCGCATATATGCCCGTTTTCTGACGGTGGCGGATCGTAAAAAGGAAGTGATAGACGAGGATCTTCATGCCTTGATCAAAGGTGATCCACAGGACATACCGGAGCAATATCATCTCGTGGATTTTCAGGCTGTGGCAGGTATAC
>CAYYIS010000055.1:0-15759 GCA_964470965.1 uncultured Gemmatimonadota bacterium | reverse complement strand
CCCATGGCAACGGTGCGCCTTAATGTAAGCGGCGAGGTGGTCCAGGCCGCCGCTAATGGAGACGGACCGGTAACCGCTGCTTTCAATGCGATTGATGAGATCACGAAACTCCCATCGGAAATAAGGGATATCTCCACAACTTCATTGGGAAAAAACGGAGACCAAAACGTTACCATAAACGTGGGATACCACGATAAAATATATACCGGTCAGGCAGCTGCAGGCGATGTGGTGGAAGCAAGCATCAGGGCGTATCTCAATTCTCTCAACCAGTTTATTGCTAAACACAGTGGCGTCGTTGGCGCTTAGGAAGCATTTCAGGAACGGAGGAAGTCTTGCACAAGATCGCGGTGATTCCTGGTGATTGCACCGGACCCGAGGTGGTCGCAGAGGGCCTAAAAGTCGTAAAAGCGGCAAGTGAAAAATTCGGATTTCAGTATGAATTGACAGAATACGATTTCGGATATGACCGATTCAATCGTACCGGCGATATATTACCCGATGAAGCTGTGGGAGAATTTAAACATTTTGATGCGTTGCTTCTTGGTGCCATAGGTCATCCCGACGCTCCCGAGGGAGTCCTGGAAAAAGGGATCATACTGAAAACAAGGTTCCAGCTGGATCTTTATGTGAACCTTCGACCGGTAAAACTATACCGTAGCCAGGACTGTCCACTGAAAGATAAGGGCCCTGAGGATGTGGACTTTGTGGTCGTCAGAGAAAACACTGAAGACCTCTATACAGGGGCAGGCGGTGTGTTTAAGAAGGGGACACCGGATGAAGTGGCCATACAGGAATCGATCAATACCTACAAAGGTGTTGAACGATGCATCAGGTACGCATTTGAGTACACTCGCAAAAGGAATAAGCGGAAGAAGCTGACCCTGTGCCATAAGAGCAATGTGCTGACCTTTGCCCATGATATGTGGCGTCGTGTTTTTACGGAGGTAGGAGAAGAATACACAGATATTGAGAAGGATCTGGCTTATGTAGATGCCACCTGCATGTGGATGGTAAAGAATCCCGAATGGTTTGATGTAATAGTCACTACCAATATGTTTGGCGATATCATAACAGATCTCGGAGCTATGGTGCAGGGTGGCCTTGGTGTCGCTGCGGGGGGTAATATCAATCCTGAAAGCGTGTCGATGTTTGAACCCATGGGCGGCTCTGCCCCGCGTCACACCGGTAAGAACACCATTAACCCGATTGCGGCGATCGGAGCCTGCCAGATGATGATTCAGCACCTGGGTGAAGATGACGCCGCAGTGGCTGTTGAAAAAGCGATCATAGAAACGGTCGGAAAGATGGATTCCATGGCTGCTGGCCAAATGGGCTATGGAACAACGGAAATTGGGGACATGGTCGCGGAAGCTGTGTAAATCTCTACACACTGTAGAATCACTTTTATGGTTGTACGTTTATGAGGCATGTGTTTTTACACATGCCTCATTTCTTATCTTCTGAATAATAAAAACAGAATGAATCGCATATAATGGATGCCGAGACGATTCCAGAAAAACAGCCATTGCTGTCACAGGAACCCACATCCTTGGACGATTCGGGTAAACCCCGCATAGTCACGCTGCGCGCTGTTTTTCTCGGTCTTTCCCTGTCCATCCTCGCCTGTCTCTGGATCACCTATTCATCATATCTCGGTAAATCAGCCTCTTTACCGGTCGCTCATTTCCCCGTAGCCGCATTATTGCCGTTTGTTTTGATTAGCCTGGTTTTCAATCCTCTTTTAAGAATTACGGGCTGGTTCAATCCATTTGGAATGGCGGAACTACTCGTCATTTTTTTCATGGTACTGACAGCCTCCGCCATACCCGGCTGGGCGTTTACCACCTACTGGGTCGCATTGGTCGGAACGCCACTGTATTTTGCTACCCCCCAAAACAGATGGGAGACGGTGTTTTTCGAATACCTTCCTGATTGGCTTGTCGCCAGTAACCAGGGAGGAGTCATGGAATGGTTTTTCGAAGGGCTACCCGTAGGTAATTCGATACCCTGGGGCGCCTGGTTGCCTCCTTTTGTCTGGTGGGCTTCATTTTTTCTGGCGCTCTTTGTGGTGGGTGCCTGCCTTATGATCATTCTTCGAAAACAATGGGTGGAATATGAAAAACTGACATTTCCACTCGTACAGGTTCCGGTTATCATGGCCCGTGATTGCCAGGACGGCAATGCCTTACCGTCCTTCATGAGGAATCAGCTGTTTTGGATTGGATTCGGTGTGGTAATGTTTGTGGTGGTTTGGAACATCTTGAGTTATTTCAAATGGTTGTCACCGATCCGTTTAGGTATCCCCTATACAGATCCGATTACACTGTATGACGGTTTCCCCCCCATGTTAATCAGACTTAACTGGTTAGTGTTCGGCTTCGCATTTTTTGCTAATATCGATATTTTATTCAGCATTTGGGTGTTTCGTTTATTGGCTATCTGCCAGGAAGGCACACTCGCCCAGTTCGGATATAACCTTAGTAGTCCGAACACAGGGATCTCCAGTGTAACCGCTGCGCAGAACCTCGGAGGGTTTTTCTTTTTTGTAGTATGGGGACTCTGGATGGCCAGAAGACACATCTTCGGTGTCTTCAAGAAAGCACTCGGAAGGTCTGATGGGGCGGATGACTCCGAAGAGTTGCTGCCTTACCGGTGGGCTTTACTGGGAATCCTCTCAGGCAGCATATATATCCTCTGCTGGCTAGATCGTGCTGGTATGGAACTGTGGGTATCAATAATCCTGATGACCTGCGTGTTGCTAATGTATCTCGGTGTTACGAGAATCGTCGCTGAAGCGGGTGTCGTCCTACTGGATCTTCCGTTAAATGCACATGATTTTACGATATCAGTGATAGGATCATCCAACATGTCGCCGGAAAGCCTTACGGCTATGGGCATGGCGAACGCGTTTGCCCGAAACTGGCGTACCCTCGGGATGAATGCCATGGCACACGTGGCAAAGGTCGGGAACCAATTTCTTGGTGAGAAAAGAAAGATATTCGCCGTGGTCTTCCTCAGTCTGGGGTTGAGCATTATAACTTCTGTTACGTATACTATCTACCTGGCGTATTCGACGGTGGGCGCCGCACACTTCGGTGAGTGGGGCTTTGCGGGAGGTAACAGAATGTTTTATGATAACATCGTGAATTGGATATCCACGCCGACAGCGCTAGGACAGGATGATATTGGTTTCATAGGGATGGGGGCGGCCGTTATGTGGGGATTAATTCAATTACGATATCATTTTCCGGGATGGCCTCTTCATCCCGTGGGGTTTGCCATAGCCGGAGCGTATGCGACGGATCAGGCTGCTTTTTCGGTGTTTCTTGCTTGGATTATTAAAGTGATAGTGTTAAAAGCGGGAGGGTTAGTGTTATACAGGAAGGCACAACCTTTTTTCCTGGGGATTCTTGTCGGCTTCAGTATAGGTGTCGCCCTTTCATTTGCCGTGGATTTTATTTGGTTTCCACGGCAAGGACACCTGATAGATAGTTGGTGACCTAAAGCAGAAGGTACCGTAGAAGGACTAGGGGTATCAAAAATGCAAGCAGGGGTCTGACAGGAGCCACCTCTCCCTTTGCCAAACGGATTATCGCGTAAATCACGATGCCAGATCCAACACCGGTTACGATGCTGAACGCCAGTGGGGTAAGAACAATAATAACGGCAGTGGGGATCGCAACCTCAACATTTTTCCAGTCCACTTTACTCAAGGATACCATACTCAGTAATCCACCTGAAAGCAGTAAACTGGCCGTTATGGGATGCAGCCAGACGTTGTTTCCAATATGATATCCTGTTCCGATCAACTGGGCCGGAATCGGTATGAAAGGACACAAAAGCAACAGCATCCCTGTAATGACCCCCGCCCGTCCCGATGTTGCTCCTGCGAGCTTCGCAATAAACCCTTCCACACTCAAAAGCGGTCCTGGCACACCGGTGAATGGTGATATTATCCCGGCTGTTCCGGTAACCAGCCATATCCGGTGCCTCGTTTTTTCACGAACGGTATCGGTCTGGTGAGTGAAAGCCATGGTCGCCAGATAGAGGGCGAGCGTCTCGATGATGATGATTAAGGTAATCGAAGGCATGTATCGGGCGTTGCTTGAAAAATACAACCGGGTACTCTCCAGTAGCGGATAACTATTAATTTGGGGTATGGTAAACAGATTGATGTCAATTGAAGGTACCACACCTAAAAGCGTTCCCGTAAAACCTGCTGCTAATCCTGCCCAGAGTAAGGGCATTTTGAAACCTTTCGCCCGGGTTATTGTGAAGATGAGTACGGCAACAATGGTTATTGCGGGACCACGTGTGGTAAAATCACCTACCGTCATGATGGTAACGGGATGCGCGGTCACGATACCGGCTTCCCGCAAACCTGTAGAGAAAAGGAGGAGACCGGTGGCTGCAACGAAGCCTGGGAATAACGATTCGGGGACGGATTTGAACAACGCCCTTCCCGCGCCGGTGATCCCAAAGAGAAACACGATAAAGCCGGTCAAAAAAAACACTGACAAGACTTGTGTATATGGAAGTCCGCCACCCAGGTACATCGTAAATACCATCAGGGAAACCAGGCTTAAATTCGGTGAGAAGATCAACGGTGACCGGATCAACCAGGAGGCTACCACCGTAGATACACCGCCCATGAAAAACATGGCCGTTAAAAACGAAATTTGAGTAGTGGTGATCTGGCGTATTATAGTGTCGGCCGCATAGAAAGCCGGAACGACCGCGCAGAAGGCAATGATCCCTGCTATGATTTCTCTTGTTGACTTGTTCGACATGCGGACCGCACCTTATCCGGGGTTGAGAAGTTGTTTACACTTATTCCAGTCTTCCTTCTTCAAAGCGCCAACAATTATCAGTAGCAACACATAAATCGGTATAGCCAGAGCGATGACGCCAATTACATGAAGTGACGGCGGTACTGTAAGATAATACCATAGACCGATACTTGCCAATCCTCCTTGAAGGATATTCTTAAAGAGGGCAACATTCGATATCTTGTTTCGAAGAGCCATATAGCACAATCCCAATAAAGCCACTTGGGATATAACGGTTGTAATGCTGGCGCCGATTAAACCGTGGGCAGGTATTAGAACAATGTTGAAAATGATGTTTAAAAGAGCACATAACCCCAACGATGTGGTAGCATAAACCTGCCGGTCTACAGCACTGAGGAAAAAAACCATAGGTAATGATATAAAATTTAAACAAAGAGACCAGATCAAAATTCTGAGAGCTGGCGCTGCCAAAATATACTCTTGATTGAAAAGTAATAAAACAATGGGTTCTGCAAGCATGGTCGTACCGACTGCCACCGGTATGCCCAACAATACCATGGGACGAATCACATCAGTCAGTATTTCTCCACCTTCTCCCGGTGCTTCATGATGAAGTCTGGCTACACTGGGGAACATCGCACTGGCGCTCATGAGTGGAATTAACGACAATGTACTTATCAGCCGGATGGCAGCTCCATACCATCCGGCGGCCTCCTCTGAGTGCAATGCCCCTATCATCACGATATCAGTCGATGAGAGTATCATCGTAAATGCCAGTAGTAATCCAAACGGCAGGGCCTTACGTATCAGGCCCGGCCATTTCTGAATAGTTACTCCCACCTTTATCCTGATACCAAAATTCCGTCTGCAAATCCACCAGACAATCAACAGATTGATTCCATCACAAAGAAGCATGCCGATCACAAAACCGAGGATTCCGTAACCGAAGTGTATCGTAAGAAAACCAGCGCAAAGGTATGCAACCCGCTTTAACACTTCGAGGGCTGTGATGTACTGCATGCGTTCAAAACCTTCAATAACATGGTAGTAGAAGGAATGAAAGCCTTGAAATAACAGTGCGTTGGCCACAATTATCAGTATTATATCTCTGGTATATGGGACGTAGTCAAATAGAACGAGAACGCAGAATGCACAGACTGCAACGGGGACCGCGAGCATCAGCTTAATGCTGATTACGTTCCCGAGAAATTCGCTTGGGGAGGATGGATTTCTAGCAAGTTGCCTGGTAGTAAGATTATTGAGTCCCACATCCGCGAGAATACCACAGATACCTCCAATGGCAAGGCCTATACTATAGATGCCGAATTGAACATCGCCCAGGTTTCGGGCCATGAATAGTACAAGGACCAATCCCAAAACCGTGGAAACCGCTTTTGCAACGAGCAAAAAAACGGCGTTTCGGGCTACCGTTATCCCCGTTAAGTCTTTGTCAAGGCGGGTCATATTGTCGATTCACTAATGGATGATATTCTGAGATCGCAGCTTGTGAATTTCTTGCTTGGAAAAGTTTAGAATCGAAGTCAACACATCATCTGTATGCTCACCGAGTTCCGGAGCCATTCCCGAGATCTGGCCTGGAGTATCCGTTAATTTAATCGGGGTTCCCGCCATACGCAAGGGGCCGGCGGTCGGATGTGTGAACTGGAGGATCATGTCCCGTGCTTTTACTTGAGGGTCTTCCACGACCTGTTGCACATCATGGATCGGTCCACAAGGAATATCGAGTGGTTCGAGAAGGTCGATCCAGGCGGGTGTTGTACGTTGCTTGATGATGGGGGAGAGTACATTTTGGAGAGCTGTGTGATTGTCGGTTCTGGACGCATTGTCGCTGAAACGAGGATCCTGGGTTAACCATGGGGTTTCGATCACGTCACAGAATTTTTGCCAGAGCACGTTATTTCCTATGGCCAGCATCAACCATGAGTCACTGGTTTCGAATGCCTGAAATGGCGTAATTGACGGATGTCGGGCCCCCAGGGGTTTGGGAACTTCTCCGTTCATATCAAATCTTGAGATCGCGTTTTCGAGCAAGGCCACCTGGCAGTCAAGCATCCCGATATCCACCATCTGCCCAGCGCCGGTTTGATTCCGTACATGAAGAGCGGACAGAATACCGATGGCTGTAAACAAGGATGCGGAAAGATCGCCTATCGATATCCCAACCCGTACAGGCGGTTGGTCAGGCTCCCCTGTTACGCTGATAACTCCACCCATACCCTGGATTATCATATCGTACGCGCCACGATGCGAATAAGGACCCGTTTGTCCGAATCCGGAACAGGCTGCATAGATCAGCGAAGGATATACAGATCGGAGAGTTTCGTAGTCGAGCCCCAGCCGTTTCATGGCACCGGGACGATAATTTTCAACGAGGATATCCGATTGTGCCAGTAAATCCATCAAAAGGGCTTTACCGTCTGGATGTTTTAGGTCGATCGCGACGCTTTTTTTCCCTCGGTTTACGCTTTGGAAATAACCGCTTACATCACCCTTAAACGGACCGAACCTTCGCGCTTCATCCCCGGTGAGAGATTCTACTTTTATGACTTCTGCCCCGAGGTCTGCAAGGACCATTGTCGCGTAAGGGCCCGCCAGAACACGGGTTAAATCGATTACTCGTATGCCTTCCAGTACCTGCATAAAAAATCCAATATTGATAATAAAAAAGGAAACAGATTATCGGTACACCCAACATCCGTTTCCTCGATTAACAATAGAATGATTATCAGTCAAGGCGTCTTGCACCGTGATTATCAATCTCGAGAGTCAAAGTCCTGCAAGAAATGCCATGTTCATCGAAGGTCGATGACATGGCCGTGGCGACTTGAGCCTGATTTTTGCTGGCAAGAGCGATAACCGTGGGACCAGCTCCGCTCAAGGCTGCGCTGTGAGCGCCCTGGGAACGTGCTGCCTCCATTACCTGCCTGAGTCCTGGCACAAGGGATTCGCGGTAAGGCTGGTGTAATCTGTCGTCCGTCCCAGCACGTAAAAGGTCATAGTCCTTCGTCATCATACCGTGTATCATGAGGCCAACGCTGCACATATTGAACACAGCGTCCTGCATCGATACCGTTTCGGGTAAGGCCTCTCTGGCGAGTTTTGTCTCGAGGGTGAAATCGGGTACGGCGACGATAGCTGAGAGATCGGACGAAACACTGACAGTCCGGTATATGATTGTTCCGTATCGTTCCCCGCTTATTGACAGCCCACCAAGCAGGGAGGGTACCACATTGTCGGGATGGCCTTCCATGTCGGTGCAGATCCGAATGATTGTTGGGGTATCGAGGGGACAGCCCAACAATTCGTTCATGCCATAGGCACCGGCTACTATAGCCACACCGCTACTTCCCAGGCCGCGCGATACCGGAATTTCGTGATGCAAACGGAAATGAAGACCGTCAGGATTTCGGCCTGTGGCCTCACAAACACGAATTGCCGCCTTTACACAGTAGTTTTCCTCGGTCAGTGGTACCAGGTCGTGGCCTTCTCCCTCTACCGAAACGGTTACGCCCGAGGCTGTTTCGGTGATCTGGATCGTGTTGTATAGGCTGAGGGCCATGCCTATACAATCAAAACCGGCTCCCATATTCCCTGTGGTCGCCGGGATCTGCACAGTGACAGATGCCATTAGCTATTTACCGCCGGCGATCGCTGGCACGATCGATATCCTGTCGCCGTCCTTCACGGAGGTGCCGGTGCCATCCATAAAGCGGATATCTTCTTCATTAACATATATATTTATGAAGCGACGAACATCTCCGGATTCATCGCATATACGTTCTCTGATGCCCGGATAGGATGCTTCCATACCGCTTAGGACCGTGTCTACCGTATTGCCCGAAACTTCTACTTCAGACTGATTGGACGTTAATTTACGCAATGGTGTTGGAATTTTAACTTTTACGGACATTTTATGCTCCTTTGGTCTAACTACCGGAACCTTCATAGTAATCACGCATGCTTAAATACCTCTCGCCTGTATCGCACAGTATGGTAACTACGGTGTATCCTATGCCCAGGTCTCTGGCTACCTGCAAACTCGCCCAAACATTCGCACCTGCAGAGATCCCTACGAGCAATCCTTCATCGGTACCGAGACGTTTCGCCGTGAAATAGGCATCCTCATCATTCACCTTTAAGATGTCATCGATCACATCATTATCCACAATTTTCGGTATGAAACCAGCACCGATCCCCTGAATACCATGGATGAGGCTGTCGATCGGCTCACCGGAAAGGACCGCTGACGATGAAGGTTCCACTGCGAATATTTTAATATCCGGATTCTTCTCTTTTAAAAATCGTCCGACACCGGTTATCGTGCCACCGGTGCCAACGCCGGTCACAAAAGCGTGTATGTTTCCCCCGGTAGATTCCCAGAGTTCTGGCCCGGTGGTTTTATAGTGAATTTCAGGGTTGGCTGGGTTTTCAAATTGCTGAGGCATAAAATAATCAGGGTTCTCAGCGATGATGTCCTCGGCCCTTTCAATGGCAGCTGCCATTCCTTTGGGGGCAGGGGTCAAAATGATTTCCGCTCCATAGGAGGCTAGAAGCCCTCTTCGTTCGGTACTCATGTTATCAGGCATCGTTAAAATGACATGATACCCTCTTACGGCAGCGACAAGGCTCAGTCCCAACCCGGTGTTCCCGCTGGTGGGCTCCACAATCGTACCCCCGGGTTTGAGCCTGCCAGATCGTTCCGCATCAAGAATCATATTATAGCCAATCCGGTCTTTCACACTGCCGCCGGGATTGCTGGATTCGAGTTTACCCAGAATGGCAGCATCCCCATCCTGTATCATCCGATCGAGGCGAATCAGTGGGGTGTTGCCGATCAGATCGAGGATGCTATCGTATACAGTTGACATGAACATAAAGCCTTAAATATAGTACATGGATGTGGACTTTTCCGCCTTACGGCTGATTTCCTCGAACGTAATATCATCCACAATATTTTCCAGTTGCTGCTGCACACCTAGCCAAATATCTTTCAGTACTGCATCCGTCTCGTTTGATCTTATATCGGCTCCTTGCCGATCCTCCAGACATTCAACCGATAAAAGTGCTCCATCAGTAGTTCTCATCACATCACCCAGGGTAATATCGGATGGTGCCCGGGCGAGCATATAACCGCCTGTTGCCCCGCGTTTACTTTTCACGAGTCCAGCACGCTGGAGCTGAAGCAGGATTTGCACCAGATATTTCCTGGGGATATTTTGTCGGGTGGCGATTTCATTAATTTGGATCACTTCGGTAATCCTGTGCCCACGTGACAATTCGAGAATTGCCCTGCAGGCATATTCGGCTTTGCTTGAAACACGCATTTACCAGACCCCTCAAAAATCCAAAAAGTTGATCAATTTGGTCAACATAATATCTCTAATATCCTATCATTGTCAAGTGGTTTTTAGACGCTGAATACAGAGGTTAAAGCTTGTGAATGTGGGATTCAACAATCCTTTCCGGTGACATTTGTTTAAGCTTCAGGTAATGTGCTGCCACATCCAGAACCGGTTGCATATTGATAAGTCCTACCAGTTCACTGTCCATGACTTCAACGCCCTCTTCCCCAGCCCGCCTTTTGACATAGTCGAAGACCTCTGCAATCGTCGTGACCCCGAAATCTGTAAAGTTCATCGACACTTGGGAAACCCCCTTGGAACTTAGGTACAACCCGAGCGATTTCAAGCACTTGAATCCGCCATCCCTTTCTCGAATTTCGCGCGCGATCTGCGTTGCCACGCTAACATCCTTGGTATTTAGATTTACATTGAATGCAATCAATGGTTTCCTTACGCCGATCGCTACAGCTCCCGCGGTTGGATGGGGTTCCAATGGTCCGAAATCTGGAAGCCACGTGTCCAGAGACATCATTTTACTCAATCCCTCGTATTCAAGGCGACGGACGTCCGCCAGGTTTTCACGGTTGGGATTTGAAGCTGCCTGTGCGTAAAGGTAAACCGGAAGGGATAGTTCAGAACCCAATCTGGCCCCGATACTTTTTGCCATAATTACCGACTGATCGAAGGTTATTCCGGAGACGGGGATGAGGGGTATAACATCAATAGCCCCGATTCGAGGATGAACGCCGGAATGTAAATTCATATCAATCGTCGATATCGCGAGTTTACTCGCATCCACGATGGCCTCTGAAATGGACTCCGGATCTCCGATCATAGTAATCACAGAGCGGTTATGATCTGGATCCATTTCGCTTGCCAAAACCTGTACTTTTGGAATGGAATCAATACGGGATGTCAATGCGGCCAGGATCTCCGGGCGTCTTCCCTCGCTGAAGTTTGGCACACATTCTATGATTGGGGTGTCAGTCATGGCTGGTCTTAAAGGATGCCGTATTTTGCAAACGCTTCCGTTGCAGACATACCGTCCTGCAACGCTTTTCTAACCTCGGTTTCTCCCCTTGCCTTTTCAAGAGCAGATTCAATAATTTCGTTTTCTTTCTCCTTTGGAACAACCACGACACCGTCGTAATCACCGAATATGATGTCACCGGGATTTATGGTAACCCCCCCGCATTCTATAGTAGTGTTGTAGGCGATCACATCGCTTCGCCCTTTAGAGTCATAAGGTGCGATACCCCGGACAAAAAGGGGAAATTGCATCTCAATAATGGTCTTTGTATCTCGGGTAAAGCCATCTATTACAGCTCCCCGAGCTCCCCTGGCACATGCGGCAGTCGACAATAACTCACCCCATAAACTGCTTCGCACACTCCCATTTGTCTGAGCAACCAGCACATCCCCTTCTTTGAGGCTGTCCACAGCTTCAAGCTCTAGTTTGTAGGGTTCATCGGGAATCTCGAAGACATCCACTGATAAAACGGTCATCGATCTACCCACAACGATGGCCTCAGGGTATAAAGGTCTTATATCGTGTCTCAGAATACGGTCCCTGTAACCATGGGAGTCCATGGCATCAGCGATTACCGAAGAATAAAGTTCCTTTTTCATCATTTCAAAGCGGGAAGTATCGTCCGTCGAAGTCATGCGGGGCTCCTGATGAATTATTTGCCAACAGAGTGATCGATATAATCTCGTGTTCCAACGTCCCAGTAAGTCCGGTACACGCCCTTGGAATACTGATTGTTGAAGGAGTTGATGTATTGCATAGTGGTCGTCATCATATGATTCCCGACAGTGGCCGGATGTCTTCCCCACCTCGTATTTACGAACGCACGTATTAGAATACTCTTTTCATTGATCGGCAGTTGTTTTACATTCATCGCAAACTGATGCATCGCACCATCTGGAATTAAGTAAAATTCCACGTTAGACAGATAGAACGCCGATACGTACTCCTTCTTAGAGCGGGTATAATCTGCAATTTGGTTCAAAGCGTGGACGCCTGCAAAATTCCCGACAACAGGGACAATTAGATTCTCTGCATGCATCTTTTTTATAAAATCGAAATCCCGATCGGTGTTCAGAAAATTCCCGTAGGTACCGTTGAGGTCTTTTGCCAGGAGGATCTCCCTGTATGTGGGGAAGCGCAACCCTCTTCGCCAGGGGCTACGCCACTCCCATCTCAAATCGAGATGTCGGTCAAAAAAGATGGTCATAATTTCTTCAATATCTGCAACATCATCCGTTGTTATATTTATATCGAACGTCGCCACTTTCTTCTTTATGAGTGCGGTATTTATATCCAGAAATTCACGGTTTCCCGGTAGCCTGTCAAATATTTTAACGAGCGTATCAATGGTACCTTGTACGTCCAAAACCGTCAAATCGCCGAGAGGTTTGCTAAGCAGGATGGACAAAAATTCCAGCCGTGTTTCCGCCATTTCCAGAATGACTTTGTATATAAGGTGTTGAATCATGTTGCCACGACGCAAATCAATGATAAAGGCGTGGGATGGGCGTATTTTGGCGATATATGAATAATTCTGACCGGGACCTACTCCGATGTACACGCCTCCCTCGATTCCAATGTTATCCATTTCGGGAAGGATATGAAGGTAGGCAGTTTCATTGGAAATATAATTGTTGCTGTCAAAATATCCAGGTGCTTCGGAAATGTCATTTATTAAGCTGGTAAATTCCTGTTTAGAAATCCCAGGGCCCAAGCGCTGGGGTGGACTTTCAGTCGTGCCGCATCCAAAAAATAATAAGAACAAGGTACATGAAAGTCGGGCCATTTTAAGCAAGGTATAACTTCCTGTAAATATGGATGTTCGAATTGTTACGATAACCTATTTACCCTAACGCGATGTGACAAGTCAGATCTCTTTAATTTGACAATCCTGTAATACAAAAAAGGATAAATCCCATGTTTTGCTGCTCAGATAACATTACTGCCAGCGAGAAAGAAATCCTAGTGAGATCCGAACCATATCAACTGCAGGATGGGCGAATTTTTAATGACGTGAACACTGAATATTTTATTCGGGGTACCAATGAGGATGGTACTGTGATCTATTTCGGGATCAATTACTGTCCATTTTGCGGTCGGGCGCTATCCAGGGGACTGTGGGCTGCTGAGAAGAAAAAGTAGGTGGATCGCTCAAGGTTCAAATGCAATAATCACGACAATTCGGCGGTTTTGTGCCCGTCCCGCGCGTGTTTTATTGCTGGCTACGGGTACGGAACTACCCAATCCGGTTGCGGTAATATTATCCTCAGAAACATTGCCTAACTTCAGCAAGTAATCACGGACTGAATTTGCCCTTGCTTCGGAATACGAAAGATTTTTATCCTCTTTACCGGTTGCATCGGTGTGCCCCTCGATCACGATTTTCGAGTTTTGATAGAGTGAAATGTACTGATCCATTTTATCCAGCAATGGATAAGCTTTCGATGGTATTTTAGTTTTACCGGAATCGAAAATCAATCCCACCAGGCGTATTCTAATTAATTTATCCTCTCTAAACACGAGAGCTTCGTTCCGGTCAAATCGTGTTTGTCCTTGATTGGCCGCATCTAATATGGTCTGTTTTCTGAGGTCTACATTAAGTTCTCGGCGGCGCTTCTCGAGGTCTTCTTTCCTGGATTGTAAATCCGTTTGATATCTCTCTAATGTTGAAGCAAGACGGATCTGCTGTTTCGCAATGGCGGCTTGAAGCGAATCGATTCTGCTGCTCAGAATATCTCGGTCAGTTTCACCTTTTCCTATGACCGCCTTCAATGAATCCTGCTTTGACCTGATATCGTGAAGCGTTTCTTCAAACAGGCTATCGACATCCATATCGTATGCATAAGGACGACCGGTGATTTCCCCTACCTTGGTCATGTTCGATTCGTTTTGAAGAATCAATGATTCCCAACCGGATTTTTCCTCGCGGATGTCACCGATTATATCGAGCAGGTAAAGCGCATGTTGGGCTTGTTTTTGCGCCTCTTGAGATTTTGCCATTAACTCAGGAGTTAATGGCCGTCCCCCTTCAAGAGAACTGGAGACTTCCTTTATAAGAGTCTGGATGCTCTGATACGTCTTTGGAACATATTCATGACCACCTAGATCTCGGATCTTGTTGAGGGTAGTATGGACAGGACCTAAACTCACTATTTTAGAAGCACTTATGATGGCACCTCTATAATAGGTTTGGGCCACCGAAGACAAAGTTACCGACTCCGAAACTTTGTCTTCTTCAAGTTTCTCTATGGTTTTCTCGAATCTTGTTTCAGCTTCTTTATATTCTTTCGGCACGATGATGGGTGCGTTTAATGCGAGTGCTTCTTCCCTAAGTTGTATTAAATCACCGAGTATCGTGTGGGCTTGGACGATATGATCCATTGTTGTGTTTATGCTTGCTCTGAACCGGGAAAGGACTGCTTGTATTTCACGGTCCGATTTCCCTAGTCGTAACAACTGCAAATACCGGTCATATTCTTTGAAAGCTTGGGAAAAAGATTTCGGTGAAAGCAGTTCTGCCCGCTGACCCCGGGCCTTCTCAAGATCCTTGGCTGCCTCCGCTGTCGGGTCCAGATTGGACTGCGCCTGAGATTCCAGAACCAAAAGATTACACAGGGATAAAAACAGTGTCAACGTCAACATGTAAGTCTTATATAACAATTTGAAAATTTACAAGTTTAACTCACCCACCCCCCCTTAAAAACGCCATAGTCAATACAAGGTCAAGCGTATCACATAGGACGTCGTCCGGTATGGTCGCGACCACTGAATAAACTTGGCCGAGATTCGCAAGGGGATGATTTTGGGATACACATTCTTCGAGGATTATGGTTGTATTTTTGTTATTCCATTGAATCGTGACAGAGGCTTTTTCCTGTTCTGTTTTAACACAAAGAATCGTTATATTTTTGGCCGCTAACGCGCGCTTCATTCCATTAACACCGTCGTTGAGCGTAAAGAGATGAAACGTCCGGCTTGCCATATTATTCCTAACCGCCGGCGATGGGAGGGAAGAAACTCACTACTGCTCCGTCATGCAGATTACTTCCCTTGGGCGCGTGTTTGCCATCGATTAAAATTAAATGGACATTACCGCCAGGTATATTCATATGTTCGATTATCGAATCGGTCGTAGCATCTTCATCCAAATCAATAATGGCCGTTTTATTGACAGCCCCCGGCGGAAGGTGTTTTCTGAGGGTGGCAAAAAGCTTTACGGATATCGTCATGTATATCCTCATACCAAGTAAATTTAAAACGAACCCAATTTATGCACCTCCGTTTTATTCGAAAGCCAAGCTAATATATATTTCACATCTTTTATCAACAAGAACTATATAAATTCCGGATAAGAACGGTGAAAAACAACAACAGACTTGTACAAACACCAGCCTTATTGTACAACACCGGCCTCATCGAGCACTGTACAAACATGTAATGTTCTGTACAGTGCTCGTTAACCAGGAGGTTTTGTGTATTTGCCGGTTTTGGTACCTGGCATCTCCGCCTAGATGCCTGTAAACAGGGCCTCCAGAACCATCGGTTCGCATAATATATATTATGTAAACTCGAG
>CAYYIS010000054.1:0-34992 GCA_964470965.1 uncultured Gemmatimonadota bacterium | reverse complement strand
ATAGGATACACTTTATATGTATATGTCACCGGACGTGGTTCATGATCTTGCGCCACATGGCGAGTTGCGAGTCGCTATCAATATGTCGAATTTTCTGCTGGTAAACGGCCCCAACAGCGAAGGTGATCCCAAGGGCTTGTCTCCGGATATGGGCGCCGAGCTTGCTCGGCGACTCGGGGTGGATTTAAGGCTTTTACCGTACAGAACACCCGGCGAGATAGCCGACGACGCTGGTACTGACGCCTGGGATATCGGTAATATTGGCGCCGAACAAAAACGGGCTGAGAAAATAGATTTTACAGCGGCCTATTGTGAAATACAGGCCACCTATCTGGTGCCGGATGGTTCACCGTTGAAATCTGTCGAGCAGGTCGACCGCCCCGGTGTCCGCATCGCCGTATCGGCCCGAAGCGCATACGATCTCTGGCTGGAACGTAACATTCAGGAGGCAGAACTTGTTCGTGCCCAAGGGCTTGATGCTTCGTTCGAACTATTTGTAAACGAACAGTTAGACGCTCTGGCGGGATTGCGGCCGAGGTTGGCGGTCGACGTTGGAAAAGTAGCGGGTGCTACGATTCTCGATGGCCAGTTCACCGCGGTTCAGCAAGCGATGGGATGCACAAAAGGCAAATTGGCCGGATTTGCCTACCTGAATGCATTTGTTGAGGAGGCGAAGGAGTCCGGTTTTGTTGCGGACTTGATAGAGAAACACGGTCTGGCTGGCCGTTTGTCGGTAGCACCATCTGCCGGGACAAACAAGAATGAGGATCTTAGATAACCGCGTCCTCTGCAAACAACCGGATCGCTATATGGGGTGGCCGAGTATTGCCCTGGTCCCCAACGGCGACTTGCTGGTGGTCTTTTCCGGAGATCGGGACGCTCACGTCTCCAACGACGGAAAGGTGCAGATGATCCGAAGCAGGGATAACGGCCGTACCTGGAGCGCTGCGGAGACCGTCTTCGATACCGACATAGACGATCGGGATTCAGGGATTATAGTCACAGCTCGTGGTGCGGTGCTTGTCAGCTGGTTTACCGGTCCTTACGGCGGTCGGTGGCAGGGGCACTGGGTGATCCGTTCAATCGACAACGGCCATACCTGGGAATCTCCTGTGAGGACAGCCGTGTCCACGCCCCACGGCCCGATCCAGCTGAAAGACGGCAGATTGTTGTTTGCAGGACAGCGACCGCACTGCTCGCACGTTCCTCCCGGCTGCGACAATCTGGCGGCGGGTGAATCACCTTATGAGGTTTCCGTGGTCGAGTCTCGCGACGACGGTCGCACCTGGCATCCCCTCGCCGTCTTTCCCATACCGCCCCACGAACGGATGCTTTCTTTCGACGAACCCCATCTGCTCGAGCGGGACGACGGGATCCTGATCGCCATGTTCCGCGACTGCAACGGCGCACATTATATGCGCCGATCCGAAAGTACAGACGGGGGGCTGACCTGGTTGCCGATCGTGACCACATCGATTAGAGGACTGCCGCCCCATCTCCTTTGTTTGAGCGATAGCCGCATCTTGCTTACCTACGCCCGGCGATGGGCGCCCTACGGGGTATATGCCTGTGTTAGCGATGATAACGGTACGACCTGGGACCCGGCGCATGAATACCGCTTAAGCGTTGCGACCGAAGACGATCTGGGCTATCCCGCTTCGGTGCAGCTGGCGGACGACTCGATATGGACTGTATACTACCAGGTGGATCAGCCGGGAGAAAAACCTTGTATCATGGGCACCCACTGGCGGCTGGACGCTGCAGGACCATATGGAACGGCATCGGCATAACAGTTCCAGGGCGGCACCGGCCAATACCTATTCCGCATCACCGGCGGCTGGGAGTATTCCGAGAGTAAAAAGATGGCGGTGTTGAAGTCGGCAGGGTTGTACCGTTGGTGAATTGATGAGCCGTCCGGCAGGAAGTTTACATTTAGTTAACGATCTCCGAATAACCTTAAAGACCCGGCAATACAGATTAATACTTTAAGTCGCGGTATTGTAGAATTTGTTGGAAATAACTTAACCGGACGGCATTTCGCAATGCCGCCCTGTTGGAATCCACTCTCCGGCACCGCTAGAATTTGACCCTTCGCTCTTTTGCTCCCAGACCAGGCTGCTATCCGGTTCAAAAACAAACCATTGTCTTCACCTGCTTCCGCCTGATTGACATCCGGAAAATTAGCAGTATATTCACGGAGACTTCCGCCGGATGTTTTACATATTACGCCTAATGATTTCACCACCTTCCCAGAGACCGTAGCACCAGAGTACGATAATCTGAAAATACATGATGTTAACCTTAGTCCCCGCTGCGGGATCATGGCGGACAGGAGAGTTCAGGCAATGGCGGAAGACGGGTTTCTTAAAAGGCATGGCATTGTAAGAAACGCGATAAAACAAGACTTGCTCCAGTTTGCTCTCCCCGGGATCACCGTCTTTGTTGCGGAATTGATTTTCTGCGGAAGATACGGTGACGGTCTTTCTGGGTTTTGGGGGATCGTTTGGGGCCTGGTCAAGCATCCACAGAATCTGTTCGTGTTTCCTGTCCAGCGCATCGCGGGATTGGGAATTTTTTTCATTGGCTTGATAATCATGCTGGTTGGCCAAATTACACTCTGGCGAAATTACTCACAGACCGTGGTCATAAGAGTAGACCACCAGCTCATCACACACGGCATCTATCGCTTCACACGTAATCCAATGTACCTGGGAGGTATCATGGCTGTCACCGGCTTACCAGTGTATGCAGCAAGTTCTTATGGTTTTATAACTTCTTTGGTCCTGATCCCTATTTTACTCAACAGAATAAGGCTGGAGGAGAAATTGCTGGCAGAAGAATTTCAGGATGAGTATCAAAGATATAAAGACACTACCAGAAAACTGATTCCGTGCATCTATTGACTCCTCTGGTTGAAAAAATGCCTTTCCCGCGTGGATTCATGATTCACGAGGCTGGCAGACGGTACACCACCACGGTACCACCGCTCCCGTGCAATCGAACACCGAGGATTCCATTTTGGTGGAATGCATAAACAGAGTCAGGGATCAACGATGAATGGATATAGGAGGAAAGGCAGTACGCCATCCTCCTCTCCCCCTATCGACACATCAGGATTATTCAAGATTTCACCCTAAGGAGGGATTTTATGCGATGCGCAATTCGTTTATTCTCGATTCTCACCTTTATGGCGGCGGCCGGTGTCCAGGCACAAGCGCCTTCGGCAGTTACGGCGGAGGATTACGCGAGGGGGGAACGTTTCCTTAGCGCCTACACCGCGCCGCTGGTGATTGGTGCCGAGGTCCGACCAAAATGGCTTGCGGACGATCGTTTCCTCTATCGCAATACGATGACGGAAGGATTCGAGTACGTGGTGGTCGATCCGGCGATGGGAACACGGGAGCGGGCGTTCGATCACACCCGGCTGGCCACGGCGCTCACGACGGTGGCTGACACAACCTATGAGGCCTTCCACCTGCCGTTTACGCTGTCCGATTTTTCCGACGACGGTCGATCAGTAACGTTCAGTGCCGGAGACAGGAAGTATACCTGCAATATCGAGACATACGTATGCACCATTGAGAGTAATGATGGGACGGATTCGACCCGGAATACCAGCGTGTCTCCGGATGGAAGGCGCGCCGCGTTCATCCGCGAACACAATCTGTGGGTTCGTGATCTCGAGACCGGCGAAGAAACGCAGTTGACTACAGACGGCATCGAAGATTTCGGTTACGCTACGAACAATGCCGGCTGGACGAAAAGCGACCGGCCCGTCCTGCTCTGGTCGCCCGATTCGGAAAAGATCGCGACCTTCCAGCACGATGCCCGCGGGGTGGGGGAGATGTACATGGTGTCTACCAATGTGGGACACCCGGAGCTTTTGGCCTGGAAATACCCGCTACCGGCGGACAGCGTCATTTTTCGGATGGACCGTGTGGTGATTCACCTTGACGGCCCTCGCGTCGTCCGGCTCAAAATACCACCCGATCCGCACCGATCAACCATTACCGACCATGTCTCCTCACGGGCGGGGGGATGGCTCGACGTGGAATGGAGTGCCGACGCCACCCAGCTGGCATTCGTTTCGTCTTCCCGCGATCATAAAGAAGCGAAACTGCGTGTGGCCGATCCTGAGACAGGAGACGTCCGTGATGTGATGGGGGAGACGGTCGATACGTTCTTCGAATCCGGCTTTGGAAAGGTCAACTGGCATGTGCTGAAACCGTCCAACGAAGTTATCTGGTTCTCCCAGCGCGACGACTGGGGACACCTGTATCTCTACGACCTGCAGTCCGGCGCCCTGAAGCACCAGGTCACGACCGGTAATTGGAACGTCCGGCAACTGCTGCGGATCGACCAGGAAAATCGTCTGCTTTACTTCATAGGGTCCGCGCGCGAAGCGGGAAACCCTTACTACCAGCATTTTTACAGCATCAGGATGGATGGAACCGGCCTTACACGTCTCACACCTGAAGACGCGAACCATGTGATCTCCCTGGCGCCCTCCGGCGGTTACTTCGTGGACAGCTACTCGACACCTGTCACGCCACCGGTTTCGGTTCTGCGCGATGCCCAGGGGCGGAAGGTCCTCACGCTGGAAGAGGCCGATATCTCGCGGCTTGTGGCCGCCGGATGGCTGCCGCCCATCCCCTTCATCACCAAAGCCCGTGACGGTCGGACTGACCTCTACGGCTTGATGTACAGGCCTACTAATTTCGATCCTTCGAAATCCTATCCCATTCTCAATTACCTGTATCCAGGTCCCCAGGGAGGCAGCGTGGGATCCCGCAGCTTCAGAGCCTCCCGCGGTGACAAGCAGGCGATAGCCGAATTGGGTTTTATCGTGGTCGAGACCGACGCCATGGGGACACCGGGGCGATCGAAGACCTTCCACGAGGCGTACTATGGAAACATGGGTGACAACGGTATTCCGGATCAGATCGCGATGGTCAAAGAGTTGGCTGGCCGATATCCGTGGATGGATCTGGACCGTGTCGGTATCTGGGGGCATTCCGGCGGTGGGTTCGCGTCTACGGACGCCATTCTCCGGTATCCGGACTTTTATAAAGTGGCGGTCTCAGGGGCCGGTAACCACGACAACAGAAACTACGAGGATGACTGGGGTGAGAAGTGGCAGGGCCTTCTGAAAACCAATCCGGACGGAACTTCGAATTATGACAACCAGGCGAACCACCTGCTTGCAGAGAACCTGAAAGGTAAACTTCTGATCGCCCACGGCACTCTGGACACCAACGTGCCGGCCTCCAACACGCTGCTCATGGTGAACGCGCTGATCAAGGCCAACAAGGATTTCGACCTTATCATGTTCCCGAACCGCGGCCACGGATTCGGGAATGAGCCGTATATGATGCGGCGGCGGTGGGACTTCTTTGTGCGCCACCTGCAGGGAGCGGAGCCACCCAAGGCGTATGAATTCAAACCGCCGTCGCCGAGATTCTGACAGAAATCGTTTTTCGTTCTGAATCTGGCATCGTCCCCCTTTGCACGACGTGACGGGGGGAAAGAGCCCGACGGATCACAGGGTAGAATCAGGATTCATACACGGGGACCCCACAGGCCTGTGGCAGCAGCCAGGTCTGGGTATCGCGGCGGGGGTAATGGTATCTCAGGCGCCGGTTTCAGGCACACAAGTGCAGAATGCCATAGAAGTGATCCGGTTCCCATCCTGACGGATTACGGGCCGCACTGCACTTTCTACCTGAACTTCAGGGCTGTTGGTCCGAGGGATGATCTGGTAGGGGGACTGAACCGCCGGGCTGTCGGAAACAGCTGTGGGTTCCGCGCTACGAATTTTTCCGGTTCATACTGGCCCCAGTCCATTGGGGGGCTAAATCCCACTTCGTTCTACTTTCACATCCCTATTTATTGAAGTTCAGATGGTCGGTTATTCAGCGGAATAGCTGTTGTAAATGGTTTCGATCCAGCGTTCCTCGGTCACGAAACCTTCACCCATGGCCTTGAACTTTTCAGGGAATCCGGCGGCTGTTATTTGTTCAAGGGTTTTGCCGTCCGCCATGTGGCCGCGTACCAGATCGGTGGTTTCCATCAACATGCTGAAATAGGCCTGCAGATCAGACTTGGTTCCGACAGCGCCGTGCCCTGGGATAATTTTGATGTCCGGCGGGATCCGCGTCAGAACATGCGAGATGATATTGATCAACCCGGCCACGTTGCCGTTGCTTCCCAGGTCCACGTACGGAAAACGGCCGTTAAAGAACGTGTCGCCCATATGCACCACGTTGGAACCGGTAAAGTACACGATGCCGTCCCCGTCCGTGTGACCCCTCGAATAATGCATCAGCTGAATCTCTTCCCCGTTAAAGTGCACGGACGCGGAAGTGCTGTAGGTGATCACCGGCCATCCGGACTGCTCGATGGCGTTGTCGCCGGTGGAAACGCGCACGCGCACGTTTTTATGGGCGACAACGGTGCCCATCTGCCCGAAAATAACATTGCCGCCTGTATGATCGCCGTGATGGTGTGTGTTTAGCACGAATTTCAAATCGCCGGAATCCAGCTGTCCGAGCGCCCCCTTGATCTTTTCCGCCAGGGGCGCAAACTGGTTGTCCACGATAAGGACCCCGTCCGATCCTACAGATACCCCGATGTTGCCGCCGGCACCTTCGAGCATATGGATATTGCCGCTGACCTCGTGTGTTTTTATCTGGACGGCACTGAAATCCCGCTGCGCCCAGACCTGGTTTATTGTGCAGATACACATGACAACAACACAGCTCAACCTTTTCATGATCCCTCCCGCGTAAAGGTTACAGGTGAATTTACCCCAACAGGCGTATGATGTTGTGATTAATGTAATGAAAAATCCTAAAGAAACTAACAATAAATCCCAGGGGAATCGGCACACAGGCAAATTTCGCGGATACGCTGCACCGGTATGCGGCATCTGTGGATACCCGATGCGAAACATTTGACCGGCGGCCGGCCTCTGCTGGTGTTTTGAGCGGGCTTAGAGGGCCCGCGGAAAGTGTGGCTTGACGACCCCGTAGGCGATGGGTATTATATGCGGCGATATTTCACCGGCTTCAGTCCGGTACCGCGCCCTGTGGACTGCCTGCATGCCTGCGCCGAACCGCTACATGGTACGGATTCGGACCAACCCGGTCAATGGAGTTACTGCGCAAATCGGAATCCTTACGTCCATTATTATTTTTACTACGCGTGATCTACTTGGATCACGTGTTCAATGGGAACAAACACCTATGGAAAGCCTGCCCGTTTACAAAGATCGGTCCTTTACGGTGGAGCAACGGGTCGAAGACCTTCTGGACCGGATGACTACGGAGGAGAAACTCGGTCAGCTCCGTCAGGAACTGCGGGATTTTCCTCTTTACGAGAAAAACGGGGACGGTGATGTCGATCTGTTGCCGGGCCTGAAAGCGATCCTCGCCAATGTGGCCATAGGTAAACTGGGCATTTTTCTGCGGGCCGACCCGTTCACCGCCGTCACAGCGGAAGCGGCCCTGACGCCGCGGCAGGCGGCGGTCCTGTCGAACAAGGTACAGCGCTACATCATGGAGCATACCAGGCTCGGGATCCCGATCCTGATCGGCAATGACGGCAACCGGTGCCATCTCGGGCGGGACAGCACTATCCTCCCATCCGTTTTCAACATGGGCTGCACTTGGGACCCTTCGCTCCAGGAAGCGGCCGGACACGTGATCGCTGTCGAGTCGAGAAGCCGGGGAGAGACGGTGAACTACGCGCCCAATCTGGACGTGATCCGCGATCCGCGATTCGGACGCAGCGATCAGAATTACGGGGAGGATCCTTACCTGGTGGGCCAGTTGGGTGCGGCCATGGTCCGCGGACTGCAGGGCGCGTCCCTCCACAGGGACGATACCATGGTCGCGATGCTTCGTGCATATCCGGGAGTCGGTGACGCGGATGGGGGGCATGATTTCGGTGAGACGAGCCGGGGACCACTTGAAATGCAGGAGTTCGTCTTGCGGCCGTGGAAGGACGCCGTGGAGGCCGGGGCCGAAGGCATCATGGTCGAACGGGCCGCCTATGACGGTATCCCGGCGCCGTGCCACAGATACCTGATGACCGAACTGCTGCGTGACCAATGGGGTTTTAAAGGTATTACCATGGGAGATGCCTGGGATGTGTCGTATCTGATTCGGTGCCGTGTAGCAAAGGACCACAGGGAAGCGGGCGTGATGGCATTGAAAGCGGGACTGGACATGAACAGCACGGACGCAGTCTACGAAGAGAAAGTACTCGGCAAGCGGGAACGGGCGGCCTACGCGCAGCTTGCTGATGCTCTTGAGGAAGGGCTGGTGTCCATGGAACATATAGACCGTTCCGTCAGGCGTATGTTGCGTTTAAAGTTCCTGCTCGGCCTTTTTGACGATCCGTATGTGGACGAAAACCGCGCGGAAGAGGTGGCGCGGCACCCCGACCATATCCGGCTGGCGCTCCATGCGGCACGCCAGAGCATGGTCCTGTTGAAGAACGAGAAGAACCTTCTCCCGCTGTCGAAGACCATCGGCGCCGTAGCCGTGATCGGTCCCAACAGTGACGACGAGTGGGCCCAGCTTGGTGATTACGCCCCCGCGCACCGTCCGGAAGAAGTCACAACCGTCTTGACCGGTATCCGGGAGGTCGTCTCCAATGCGACAGACGTTCATTACGCCCTAGGCTGTGAGATCCGTGATCCGTCCGAAGAAGGCTTCGAAAAAGCCCTGGACGCCGCACGTAAATCGGATCTCATCGTGGCCGTGGTCGGCGGCAGCAGCAAAGGGGTGATCGTGGACGAAGACGGTGTGCTCGTAGGGCGAAGGTCGGTGAATTCGGATTGCGGCGAGAGCTCGGATCGGGCCACGCTGGATCTCCTGGGCGTACAGGAAGATCTACTCAAAGCCCTCAAAGCCACCGGCAAACCCCTGATTGTGGTATTGATCCATGGACGCGCCATGAGCATTAACTGGGTTGCCGCCCATGCCGACGCTATTCTGGATGCCGGCTATCCGGGTGAAGCGGGCGGTACCGCCGTGGCCGAGACGCTGTTCGGTGACTGGAATCCCGGCGGACGCCTGACGGTGTCGGTACCCAGGCACGTGGGTCAACTACCCGTGTATTACTACGGCAAACACGAATCCCGCCCCTCCTATGTGGATATGGACACTACGCCTCTCTACCCCTTCGGGTTCGGACTTAGTTACACCGCGTTCACCTACAGCCGCCTCCAGGTTTCACCGGAACGGATCAAAGCGGATGAAACGGCCCTTGTTTCGGTTAACGTGACCAATGCCGGGGATGTGGCCGGAGACGAAGTGGTGCAGCTGTACATCCGGGATGAAATCTGTTCGGTCATGCGTCCCTGGAAACAGCTCAAGGGATTTGAACGGGTGCATCTGGAACCGGGTGAGACCAAGACGGTCACGTTCCCCGTGGGTTGGGATGCCCTTTGTTTTTATGGTATGGACGGCCGGTGGACGGTAGAGCCCGGCACGTTCACGCTGATGATTGGTAAACATGCCGGCGAGGACCTGTTGAAGACTGAACTGACAGTGGATTAAACGTTTAGAAACGGATTTTACAATCCGTAAACTGCCAGGGCGCCCGGCGCTCAGGCCGGAGGATCACCCATAAGACCTGATATTATCATCTCGGATTTTGAAGGTGCCGATTTCGGCGGATGGATCACATCCGGTGAAGCGTTCGGCGAAGGGCCGTGGCGTCGGGCACAAAACGAACCGCTTCATTATGGAGAGGACCGGTATATTCTCGGGCAGGAAGGGCAGGGGATTGCCGCCAGCGTGTTCCGTGACGGTATGCCGGCCATGGGTGCGCCTACCGGCAGGCTCACCTCGCCGGAATTTGTTATCGGAAGGGATTTCATCAACCTGCTCATGGGTGGCGGCTGGTATCCTGGCCGGACCAGCGTGGATCTGCTGATAGGGGACGAGACCGTGTATTCGGACACGGGAAACGGCTTCGGATTCGGCATCCATCAGAGTGACTACCTCCTGGAATGGTTTACCTGGGATGTCCGCGCCTACGCCGGAAAGAAGGCACGGATTCGGTTGGTGGACGACTTCGACTTTCCAACCGCCTGTATCCTGGTGGACCGGATCGTCCAGAGTGACATCAGGAAAGTCCATCCGGTGGATCTGACACCTTACCACGAAACCTACCGTCCTCAGTTTCATTTCACCGCGGAAAAAGGCTGGATCAACGATCCCTGCGGTCTGTTTCTTTATGACGGATTGTATCATCTCTGCTTTCAGCACACCAGTCACGATGAGATTGAAAGCGCCCTGTTCAGCCCGGTAGTGTGGGGGCATGCCGTGAGTTCCGACCTGGTTCACTGGCGACAGCAGGACGATGCCATTAGATGCGACGAATCGTTTCACTGGCCAGAATATCCGTGTCTTGCCCTGGCCAGCGATGCCGGCAAACCTTCCGGGCACATCATGTCCGGTTCGTCAATCGTGGACTTTGACAATGAAGCGGGCCTGCAGCAAGGAGAACAACCCGCGATCCTGAGCTTCTACACCTATCCCGGCGACAGCGTTTGCGGACAGTGTATGGCCTACAGCACAGACGGAGGGCACACCTGGAAGAAGTACGATCGGAATCCGGTGCTTCCCGGACCGGGTGTGGCGGATCGTGATCCGAGAGTGTTCAAATACGGTGACACGTGGTATATGGCGCTCTCCCACGCCTGGGGTCCCCACGTGGACCGGACCCAGTTTACCATCCATCTCTACGAATCCGACAATCTTACCCGGTGGACACACCTGGGAGAAATCCCCTCTTCGGTCGATTTCTGTGAATGCCCCGATCTCTTCCCGATGCCGGTGGACGGTGATCCGGAAAACCTCAAGTGGGTGTTGGTCGCGGGCGATGGAAAATACCAGGTTGGCCGGTTTGACGGAAAGATGTTCCATCATGAAACGGGTCCGTACCAGGGCGATTTCGGACACAATCATCTCGCTACCCAGACCTGGTTCGACGGCCGCCGCCGGATTCAGATCGCCTGGATGTCCCGGTCGGGCCGGTACCGACACATGCCGTTTAACCAGCAGTTGACCTTCCCCAGGGAACTCACATTGAGATCATCGCCTGAGGGACCCATCCTGTTCAGAACGCCGGCCCGTGAAATCGATTCGATTCGCAAGAAGACGCATCGTTGGGCGGATATGGACGTACTGCCCGGGCCGAACCCGCTGTCCGCTGTTTCCGGTGATCTGTTCGATATCCAGATGGAACTCGAAGCGGACGAAGCGGCCGTTTTCGGCCTTACGGTACGGGGAACGGAGATGCGCTTCGATGTGTCGGAGAAGGCGATGTACTGCCTTGGTTTGGACATGCCCCTCCATATGGCAGGCGGCCGGATCCGGCTGCGTATACTTGTGGACCGTGCGTCCCTGGAGATATTCGCCAACGGCGGGCAGGCCACAATGACAACGTGTTTCCTGCCCAGGTCCGATGAACTGCCCCTGTGCCTGTTCACGCTCGCCGGATCCTGCAGGGCGGTCACACTGGAAGTACATGAACTGCGCAGCGCCTGGCCCGGGAAGACCGAGCAATAGGGGGATCGGCCGCGGGCATTCATATATGCGCGTCCCCTGTCCGACAGATTGGAACGTTACGCGGATTTACCGGCACATGCCAGTGGAAGGGTTCCCGATTGATGATGCGGACCGGGGGGGATCCGCCCGCCGCGGATTCATCGACCAAACTGCATTGCATGGGGTATATGGCCCGTTCCTGCTTTGATTAATGCGGAAAAGGCCCCTTTTTTCGTATGATGCCGCATGACAAATCAAATGTTCCGCATATTCCAAGGCACAAATATAAAGCGCCCCCCCGCTTTTCCTTCCTGGAAATCTCCTGAGAGAGTCCAGACGGCAGAACGAAATACCACTCGGGGGAGTGCCGGGTGCCTGTGTCCCGGATTCCGACGGAAATCTGGTGGAATACCTGGGCGCTAAGAATGAACAGCAGAGGAATGAACATTAGGGCTTGCTACCATTTCCGATTGTTCGATTTTAACCTGAATGGCTCTACCGTTTGCATAATCCCGGGTACCGTGGGCGCTTCATACTCGGAACTGCAGCGGAGTAACTCTGTGTATCCGGCTGCTGGCTTTTGATAGGCATTACTTCAGCCGGCATCATATAGGAAAACAGTTAAAAGGCGATTTGCTTTGATCATTGAATCGGTCAGGGATGAGGGGACCAGGTATCACTATCTCCCCTGTTATGAGACTTCGGCCAAGCGCCTGATTCTTTACAGAAAATTAAACGACACGGCGCTCTGGGCTGAAGCGAAAAGTTGAACGACCGATGTGCCTTACAGGGAAACGCAGTCTGGTATAGACACCATGACGCAGAACGATGAAATGGAGGCTTCGGCCCTGTATGCATTTTCAATAGCGCCGGAAAAAGGTGTGGAGTGTTTCGCGCATTTAACGAACACAACGGCCCGGCTGGAAGACGATTTCATAAAAGGGCGGAGATTTCGGCAGTCTGGGAATGCTTGAGCTGATCGCCGAGGTGCGGACTATATCCGGGTAATCCTGGTTTGGATAGAATAAGCGGGATAACTGAGATGCCGGCGTCCATTTGTAAATCTATCGGTTCTGTTGATGTCCTCTCCCGGATCCCAGGCCGCCTTGTTTGCCCTTAAACTCATGTGCCCCGGTACGTTGCTGTTTTCCGCACAATGTTTCTGAAAACTTCCAGTGAAATCTGGGTATGTAGGCTTCCGGATTCCGATAGCGCCTTTAATTATGACACCGGGGTCGCGAGGAAATGACGCGTCGCTGTAAACTGTAAAACCGGAACACGCCACATACATCATTCAAAAGGCGGATCTTCTGAACCGAATATTCTATACTACGATCGCCCCGGCAACGCCGGAATTTCCTCGTAACGATTCTGCCAGTATTGTTTCGCTTCGGGATGGAAGGCTTTTCGTTGCCTGGATGGAGTTCATAGCAAGCGAGAAAGCCGGACACGATGAAGGCAGAAATCGGATTGCCGGCAAGGTTTCCGAGGACGGGGGGTACACCTGGTCCGGGCACCGGGTCGTGGTCGAACCGCGGCCGGGAGATGTGAACGTGTACAATCCGAGCCTGCTCAGACTCCGGAACGGTGAGATTCTCTTTTCGTACTTTTTTTACGATCAGCTGGAATGGACGAAGCCGCTCAGGACCACGGGCATGATCCACCGGAGCGACGATGGGACACCCGAGTTCGGAGACGCCGTGCCTCTCTGGCACCGGGAGTCGCGGCACAATGCCAGCAGTACGCTGATCCAGCTCGATTCCGGGCGTATCGTCATGCCCATGGCCCACGTACCGATCTGGGGTGGCCCGAAGGACAGCCAGGCGCTTTCCTGTGCGTACAGCGACGATGACGGACACGCTTGGCATATGTCTGATGCTCAAATATGTTTGCCGCTGCGGGGCGCTATGGAAGGCCACATCGCGGAAACGCGAGATGCCCGTCTGCTCATGGCGATGCGTACCCAGATCGGATCGGTGTTTCTGTCGGAATCATACGATCAGGGCGATACGTGGAGTCTTGCCCAGACTTCAGGCCTCACTTCCTGCGAATCCATGAATTGCCTTGTAAAAATACCCCAGACAGGCGACCTGCTTCTGATCTGGAACAACAGTCTCTACGATCCCGGCTTCGATCACTGGGGTAGGCGGACACCCTTGACCTGTGCCGTGTCGCAGGATGAAGGCCGGACGTGGGTACACCGAAAACACATAGAGGATGATCCCGATTGGGAATTCAGCAATCCGGCCTGTACGTTTACCGAGGATGGGAGGGCCATCGTCACTTACTTTACTTCAAAAATGGAAAATCGGGATCCGCCCGGCCGCCTCGGCCGGACCGCCATGTCCCTGAAAGCGGCGATTGTGGATATAGACTGGCTGTATGCGTGAATGCAGCCAGGACCTGCCAAATCGGTTGACAGTGTCACGAACTCATCCGTATCTTCAGGGGCGTACGCGATCATGGCCGACAGGCACGTCGAAGTTGGCCCAACTCAAATGCTTTAAAAGAATTGGTTCCAAACTACTGAACTGCATGAAACTCGGGAAACAGGTAGTTCATGACTGGTCCCTTTTGAGGAGAAGCGCCTATGGAAAGGCGAAGCAATGAGGAAACCCGGCAGGCGGTGCGCAAGCGCTACGGACAGATCGCGCGGTCCGGTTCGGAAGAATCCTGCAGCGAAGATGCCTCCTGCTGCGGACAGACTGCAGAACCGACGTCGGATGAGATGTCAGTAATCCTTGGTTATTCCAGAGAGGATGTGTCGGACGTGCCTGAGGGCGCCAACATGGGTCTGGGCTGCGGTAATCCTCAAGCGATTGCTGCGTTACAGCCCGGAGAAACCGTTCTCGATCTGGGCAGTGGCGGTGGCTTCGACTGTTTCCTTGCGGCGAAAGCCGTGGGCAGCACCGGGTGCGTGATAGGGGTAGACATGACAGCCGACATGGTTCGAAAAGCCCGTGACAACGCGGTCAAGGGTGGCTTCCGCAACGTCGAGTTCAGGCTCGGCGAGATAGAGCATATACCTGTTGCGGATAAGTCCGTCGATGTCATTATATCAAACTGCGTCATTAACCTCTCACCGGACAAGCAACAGGTTTTTGCTGATGCGTTTCGGGTACTGAAGCCGGGGGGACGATTGGCTATTTCGGACATCGTAGCCACAGCGCCTCTTCCGGGCCCTGTTAAGGATGACCTGGAACAGTACACGGGATGCGTGGCAGGCGCTGCGCTGATAGATGACCTGGTATCGATGCTGGAAGCCGCCGGTTTTGCCGATGTGCGGATCACGTCGCGGGAGGAGAGCCGTGCGTTCATCCGTGAATGGACGCCGGGCGGTACCATTGAGGATTATATCGTATCGGCCGCCATCGAAGCCGTCAGACCCTGATCCACGGCAGCGGTAATACGGGGACGAGGCGGAAGTCCCTGCCGATGTAGGAAGGCCCAGTCCATGGTATGTGAGTACTTTAAGAAAACCGGATAACTCATTGGTGTTTAACGGAGTCGGTGGGTCAGTTAAGATTCTGTACCGCAGCGCTGGCCAGTGATTGACGTTCTTGGGTTTTCCCTGAGAGGGTGGTACATCACCTACGGTATTGGGTAAACGGTAAGGAAGCGGTTCACACGGCAGACGTAAGCGTTGTCACTTTTTCAAAGGTTAATGGCATTTTGAAAATAACAAATATTGAGTTGTTCCAGATCAACCCGAAATTAGCTGCACGTTATGCGGATCAGAAACCTCGTTTCGCAGGGATGGACCAACAGACAGTCTTCAAGGTGTCCACGGACAACGGTATCGTGGGTTACGGCGATTGCACCTCGCATGTGACGATGTCTGATCAGGCGATAGAACGGCTGATCGATCGTTCTCCCTTTGATTTTGTCAACGGCTCTCTGCCAAACGGTTTGATGGGGGCCCTCTACGATGTAATGGGTAAACACATCGGGCAACCCGCCTACAAACTCATGGGGCCGAAGGTACGGGATCGCGTACCGGTCGCCGCCTGGACGAGATCCACATCTCCGGAAGATCTGGCGAGGGAAATACAGCGGGCCGCGGCCGAAGGGTACATGATGTTCAAGATGCACACCGCTGCGTTCTTTGATGTGCTGGACCTTGCCGCCGCCGCAGAAGCGGTCGCGCCCAGCGGGTTTAAAATGCACTTCGATTTTAATCACAATCGTCCTGCCGCACAAGTCATTCGACTCATATACGAACTGGAGAAATCTCCCGTGATGGGTGTTATAGAGGATCCACTGGTCTGGAGTGATATCGCTGGATGGCGGCGGCTCAGGGAGCAGACCATGATACCCCTGCTGATGCATGTCCCTCAGCTGGGTGGCGGTCCGGAGATAATTAACGGCTGTGCTGACTTGTACATGGTAGGGCACGGGCTGGGCCCGAGCCTCGCCCGCGGGTACGCTTGTGCAGAAGCGAAATTGTCAACCGTCGTTCAGTGTACAGGGGGCACCCTGGCCAAGGCATTGGCGCTTCACCTCGGGGCCGTGATTCCCAACGTCTCCCACTCCGTCAACCTGGATGACCTGTACGCCGAAGATGTAACCGGCGGCCGGATCGAAATCGAGGAAGGCAGTTCTCCCGTTCCTGAAAGTCCGGGACTCGGCGTAGATGTGGATGAGCAGGCACTCGAGAGGATAAAGCGGAACCCGGTGACGGTCGTTCCGCGATATATCAGCAGGCTTCTTTTACCCGGCGGCCATATTTACCACTCGATCGGTCATCCCGACGTCAGCCGGCAGACCGGTTTTATGGAGGGCAATATCCGGGGTGTCCGTCTCGAAATATGGGAAGAAGACGGTTCGGCCGAATGGCGGAACACGTATGACCGGCTCGAGCACAGCGGAGTATCGGATCAAGGATATTCCAATGGCTGACGACTGCAGGACGCCGCCTGGCAGATTGCGCAGGTGAACGCGCATGATCGCCACATCTTTCCATACATCGAAGCACTCCCATCGCCTGGCGCCAGTACCTTGTCATCATAGACAGCGGGTTTACGGATGACATTGAGGATTTTTCTGACTTTAACAAACAGATGTATCACCTTGAGACCTTTCGTGTTCGGAGTTTTAGTTAAAGTATGATTGTGCTTCTGTTACCCGGAGGAGAGGAAGTTCCGCCGGTTAGAATACAGGATGCCGATTCTCAAGTACGGTAAGGCGGCGTGGCAAAAGCTGTTGCGCCCGCCACATGGCAGCATGTTCTAAAAACCTTTGAGTTCCCGGGCTCATTTTTAAAGGACGAACACTCATGACTTCATCCTTCTGGCAAGATATCTCCGATCCTATCCGGGCCGAACATGACGATGTGGTGATCGGCGCGGGAATTGTAGGTTCATACGCGGCCACGGTCCTTCACGGTCGTGGCCGTGATGTGGCGCTGGTGGACGGCCGTTTTCCAGCAGCCGGAGCTTCCGGTCGAAACGGCGGGTTCGTTCTGACGTCCCAGAGAGAGACCTACCCTGCGCTCATCGAACAGATCGGCCGTCCGGCGGCCCGTGATCTGATCGACATGGTGCGTGACAATGTCGGTCGCATGAGGGCGCTTGTCCGCGAATACAACGTGCCGTACGAAGAAGGGGCGGTTCACCTGGCCGAGACCGCACCCGAGGCGCGGGAACTGGAGGAATGGGCCCGATCATTCGAGGCCGATGGGATTCCGGTCAACTTTGAGGCAGGCGATCCTAGCGGGGCAGGTTTTGCCGCGGCGCTGCAGGTGGAAGATGACTTCATGATCCAGCCTGCCCGGTTGACCGAGGCGATCGCGGCCGCATCGGGGGCCACACTCTATGATCACAATGAGGTTTACAGCATCAAGTCGGAAGGCGATCACCTCATGGTGCTTGGACGCCGCGTACAGATCCGTTGTCGGCGGGTGTATGTGGCCACGAACGGTTATACGGGCAATCTGCATCCGTATTTTCATCGTGTCGTGCGTCCGGTACGCGGACAGGTTCTGATCACGACACCCGTAGAACGGGTGATCAGGATCCCGGCACTCACAGAGTACCACTACTTTCGACAGTTTGCGGACGGATCCATACTGGTCGGAGGCTCCCGGTTATTCTTTGAAAAACAGGAGGACACAGCCGAGGATTCGGTCACGCCGGATGTGCTGGCGAGTATCGAGCGTTATTTCCGTCAATGGTTTCCCGATATCGACTTCGAGATCGAACGGACCTGGGCCGGTATCCACGGGTTCTCACCGGACCGACGGGCCGCGGTCGGCCTCATTCCGGACGAGCCGCGTATCGCCTTTGCGCTTGGATTCACGGGCTATGGCAATTCGATCGGCCTGGTGTCTGCCGAACGCATGGTCGAACTGGCGTTGGAAGGCCGTGACCCGGGCCCATTGTCCGCGGCACGGTTTGACTGAGAGGGTTGAAAACTTAACCGGGAAATTAGAATAGCGTTTATTGCGCGTACCTGGCCCGGAAAATGGATCATACCGTCAAACAAGGTATGGCAATGAAGTCTGGATCCATGAGAACAAAGGTCGCTGGTGAACAGGCGTGCCAATGCGGGAAAGTCAACGGGACACGCGTTGACATCGGAGCGTCTCGCCACCGGTGAAACACCATCCGTGTTGTCGTTCCGTTTAATCAGGCAGAATCATGAATTTCAGTCCAACATCCGCGCAAGGAGAGCATATCCCTATGGCTGCAAAAGGCAGCCTGGCAGAAGTCTGCCCTGCGGAAGGCTCTTATTCTGATCGGCTGTAATCACGTTAAAAGCATGCCATCTTATTTGGCCTTCGATGCGTTCCCTGGAGGAGTCGGATCTTGACAAAACACACCTTACTTGTGCTGCTCCTGACCGCGGGTTTTTCTTCCAGCGGCTTTGCCGCGATATACGATGTCGGCGGTATGTATACCTACCACTACCGTGATGGCCGTTACGCCGACTGGGGGGATTTCGCGCGGCACGGCGCGCGCATTGCCATACGGGAAATCAATCAATCCGGAATCCTGGGTGAAGACCGCCTTCGCATGACGGACGAAAACACTGTCGACTACCACTGCTGGCCGGAGAACGCCGCCCTGATAGCAGAGACACTGATGAAGAAAGGCATTCTCGTTCTGACCGGCGCGGATTGCAGCGGCCCCGCGGTCGAAATCGCCAGAGTCGGGGCGAAGTATGAAATCCCTGTCATTTCCAATGGCGCCAACGCATCTATGCTCTCGTCGGCAGAAGCGTTTCCTTACTTCGTACGTGTGGTAACGCCAAGCGAACAGTATGAAGGCTATCTCATTGACGTGGCGGCGCATTTTGGCGTCCAGGAGATAGCCTTCTTCCACACGACGGACGCATGGGGCCTGGGTGCCAGGAACGTCATCCACGAATATGCGAAGGAAAGAAATATCAGCATCGCCCAGGAATACGGTTATCCGCGGGACACGGCTTACAAGGAAATCGAAACGTATATGCGGAAAGTAAAGCAGGCCGGGATCAAGCACATCGTAATCGCGAGCCCCACGCCGGACACGGTAACGATGTTTCGTACGCTGCATGCGCTGAGCATGAACGAGCCGGGTTATTCCTTTTATGCCGCCGAGATGATTTCCGCGGACGAGGCCCCTGAAGCCGTCCTCGGCAGTCTCGGCTATTTTGCTCCTATGACCAGGCTCGAGCCTTCGCCAAAGCTTTCACAATTCACAGGTGCACTCGAGAAACGGCTGGGCAAGCCCGTCGATCCCTCTTCCAAAGCTTTTTTCTACGGCGCTTTGAGTTACGACCACATGCTGGCCGTCGGCTATGCCATCAGGGACGTCAAGGACGCCGGTGAAAACGTGACCAGCCGGAACATCATGAAATACCTGCGGTAAATGGATTTCAACGGTGCGACGGGACGCGTCTCTCTCGTTCCGGGTACTAATGACCGGGCCGAAATGCCTGTTCAGATATTCAATAGCCATGGCTACAAGGCGGACGGTAAGATCGTCGAGTTTGTTTCCGTGGGCACCGTGGATCCGGCGACCGGTGAACTGACGGTGGACGAAACTGCCATCGTCTGGCCCGGCAACGTCACAACCGCGCCTAAGCAATAGCCGCCGCTGGTGTGACCAAGGCAGAATCGGGCGGTGCCAGCCGGGTTAGTTATCTGTTTTTGTTAGACCAGCTGGGCTTAAAACGGCGATCGGGGCCCAGGGGGCCAGAAGCGAACGTCCAATGGGCCGGTAGGCCAAGTGCAGGCAGCCGGAATGGCCGGCGGCTCCGGGTACGAGGTGACGAAGAGGATGACGCTTCTGATCCAGGTATGGCCAACGCATGATGGCTGTGCGCTCTAGTAGGTCCGTGTAACCCTTTGGCGCCTTGTCAGTTTGGTGTGTCAGTTAAAGCTTGATAATGCACTGTCGATTATTTTTGACCATGGGAAGGGAGTATGGAAAAAACAATGGCCGTCAGATTCATGAAAAACTGCTAAATTCAATCTATGGACCTCTAGACGGTGAGTTGTGAACCTTCACATTTCACAAAGGAGTAAGTTATCATGTCTGTATCGAGACAAGTTCGTACGCTGTTCATATTCATGGTATTGTCCGGTGTTCTGTTCATCGGTTCATGCACCCAGGAGCCAACCCCTGAACCACAGCAGACAGCTGTAGCCACACTCGAACAGGTGAAAGGAGAGCTGGAAAAAGTTAAGATGGCTGTGGCCAACGAAGGCGATTATCTCTGTTGTGTGGAACCGGCCTGCGACTGGTGTCTGTTGAAGGAAGGTGAATGTACCTGCCGCATTAATCTGGAAGAGGGCGAAGAAGTATGCGCCGGATGCGGACTGGGCTGGCACAACGGCAACGGCATCATCGACGGCGTCAAGGCTGGTGATGTCAAGTGGAACATCTCCCATTCTCACGGTGAAGATAGTGACGAAGGCGGAAACCACGGTGAAGATAATGACGCAGGCGGAGACCATGCCCATTAAACGGATGCCTGCCCATATTGCGGGCACGGCCAATTACCCTTTTGCACCTGTGCCGTAAAACTCCGTTAAACTGGAATACTGTTGCGTGTCTATAGAACCAAAAATCAGAAATGACTTAGGTACAACGTGGTCGCCTACACTCTAGATCTTGTGATGATTGAGAACGTCACGAGCGGAGCGGTAGTACCTAAACGGTTTAAAAGCGGGAGTCACCTACGATGATTTCCAGGTCTATTTTCTCAATGGCTGAATCAACCGATTATGCTGATCCGGCTAGCCTTTATTGCGGTTGAGAGAATCAGTGTGGGATGCCGGAATTTCCAGCGGCTGCGGTTCCACACAATCGAGGCGTATACCACCCAAAGCCGTCTGCACTGCCCAAGCCTTAACACCACAAAGAAGGCCGTCATGAATGACTCCGACGCGGTTCAATTCTATCGGAAAAATGGATATCTGCAGGTACCGCGGTTTTTCACCCGGGTAGAAACGACCGCCCTCAGATCCGCACTGGACAAAGTGATTGCCGGCAACCGCCCCCGCTTGATTGGCCAGGACCGGGAACATAGTGAAGGTTTCACCCGTGTTTTCAAACAACTGATCAACCTGTGGGTAGATCATCCTGAGATTCGTAAATTCACCCATGATCCTCGTCTGGCAGAAATCGCCCGTGACCTCTCGGAAGCCGGGCATGTCTCCCTGTATCATGATCAGGCCTTGATTAAATCCGGCGGGGAACATAGCAGGGCCACAAACTGGCACCAGGATGCGCCTTATTACCCGATGGAACAGCCGGGTGCGTTATCCGCCTGGATTGCTGTAGACGATGTGACAGAAGAAAATGGCTGTATGCAATTCATTCCGGGATCTCATGCCTATGGCCGCCTGGAATCCGTGCCGTTCGACATCGAAGGGGCGAGTGTGCTGGAAAACGTGGTGGCGAATGGGGACGTTATAGAGGAAGACCCGGTCGTTATGGAAATGGAAGCAGGTGGTGTTACATTTCATCATGGGTGTACGTTTCACTACGCATCGCCGAATCGGACAGAAGATCCTCGCCGCGCTTTTACGGTGATCTATGTTCCGGATTACGTGACCTATGATGGAAACTGGGCGGCTGGCGGCTCTGATGATCTGGAGATCGGTAAGCCGTTTAAGGGTAAGCATTACCCTGTTCTTGCCACAGCCTGAGTGCATGGCCAGTTGCCCTTTAACAATTCTTCCCACACGCAGGTTCAACGTAAGCATCATGAACGGGGCGGGCATAGCGCCCTGAAAATGACTCGAAAACCGGTAGAGCCTCCCTTCTGTATTGAAGATCCCGGGGCTGTTCCGCACCCGACGTCACTATTCCCGGAGTAGCTCATCTCGGTGTCTTCGTTAAACAGGAGATTGACAGTACGGTTCTGGGCAATTGTAGCAGCAGGTAACATCCTGCGGGTTTTTCGGTACAATCTGGGCGTTACTTCATTATTCGGAACTTCGCATTGACGGGTGGCATTGATTTGCGTTCCCATAGGGTTCAGTTTTTACGCCCTTTGAATAAGGCGGTTAGACAGACATCACAGTAAGAATTGCCCCAATCGTTAAATTTCAACGAAATGTCTTGCCCCTGAAGAAAATCAGCTGTTTCATCCTATAAGATTAAGATTTTCAGGCACCGAATACTGGAGGGGCCCCATACCGTCCCCCCGGGCCGGGGATGTCAACGAGGATAATTTTCAACGCAAGCAGCCAAAGGATTGGTTAATGCCCGGCACGTATTGTTATCAACATACCCAACCGGCCACACTTTTACGGTGGATCTTTGGTTTTACGATCATTGTGACAGCTTTTATACTACCGGCTGCACGATTTCCCGGATGGATAGCCTTTATGATAGGCTTGGAAATACTGGTGCTGTATACGTTTTACTCATTGACAGTCGTTGTGGACAGTCGGACCCTTAGTGTTTGGTTTGGACCGGGATTTTGGAGGAAAAGGTTCCTCCTGGCGGAAATAGAATCTTTCTGCGAAGTAAAAAACAGTTGGCTGCATGGATGGGGAATCAGGTATTACATCGCACGGGGAAGGCGCGGCTGGTTGTACAATGTTTCAGGTTTTGATGCGGTGGAGTTCAAGATGTCGAACGGGAAGTATTACAGAATAGGTACTGATGATCCTTTCGGATTGGTACAGGCTTTAAATTATGAACCTACACCTAAGAACAACCAGTAAGTAAATCTGTCATGGATGAATTCCCTTACAGCAGGCAAACAATATCAGTATTGTATTAACGAAACGGCGTGCAGCGCAAAACCGGGGCATAATCCGTTGCCCCATCATTCTTGGGTTTGATAATCTGTCTTGTTGTCCAATTCTCAACACCAGGTATTAAACCCTTTTATTTGACCTTTCAACTTTAGTTGACGCTTCTGAAATCTGAATTCTGTCATCGGAAATCTGGCTCAGCCGTGGCATAGCGAATAGAGGACTGAAGGATATGCAAAAGATACTTTTTTTTGATGATTGGTGCCTGGAGTCAAAATATAATGCGGTCCGTCGTCTGGGGAACCCCAAGCCGGTTACTGAAGGTACATTTTCAGATCCCTACGGTTTAGGCACCGCCTATCCGTCGGTTTTCTTCGACGAGAACAGGCAGAAGTGGCGAGCCATATACGGCGGCCAGCCGGACGATAAGAATCCCATCTGTAACGCGCTGTTTGGTGCGATTGGTGAAGACGGCATACACTGGGAAATCGACAAAATATCCAAACAACACACCTCATGGTCTTCCCGCTTTCCACACTGTCTCATGGAAGGTAAAAAAAACGCGGAAAGCGGTCATGTTTACATAGACCGACTTGACGCCAAGTTTCCATACAAAATCCTCTATCTCGATTGGGACTGGCGCAGCCCTGACTCAATGAGAAATCCTGTGGTCGTGAGCGAGGAGGGATACCACTGGCATGACCTGCCGGATGCTCGCTGGGGTAACTGGTCGAGCGACACCTGTCATTCGATTTTCTTCAACAAACTGACTGGAAAACACCAGGTGATATGTCGAGCCAAAGGCATTAAGTACCCCTTCAGCCAGCGTCTCGTCGCGACGATGGAAACAGAGGATTGGCATCATTTCTCTGAACCGGAAACCATCTTGCGCCCTGATTCTGAAGATCCTTCCCTGGCGCAACCCTATGGGATGCCCACGTTTCCCTATGGAGATTATTTTATCGGATTCCTATGGCATCTACACGGCGACCCAGGAGAGAAGACGACAAAGGGGAACGGGCCGGTATCGAACCATCTGGTCTACAGCATCAACGGGCACAATTTCAACCGTACCTCCAGAGAGAACTTTGTTGAACCCACGGAGCCGGGGGATTTGGGAGGATACGGCATCTACCCCTGCGAACTGGTGGAGTTAGAAGACGAGCTCCGCATCTATTCATCTTGCACCCGCTCCGACCATAGCGGAAAAGGCGCCATACCGAAAGAGCAACTACAAAGCGCGATGGTAATGCACACTCTCCGGCCTGACGGATTCATGTATCTGGAGAATTATGCAGGCGAAGGCAGCATTTTGACCAAAGAGTTCGACCTCAAAGAGAGCAACCTCTGGCTGAATGTCTGTGCTCCGGTCGGTGAAGTTCGTGCCCAAGTGTACGTCCAAAAAAATGTGCTTCCTGGTGAGGGAGCCCCGACTCAGAAGGTAGCGAAGGGTTTTTCAGCAGATGATTGTCTTCCCTTTACCGGGGATTCCCTGAAATGGAAACCCACCTGGCGTAACGGTAAGAAACTGGATGAACTGCTGGGTGAAACCGTGAGGGTAGAGATACTGTTCGACCGTGCCCGCTTGTACTCAATCACGATCGGCGGCTATCTGCTAAGGTAATAAAGGGATGGGCAGTACCCAACAGAAACAGGCCGCCCGCCGATTGATGATAGATGACGCCAACAGCACGGAGCAGATTGAGGCGTTGGATAGCGGGCACCGTGGCCAGACGCCCAACGATTGACGACGCTCCGCCTGGAGTTTATCCGGTGCAGATCACCTGGCCGGAGAGGACAACGCTGCTGAGGCTCGGCGCTGGCAAAACAGTGTCGCACCGTAAAGAACGACATCATCACGACATGCCCGGCAGAATCAAACGCGGCCGGGTTTTCAAAGGCCAGCCATAGAACCGTGAATCATCGCTGTAACGCTGTGGCCTTAGAGATATAGTGGCTTATTGTTTACGGAGCGTTGCGTACGTGTGAGGCCCATGCACCTCCCCTGACTTTCCCTTCCTTTTTGGACCTGTTTTACACTGATAGACAAGCTTTGCAGGGAAAGCATTTGGAAAACATTCATCACGGAGAGAATGTTCCCCCTGAAAAATGGACCGTGCGAAATGCCTGTTCCCCTTTCCAGGTGAACAACGGCTAATTCATCAGATAATAAAACATAGGGGCCGTTAAAGTTTATGAAAATCACCCAGGTAGACCTGTTTCAGGTCGATGTGCCTTTGATCCCGGCAATAGCGAAATACCGGGAAAAGATCTATGATATTACCATATGCCGTATCCTCACGGACGAGGGGTTGACCGGAATCGGGGAATCCGCCGTGTACCATCTGTCCCGGGAGTCACGGGAACAGCTCGGTGCAACGGCCGAAGGGTTTGTAGGGCAGGATCCGCTGGGGATCGATCCATTTGCGCAGGGGATGCTGTTCGAATGCGCGCTGCTGGATATCGCGGGACGGGCATACGGCATTCCCGTATGGCGGTTTTTCGGGCCCAAAGTGCGGGATCGGATTCCGGTTTCGTACTGGTCTAGTCCCATGGAGCCGGAAGATACGGCTGCAGAGGCTGAGGTTGGTGCCCGGATGGGTTTTACCAATCATAAACTCAAAGCCCGCAGCTGGAACATCGTCGAGACGGTGAAGCTTATGAAAGAGGCGGCGGGACCTGATTACACGGTCGGAGTAGATCCCAACACGGAGTTCAAGCACCTGCATGTCGCTACGCGGCTGGCAGAAGAGCTGGGACCGTATGGCACCGTCTCCAATTTCGAAGACCCTATGCTCAAGAATCGGCTGGACTGGTACCGCCTGTTGCGGGAAAAGACTGATATTCCTCTTGCCATGCACTTCGGCGCACCGCAGGCAGGGGGTGCACGGCCGTGCCTGGCCAGCGATGTGCTGGAAGCGTTAAAGGCGGAATGTCTCGACTATGCTACGCTGGGCGGCACCTCTCAGGAGGTGATTAAAGCCGCTGCTGTGGCGGAAGCGGCCGATGTTCCGGTTTGGATACAGATGGGGGGCGTATGCCTGGGCATCCTGGCCGCATACTCCTCCCACGTCCAGGCTACGATTCCGAACGCCACGCTACCCTGCGATGAGCTTCCGTTCGTCCGCTCGGCGGATGTCCTGGGAGGGAGCCTGGTTCTGGACGAGGGCCATTTCATACTGCCCGAAGGTCCCGGCCTGGGGGTTACGCTGGACATGGATGTGATCGAGCGATGTCGCGTAGGATAATGCTTCTCAACACGACTGCCTGCTGATGAATCAGAGCATTTTCTTACGGAACGTGGACGATTGAGCCGGCAGATAGAGGATATGGCGCGCAAAGAGCAGCTCCCGGCTCTCACCGTCCTACCGGCCCCCTTACTTCCCGCCTTCCATAAACCGGGCCATGTTTTCACCCAGAATGAGGTCCATATCCTCCGGACTGATGAAGTCGCAGTATTGGCGGATGTAGTCAAGGCTCTGGCGGTAGGTCCAATGGAGCAGTACGATGGGGATGTCCGTGCCCCACATGATCCGGTCGGCGCCGATGCGGTGGATCATCGTTTCAAGTACCGGGCGCATCTGAGGCATGGGATAGTCCCAACGGGTCTGGAGGAATACGGCAAACAGAATCTGGATGTTGAAGTTGGGATGATCGGTGGGGGCGGTTTCGTACACGATATCGGGGATGTGCAGTGTTTCTCCGTCCGCGAAGAGCCGCCAGTTGAATCCGTGGGTACAGACCATTTGTACGTCCGGGTACCGGTCCATCCATCCCCGCAGGTTACGCAGCTCCTCCAGGTAGGATGCCAGAGTGGAACCGGCACCTATGGTGAAGAATACGGGGACATCAAGTTGGGCGACCGCGTCCCAGAAGGGACGGAATCCGGGGCTGTTCCAATCGGCGGCCTGGCCGTACAACGCCATGTGGAACGGCATGAACTGCAATCCCGATAGCCCCAGCCCGCTGACAGCCTGCTCCAGCTTTAGAATCGAGGCATCGGGCTCCGTCTTGATCAGCCACTCTTCCACGTGGGCCAGTCCCTGGATCCGGTCCGGAAAACGTCGGGCACAGTCGGCGATATACTCGTTGGAAATACTCATGTAAGGCGTTCGGTGCAGCAGGGCCCGGTCCACTCCGGCATAGTCCATCTCAGCCACGAGAGCGTTGGGGGGATAGGAGAAATCCACGGTCCAGGGCGGCAGGGCCTGCTTCACGTAGTCTTCCCCGTCCACGGTCCATTCCACCAGGCCGTGGGGACCGGTTCGGAACTGTGCGTCATTCAATCCATCGAAATCCCACGGCCGAGTCGGGTCCGCCAGTCCGCTTATATCGGCAGGCGAACGATCCTTTTTGCGCCAGACCGGTTGTTGCCGGGCATGGGCCATGAAGAGCTGAAGGTGCCGCCGGAATTCCTCCGGATCTTCGAAGCCGCCACACGCGCCCGGATCGGGGAAACAGTAGGCGTGTGCGTCGTAGATTATGGCCATGGGTTCCTCCCGGGCAGCTAAGAGTGATGACGATCCCTTGTTCTTTACGTGCGCGTTTCGTCACGGAAAGCGCAAACGCATGCCGCCTTGCCGACCCGGACGTGCATTACATCTCCGGCTTAGGGTGCTATGCAGTCGAAGGAAGGGTGAGCTGAAACCAGCGGATGCCGCACGTCCATCCCTCGAGGCACCAGAAGGCCACGAGAACGGTATCGGGGCCGGTTCTGAGGAGACTGGGGTACCCGAAGTGAAGTTCGCTCAGTTCGTCGTACATATTGCCTTCGCCGGTCATACCTGAAGAGCCGGTTCCAGGGCCCCAGAGGCGAAGGTGGGAAAGATTGTGCCAGGAATCACCATCGAGATGTGAAAGGGTTGTCCAGAGACCCGGTTCATCCGTTCTACGATACACACAGAGGAGGTGATTATCCTCCAGGCTAAGCAGCTTGCACGTCTGCGCCTTGAGGCCTGTCCGTGCCGGTGCCGAGAATGTACGTCCGGAATCATGGCTGACGGTGAAGGGCGTGGGCTCATTTTCTCCGTTTGCCGTATTGTGGGCCCAGGCCACCGCTGCCAGGCGTCCGTCGTTAAGCATAACGACCGACTGCTCCCAGAAAACCGTATCGTTCCGTTCAAACGTGATCCCGTATTCGTCCCAAGCGCCACCGCCGTCTGTGCTGATAAAGACGACCGTCTTCTGCCCTGCAGGCAGGGAGCCGTCCCACCCCCTGGCCGTCGCGGTAGGGAGGAGTAATGTGCCGTCAGGGAGCTCCACGATACTGTGGCAGATTTCGAAAGCCGGATTCGGAAAAGGCGGAGAGAAGGTGACGGGTGCGCTCCAGGATCGTCCTTCGTCCGACGAGGTGATGGTAAACAGGTCCATGGGCACGAACCCCGAGGATTCCCGGCTCACGATGCCTTCTTCAGGGTCGTCCCGGTAAAAACGGACCCCGAAGCCGATCAGGGTGCCGTCCTTCAGTTTTGTCAAGCGGACGGAGCTGGAACAGGGCCTTTCCACGGGGTCATCGAAAAGAGGCCCTTGCTGGACCCAGGTTTGGCCACCGTCGTCCGATCGTGAAAGATACGTCCTGTAGTCCAGGCTTTCGACGCCTTCACCCACATCGTAGGAACAGAGGAGTTCGTCGTCATGGAGTCGCACCAGGGTAGGATGGAACGCCTGACGGCTTTTCAAATAAGGTTTTGGATTGCCGTAGACGAGGCCGGTGGCCGTACACGATATCATTCAGGATTCCAGGTAAACGCGTATTGGCGTTAAGTAAATTGTGTCGCGCCAGATCAATAGGTTCGGAAACCAATCCAATATATAGTTGGCGCCCGAAAATTGCAATTGCATTGGCAGAATTGCCTGTATATAATCAATTATAGTTTAAATAATCACACGGCGGCGCGCGAGATACCGCGACGGAGCGTACGGCCTCCGTCCGCGTAGCTCCGGGCACGGGAAAGGTCCATTCTCTTGCAGACGATAACAGTCTCCCGTAACGACGACATCTACGAAGCCTTCGCCGACATTACCCGCGCGACGGATGGTACGCTGGTATGCACCTACCGCGAGAGTATGGCACACGGACCGCGTCCCTGGTCCAAGGTGGTCGTGCGCCGCAGCCACGACCGGGGACTGTCCTGGGGCGCGCGGCAGGTGGTCGTAGAGCGCACGCGGGAGCAGACGGATGGCGGCGAAGGCCGCCTCAACTGCTCACGCATCACCACCTGTCGGGACGGGGTCATGTTGTTGATAGTCGACCTGACCTTCCGCACGGGGCGGGAGATGGAGACCTGCGGCGCCAGAAACCTGCTCTTCCGAAGTCATGACCACGGAGCCACCTGGCAGGGACCGGAAGAGACGGGGATGACAGAGGCTATCGTACCTTCCATAAAGGAACTATTCAACGGTGACTTGATCGTAGGATTGACAGAGCATCAGGCGGGTGAGGAAGGTAAAGGAATAATAGAAACGCAGACCGTCTACCTGTCTTCAGATCGCGGAAGGACATGGGAAGGGCCGTTTAAAGTCCCCGATCCCGGGGAACCCATGGTCACTGGGCATTATTGGCGCCTAAACGAGGGAGATTTCGTGGAGCTGGATGACGGCGCCCTCATCCTGTACATGCGCGAAGACGGAGAAGGGCTGTCCGGTTGGAAGAGCATCTCTTGGGACGGCGGACGCAGCTGGTCGGCACCGGTCCGGACCCGAATGATGCACTGCCTCGGTCGGCCATCGGCGGGCCGGCTGCGCTCCGGTGAAATCGTGGTGACCTACCGGATCGGCTGCGGCCTCTCCAACTCTCTGGGTATGCACGTGGAGACCCCCGATGAAGCCCGCCGGCACCTGCCCGACCGACATGGGCTCCCCTGTTCCGGGGGTGACACCCAGGTGCGTTTTGCTTTCCTCGACAACGATCGGTCCATCTGTCCCGACAGCGGTTATTCCGGCTGGGTGCAGCGGCCCGATGGTTCGCTCTTCGTGGTCAACTATATCAACGATGACGCGCCCCGGGCCCAGATACGGGGATACTGTGTCGGGCGGGAGGACTGGTTCCTTTTTCCGGAAGGCGCTATCCGTTTTGACTGGGCCTCGGACCCGGAGGGACAGGGCCACGTTGCCAGGCAGGACGTGATCCGCCGTCAGCGGGCCTGGGCGGACGAGCAGGACTGGTCGAAACGTGTCCCCACACGGAAGTGATTCAGTGCTGACTGCGTCCCGGGCAGCCCGGGCTTAGATACAAGCTTGTTATTGCCCCACAGGTGACCTATGAATAAACCGAATATTTTGTACATTCTGGCCGATGACCTCGGCTGGGGCGACCTGGGCATGCATGGCTCCCCCGTATCCACGCCGCATATCGACCGCCTTGCACGCGAGGGAGTCGAGTTGACTCAGCACTATGTGTGTCCCATGTGCACCCCCACCCGCGCCTCCCTGCTTACCGGCCGACACCCGGGCCGCTTCGGTGCCCACGCCACCACGCCGTCGAACGCACCTGTTTTGCCCGATGGATACCGTACCCTGGCGACGACGCTCCGTGACGCAGGATATGATACCGGGCTCTTTGGCAAGTGGCATCTCGGCTCGGCACCGCGCTTCGGTCCGAAAGAGTACGGATTCAACACTTCCTACGGTAGCCTGGCCGGCGGCGTCGACCCCTACAACCACCGGTACAAGCGTGGTGAGTTCTCGGTTACGTGGCACCGCAACGGGGACCTGGTACAGGAACGCGGGCACGTTACCGACCTGATCGTCCGTGAAGCTACGACGTGGATCGAAAGCCGGGACAGCCCCTGGTTCTGTTACGTTCCGTTCACGGCGGTCCACGTCCCGGTCAAGCCGACGCAGGAATGGCTGTCCCGTTACCATTCGGCCCGGTTCGATGACGATCCGGGCAGGGACCTGTCCTTCAAGAAATACGCCGCGTACACCAGTCATATGGATCACGGCGTCGGCCAACTGCTGGAATCCCTCGAGCAGACGTGCCAGAGAGGAAACACCATCATCGTATTCGCCTCGGACAACGGGGCCATCAACGATTGCCCCATCCATGGCACCGACAAGTACCCGGGATGGCAGGAATCGTATCCCCGTCTCGGTTCAAACGCGCCTTACCGGGGTGTGAAAGCACAGTTGTACGAAGGAGGTATCCGAACACCCACCGTGGTTAACTGGCGTGACAGTCTCGCGCCGGGTACGGTCGATCACCCGGTACAGATCGTGGACTGGATGCCCTCATTCACGGCTTTGACCGGCGCTGAACCCGCCGGCGATCACCGGTTTGACGGCCAGGATATCTGGCCTCTGATAACAGGCGAGGAAAAGGAGCCTCCTGAACGCCGCCTGTTCTGGAACTTCCAGGGTGCAAGGGAACTGGGGCTCCGCCACGGCGATTGGAAGCTGATCTCACGGGAGGAAGGCCGCAACCGCCAGGTCGAATTGTACAACATAAGGGAAGATCCGTACGAGGAGCGGGATCTGGCCGGGGATTGCCCGGGAAATGTTCGGGATCTGAGTACCATGATCGAAGAGGAACGCGTGCAGGACGGCACCTCGGCTAGAGGGGATGTCTCCTCACCGATGGTAGAGTCATAGTCGGAACCGAAAGAACCAACGGAGGAAAAAATGTACGGGTGTCATTTTAAATTGCTCGGCTATATTATTCTTGTGACCCTTATGGCAGCCGGTTGTGCAAGTGTAAATTACGTTGGTAAATCATTCGACCCGACGACCAGTGTTGCGGTTTATTTCGACGAGTCGGAAATAGACAGGGAATACGTCGTTATGGGACAAGCTATTGGCAGCGGTGTATGGCGTTCGTATGATACGGTTCAAGAAAAACTGATCGAAGAAGCCAAGCGTAAAGGTGCGGATGCTATCCTCGTGACGGGCATCGGGCGCTCACATGTTCCAATCGGTGAAAGCGGCCAGGCCAATGAGAACCAGATTAATGCAGCGTTCATCAAGTATAAATAATTTGCCGCAAGCGAGCGGCGGGATCTGCGCCCGAACGGAGCGGCCACCGAAGTTGCAAACGGGGAATGCCACATGAGAAAAAGGTTGTTAAGGGCAGATCATGTAGGAAGTCTTCTGCGCACGGAAGAGGTCAAAAAGGCGCGTGAAACTTACTACGAACTGAATGCAATAGAACGTGGGGAATTGACTGAAATTGAAGACCGGTCGGTTAAAGATCTTATCAAAATGCAGGAAAATGTGGGATTGCGTGCTGTCACAGACGGAGAACAGCGCCGGTCCTTCTGGCATTATGATTTTATGGATGGACTGACCGGCATGGAAATGGTTGAGAGAGACCCGGATCAGGGGGTCCAGTTCGCCGGAGTCAAGCTGCGGCCGATATTTCCGACCATAACCGGTAAAATTGACTTTCCTGATAACCACCCCCATCTACAACATTTTGAGTTCCTGGCTAAACACACCTCGGTGACTCCCAAGATTTCCATTCCGGGGCCGTCCTGCTGTCATTTCAGAACGGCTCCCGCGGATATCCTTCCCGAAGAGTACAAAGACGTTGAACTGCTGACCCGGGATATATCCCGGGCATATAAAAAAGCGGTGGAAACTTTTTACCGGAAGGGCTGCCGCTATCTCCAGATGGATGACATCTTTTTTGCATATCTTTGTGATCCCAGGCACAGGCAGTCCGCAATCGAAAACAATTTAGATCCCGACTATTTGATCCAAAGATACGCATGGATGATACATGAGGCCATCAAGGACAGGCCTGATGATATGACCGTCGCCATGCATATGTGTCGGGGGAATTTCAGATCGACGCATGCCGCCGAGGGCCCTTATGACGCGGTGGCAGACACGGTCTTCAACCAAACGGGTGTGGATGTTTTTTTCATGGAATATGATACGGAGCGCGCAGGTGGCTTGGAGCCCCTGTCTTTTATGGCGAAAGGAAGGCAAAGGGTCCTGGCGGGATTTGTCACAACCAAAAGCGGCACCCTCGAGGATCTGGATTGGATAAGAAAAAAATTCGATAGTGCCGCAAAACACATAGATATGGATCAGTTAGGGATCGCACCTCAGTGCGGCTTTGCCTCCACAGAGGAAGGCAACACGATTACCTATGACGATCAAAGCAGAAAACTCGAACTGGTGGTCAAGGCTGCCGAGGTTATGTGGGGCGGGGTGGAGAGCTGACTGATGTAAATTTCCGCGAAAGGCGAAAGGACTGCTGACCAATCCGTGCCTGCACCGCTTCACCCGCGGCTGCAGTCCTGCACAGACGAAGCGGATGACGGTGCCTATGCAAAAGGTTTCTGGCGGAACGGAAAAAATCAAGGAGGTAGGTCATGCAACTCAACGGTAAAGCATTGGGCTTGACGGTTGGGCTTCTGGGAGGCGGTGGACTCTTCACTGTAGCGCTGCTGAACCTGATCTGGCCGGAATATGGTGTGGCCTTTCTGGATGTTGTAGATGCTGTCTATCCGGGCTATCACAGGGGAACTGCTGTTGGCTTGCTGATTGGACCGGCTTATGGTTTTGCCGATGGGTTCATCGGGGGCTGGATCTTTGCGTGGCTTTATAACCGGTTCTCTGGCTCAGCGGCAGCCGAATGAGTCAGGTTGTATGTTTTATGAATGGAGATGAAGACCGCGTGTCTGTCAGGTATCCCCGGGGGATGGATATGTCCCGACCGGAGCAAGGGAGTTCGTCGCAGCCATTTGCTAATAATGACAAGAGGCAACGCAGATTACAGGTAACGGGGAAAATTCACGGCACGGGATGTACCTGTACTTTCCAAGCGGGTAATTCAGCCGGAACGGGCCTAACGGCATGTATCGGTTTTGGCACGGTCCTTTAGGAAATCCCACTTGAGAAGCGGGGCAGAGGAACCGCCGCAGGCGGCTTTCCGGAGTGTCTTGCGAAACCTCCCGGCGCAACCGGCAGTCTGTATTGACCCGGGAGTCGCAGGAGCGCCCATGCGTACCCGGACACGCGGATCGGTGAAGCCCTTTGCCCCTTAATTCCGTTGATGGCCACAGGTAAACACAAAGGAGTGTTAACGATGTCAATGCAGCTTGAATTTGTAGGCCACGCCTGTTTAAGATTGTGGGAGGATGGTTCCCCGACCATCGTGATGGACCCGTGGGAGCATGGTGTTGTACAAGTGGCAGATGACGGGTTTCGCCTGGATGGGGATACGGTCATTGTCAGTTCCCTCACGGATGATGCCCATAATAATGTGGCATTGGTGCGGGGCCGTCCGAAGGTGATCAACGCATTGGATGTGGCCCTGGGTCAATCTTCCGCCGTCATCAATGGTCAGCCGTTGGTCGCCATCGCCGCTGCCGAAGATCCCGATCATGACATTCATGCCCCTATGGACAACGCCATGTACGCCTTCAAGGCCGGCGGCCTTTGGTTCGCGCACCTCGGGGATCTGGGATACGGTTTGAGTGATGAAGAGCTTGGGCCCTGGGTCGGCAAATGCGACGTCTTAATGGCGATTACCGGGGAGAAAAACACAGTTAAACTGGACGATCTAGACAGGATGATCGATTTTCTCCAACCGGCATGGATCATACCCATGCACTATGCCATCCCACCGCTGGGCGGCGCGGATGCCGGCGGTATGACCCCGGTGGATGCTTTTGTCAATCGTCGTTCCCTGGATCCGGTCATTATCGCAAGACATCATACGGTTTCCTTTCCGCTACCCGGATCGGAGACCGGACGCCCGACCATCATTGTACTGGAACCATCGGGCTACGAGCCATCGGGCGGTCTATTGAAATGCCGGATTGATTGAGGGTTAATCCGTACTCATAGCCAACCCGAATATGACAGCACCTGAAGTCAAACGCGATGGTTGTGAACTTTAGTTTATGCACCTAACTTCTTGGTGTTAGTGGTGTTTTGGAAAACACTTAAAGTAATTTGTTGCTACAAGTGTCCATCAACCTTGAGGGGTGAGTCGGCTTCTATCACCTGCTCCGTTATCCTTTGGACTAAGGAAAACGACGGCCACATTGGGTTAGGGAAGCCGACGTGGCCTTTACTACCGGCAGGTTGACGGTGACGCAGGGTTCTGTATATTAGCCTCGGTGGCGCATTTACTCTCATCCATGTGTACATGTCATCATAGGGAAGGGTCAGTTATGTTTACCGGGTCAATTGTTGCACTCATTACGCCGTTCCGGTCAGGGGCGGTTGATGAATCTGCACTTAGGAATCTCATTCGCTTTCATCTGGAAAACGGCACCA
>CAYYIS010000053.1:0-35205 GCA_964470965.1 uncultured Gemmatimonadota bacterium | reverse complement strand
GAAAAAGTCGCTTGTGCCCATTAAATTCAGCAATTAATAATGTGATGATTAAATGGTTGCATGCAACACTTATTTCCTGTAACGCAACGGTTTTATATGGAGGCCCGCAATGACTGCAATCGCCACAAGACAGGTTGGATCGATCGATGTTGAGGTAACTGAACTCGGTTTTGGTTCGGCTCCCCTGGGGGACCTGTTTGAAGATGTGCCTGAAGACAGAGTGCAGGACACGCTGCATGCCGCCTGGGATGCCGGAATTCGATACTTCGATACTTCTCCTTTTTACGGTCACGGCAAAAGTGAGCATCGGGTGGGATATTTTCTAAGACAGAAAGATCACAACGATTTTATCCTATCCACCAAAGTCGGTCGCGTGTTTACGGCAACGCCAGACCTATCCGCCTTCGACAGAGGACTGTGGAACAATCCACTGCCGTTTGATTTTTATTATGATTACAGCTACGATGGCATAATGCGCACATATGAAGACAGCCTGCAGCGCCTTGGTCTCAATAGACTAGAACTATTGCTGATCCACGATCTGGACCCGTTCTTCCATAACCAGGCTCAAATTGATGCGTACATGAATGTGTTGTTCACGAGTGGTTGGCGTGCTCTTGAGGAACTCAAATCAAGCGGTGCGATAAAAGGGATCGGGGCCGGGGTGAACATGATAGGGATGATCCCACGATTCCTCGAAATGGTGCCATTGGACTTTTTTATCCTCGCGCTTCCCTATACGCTCCTGGATCAAGATGCCCTGGACAAAGAAATGCCACTGTGCGAGGAAAACAACGTTGGGATCGTGATCGGTGCTGTTTTTGCATCCGGTATCCTGGTAACCGGGGCATCGGAAACGGCTACCTACAAATACGCGCCTGCCACACCTGAGATTCTGGAAAAAACTCGCAAAATCCAGAACATATGTGCGCAGTACGACGTGCCGCTCCCTGCCGCGGCGCTGCAATTTCCATTGGGACACCCTTGTGTTGCCTCCGTCATTCCGGGGGCAATTCGGCCCGAATATATCCATTCCAATCTGGCACACTATCAAACAAGCATTCCGGGAGATCTGTGGGTAGAGTTGAAACAGGAGGGTTTACTTCGGGCAGATGCACCGGTGCCCGTTTAGGGGGTGTTAACCAGTACCATAAGGATTCCGGCGATCATTATTATAATGCTGACAACAAACTGTAGTGTCATGTCCTTGATCTTCTTCGACATACGGGTTCCGAGCGGCACCCCAACGAATGCGCCCACAGCCATAATGATACCGGTGGTCCAATCGAGCTGGTCACCAGTGGCATAGACGACTGAGCTCAGGAATGTGAGAATCGATCCTATGAAAATTGAGGAGCCCACCGTCAGGACCGGACTCAATCCGAATACCATGATCAGGACCGGTATCAGTACCACGCCGCCGCCAACGGATGTTGCGGCGATCAAGCCGCCAACCATGGCGCCCAGAATCACAGCGACGGTTATCTGCCTGTAATCGTTGTGCTGCATCGCCGTTTGGAGGGCAGTCTTCGTCTCCTTTTTATGTTTGCGTTTTGCGCTGAGATCCCACAGGATGAACACGCCTGTAACGAGAATCAAGGCCCCGATAAACAGTTTCAATCCATCCTGCATGTCGGTCTGTGCGACTGGGTCAGAGGCCAGGGTTCCAACATACCGGTTGATCGCGTAAGCGACGGCGAGATTGGCCGGCACAGCTCCTGCCAGAAAACAGGTGCAGATCCGTACCGCGATCGTGTTCTGTTTCCAATGGTGGTAGGCCGCATATATTTTTGTGAGGAAGGCATACAGATTGGCCGTTCCGACCGCCATGGTAGTCGACATGCCGAACAGGATCACCAGCACCGGCAGTACCAGGATGCCACCACCGATCCCGGTCAATCCGATCGAAAAGCCGATAACCAGCCCGGTTACCGCCTGGATCAGAATGGACCAGAAATCAATCATGTTAAAACTTTCATTGATACCAACGACACAGTTTAGTCTTTCCGAAACAACCAACGGATGCTGTTGAAATGATCTGTTTAAGATGCTGATCGCATCATAAGACCCTCTTTAGCATCCTGATGTGATAGGATTCCGGGTTCAGAACCTAACGCTCTGCCTTCTGAAGCATCGAGGTGGTGCGGTTATTTTGATGATAGTAGTATCAAATCGTGGTGGTGATCTGGCGGGCTTAATATATGCCGTGTTGCACGGATATATCAAGCGAATAATGTGATTTCCCTGTCTTGATAATTTATCGACTCCGACTTATATTCTACTTCGATGGCCGATGCAGCATTGAAATTTCGAGTTAGAGAAGCCGAAACAATGGTTCTGAATAACATGACCCAGCGTCGCGGGCTGCATTTTCCCCGAGCACCTGGAAATTCAGCCTGTATAGATGCCTGCTACTCTATTTTACCCGCGGGAACGGATACGCCTCATTCGCGAATATCCCGGGTGTGAGGTGGATCTTCTATGACAAAACCCCAGAAACCGTTCATATTCGTCACGCTACAGGGACCTGACGACGGTGGAGATTTCGGCCCTGGTACCCCGGGAACAAAGACCGGCGGGATACAGGAAGCGATCGATCATGCCCACAATATTTGCCGGGATGTTTATATTTGGGGTGGAAGAGGCGGCCTGCATGAAGGGAAGGGACTGCCGGACAACATATACAGGCTTGAGGAGACGCTCCGCATTCCATGGAGCCAGGATTTCCGTCTCGATGGAGGAAATTATCTCCTACACCATACCGGTAATTCTGGACCGGCGGTCCAAATCGATAGCCAGATGAACTGCCGCTACAAATTCGGATTGATCGCATCCGACGCACCAGGCCCTGTGGTGTGTATCAAGCCGGAGTCATCCGGACCGGATGACTTTACGGTAATAACCGCCAGCATCTTCGATTTTTCGTGCGTCGTGTCACATCACCCTGGGGGAGTCTCGATCCAACTGGATTCAAGCGAGGGACCGATTATCAATAGCTCCTTTTTCGCAGAAGAGACTAACGCTATCGGCACCGGTGTCTACCTGTCGGACAACGGCGGGCAGGGCCATGCCATAAGTAACAACAATATCCGAGTGATGTACGGCAACCAATACCACAGCCGGGGCGACTGCACAGGACTCCGGCTCGGTGATCCGGGCACGGACAAAATCCGACATAACACTCTTGAAATGTCTTTCCATGCACCGAGGGGCGCGTACTTTGACCATGAGAAAAAAGCATATGCTACCATCGAAGATTACATTGGAGAGCAGGCGGTCGGAACCACGATTCACGCCCAGCGTAATGTAATGAATTTGTCCTTCTTCGGATCGCGTGAACCGGGAATGGATATCGTATTTGAAGAAGACGCAAGAGACAACACCATTATGGCCCTCAATTTACCCAACGGGGTAACCGACCGGGCGAACGTACCGACCAATAAAATCACAACCAACTGGCCGGTCGGTTTTGCGGTCGAGACCCCGGTTATCCCTGCATCAGGGGAGCCGATCGTCAACAGAACCTCCTTCAGCGTTCAGGTCCTGATTCTTGAACCGGGAACCGTTTTGTCCTGGTCCATGTTTGATCCTGGTAGCACGCCGCAGTTGAACCCTTATAACCTCAGTCTTGTGGATAATCTGAAAGGCGCCCTCAATCCGGTCGGACCGGATCAGAAAAAAACCGAAGCCAGGATCGAGGGGGGCTTGCATTCAGGCCAGACGTTCACACTTGACCCGGGTGATGCGATCTCATTCGATTACTCCGCGCCGCCCAAATGGCGTTGGAAGGCCACACGATAATTGCACAGTGAAACACGGGGGAAGTATCGTTCTATGGAATCTGATATTAAAACTCACCTGACATACATTTTGAATCAATTTCGAACTGGGCGGCTTGCCGAAGACGACATACAGCATGCCATAGACCTGGTTTCTGATAACACCAAAACCCAGAGCCTACTATACATCCAGACCGGTGCAACAAATCCCCATTCCGCTGTAATGGGCATAAGTATCTATGAAGAGGGAAAAGATCCGGACGGAATCGATGAGGCGGGGAACATGTTGTATAAATCTCTTAAGGAGGCACTGGACGACGGATGGCGCATCATAAAATTCCCGGAGATGGTCCTGGCCATGGACGAGCAAAACACATATGGCCTTGGATACGAATTTATACTTGAAAGATGGAGATAAAAAATGAGCGATTCTCCTTACAATCGTACGATATCCTGCGAACCGACACTTTCCGACCAGGACGTTATCGATTTTTGCCGCAACGGGTACCTGATGCTTCCGAGTGTTGTTCCAGATGATATCAACTGCCGGGTGCTTGACTATCTCGATAATGTAGACAGTACGTATGAGCCGACCCCCATCATGAAAGAGGACTGGTTTGTGGATGGCGTTATACTCAATCCCCAGGCTGCAGGAGCGGTAAGATCCCTTCTCGGGAACAACTTCACCCTTCCTGCGATCATCAGCAACCACCGCGGGCCCCTGCCGTTTTCCGGTCAAAACTGGCATCGGGACGGGGGGAGCATTTACACACCACGCCTGGACTATCTGCAGGTCTTCTACATTCCAGAGGAATGCACCGATGAGATGGGGCCGACTGTTGTTCTACCGGGGTCTCATTTCATGCGTACAAAAGCACCTATGATGGCTCACTACGGAACCATCAAGGGCACAGTTTCCACGGCAGGACCGGCGGGTTCGATTTTCCTCACCGTATACAGTATTTGGCACAAGAGGTCCAAGGCAACGGCCACGCCAATGGGCGGTAGAAAACACCGGAACATGCTAAAATACAATTACTGGCGCACAGAACAGCCGGCACGTGACTGGAAAACAGATGATGAGTTCGATTTCAATCGTGTCCCGTTCGATCCCCCAGCGGGGGTTTTTGAGCAGTTTCAGGGCGGTATCGCAGCCGCACGGATGTTTTGCTGGCTAAGCGGAATAGAGCATGACTATGAAAAACGCGGAGGCCAGTGCTGGCCTATTGCCCATACCGTCCGTGACGGATCTAACCAGATGGGTATACCCACCAGCCTTGAAAACCGGACTGATTAGACGGATACACCTGGACAATACGATGACGGCACGAATACCGGACCGCCTCAAATCTATGCTCGAAAAGCACGATACCCTGTATGGTATCATATGCCGCGATGCCACAAATATCGATATCGAGCTATTGGCTCAGGCTGGATATCATGTGATTTGGATGGATCATGAACACAGTACGCAGTCATTGTCGGAGATGCTTCGTCTCAGCCGTACGATCCACCACCTGGGTATGGTACCTATGCTCAGGGTATCCGAATTATCCCGCGCCCAGATCCAGACGGCTCTGGATGGCGGCATCCATATTCTAACGCTCCCTAATGTCGAAAATCCCCATCAGGTTCAACAGTTCGCAAGATATGGTAAGTACCCTCCGGTCGGTGAGCGCGGCGTTTCTACCACTAATGCAGGTGCGGATTTTTCACTCGGGGAGGATATCCAGCAAACGCTTCAGGAAGTAAATGACGCCACCCACCTGATGATAATGATTGAAAGTGAGAATGGATTCAATCGACTGGACGAGATCCTGGCCGTGGATGGCATCGACATGGTCACCATAGGCCCCCTGGACTGGGCTTCGAAGATGGAAGTATACGGTAGCGCTGCACAACAGGTACTAAGACCGAGGATCGAGGAGGTTATACGATCATCCGCTCAAACCGGCAAAATAGTTGCCATGGTTGCGCTCTCGGACGCTGACTTGATTCGGCAATACCATCAATTGGGTGTTCGGATCTTCTTTATAGGTGAGGATATTGTAATGAAACGAGAAAAATACACCGATACCCTGAGGGAAATTCGTTCGTTGTTGCCCCAGGTACCTGGGGAGGGGGGAAAGGCTTGAATAGAGACGTAACCCAAGCCATAAACCACTTGGACCGGTACGGATACTGTTTCCTCGAAGGCAGGATGCCTGGTAAGGAGGCGAAGCGGTTCGCGGAGGCCTGCGTGGCGCTACATGCGGATCCTTCGTACGACAGGTACAAAACAGGCGATGAACATTACCAGACCCTCTTCGGGTTGCTGAATCTGGATGATCGCTCCTGGGCGTACGCTGCGCATCCCGAAACGGTAGCCGTAGCCCAACACTTCCTCGGACCAAGCTGCCGGGTGGTCGAGGCATGCTCCAAGCCCACATGGCCCGGCGCCCAGGACCAACCTCTCCATGTTGATTCCGCTGGTCACTTCCACCAGGTGCCCGATGTAGCTTGGATGATCAATTCCATCTGGATGTTGACGGATTTCACGATTGAAAACGGTGCTACCGGTGTTGTACCAATGAGTCACAGATCTCGATTGAAACGACCCCCCGATGACTTAATTACCGATCATGATGTTGTAAGGCCGATTACAGGTAAGGCCGGTTCAGTGATCATGTGGCACGGTGGCCTGTTTCATATGGCCCGTGGAAACCGCAGCGAAGAACTTCGTGTGGGCCTGAACATCGCTTATTACCCCAAATGGTTCAACAACTGGATCGAAGGGGGCCATCAACCGGTCTGGCCCAAAACATATGAGCGAATGCCGGACAACATGAAAGCCCTCTGCGCCGGCAAGAGAGGGACTACCAGGAAGAGCGTTTACGAGGTGTAACCATGTCCAGCGAAATTGGATGGCGCCCCTTTGAGGCCCCTGTACCTGAGATCCTGTCCACATTTCCTTCCCCGCTTAAAAACCTCGCCGACGGGTCAGTGCCTGCCTTCATAATGAGACAGGCATACAATCCCCAACACTGTGCAAGGCTGGTCGATCGTTTTTATGAGCGCAACCTATTGTATGACCCCAGAAGTGAATCAAAGGACGGTAAGGTCAGGCGAGTGGATATCGGTACCAGTTTTGGCCAGCATCGGAATAACCGGGAGGAATTTCTTAATCATTCCGCCCGGACGCTTGCCTTGTATGAATCACTTTTCGATGGATATGACGATCCAGTCGCGTTCATATACGATACGCTTGCCCGCCTGGCACCGGACAAGCGGGTTGTGACCGCAAGGGAACCCGACGGGCGCCGTTATGGACCAGCTATATTTCGGACATACTATGCCGGAGCGGGCCACAAACCCCACATGGATTCTGCGCAAAAGCGCACAAAGGCGTCTGGATATTCCGTATCCGGTTTCGACAGGCAGTTTGCCGGAGTCCTCTGTTTTCAAGGCGCAGAGGAAGACGGTGATAATGGCCAGGCGTTTCTGTACAGACAGCAGTGGAGAGAAACAATTCAGCCTTACATGTCGGATTTCAGACGGTACGCACGGGACAATAATATCGGTCGGATCCGGATTTCGCTGAATCCTGGTGATTTTTACGTGTTTTGCTCGGAGACCATCCATGAAGTGCCACCGCCGACCGGTGATACACCACGTATCGTTCTGGCCGTATTCTTTGCAATGTCCGATGACCGGGATGAGATATTCGTCTGGTCGTGAAATGAGAGGAATGAATCCATGAATCTACTTGTCACTGGAGCGGCCGGAAGAGTTGGCGCCATTCTGGTAAGAGGCTTGAAAAACAGGCATTCCATCCGCGGATTCGACCGTGCGCCCATGCCCGATCTCGACGACACCGTTTATGGTGACAATACGGATATGGCAGCCCTTACGAGGGCTGCCGAAGGGGTAGACGCGATTATCCATCTCTCGGGAAATCCGTCCGGCGGGGCACCCTGGGAGGATATTCTCAAGAGCAATATTATTGGAACGTACAACCTGTTTGAAGCCGCCCGGCAAAGCGGCGTCAGGCGCATTGCCTTCGCCAGCCGCGCCGGCCTCCTGGCACCCTATCCGCAAAAAATGAAGCGGACGATCGCTTTACCGACCAGGCCCGAGAGTTATTATTCCGTCAGCAAAGTATTCGGTGAAAGTATCGGATACATGTATTCTGCCCGGTTTGACATGGAAGTAGTATCCGTCAGAATAGGAAATTTCATCGAAGAACGGGATAAGCCGGAGCACCCCCACCATTTGAGTCATGGTGATCTGGTGAAGGTTTTTGAGCAGGCCGTCACGCACCCGGATGTCAAGTTTGAGATCGTATTCGGCGTTTCAGGCAGCACATGCCCCATGTACGATTTGGACCATGGCCGACAGGTGATAGGATACGATCCTGGGGACTCGTCCGAATTTGAGTGGGATGAGTAATTTAACAATAACAACAGGCGCCGTGTGATTAACGCCCGACGACACACGGTGAGGAACATGGCTGTGCATTTCAAGGAAGGCCAGGCCAATTCCCTGTCGTGTTCCTGCCACACATGAGGCGTCAGATCCACTCTAGCAGTCCCCGGTCCAGTTCCGATGATGCCTAATTACCTCATGCCGTTGACTGCGAGGCCAGTAAAGAAGACGAAAATAGAAGGGAGGAACCCAATGTTCACGATGAATTGGCCATATGAACCGCTCTTAATGGCTTATATACCATGTCTATACCGAGGTGAACCCGCCATCTACCATCAGTGACGTTCCGGTGACATAAACAGACGCATCGGATGCCAGAAACACAACCGCTCCCTTAATGTCCTCATTATCAAGCATGCGTCCTACAGGGACACGCTTCTCGTAATTTTCAAGGAAGGGACGCGGTTGATCGTTGAAGTAGCCTCCGGGACAAATGCAATTGGCCCTCAGTCCCTGATTTCCGAAATAGTTGGCGAGATATCTCGTAAAGTTAATCATCCCACCCTTCACAAAGGTGTAATCCGGCGGTTGCTTCATGTCCGTGCCTTCATAAAGAGAGGGATCATTACCGACCACTCCGTATATACTCGATATATTGATGATCGAACCGCCTTTCCCTCCGGTCATGTGGGGGATGAACCCCTGACACATTGCAAACAGTCCCACCATGTTGCCCTGCGCGCTCACAGCCCAGTACTCCGGGGTCTGATCGTCGAATCCGCCGCCCCTGCCAACAACCGCGTTGTTGACCAAGACATCCACATGACCATAACGATCTATCACCTTGTTCTTGAAGTCATCGATGGAATCCGGATCCGAGATGTCCAGGGCCATCCCAAAAACATCATATCCCCGGTTCTGCATATTGGTTGCGAATTCGGAATTCCGTCCAGGTGATCTGGAAGCCGTAATAACAGTTGCCCCGGCCTCCGCGAGTGCTTCCGATATACTACTTCCGAATAACGGACCAGCACCTCCTGATACGACGGCTATGCGGCCTTTCAATGAGAATTTCTCGAGGATGCCCATAATTATCCTTTCCAGATTCCCCACGCCAGCAACAACCAGCCCGCCACGAATGCAACACCTCCGAATGGCGTGATGGCGCCGAGCCACCTGATTCCTGTGAGGCTCAAAACATATAAGCTACCTGAAAATATCACGGTACCTGCGATAAAACTCCACCCCGCACCGTTAAAACCAATCTCCGGCCAGCGGGTGATGGCCCACGACACGGTAAGGAGCCCGACAGCATGGTACATTTGATATCTGACACCGACTTCGAAAATATCAAGCAGGTCCCCCTGTAAGCGTTCCTTCAGAAAATGTGCACCAAACGCACCGGCAACGACCGAAAAACAGGCTGAGATGGCACCGGCGACAGCAAACAGTTTATCCATGGTGTACTCCCTGTCAAAATCGGGTTATTCACTCCAGGGGTGAAAATCCCTGGTTCCCAACCTTTCATAGTATTCCGATAGCGGATTCCATTCCGCGTTAATGCCAGGCAAATCCGCATGTGGTTTACCGATCGTTATGGGCGTCGGGGCAACCAAGCCGATCAATTCCCGGACATCGAATGCCTCCAGCAGACCGAAACAAAAAAGAGAGGGGCTCTCATCATAGAGCATCGCTTTTTCCGACAACTGTTTCAGGCTTGCCAGCGGGTCCACCAGAAGGATATTCTCAACGGTTACCCCTGACAAAGCAGCGGAACACAACATTAGAACCGATGAGACGGGACCATTACCCGCGAGTTGTATCCGCGATGAGCCATAAAAACCTGTGGCCCAAGTCGAAACCGCTGCCAGTTGGGCGGCCTGAATGCCCAATATCCTGTAGCCCGCGGCCGATGCCATCATAGCAAATTGATGTCCCGGTGTCGCCTGCGGTTTGCATTCCCCCTGCAATAGGACATCGATCAACAGGACCCGTTGTCCCTCGTCTAACGCCTTCTCGACCAGAGCTTCAGCCGAAGCTTTGCCCTGATCAGCGGTAACGAGTAGGAGGTCCGCTCCGGTTCGAGTGGTGGAAATATCCGTCAAGGGGAGTGTCCATTGGTCACCGATACGAAGTGTATACCTTTTAACCAGATATTCCCCCCGGGTCCTTTCACCGGCCGTCTGCAGATTGGTTATTTCACATGTTTCGTATCGCAAAATATGCTTAAGTGATTCTTTACCTGATAGCTGCCATTTCCGGATTTCGTCCGTATCCCCGTCCGGTAACCGATTGTGAGGGATTCCTTCGTGAAGACGTCTTGCAAGGGTAAGGAAATCGACGTTTTTCCCCGGCAGGCCCACCGTCAATTCCTCTTCGGTAAGGACTTCATCTTCAGATGAAATTTCCTCATCTAACGTCTCTTTATCCGCCAGGAAATGTTTGTTGATGAATCGGTAAAAATGCTGCCTGTGATCGATATCATAATTGTGGTTGCCGGGATCGATATTGCTGTGAAACTGGAACGAATCACCAACGCCCATCGCTTCAAATAGCGGTTTAACAGGTTCATAAACAGAAGGGTAGGCCCGTTCGGCCTTGAAACAGCAGTCGTCCTGCGCATTGTACAACAGCAGCGTTGGTCGTGGAGCGAGCATAGCCGTAAGCATCGGATAATCTGCAATCGTTGCCAGATCTGTTGGGTTCTGCTCTATGTCTCCGATATCACCACGGTTTTTTACGCGGAAATCGAGGCCGATGTACCCGGCGTTGGGCGCTGCGAGTTTCACCCGCGTGTCGAGGGCGCTAAGGATGATTGTCTGCCACCCGCCACCGGAAAGGCCCGTCACGGCAACACGCTCAGGATCCGTATTGGCATGGTCCATCAGAACATCAAGCCCACGCTGCATCGCCAGGTAAAACACACCGATCCCTGCCGTGCCGCATAGGTCCAGGTGGCCCGATTGATTATGCCTAAAACCGCTGGAACGTAGTTCGCCGAAATATAACCACTCCGGGTTAAGCGCCAGGATACCACGTTTGGCAAGGTTGATACATCGAATCTGTTTGTAATCTATGGCCTTGCCGGGGGGACCGACATGGCCGTTCACATTCAGAACGGCAGGAGTGTTTCCATCTAAGGTATCGGGTTCGTATAGGAGTGCAGGTATCCAAAGGTCCGGCAATGCTGGATAACGGAGTTTGCGGATGCGATATCCATGCCCAGTCTCAATCACTTCACCCCATATCACTTCAGGATCCCGTTGTCTCCATTCTTCTGGAATGCCCTTGAATATCACTTCATCCAACACACGATTACGTATTCGTGCGGCTTCCGCAACCCATCCGTTCAAATCGGGAAGGTCAAATGGGGGGACCCGTCCGAGGAGAAAGTTAGTAATTTCCTCATGGGATTGGCAGGGAACCAGAACAGGATCGCCCATCAAAGCAGAGAGCAGTGATCCTTGTGTCGACGTTTCACTCATTCAATTACCTGTAGCAAGTATCGGATGCTGGGGACCGCAGAATGGTTTCCCGGCTTCCAGATCGTCTGCCCCACCGGCATCCCAGCGGCCGTTATAAGTAATATAATCAGGCATGTATATAATCGCATGGGCGCGCCTGGGCTTATCCGTGCGATTTTGAGTGGCGTAATGGAACGTGCACCCGTGATGAAAGGTGACACCACCTGCCTCCATCTCCATGATGACCGGCTCGACTTCCTCATCAACGCCAGTATCTTTCAGTGTCTTTAAAACACTGGCGCCTTCAGTTGCCAGGGGTACCGGCTCCAGGCGGCCATAGGAATGGGATCCGGGGATGAACTGCATACAACCATTTTCAGTCGTGACATCGTCGGCCGCAATCCAGGCCGACAGTGCCCCAACCTGCTCCATGGGCCAATACGGTGCGTCCTGGTGCCAGTTGGTTTCTCTGCTTGTTTCCCCACCAGGTTTTATGAGGGCGTGGTCATGATAGAGGTTAATCTGTTTGCATAGGGATAATTTTCGGGCGATTTCCGCCAAACTGGGATTGAACGTGAATTTACGGATGTCACCGTAATCCACCCAAAGATTGACCAACTGGTTGAACACCTGGTTATAACCATCCGCCACTTCCTGGTCCGAATTCAAAATTCGAGATCGTTTTTCCTCTACCGTACGGTCCAAACCATCGGCCAATTCTTTTATCTCTTCCGTTGAAAAAAAATGAGGTATCTGAAGGTAGCCGTTAGTCTGAAAAAACTGGATTTCCCGTTCACTTATTTCCGCGCCGGCCATACTATTCTCCTGATTGGACCGTAAGATCGTAAAAACCAAGTATTGGCATGTTTGATTCTGCATCTCGCAGATTAGATGGAGGATAAGCCCCGAAGCAACCATGAACACACGCAGAGGGGCCAACCTTTCTTGAAAGGTTGAGCCTGACGGTATCCTGCGTCGGGCAGCTCGCCTGTACAATTTCTATAAAACCAAGGGCATCCTCAACGTGGAAGTCCTTGTCCCCTGGCCCCAGAAACTCAAGCCGATTCTGCACATGGTCAAAGGTGAGGATAATGGCCTTTCCGTCGTCTGCCGAACGGGCTAGCTGAACGTCAGGTGCCCGCCATGAAACATTCCGGCGGTATACCATACCCAATGCTGCCTTAGCTTTCCTTTCACCAAGGGTGATATTTCCAGGCGAACTGGTGTGTATCAGATCAGATATAGGCAGGTCGAGCGTTGAAACGACAGCAACATTACCGATCTTTTCGGCCCTCCGCTGTGCCTCCCGAACGACACTCCAACCTCGATGTCCGATCTCGTCCAGTCTGTCGGTGTATCTGTTCAACTGTGCCGTAATTACCGGAAGGTCCGGGTGGTCTAAATTATCTCGCAGGTGTCGAATGAAATCGTCAAATCGATCTCCGTACGACTGGGCCGGATCAATACCGCAATCCGATTCTCCCTGGTACCATACCATCCCCTTCACTTTACCCCCGGCCAGATTGAAACAATGTATCAAGTTATGAAACAACGGTGCATCCGGATTCTCCACCGGGTTCCATGCGGCGAGTGGGGATCCACCGAGAGAGGTTTGGATCAATCCGATCGGAAACCCAAGTGCATCAAAAAGATCCTTTGCGAAACGTAGATAGGGAGAATGACCGGGATTGGCATTCTCAATGTTGGGGTGGGTACTTTGCGTGGTGTCATTCAATGGATGAGCCGCCAGATCCCACGTCTCATCATTTCTGAGTATATGGACCCCGAGTTGAGGCGGATCGTTCACAGGTCCCCTGCCATAGCCCGCTGCGTTACTCTGACCTGCTATGATCCACAGATCGCCTACGCCAAGGTGATGTACAATATCACCATGGGAACTCCACTCAGGCGCCGCGCCCTCCACTGACAAACGAGTTTCCAGGCGGTACAGGCCCCCCGCGGGAATTTTATCGAATGAATGCGACCATTTTTCATCGTCCTGGTCTGCAGCATTCTGCCAGTTAGTTTGATCGGAAACTACATTGCCATCGGATTCATGGACTATGCGAAGCTGTACCGTACCGTGACCGGATTCGTGGAACCAGAGCCCTCTGGACATCACGGTGCCGAGCCCGTTTTCGTTTTGCTGAACGATTTGAAATGGAGCGGCGCCACCGGTTATCCGAACGCCGGTAAAACCAGTTGTCATAGCAAAAAATTACGGTTGAGATTCATCGTGATAAGTAATTGGAATACATTATATGAGAGTTCTTCCACGAGTGCAAGTGATACCTTAATCTGCTTGACATGAGAGCGGTTTGTCGATAGTCTGTTCCGATCCTTATATGCCGTAACTGTATTTAATGTTGTGACACCCACAGGACCGCGACCTGATGCCGTCGGAATGGACCATTTCCACGCTTGCCAATTCAGAAAAAATAACCCACGCTGATTCTGATCTTCTGAGCGCGCGCGTGTTCACAGATTACACTGGGGAAATCGACTGGTGTACCAGGATGCGCAGCGATCCCAACTACAAAGATGCATACACACGGACGGCAATCTCTCCGGCTGGCGCGCTGGGAGCCCAACTGTTCTTAATAGACAGAACCATTCGTATTGAATCCTCTTCTCTCCGGATGGGAGGAATTGGAGGCGTGGGAACAGAACCTGTTCACAGGAGGCAGGGACTGGCGAGCCGGTTGATGCAGGATACCATTTCATATATGAAAGAAGACGGGTTTGATGTGTCGATTTTATTTTCCATACCGGCTGATTATTACGACAGATTCGGATATATGACTGTTTTACCGGAATATACGACCACAATAGCGGGTCTGACAAGATTGAACAGCATCAGGACACTGCGCACCCGTTTGAAAACCAGGAAATTGGCAATGAAGGATCTGCCGCACCTTCCCGCCCTCTACGACAAGACCTATAATGAGGTGACCGGTTCATGTATCCGGAGCCGACATCACTGGAACTGGCTATCGGATCATCCGGACTTCAACGGCATCGTTGTTGTCGATCATGAAAAGATCGTCGGCTATGCCCTGATCCGGCAAGAGACCGAACGACTGATTGTACATGAGGCGGGTGTGGAGCCATCACCTCGCGTGCACGATGCACTCCTACGAGCGTTGGCCAGGAGGTCCCTTGCCGCCGGCATCACTGAACTGCGTTTAGATCTCCCCCAGGATTTACCCTTTTCGAGATTGTGTACGCTGGAGCACGAAGCAATTCAGAACGTCCAGGTGCCACGTAACCGCGGTGGTATGGCCAAGGTGATCAATTTGCTTTCTGTTATGAAGAAGCTGGAACGCGTTTTCTCTGAAAGAGTGAGGCAATCACAATATAAAGATATAGACCGAATGATCGCTATCGACACCGACACAGACTCCGTCCTGCTGCATCTGCATGATGGCCGGGTCGAAGCCCGACCTCTGGATGGAAATCATCCGGAACCTGCGGATGTAGCCATCCCACAGGCTGCACTTACCGGGTTGATTTTCGGCCTGTTCTATCCGGCCCATATCTGGGAGGTATGGGGACGCCCCATGCCACCGGATGTGCTGTCCCTGTTGAATGTACTGTTCCCCAAACGATACCCGCAGATAGCCTGGATCGATCATTTTTAAATATACAATCAATATAGTCGCATGCTGCCGAACACGTTGGTCGGAGCGTTCAAATACGCGGCCGTGATTTTAGTGGGACTGTGATGGTGGACCGCCCCTGTGTCAGCAGCGGTAAGGTAAGGCAACGGGAGGATACCTGTTCGACAATTGGCTTTAGCGATCAACAAGCAGACGAGGAAAATATGGCTTGCTTGGATTGACAGAGTCCATTTACGGATTAATCCAAAGTGCGCATTGGCAGTCAGGCAGCCCGATCAACAGAAAATCATCAAGATCAACTTTAAGATTTGTTTCTATTCCAACGGCTCGGGTTCATACCCGATGCCTGGTATCCCATACCATTTGGCTTATTGCTCACGCCGAAATCATACTCCCGGGTGTTGGGATCGCCAAAATACGGAAGGACTGATTTCGGCAGTCGGCCCAATTCCTCCTGATCCCGGGGATCTACATCCGCGATCGGCCCTGCCCAGGCAGGCCTGTACGCTACCGAGAGCATCGATCTCGGCCGATCACCAACATTCGGCAATGTACCATGAAACACCTTGTGATTCAGAAATAACGCGGATCTTGCCTTACAGGGGACGACCACCTGTTCTGGATGGCTCTCGTACCGCTTGTATGGATTGGCATCCGCATGGACACACAGGTGGGATCTGGGTATCACCCGAAACGGGGATACATCCAACGTGAGGTCATCCAGATAATAGAGCACACGGATGGTGATGGGACAGCTGCCTTCATATCCGAAGATTCTCGATCCATAGGGCTGGCCGTCTGTATGCAGGCTTATTCCCGGCGTTCCCGGCTCTGAACGGTCATACCCTGAATGGACAAATATCAAGTCATCGCCCAGTAATTCTTCCAGGAAGTCTATCGTTGGCTTGAAGGAGATCAACTCCGCCAGTTTTGAGTTTTTGAGGTGCACATTGGGACATCCACGCTGCCGCTCGCTATAGTCTCTTCCTACCGTCTCAAGTAAATCCGCTTCCGATTTCAGTTCTGCCAGATAATCTGGAGTTATAAATTCCGGTATTATCAGATAGCCTTCTTCCTCGATTTGCCGGATGCGTTCGCCCATAGAAAGAGCAGACCAGTCACGTTCATCGATACGATATTGTTTCGAGTCAACGGTCACAATAAATGCTCCCCGATGAAATTTTTTCACCTGTTTGATTTATTACTATTGATCATTATATTTGTAAAATAGGTACGATCCTACTGATATCCAGTAAATTCTGTGAACGGAAACCGGGTTGTTCGTTGTTTCATTACAAATTTAACTTCGTTAATCCAGGCCGGTAATAATCAGAGCGTAGTAACAACTTTCGTGAGGAGCCGCCGCCCATGATTAAATACATTCTACCCGTCGTCGCCGTCACCGCCTATGGACTTTACATGTCCGCCACCTTCGATGACAACGTTCTGCAAGACGAACAGGCGCCGGAATCAGAATATGCGCTCGCTATCTTTGCCGGTGGCTGTTTCTGGTGCATGGAACCACCATACGACAAACTGGAGGGGGTAATCTCAACCACATCAGGGTACATAGGTGGTTCCACGGAACATCCCACCTACGAGGAAGTCTCCGCTGGAAACACCGGACATACGGAAGCGGTGGAAATAAAATATGATCCAGCCAGGATTTCCTATGCAAAGCTGCTCGAAATATTCTGGAAGAATATAGATCCTACCGTGAAAGGCCGACAGTTCTGTGATTGGGGAAATCAGTATCGGACCGGTATTTTCTATCACAATGGGGAAGAGAAACGCATGGCCGAAGAATCGAAGAAACAGCTCGTCGATTCCGGCAAGGTGGAAAGAATCGTGACTGAAATCACTGCGGCCACAACCTTTTATCGTGCTGAAGAATACCATCAGGATTATTACATCAAGAATCCCGTTCGATACAAACTTTACCGGTACAACTGCGGTCGCGACGAGAGACTTCAACAACTATGGGGCGAAACAGGCTGAACCAAGGAATATAGTTAGCAGGGCCAAGTGCCCCGTCTACCCATCACCGTCAAGCCTCTCATCGAACTTATCCTGAAATCCGGACGCCTGGATGCTGGCGGATTCATGGTCACGGCAGGCCCTCCTGAAGATCGTGTTGTTGTTCTGCTGATCGATCACTCCCCGGTTATTCAGGATATGGCACGGAGTTTTCCCGTTGGGGACACCCGGTAAAACGGTTACACGCGTCGACAGACATCAAGCAAGCGCGCGCGGCCTTCGGAGTAGGCGGAATCCAGGGCCCCTAATAGATCCTGTCCTGTATATATCCTATCAGCGCATCCACGGATTGGCTACTCTGAAAAAGACTTACGGCCACAGCGACTTCCAGATCCCGCTCGATCCTGTTTTTTAATTCTACCCCCATCAATGAATCGATACCGAAGGATTTCCATGACCGGGAGAGGTCGAGAGTCTCAGGTTCGGATTCGATCACCCGTGCTGTAGTCTGCTGGAGATATCGGCCGATACATTCCACCTGTTCATCAACAGGCATACTACGGAGCACATCTCTCGAGATAATCAAACCATCAGAAACGCCGGCCAGCCTCCCCTCCGATCCTGGATTCCGTTCGGGAACTACTGCGATCTGGGCTTCATCACAATTCAACAGCTCATCCAGCACTTCTAAAGCGGTCCCGGAATCTAAAAGGTCGTTGTCACCGGGAATCGTTCTTGACGCCATGCCGGTGCCCGCCCACCCACCCCAGTTTATCGAAAGGGCAGGCAACTCTTTTGACCGTCGGTATCGTGCAAGGCCGTCAAGAAATGCGTTGGCAGCCGCGTAGTTGCTCTGCCCCACAGTGCCATGAAAAGAGGAGGCAGAAGAAAACAGAACAAAGAAATCGAGATTTAAATTCTCTGAGACCTTATGTAGGTTCCAGCCCCCTTCTATTTTCGGCGCCAACACCGTATCAAACCGCTCCGGTGTCTGATGGACAATTAAACCGTCGTCCAGGACTCCGGCGATATGAAATATTCCTCCGATGGGCGGCGATGAAGATTGTATGTCAGAAAATAATGTTCCAAGTTCACCCAGACGTGAGACATCACAGATAATCGATCGTACCTCCACACCATCATTCTTCAGACGGTTTATTGTTTCCAATGACCGCCCGCCAGGAGGATTTCGGCCGATCAAAACAAGGTGCCTAACGCCGTGCTCCTGCAACCATTCCACGAGAATCCCGCCGATTCCTCCGAACGCCCCCGTTATGACATAAGATCGGTCGGGCCTTAAACCGATTTCCTGTACCGGCACTTCGACCAGATCATCATTCAGTGTAATGATGATCTTGCCTTTATGTTTAGCCTGCGCCATACACTTGAAGGCGGCAGCTGTCTCCTGGATTGTATATTCCGTTATTGGAGGTGGCATGAACACACCGTCGTTAAACAACGCTGTCACTTCAGACAGATGTGCACCTACAACCGAAGGACGGTCTTTCCACATCTGGGCGAGATCGACCGCAAAATACGAAATATTACGGTTGAATGATGCCAACCCAAGCTGATTTCCGTTTAAGATGTCCGTCCTGCCGAGTTCGACAAACCTTCCATGGGGAGCCAGAATATCGAGGCTTTTGCGCATGGCGTCACCGGACAATGAATTCAGTATGACGTCTACGCCATATCCTTTCGTAAGACGTCCTATTTCATCCCCGAACTCAAGGGACCGTGAATTCAGAACATGTTTGATACCCAAGTCTGCTAAATAACCACGTTTTTCCTCGCTGCCAGCTGTTGCGTAAACCTCCGCGCCGACATAACGGGCGACCTGGATCGCTGCCAGGCCTACTCCTCCGCTGGCGGAGTGGATCAGAACACGATCCCCTTTTTCCAGTCTCGCAAGTCGTATCAGACTGTACCACGCCGTCAGAAATATGACCGGAATGGAGGCGCCCTCCGCCATGGTAAAATCACGGGGGATCCGCGCAACAAGCTTTTCGTGCGTTAAAGTATGAGTTCCAATGGTGGCAGGGGCGATGGCCATCACGTGATCACCGGAATTGAAAGCGGTTACACCATGACCGACATCTACCACCGTGCCGGCGCATTCCCAACCGAATCCGGCCGATTCGGTATCCGTCACAACCGGCAACATACCCATCGCCGTCATCACATCCCTGAAATTCAGACCTGCCGCTTCTATTTTGATTTCAACTTCTCCGGGGCCCGGTAATCGTGGATTACAGCGTACCATGTTGAGGTCATCGAGTAATCCCGGGGTCGTTACAGACATTTTATAAGAACATTCGGAGGAGGTAACCCGCTCAACAGTTTCGTGACTATCCCCTATCGAGGCACGGTCTGCTGGCACGATAGACCTGACATATCGGTTTCCATCTCTTACTGCAATCTCGGCATTGGAATAATCGCCGGATATCTCTCCTGCAAGTACCTCAATACCTGAAAGCTCGATGTCCACCAGTGTACAGGGTACCTCAGGATGTTCCTTCCGAAAGACGCGTCCGAGACCAAGTATAGATGTCTGCAGGGGATTCACCGTCTCCATACCTGTCACATGCTGTGCCCCGGATGTAACGATCAAGAGACTGGCAGGCTCAGTCTCCACCTCATCCCAGAAAGATTGAAAAAGATACAGTAAGCTGCTGAGCCCCAGTGATTTCAGTAAGGAAAAACCATCGGGATCGTCTGAATCGGGGAAGGGAATATCTAGACTCCACAAGTGAGCAATTTCACGGATCGTGTTCCCCGACTCTTCATTCACCTCACCCATTAATCGTTTGTAATCATCAGGGTTAGAAGGGTCGATATGGTATTCCTTAGCAGATTGTTTCCGGTATGAATCTGATTTTTTAACGATAATAGCGTCACCGAAAAGATTCATTGAATCATCTTCGTCCACCGAGTCAGGAACGAAAATCATAGTACGGCCGAATTTCAGATCGATCGCCTCTTTGATCTCAGACGGTTGCCAGATTTCTTTTAAAAAGACAGGTGGGACTTGCTCAGGTGATTGGCGTAACGGTTCCAACTGTACACCCTGCAACGCCAGTATTATTTTACCGTTTGATGCTGATAGATTGATTTCGCCGCTCCATAAACCCTTTGTGTGATTTTCGGAAGAAACCGCAATGCTCCAAGGACCAGAATCATCATGATTAAGGTCGACCAGAATACGATCTACGCCCGTCGGCAACCAGAGTGAATCGTCAGTGCTGACCATAGATGACAATACCTGCAGTCCTGCATCGATAACCCCGGGATGTATCGCGTATCTTTCTTGAGACTGATTTGAAATAAGCCCTGCCAGCGCGTTATTCTCGCCATACCTGACGTCACCTACCTGCCGATAAAAAGAGCCGTATCGCATACCTTTTTCTGCCAACCCCTGGTAAAAATCATCTCCCGGTATTGCTTCGTCCACATGGTTTAAATTATTGGACTGCGGATTTAAAGTGTTTGAAGGGGGCACCAAGAGACTCGCGGCCACGTGCCTGTACCAGACTGAATCTTTACCCCGCAATCGCGTGCTAATGGTCAGGGATGTTCGTCCATGGACCGATTCGATTACGGTCTGGCAATCTCGTTGCTCCTCCTCGTCGAGAACGCATGGTTCTTGAATCCTGAAATTTTCAATCTGGACATTTTCTATCTTATATCCTATGTATCGCAACGATTCCATTGCCAGCTCGATGAATAGCGCCGCGGATATCACGATGCGCCCGCGAACTCGGTGTTCCCCGAGTATGGGCCTGTGCGCGATACTCAATATGGTTTCAATGTAATGACACGTGTCGCTCGACGAGGACGCGAGGTGGTGGTCTATAAGCGGGTAGTTCACATCTCTTACAGACGAAGGTCCCCCGGTTGGATTTACTTCAAGCCAGAATTTTTCTCTCTGCCATGGGTAAGGTGGGAGAGAAACAAGCTGATATGATTCTGGCAGCACGGATTTCCAGTCTAAGTTCACTCCGATGGTGAACAGGTGACCTAGCGATTTCAGCATCGCGTATTGCTCCGGTTCCTCCCGGTGAAGTGAGGCAAGGACGGTTCCGGTTTGGCCACCATGCGCTAAGTTTTCATTAATTGCGCTATGGAGCACTGGATGAGGACCGATTTGAACGAAGACCGGTCTCTGAAATCCTATAAAATGATCGATCGCCTGGTTCAGTTTTACCGGCGCTCGCATATTCTGCCACCAATACTCCGAATTTGTGCTGTGTGGTGCTAAAACCTTACCGGTAACAGTCGAAATCATCGGAATCTCACTTGATCCAGGGGCGATGCCTTTCAGTCCATCCAAAAATCGCGTGCGCAGCCCATCTAACTGCATACTGTGATAGGCTACATCCACATTGAGTTTCCGGTTAAACACCCCCTTGGATTCGAATTTATCCTGTAACTGTGCGAGCACATCCGGATCACCGGAGAGGGTAATGGAGATCGGACTGTTAACCGCACCTATGGTTACCAGGTTTGTTAACCCCTTAATGGCCTCTTCGCCTTCCTCAGGCGATATCCCGACTGCCAGCATCCCTCCCTTCCCAGCCACCTCTGATAGGAGCCGCGCCCTTAAGGACACGATTTTTGTGCCGTCCGTGAGGTTGATCATACCCGAAGTCACGGCTGCGGCAATCTCGCCCACGCTATGTCCCAGTACAAAGTCAGGCGATACACCACGCGATTTCCATAGTTCTGTCAATGCAAATTGAAGTGCAAAGTTTGCCGGTTGAGCATGCAGGGAACGATCCATCCGGGATAGGGCATTACCCTCAAACATTTCATTGACTGGGGACCAGCCCGCGTATTGTTTCATTAATTCATCACACTGCTGAATGTTTTCCCGAAAAACCTGTTCCTGATTGTAAAGATCACGCCCCATTCCCCACCATTGGGGCCCCATGCCTGTAAATACAAACACGGTTTTTGCATCCGGATTGAAAATGTCATTAATGATACCACTGTGGGCCTCACCACGACCAAGCATGACTAACTTATCAGAAACGGGGACGTCGGGTTCCAAGATTACTGCTGCGCGATAAGGGTGGTCCGCCCGGTGCAGAGCCGCAGTCGCGCACACATCGCCGAGGGACATATTTGGGGAATCCACATGTTCGGCCAGGACCTCACTATATTCACGGACCCCTTTAGGCTGTCCCGCCGAGAGAGGAAGTAAAGAATAGGGCATTTTGTCCTCTGATTTGGCCGGGATTCGGGCCCCTTCAAGGATGATGTGGGCGTTAGCACCTCCAAAACCGAATGCATTAACACCTGCGACCAGCGGTAGGTCATTAGTTTCGATCGATCTGTTTCTTGTATTTACATGCAGTCCAATGTGATCGAATCGTATTCTTTCGTTAGGAGATTCATGGTGGAGAGAAGCCGGTACCATTCGATGTTGTAATGCAAGAACTGCCTTTATCATACCAGCGACGCCGGCAGCAGCCTCCGTATGCCCGAAATTCGACTTGACGGATCCAATTAAACAGGGATCCTCAGGGGGCCTGTTCCTGCCAAAGACTCGTCCTAATGCCTCTGCCTCAACCGGATCACCCACGGGCGTACCGGTCCCATGTGCCTCCACAAATCGTACCGTATCAGGCGATATACGAGCCCGCTCGCATGCGTTCTCCAACATCGCTGATTGGGTTTCAACATCAGGCACGGTAATCCCCGTCGTACGGCCATTCTGATTAACGGAACTGCCGCGTATTACCGCGTAAACCCTGTCCGCGTCGGCCAAAGCACGATCCAAGGGTTTTAACACGATCAGGCCCGCCCCGTCGCTACGGACATAGCCGTCCGCAGCCGCATCGAACGGTCGGCAGCGACCGGAATCCGACAGCATGGCGGCAGATGCGAAGCCTTCGGTTGTTTGAGGGGAGAGGATCAGATTCACGCCCCCCGCCAGGGCAAGATCACATTCTTTATTTCCTATGCTTTGGCAGGCGAGATGAATGGCTACGAGAGACGAAGAGCATGCCGTGTCAACTGAAAGACTGGGACCGTGAAAATCGAAGGTATAGGAGATACGGTTGGCGGCGATGCTCATGGTACCGCCGGTATTGGTATGGGCATCGATGCCCACACCGGCGTCGACATACCGCTGAAGGTCCCAGTATTCATCGAGGAAAATCCCGGTAAATACCCCTGTATTTGAACCTGCCCGCTCGGAAGGGACCAACCCGGCGTCCTCCATGGCTTCCCAGGCAATTTCTAGAAGGAGCCTCTGCTGGGGGTCCATGTGACGGGCTTCGCGTGGGGATATGCCGAAAAACGCTGCGTCGAAGGCATCGATATCTTCAATAAAACCTCCGAATCCTGGCACCCTATCGGGGTCGAATGACGGCCAGGACCGCCACAGGGCAAGCCGTTCTTCCGGTACATCCGTTATGGCGTCGACGCCATTTCTCAGCAAGCGCCAGAAGGTATCGGGTGAGTTGACACCGCCCGGGAAACGGCATCCTATCCCTACAATCGCGATATAATCCTGTGTGTCAACGGAGGGCATGGTTGGATTTACTGCGGGTAGTCCATTCTCGCGTACCGTATTTTTCGGCCACGAGAATGTTTGCGGCGGTCAGTTCTTCATGTGACAAAGGAAGGTCATCCGTCGATATTCCCAGAGTCGTTTCAAATCCTGACCGTACGATTGGTATCAGTTCATCCAGTGGCACCCGTCGGTTCAGGACTTCGGACACTGATATGGTCTTCTCGTTCAATTCCCTCATTAGTATTTCGCTTTTTTTGCGATGTGTGCTCGGTAGAAGAAGCGATAATTTTTTGTGCCCCGGTCCCAGCAACAGGGTACCGTGTTGCAGTACCACTCCTCGGGCCCTGCGCTGGGCGCTCCCTACGATTTTCTTGTTCTGAACAACGACTTCAAATCTCGCCGCATAGGAAAAACAGGCTCCCTGAAACCCTTCGGGAGTAGAATCCGGTCCGGCAGACAGTTCGCCGGGAACTCCGATTCTTTTGAGGGCGCCAAGAAGCGCCTCACTGACCCGCCTGTAGTTTTCATAGGGGCTTTTGCCTATCGCAGGATGATCCTCGGGCGCAATCACGCAGTAGGTGAGTTCATCGGCATGGAGAACGGTACGTCCGCCGGTCTGACGTCGAACGATCTGGATCCCATATCGATCACATATCTCCGGATCGACTTCTTCATTTAATTTCTGTGCATAGCCAAGAGATACTGCGGACGGATTCCACCCGTACACACGGATGGTCGGCGGGGATGATGCATCCCGGACGGAATCCGAAATGGCTTCATCTAATGCCATATTAAAAGAAGCCGGGGCGTCACCGGTGTTCAGAAATCGCCAGGCTGAAGGAGAGATGGGACTGCGACGCATGGGGTATCGGGTGAGGGACTCACTGTCGTGTGATCAAGCCAATAAGCGATTTAATATGAATTTTCGGTGATCAGATTTAAACGTTGAGCCGCATCTCTGGCGGCGTTCTGCTCTGCGTCCTTCTTACTCGTTCCAGTCCCTTTACCGGTGGATGTGTCACCAATTGAGACATCGACAGTGAATACCTTCCTATGATCAGGTCCGTTTTCAGATTCCACCCGGTAGCGAGGCTGCCCCTTGCCCTCACCTTGAGTGAATTCCAGAAGGACGCTCTTGTAATTCATCCAGTGGTGCGAAATATCATACAGATCAAGGTCTTTGAGTAGTGTTTTGGCTATGAACTTACGGGCCGGTTCAACGCCTCCGTCCACATAAATGGCGCCGATAATTGATTCAAATGCATCCGCCAGAATGGAACTTCGTCGTCGGCCGCCGGAACGAGCTTCTCCATCACTGAGAAGCAAATATCTGCCGAGGTTGATCTTCTTAGCCTGTTCAGCCAGCGTAATTTTATTCACGAGGGAAGAACGAAGCTGGGTAAGACGCCCCTCCCTCCGTCTGGGGTACTCAGAATAAAGATAATCGCTGACAATCAGATCGAGAACCGCATCGCCCAGGAACTCCAGCCGCTCATTGGATTGTACGCCGCTCTGGTCCTGAGCATATACGTATGATCTGTGTTTTAATGCTTTGGTCAACACCGATTGGTCCCGAAACCGGTACCCTATCGCCCGTTGCACGCAAGCGGTATAAAAAGCTTCTTCTGCTGCCTGGCTCCGGGAGCGTGCATCGACTTCCACCTCTACGAACGGCAGCCGTTGCGCAAGGCGTGTACGTATGCGCGCCAACGCCACTTGGCAGCGCCTTATTAGCCCCTGGAGTCCGCTCCCATACAGGATAGGCACCGGATTTTGTTGAAGGATCTGTTTAATCGGCATATTTCTTAACCACCAGTGAAACGTTGTGGCCGCCAAATCCAAAGGAATTGGTCATAGCAGCCCGTACCGTTTTTTCCTGCGCTTCATTGGGGACGTAATTGAGATCGCAGTCAGGATCCGGAGTATCATGGTTTATGGTGGGATGCACCTTGTCATGGACTACGCTGAGGAGGGTTGCAATAAACTCCACCCCACCGGAGGCTCCCAGCAGATGACCGATCATGGACTTGGTCGAACTGACGGCCAGCCGATAGGCATAGTCGCCAAAGGTATCTTTTATGGCGTTGGATTCGATCTTGTCACCAAGGGGGGTTGACGTGCCGTGTGCGTTGATATAATCGATGTCGTCTGGCCTAAGATCCGCATCCTTCAATGCCAGCTTCATCGCCCTGATAGCACCTTCACCGTTTTCATGTGGGGCTACCATGTGAAATGCGTCGGCCGTTGCTCCGTATCCGACCAGCTCTGCATAGATATTGGCACCACGCTGCTTCGCATGTTCTAGGGTTTCCAGGATGATGACACCTGCGCCCTCGCCCAGGACGAACCCGTCCCGACCGCTATCGAAAGGTCGGCTGGCCCCTTCCGGATCGTCATTACGAAGCGAGAGGGCTTTCATGTTCGAGAACCCGCCTACCGCCATCGGACAGATACTGGATTCTGTACCGCCTGATATCATGACATCCGCATCTCCACGCTCAAGGATTCTAAATGCGTCTCCGATGGCATGGGCACCACTGGAGCAGGCGGAAACTGTGGTGTAGTTGGGTCCTTTAAAGCCATGAATGATGGACACATAACCAGGCGCCATATCCGCAATCATCATGGGGATAAAGAAAGGACTGATTCTGTTGGAACCTTTCTTTATGAGATTGGCATGCTCACGCTCGAACGTTTTGATGCCCCCCACCCCCGATCCGATGACAACGCCTACGCGCTCCTTGTCCTCCGCATCGAGGTCGAGCCCTGAATCATCGAGCGCCGACTGGGTAGCTACTACAGCAAATTGCACATATTCGTCCAGCCGTCGAGCCTCTTTCTTGCCGATATGATCTTCTAATTTGAAGTCATTTAGTTCACCTGCGATCTGAGCCTCGAATTCCGACACATCAAATTTCGTGATCGGTCCGACACCGCTTTTACCGGCACAAAGCGAATTCCAGAATGTATCCGCATCCACCCCGACAGGACTAAGCACACCCAGACCGGTTATGACCACCCGATTGACCACGACCTATTCCTCTTTATGCTCGTTGAGATAATCGATAGCATCTTTTACCGTGGCGATTTTTTCCGCATCTTCATCAGGGATTTCTATGTCGAACTCTTCCTCGAGTGCCATGACCAGTTCTACAGTATCGAGGGAATCCGCGCCCAAATCATCCACAAACGACGCGTCTGTCGTCACTTGATCCGCATCCACACCCAACTGTTCGACGATGATCTCTTTAACGCGATCTTCCATGCCTTGCCTCCTTTGAATAAAACATATTAGAGAGCCTGTTACCCGGCACTTCCTGGCAGAGCCCAGGATCTCTATTTCTATCCTCTTTAAATTACATTACCATACCACCATCTACATGAAGTACCTGTCCGGTGATAAACGATGCATCATCCGAAGCAAGGAATGCAACTGCACCCGACACGTCCTCGGAATCCCCCGGGCGTCCGAGAGGAGTACCGTCGACGAAGCCCGCACGAATCTGGTCCGGCAGGTCCGCCGTCATCGGTGTTTCTATGAAACCCGGCGCAACCGCGTTGACCGTAACACCCCGACTGCCGAGTTCCCTGGCCACGGATTTTGTGAACCCTATGATTCCGGCTTTGGACGCTGCATAATTCGCCTGGCCGGCGTTGCCTATCACGCCTACGATAGATGTCAGATTAATTATCCTCCCGTACCGCTGTTTCATCATGATACGGGTAACCCCCTGGGTGCATTGAAAAACGGCACCGAGGTTCACGGCGATCACCTCATCCCAGTCTACTCGTTTCATTCGCAGAAGTAGGGTATCACGAACCGCTGCCGCGTTATTGACGAGCACATGGACTGCACCATATTCTTTCATTACATGCTCATACATCTGGGACACACTATCGGGTTCGTTCACCTGCACACCCAGACCAAGCGCACTGCCACCGGTAGCCATAAGACTGTCGGCAGTCTGCTGGGCTTTCTCTGCGTCCCTGCTGGTCACCACCACCGTCATTCCTTCACCGGCAAGGCGCTCGGCAATGCCATATCCGATACCCTGCGTAGCACCGGTGACAATAGCTACCTTCTCACTCAGGCCATTCATTCAGACGAGTCCTCAGACCATGCGATTATTTTGTCTATACTCTCTGCCGTATCCGCGTTCAGAACCGTAACATTACGGTCTATACGGCGCATTAAACCTTTAAGGACCTTCCCCGGTCCGACTTCTATGAAAGTGTCCACGCCGAGGCTCACCAGATTGGACATGGATTCCGCCCATCTTACCGGATTGGTAAGCTGTAATATCAGCAGTTTCCGAATTTGAGCGATTTCGTTTACAGGCTCCGCCGTTACATTTGCGATGAGGGGAATTTTCGAACCGCTTAATGGCGTGTCGGTGATCGCATCGGACAATCCGGCCACCGCACCCTCCATTAAAACAGAATGAAATGCTCCGCTAACTTCCAACTGCATGGCACGCTTCGCGCCGGCGCTGTTCGCGAGATCCATTGCGCGCTGTACGGCAGGAATAGACCCGGCAATGACGACCTGCTCCGGCGAGTTGTAGTTCGCTGCCTGAACCGGCTCAGACTCGTTAGATGCTTCTGTACAAATCCGGTCTATTTCTTCAGGAGTCAGGCCGATAATCGCAGCCATTGTTCCTGGTTTTTCCGTACCTGCCTTATGCATCAACGTGCTTCGAAGCCGTACCAGGCGCAACGATTCGGAAAATCCCAGATATTCACCGGACACCAGCGCGGAATACTCCCCCAGGCTGTGGCCCGCAACAAATTCCGGCTTGATATCATGTGTAGCAAGCACGGATGCCACCGCAATGCTATGAACCAGAATGGCCGGTTGCGTATGTACCGTTTCCCGCAGCGTTGCCGCAGGCCCCTCGAACGATACGCTGGTTATGTCATAACCCAGCAACACATTTGCCTGCTCGTACAATTCCCTCACAAAGGGATATAGTTCGTACAAATCCTGTCCCATACCGACGTACTGCGATGCCTGTCCTGGAAACAGAAATGCAATGGAGCCTTTGCTCATAGGCGAATGGGCTTATTTCAGTATTAAGATGCAAAGACACCGGATAATTACCATAACTAGATTTATCCGGTGTCTGCAGGGTGTTTTATCTGTTTACGCTTCTTGCTGCTTCGTTACCGCCCTGTCGTTGTAATGACCGCAGTGCGGGCAAACTCGATGTGTCCGCTTCTTCTCACCGCAGTGAGAACACTCGACCAGTGTGGGACAGGCGAGTACCCAATGCGTGCGCCGTTTACGGCTGCGGGCCCGAGAATGTCGTCGTTTCGGGAGTGCCATGATCATTCCTTCCGGTTATTGATAGATTCCTTTCAAAGCTTGCCAGCGCTGATCTTCCGACTCTACCTTACACTCGCAGCTTCCTTTATTCAGGTCGGTACCACAGATGGAGCATAGTCCCTTGCAGACCTCTTTACAGAGGGGTTTCAGAGGCATCGCCAATCCAATTGCTTCAGCCACCCGTGGTCCTATATCGATCTCTTTGGCATCGGTATCTAGAAACACCAGGTCGTCAGATTCATCCACATCGTCCGAATCGATCGACAGATGTTCCGTCCGTTCAAACAGCACATAGATCTGAGTAATGACCGGATTTTTAAATACTGTCAGGCACCGGCTGCATTCCGTTGTCACCTCCACTGAAATTTCACCGCGAATGACCAGGTCACTACCCATTTTGGTCATTTCCGCCGCAATGTGGATCGGTGATTCGAACCGGCCGTCGTCTCTCGGCAACGCCAGATCATCAGGGGTGCTGTCAAAATTTATCTGATGCACACCATCGACAAGGTCTTCAATCGGAATCGTAACCATCGGCGCACCCTCTCCGGTAAAACCCTGTCGCGCGATTAATCAAAACGAATTCTCATCGCCGAAAGGCCACATATAATACCATGGGCACCAGAGTTTTGTCAAGTGGAAAAACCGCTACAGGCGTTCCCTGATAAGGTCTACTATATCTATGGAACGATCCGCTACAGGTATTCCAGCGTCATTCATGGCTGAGATTTTTTCTTCGGCAGTTCCGGTGCCGCCAGATATAATGGCACCGGCATGTCCCATACGCTTTCCCGCAGGTGCCGTTCGTCCGGCAATAAACCCTACTACCGGTGTTTTCATATTTTCCTTTACGAAAACCGCGGCGTTTTCCTCGTCTGATCCACCGATTTCCCCGATCATAACCACGGCGTCCGTGTCCGGATCTGCTTCGTACATTGAAAGCGCGTCTATGAAATTGGTCCCGACAATCGGATCACCACCTATACCAAGACATGTTGATTGACCGATATCGGCCGTCGTAAGCTGATGCACGATTTCATAAGTGAGCGTTCCACTTCTTGAGACAACGCCCACATTTCCCTGTCTGTGGATATGGCCCGGCATGATGCCGACTTTCGTTGAACCGGGCGAAATGACACCCGGACAGTTTGGCCCCACAAGTCGGGATGAGGTCGATTGTAAATGGGCAAACACATTAACCATCTCGAGCGCCGGGATTCCTTCGGTAATACATATTATGAGTTCGATTCCCACGTTGGAGGCTTCGAATATCGCGTCCGCGGCAAAAGGAGGAGGGACATAGATAATGGACGTGTTGGCACTTGTTGCGTCGACCGCGTCCTGAACGGTGTTATAAACCGGAACGCCATCGACGTTCTGTCCCGCTTTCCCCGGCGTTACACCGGAAACGATTTGTGTACCATATTCCAGCATCTGCTGGGTGTGGAATTTTCCGTCCCGGCCGGTGATGCCCTGCACGACGACGGCTGTATCCTTGTTCACAAGTATGCTCATGAATTCTCTCCAATGTCTAACCATGCCGCTCTATCGAAGTTGCGGAGCGGCAATTCGTGGTGACTATTGTTTACTTAGGGCGATCACCTGTTGCACGGCATCCGCCATATTGTCGGAGGCCACAAGGTCAATTTCGTTCAGGATACGACGCCCCTCTTCCTCATTGGTGCCTGTCAGCCTGATAACGATGGGAAGTTTAAGTGGACCGGATGGCCCCTGGGCAATTCTATCTAGTGCCGTGACGATGCCGTTGGCAACGTCGTCACATCGGGTGATACCGCCGAAGATATTGAATAGAATCGCATCTACCTTGGGATCCGATGTAATGATATTCACAGCGGACACCACTTTGTCGGGGTTAGAGCTGCCACCGATATCAAGGAAATTAGCAGGGTCACCACCATAGTACTTAACAAGATCCATCGTCGCCATGGCAAGGCCGGCGCCATTTACGACACAACCGATGTTACCGTCCAGTTTCACAAAGCTCAATCCCGTCTCGCGGGCTTCAACCTCAGCGGCATTTTCCCCATCGGGATCGCGCATTTCTGTAATTTGGGGCTGCTTATAAAGCGCACTGTCATCTATGTTCATCTTCCCATCAACCGCCCAGACTTTTCCATCCCGCGTTGTCACCAGCGGATTGATTTCCGCCAGAGAAGCGTCGCTGGATACGAACACCAGGTATAACTGCGTCAGAATACGGGCAGCCTGGTTGGCTACGGCGGGATCATCATACAGTTTGTAGGCAAGTTCCCGGGCTTGATACGGCAAAAGCCCGAGCAACGGATCAACCGCCAGATTATGGATTTTTTCCGGCGTTTCTTTAGCCACATCCTCAATATCAATACCACCTGCTGCACTCACCATAAAAACAGGTTTTTTCGACTGTCGGTCCATAATGATGCCCACATAGGCTTCATGGGCGATGTCCACTGCTTCTTCAACAAGCACCGTTTTTACCGTAAGACCTTTAATATCCATACCGAGGATCTGCCGACTATTTTCAAAGGCTTCGTCCGGAGTCTCAGCCAGCTTTATACCTCCCGCCTTCCCTCGCCCGCCAACATGCACCTGCGCTTTGACCACCACTGTTTTACCGATATCTTCGGCGATTTTACGGACCTCATCCGGTGTCCGGGCTACACCACCGCTCGGAATCGGTGTATCAAATTGAGCGAAAATTTCCTTTGCCTGGTATTCATGAATATTCAATGGGACCTCCTTATAACAGCAATCATGTAGTGTTTCTAACCAAGTTTGTTATCTGATCGAAACTTGGTTTCAGCGCGGGATACAGCCCCGTGAAAACCTGGTAATAATCATCGTACATATTCTGATTTTCCGCCAGGGGCTCGGTACGGGTCTCCACTCTGATTAATTCGTCACAGGCAGATCCCACATCGGAAAAAAGGCCGGTGCCTACGGCAGCCAGCAATGCGGCCCCGAACGCCGGTCCTTCTTCTGCATTGATCGTTACTACCTCGGCACCGTATACATCAGCCTGAATCTGACGCCACATATCACTCCTTGCGCCGCCGCCGGTCGCCCTGATTTGACTAAGTTCCAGACCGAGCCCCCGCATGATATCGATCGAGTCGCGCATCGCAAAAGTGATTCCTTCCATTACGGCCCGAATCATGTGACCGCGGCCATGTCTTCCCGTCAACCCCACAAAGGCTCCTTTGGCATTGGCGTCCTTATGCGGTGTGCGCTCCCCCATCAGATAGGGCAGGAAGATGAGTCCCTCGCTGCCAGAGGGGGCCCTACCCGCTTCCATGGTAAGCAGTTCATATGGATCCAGGCCAACGAGTTCCGCCGTTCCGGATTCCAATTGTCCCAAATTATCCCTGAACCATTGGAAGGAACCGCCTGCGAATAGCGTCACGCCCATCAAATACCATTTACCCGGCACACTGTGACAGAAGGTGTGCACCCGCATTTCAGGATCTACTTTAACATCATCCGTATGCGCGAATACGACGCCGGAGGTGCCGAGGCTAGCCAGGACGCGACCAGGTTCAACGATCCCGGTTCCCACGGCACCGCAGGTGTTGTCCGCTCCTCCACCCACAACCGGAGTACCGGGCTTAAGCCCCGTCGCTGAAGCGACCCTCGCGGATATTGCACCGCACACATCGATCGATTCAAACACGGGCGGCATGGCTTCGGCGGGGAGGGATAGCGCATCTATTATCTCGCTGGACCATCTGCGATTCCGCACGTCGAACAGGAGAGTACCGGCTGCGTCAGACACATCCATGCCGTATTCACCGGTCAGTCGGAAACGGATATAGTCCTTGGGTAGCATCACACGATGAATCCTATCATACACGTCGGGTTCGTTATCACGTACCCAGATCAGCTTGGGTGCCGTAAACCCTTCCAGTGCGGGATTGGATACCCACTGAACAAGATTCTGTTCCCCTACAGTTTCGGTGATCCACCGGCATTGTTCGGTAGTACGCGTATCGCACCACAGAATAGATGGCCGCAACACCTCGTCATTTTCATCGAGAAGCACAGAACTGTGCATCTGACCCGACAGCCCGACCCCCGAGACTGAGCCAGGATCCACTTCAGATGATTTTATTACCTCGCATAAGGTGTTGACTGTCGCTTGCCACCAGTCTGCCGGATCCTGTTCGGCCCAGTTAGGGTGGGGGGTGTTGAGTGCGTATTCCTCAAAAGCACCGGCCACCAGATCACCCGTTTCATCAACGAGGATAGATTTGACTCCCGAGGTCCCGACATCGATACCAATCATGTGTTTCATGCACAATCCTTCAATAAAAAAACCCGGAAGGCCAACATCGTCACAACGAGATATTTAACCGTTGCAACAACATAACGCATGTCTCCGGGAATTGTTCTACTTCTGATAACAAAACGATGTGATGTTTAATCTCAACTCATATAAGGTTTCAGGCGCAAGCTTCGAGAGCTGTGCTGCAGGCGCCTGATGGCGCGTTCCTTGATCTGCCTAACACGTTCACGCGTCAGAGCGAACTCCTTGCCGATCTCGTCCAGCGTAAACGGCCTGTCTTCGTCGATCCCGAAATAAAGTCTTACTACCTCTGCCTCGCGGGCGGAAAGGGTATTTATTGCCCACAGAACCTCTTCTTTCATGGCCTTATCCATCAGAGAAGCATCAGGGGATTCCTGATTTGGATCTTCTAGAATATCCAGAAGGTTGCCGTCTTCTCCCTTGCTAAAAGATGCATCGAGCGACAGGTGAGAACTGAACATATTCAGAGAAACTGCAACATCGCTCTGGTCCATGGAGAGCTGTTCCGCAATTTCCTGAGTACTGGGTTCTCTACCGAATTCCTGTTTTAAACCACGGAGCGCTTTGTTGATCCGCCGCATTTCTTCGACGCGGTTCAGCGGAAGACGGAAAATCCTGGATTGTTCGGCCAGGGATTGGAGAATCGCCTGCCTAACCCACCAGACGGCATATGAAATAAACTTGAACCCTTTGGCTTCATCGAATCGCTCGGCAGCCTTTATCAGTCCGAGATTCCCCTCGTTTATCAGATCCGAAAGAGGTAGCCCCTGGTTCTGATACTGCTTAGCAACGGCCACCACAAATCTCAAATTTGACTGAACGAGTTTATTAAGGGCAGCACGATCCCCGGAACGGGCGTTCCGGGCCAGGTCCACTTCATCATGGGACGAGAGTAGTGGGATCTCCCTGATCTCTCTTAGGTATATATCGAGTGACTGGTCTTCCGCAGAGAACGATTTAGCGCCGCCGGGTGCTTTACCATTCTTTTTTCTATTTTCCTTTTTGTCTTCCTTTTCCATCAGGAACTCCCGTTGGATAATTACACCGGCCTCGCATAAGACATGAATATTGTAAAGTGGCAAGTCTCTTAAAGATGCGTGGTCAGGGGTATCCTCCGCTGAATTCAGTACTGATTGCGGTTGGCAGGCCTTTGCAACCATTCCATACTATACCGCTGTAGTATATACGCGTCAAGTATTTTTTAAATAGTTAAAATACCACGGCTTACCCGATATCACGATGGATTCTAGAAGTGTGCATTTTCATTTAGCCAACAGAATTGGATTCGCAAAAAACACCTGCTACATCACAGATTTTAGGAGTCCACCGTCTGCCTGAATGGTAGCCCCTGTCATATTGCTGGCGGTGTCTGATGCGAGAAATGCGACAAGATTTGCGAGTTCCGCGGGATCACCCATTCGGCCGACCGGTATATCTTCCGAGAGTCCTGATATCACTGACTGCAGAGGTTTTCCCGCTCTCTCCGCCTGATTCGAAAGCACCTCTTCCATCCTCTGTGTCAGATAATAACCGGGACATACTGTATTGATCAGGATATTGTACCGTGCAAGCTCCCGAGAGATCGTTTTTGCCAGGCTAACGATGCCTGCCCGGTACACGTTCGATAAAACCAGGTTTTCCAATGGTTCTTTAACGGTGACGGATGTAATGTTAATGATGCGTCCCCACCCGGCGGTTTTCATGTGAGGCACCACTCCGCGGTACAATCGGATCGCTGAATAGAGAAGCAGATTCCCTGCTTCGCGCCACGCATCGTCAGAATGATCGAAAAACGTGCCGGGAGCCGGTCCG
>CAYYIS010000052.1:0-35779 GCA_964470965.1 uncultured Gemmatimonadota bacterium | reverse complement strand
CAACCCTCGGACCATCGACGTAATCCAGAAACCGGTTCCCGATGTCTGCCTGGGCGGTGTCCCCCTGGTGTATCACGATGCGCCAGCGGAACGTCATCTCGGCGCCGGCGGTCAGGCAGTGGTCCTCCCTGAACATCCAGCAGTTGGGCGCGAACAGGCCGTATCCCCGGACGTGCCAGGTGGTGGGATACCGGAAGTTACCCGGATGATCAAATACAGCAAAGCCCGCTACCTCGTCGCCGACCGGACCGTAATAATCCATCCAGTGTGAGGGATTGGACCAGCATCCGGTTTCATCGTTGGCACCGTAGGCATTCTGCATGTGGCCGCCGCCGCTGGCGTCCATGGTCGGATTCACCCGGATACACAGGAATCCGCCTTCTTTCGTGGCACCGATAGTGACTGGTCCGTGGGTTGCTGTCAGTGTGAGGGAAACATCGAGCACAACGGCATCCCGTTGGGATTCGAAGAGGCGATACCAGCGGCGGTCCGTCATCAGGGGGCGATCGCCCTCGTACCAGGTGTTACCCGTCAGGATCATCAGGGAAAGGGCCTGGTGGCGGACCGCCATCTCATCCTGAACCGTACGCCCGAAGCCGGGACCCCTTTGCTCGTTCCAGCAGTCCACCCCGTTGATCGCTCCCTGCATCAGCGTCAGTCCCCTCTGCCAGGGATGCTCGCCGTCGGCATATCCCTCCATGGGCTCCCTGAGCATATTGATACCGCCTGGGGTCAGGATCGGGTTGATGACCGGTTTGGGATAGGCATCACCGTGATGAAACGTCATGAACGGCCTGTCGGAAAGGACCACATCGACGCGCCCGTCTTTTTGCTCAAACCCTATCCCGTCGGCGGGCCGCGCATCGGACAGTTCCCTCACGGCACAGGTCAATTCCCTTCCCGCCACCAGGGCGGGAAGACGGACATGGTAGATCGGCAGGTCGGGATCGCGTTCGGCGATGAATCGGACACCCGCCTGCGAGGTCAGCTCCAGATACGGTGATTCACAAGCCTGCGGCAACGCAAACGCCGCCAGGTGTGCCGGACGGGATCTGGGAACGGTGAATGTAAGGTTCATGGCTATTCCTGTTCTGTCGTGAAAGATTGCTGTCTGCGAGCTATTCCATGGCGATGCCCGGGCCCCACGGGGCCATGGCCACGGTGGCGTAGGGATTGGTGATAATATCCTCCTCCGCCAGAGCGGTCTGCCACATGCGTTTCACCAGGTCTTTCTTTAAGCCCTGGTATTCCGGCCGTTCCGACACATTGGTCATTTCGTGGGGATCTCGGACCAGGTCGTACATTTCGTCGAAATCGAAGCCGTTGTAGACGTATTTATACGTATGGGTCTGTACCACACGCTGGGTGTAGTAGAGCTCCACGCCATTGAACTGAGTATAGTGCGCATCCCGCCAGTCCTCCGGATCCGAGGCCCCGAAGAAAGGTGTCAGACTTTTTCCTGCTATAAGCTTCGGTATATCCGTGACGCCTCCAAGCTCAAGGAACGTAGGCGCAAAATCGAGTAGATTGACCAGCGCGTCCGTCTCGCGCCCGGGCCGCGAGATACCCTCCGGCCACCGGATGACCAGGGGAATGTTGTAAGCCTCCCGGAACGGCGGCACCCCTTTACAGTACAGACCGTGCGCGCCGCAGTAGTCTCCGTGATCGGACATCCGGACAACGACGGTACTGTCGGCCTCTCCTGTAGCATCGAGCGCCTTCATGATTTCCCCGAACATGTCGTCCATCATGGTGCAGTAGCCCCAGTAGAAGGCTATGGACTCGCGCACTTCCACTTCGGACAACTGGTCCCAGTACTGCTGCCGCATCCGCTGGTAGATGCGCGGCTTGTCCTCCATCCGATCCCGGTAACTGGGCGGTAGTTCGATGTCTCCGGGATCGTACATGGAGGCATACGGCTCCGGTATGATGAACGGGTCGTGCGGGCCGTTGGGACCGATGAAGAGGCACCAGGGATCGTTTCCTGACGTCAGATCGTCCAGCGCCTCTATGCCCTGAGATACAAACTTGTAATCGCCGGTATTCTGGTAACCCTTGGTACCGCGCTGAGTACCGTACACCTGGTAATTTCCCCACCCCGGCCGAAGCACCTGTCCACGATCCCGGTGTCCCTCCGGTTCCCGGGCCGCCTCTTCCCAGCGCGACAACGGCGGGCGGCCGTGCCCCGAATTCCCCGGGCCACCCACAGCCCGCTCCTCCCAGCCCCTATCCCTGGGATTCTCCCGGTTCGAGACGTGCCACTTCCCCGAATACACCATCCTGTAACCGGATTCCTTGAGCAACTCTGAGAATGTCACGACCCCGTCATTCAGGCCGCGATGGATCGCAGTATGCGTGTTAACGTTGTTGTACACACCGTGACGACTCGGATACAACCCCGTCATGAAACTGGCCCGTGACGGACAGCAGTGAGCCGCGATGGTGTTACAGTTTCGGAACAGGACCCCTTCCCGGGCCAGCTGTTGCGTATGGGGCATCCGGCACGGGTGTTCGGGGAACGAAACCTGCGCCTGTTCCTGGTCTGTCATGTATATGAGGATATTGGGTCGGGACATAGGGATATGGGAGGGTTATTGGAGCCTGGCAATCACCTGATCGTCCAACAGAGTCTGTATGGTCGATCGAAAAACACCCAGCGTGTGATCTATATCGGCGTCCGTATGTACTGAGGATACGGCGCCACCGGTGTAGGAAAGCAGGTCGACACCGTGGCCCAGCAAGGTTTTCTGGAAAACGGTTACGACCTCCTTGGGGATACCCTTCAGGATGGCCGCCTCATCGGTCACGAGATCCTTACGCCGGGAGACGCATGGGCCGGGATGGGTCTCCATATACACGTGAAAAAAGGAGGCGTCGCCGTACACATATCCGGCAACTTGCTTCTGCTCCAGAATTTCGTCCATTCCGGAGCGCAAACGTTCGGCCATCCGGTTGGCATGGGCTTGAGGTTTTCCCGTGGCGATCCGCTTCAATGTGGATAATCCCGCGGCGGCTGTGAGCGGATTGGCGTTAAACGTTCCCAGGTGGTGCACCCGTTCGTAGCGGTCGTGCTGTGCGTCACCCGTAAAGTCAAAAAGACGCATGACATCGGCACGACCCGCCAGTGCACCGCCCGGCATTCCCCCGGTTATTATCTTGCCTAAGACCGTCATATCCGGTGTGACGCCTGCATATTCCTGGTACCCTCCCGGTGCGTATCGAAACCCCGTGATGACTTCATCATAGATGAGCAGAACGTTTTGTTCGGTAGACAATCGCCGCAGTTCCCGGTTGAAGTCTATGCTGAGCGGCACGGTACCCCATGAGCCGCCGGACGGTTCCAGCATGATGGCGGCGATGTCGTCATTGTCCCGCAAGGTCTGTTCCAGAATCTCCAAATCCGCCGGAATGACGATAATAGTATCCAGTACCGCTTCCGGGATGCCGGCGGAAACCGGCTGATCAAACGGCAGCATAGCCCCTTTCCCGACCCCGTCGTGCCAGCCACTGAAATGGCCCTCGAACCTCAACACTTTCTTCCGTCCGGAGAAAGCCCGGGCCACACGCAGTGCCAACATCGTCCCCTCAGAGCCTGAATTTACGAACCGTACCTGCTCGGCCGACGGCACCAGCGTCCGGATCAACTGGGCCCATTCGACCTGAATCGGATGGTCATTTCCGAAATGAAACCCGTTACCCAGCGCATCCTGTATGGCAGCAATCACATCCGGTGGCGCATGGCCGAGCATCAACGCAGCGTTACCCATGCCGTAATCGAGATATTCTTTTCCGTCCACATCCCACTTTCTGGCACCGGAGGCCCGTTCAATATAGAGCGGAATCGGATGACCGATCCGTAAGTCATGGCCGACACCGCCAGCCACTGATCGGGTAGCTTGTTCGAACAGATCAACCGATTTTAACTTTGATACAACAGACACATCCGACATAAGGACTCCATTTATGCTAATTTCTGCAGCAATGCCTCTGCCCGGTCAACCACGCGGCGTTCCGAATCCTGATGCAGCGCCACGGGCAGGCTGTACGCCTGAAATAGCATATCCGGAACGCCGTACCGTTCTTTCCAGTTCCAGCCGCCCGGAGGATAGTCTTCCGCACGGGGGAGGTAACACACGCAGCCGTTGGAATAACCCAGGACTTGCGTATGTGGAATCGGAGAACGGGATTTGAGCGTCATTCCGGTCTCGAAAAACGCTTCGGCGCTCAGGCCGACCAGTGCAATATCGTTGATCCGCAACACCTGTACGACGATGTCCAGGCTGCGCCGATCTGTCTCGATCGCTTCCACCAGCTTGTCCGACCAGTCCGCGAACCGGGTAGCGACGTTCAGTTCCGATTCCCGGGCGGACCGGGTTTTCGCCTCTTCTTTAATCCGGTGGTATTGTTCCTGGTTCCGTTTCGCAGCATCCAGAGACGGCATTGCGATATAGTCAAGGGAGACGATTTCATCTACCCCGCTCAACGCGGCGCAGGACCCACCCGAAACCGGCACCCAGGGCCAGAGCGAAATATTGGACAAAGACCCCAACCGGGTACGCTCGCCGCGTGTCACGTTCGTTCGGATAGCGGCAGATGTTTTCAGGACTTCGCCGCCCAGGATCGAACCGATACGTTTTTTGGAATCCCGGCAATCCACTTCATACCCCATGCCCCCGGCCGGCATGATGTTGCCGCCGCACGCCTGTAGGAACATGGCCGTTCCGCCCAAAGAGGATTCGATGACATCACGTGCCGCCCCGGGAAAATCCGGGGACGCTACGAACGATCGGGGGCCCACAACCACCGGATGGCATCCGTAGCTGAACAGCGTCGCAATCGGGTTTCCGTCCAGGTCGTCCAGGCGGATCACTCCCACCGATGTGTCTATCGGATGATCCGGTACCTCGCCGAGAAATACGATACCGTCGGCACCCATCTCTCGACGATACACCCCGATATCGCAGTCACCCCATCCCGAACCGATACGTGCGGGATGCAGGTTCGCCTCGGCGTCCTGTACCGCTTTTACCACCCGGTCGCACAGGTCGTCGCGGTGTCGCGCCTGCATGGCCATCTGGTCAGGTTCGTCCGGCACCCATTCCGGCATGGACGATGAGCTGTGGGTGTGGTTCAAGTTAACCAGGATGTGCGAAGGGGGTGTCCCGATCGCCTCACTTAAGCGGCGCCTTAAGTCCGTGGCCGTTGCATACGCGAGCCATCCAGTGTCAACAGCGACAATGGCAATCTTATTTTCCCCGTCAGCCAGCACCAGCGCCGTCGCCGAGAGATCGGATTCGATAGCCTGCACTGTCCCTTCCCGGGAACTGAATCCGAACGTTTTGACGCCAAGTGGGGGGTTTATTATCTGTCGGCCGACACCGGCCAAGAGCATCTGCATGGCTACTTATTTCCAGTTGACACTGACATGTGGTTCCAGGAGGTCCTTCGTGAAAATAGTTTCCGTAAGGCAATCTACCTGGTTGCAGTCAAACCAGGTCATGTAGACGTATTCTACCGAAAGACAGCGTCGGTAACCCTGTGCGTTCAGTCTATCAGCGATATCTATAAAATCTATCGTGTTTTCATCCAGCCGCGTCTGCAGTTTTCCGGGCCGGGCCGGCCGGATATGAAAGTGATCGGTGAACGGCAGTAGAGGATGTATTCGTTCATCCGGGATGTATTGTTGCGTAAAGTGGGAATAGTCAAGAGTCAACTTCGCATGGGGTGCACGTTCCAGTAGAGCCAGTGCCCGTTCGGGCGTGTCCGTTACCGAACTCAGGTGCGGCTCGAAACGCACGTTGATATCCACCTCACCCGCGATATCGGTCAGGATCGCCAGCGCATCGCCAGAGGTGTCCATGTTCTCTTCCATGGAACGGTCCGGATGATGAATACCGGGGCTGATGGTGAACCCGGGAATATCGGTCATCTTGCAGAATTTTATAATACCTTTGAAAGACGTCATGTTTTGCGCCCGGACTGTCGGATCTGGTGAATTAAAGCAGCGCTCGTACAAGGAAGCGCCGAACTGCGGAAAAAAATCCACCGCATCCAGACCGTACTGTTCCAGCAATTTGTTCAGCCGATCCGCATGTCCCGAGGGATCAGCTCCCACCTCGTCCGGCTCCAGGCTGCATCGGCCACGATTATGGAATCCTGCGATATCTACACCAGTGAATCCCATGGCCTTGGCCAGAGCCAGGGTGCCTTCCAAATTCAGGTATTCGAATGAGTGGTTGCTGACAGTCAGTCGCATGAACCGGTCCTTTATCCCTTCCCTTCCGGATCGTAGGTTGGATCAAACTGGGGTACTGCAAAGGGCAGATGTGTCTTCCCCCGGGCCAGAATCTGGTGTTCATTGCCGCCGTGCCATTCAGTAAAGGAGCGAGCATTGGAATAATGGCTGACGAACGACCGGCGGAAACGGGTCGAGCGGTTTTTGGTGGACCGGTGTTTTACGTGCCCTCCGAAGAAAACCACATCGCCAGCTTTCGCGACAACCGGAACTTCTTTGGAGCGATCGATACCAACTATTTCGGTCAGTCCTTCCTGATGTTCGTCCGTATCATCCGGTGCCTGTACATCGAAGCTAATCGGCTCATACTGGGAACCGGGCTGCATGTACATACACCCGTTTTCCTCGTCCGCATCATCAAGCGCGATCCAGGCACCGCACAGATGATCCGGCCAGGTCTTAATGTAATAGGAATCCTGATGGTATCCCTGACCGGGCTGTCCTGGTGCCTTGATGAACAGCATGGTCTGCATGGCCATCACATCTGGACCGATCAACACTTCAAGCACATCCAGTATCCGCGGATGCAGAAGATACCGTTCGTGCAGTTCATGCTTGTGATGCAGCATATGAATCCTGAGTAGCCGTCCCTCTATTTCATCCGGTGACATCCCAGGACGGGGCGGTTCGACACCTTCAACCGATTCCCGACCATACATCAGGTCCAGCGAGTGGTCGCTGATTTCCTGCACCTCTTCAGGGTTTACTAACTGCTCCACTTTAAGAAAGCCCTGTTCGCAGAAGGTCTTTACCTGGTCAACGGATACGTGGTACCGCTCGGTTATGATTTCGGTGAGCATGAAAGCAGCTCCTGTGTATCGTTCGTCGGGTTCGTGACAGCCTCGACATATCTGCCAATCGTCAAACGCGGTTTGTCATAATACTACGCCTGTCCTACAAAGAGGACAAGAGTTAATGTGATTAAACTGGGCACCTCCGCTCTACCTCCGCGACACCCGAAATTTGTCTACTTCCGAGAGGCCCGCCAGCGTGCAATTTACACCGGCGGTCCAGTTTGCCAGGCGGGTTGCGCTGATTGGGTCCCGGGTGACCATGTAGTCGGTCAGGAAGCCGGCGGCGAAAGCGTCACCACAGCCGGTGGTATCTATCACCTGATCGATCGGCTGGGGTGGGCAAACCAGCGAGCTGCGTGTGCCTGATGCGTTATACACCGTGACTGATCCGAGACGCCCCCGGGTGGCTATGAATATGGAAGGGCCCAAGTCAAGAATATCGTTTCCTATTTCAACAAAATCATCGTCGGTTTCCATATCCCGACCAGTCAGCAACCGGGCTTCGATCTCATTCAACTGCACCACATCGACCAGGCGCATCCATTCATCCCACTGCTCCGGCGGCCGGTGAAAACGGTAGCCCTCATCATCGATTCCCAGACACAGGTTATGGACGTCGAGGTAAATCAAACCCAACGATCGGGAACGAATCTCCCGAAGGACGTCCCGACTGATATCGTCACCGGTGATAAAATTGATCAGAAAGGCGTCGCTGTCCATATACGGCTCGATTTGTGCAAGGGGAATAGGGGCGATGTGATTAGTCAGTTGCTCCACCTTCTCCATGTTCTCGTCGTACCGGATGGTGTTGCGGCTTGTTCCGTCCGGCGCGGTCACGATTCCACGGCTGTCCACGTTGTCATACGGATCTATGATGCGGCGCATCATGTCCCTGCAATCGGCACCGATCTTCGAGATGGGAAGGATCGAGACGCTCTCCTCCACCAGGTTGGCCAGAACGGCAGTGTTATACAGTATGCCACCCAGGTCGTGCAGCTCCTGGCCGTTTGCCATAGTTATGGTGTCATGGTTGATAATACCGATGATGGCGATCTTCATAGTGCCTCTTTCATCCTGTATTGGGACCTACCATGTCACTCAGCGCTTCGAACACCTGTTCCGACGTGATTCCTGTCATACATTCGTGTGTCCCGATGGGGCAGTTGGCGCTACCGTGCCGACCGCAGGGACGGCAGGCAAGATTGTATTCTATCGAACAGTGACCCTGGCCATAGGGCGTGAAGCCGAATGCGGGTATGGTTGGACCGAAGATGTCTACAACGGGCGTACCCATAGCCGCGGCGATGTGAACCATGGCGCTGTCGTTGGAGACGAGAGCGGCGCAGCGTTCCACCAGAGCGGCAGATTGTAAAAGGGTCGCCTCTCCTGCAGCTATAAGCGGCTTCGCACCGGATTGTGAGGCGATGTTCCGGCACAGGTCCACATCTTCCCACCCCCCGAACAGCACTGCCCGAGCGTCCATATCCTGCTCAACCCGCCGTACAATGTCGGCGAATCGTTCCGGACGCCACCGTTTCGTGGCCCAGATCGAACCGGGATTAACACCGATCAGGCGATCTGAAGAAACGAACCCCTGCCTGTGAAGCAGCGCGTCGACAAAAGCGCGGTCCCCGTCATCCGGATACAAAACCGGCGGATAGGAGGACGGATGTACATCGTGCCAGGGGCTCAAGAGGCTGAGGTTACGGTCCACCTCATGGACGCATTCATAAGGAATTCGGCGCGTGAGCAGCCAGCGGCCTTCGCTTGAAGCGAAGCCTACCCGTTCAGGAATGCGGGCCAACCAGGCCAGAAAAGCACTGCGCATCGACCGATGTGGAATGAGTGCGGTGTCGAACGGTACTGTACTCAAGCGCCCTGCCATGGCCATCAGGCCGGAAAGTCCCTTCTGGGTTTCTTTTTTGTCGTATGGGATGATCTCGTCGACGCAGGGATTGTTGTACAGCAATTCCGCAGCAGTGGGCCGAACGAGCACAGATACCAGATCTGCTTCCAGACCCTCTTTAGCCGCCTGAATAAGCGGCGTGACCAGCACCACGTCTCCGATAAATGCGGTCTGAATAATGAGAACTCTGGTGGGCATATTCCACCTGTTCTTCGCGATTAACCGTCGGCCTGCCACGCCTGCCGAAACAGTCGTAGCCAGTTAGCGTACATGATTTGACCGATATCGTCGTCACTGTAACCCCGGTCGGCTAGGAGGCCGATTATTTTCTGCTCGTCAGCAATGGTATCCAGGTCGTACGGAGTCTGTTCTCTGCCGAACCCGCCGTCCAGATCTGATCCGATAGCGGCATGGCAGCTGTTGCCGGCGAGCTCGCACACATGATCGATATGATCCACGATACTCGTGAGAGAAACCGCCCGGTTGCCCGGATCTTCCAGTGTCCAGCCAGGATACAGCATCCAATCGTCGAACGCCGTCCCGATCACACCGTTACGGTCGATGATCGCCCGCAGCTGGGCATCATCAAACTGGCGCTGGTGGGGTACAAGCGCCCGGCAGTTGTTGTGACTGGCCAGCACCGGTCCGTCATAGTGCTCGAAGGATTCCCAGAAGGACCGGTCTGATGAATGGGTCAGGTCGAGCAGTATTCCGAGGCGTTGCATCTCGCTAAGCAGTTCAGGAGCCAAATCCGTGAGGCCATTGTCTACGCCCGTGCCCCCGGCATACCGACCCAGGCCATAATGGGTCAGGCCGATCGCCCGAAGTCCGGCGTCATACCATGATTCCACCTGATCCGGCGCCTGGATCGGGTCCGCACCTTCCATACTGATCACGAATCCCAGAGGAGGAGGATCCCCCGCCTCGGTAAGTTCCCAAGCGGTCCATTCGTCCATGTGAATTTCCAGACCCTGCCGACCGGTAATAATCCGAACATGCCCGTCATGCTCCAGCGCCCGGTAGTAGGCAAGTTGCCCCCGTGCCACGCCGTAGGACTGGGTAGGCGAACCGTAGTCTGTATAGGGTAGGGGATTACCCGTGGAACGGCCGAACACGGTCACGACACTGAGCGCGATTTTTCCGTGGATCATCTCCGGGAGCGCCACTGTTCCCTGTCCGCGCCCAGGCGAATCTCCATCCCTCTCCCGTGACCGAATGGTGTATACGGAATCCAGAAGGTTACGATTTCCTTGAATAGCATTCCAGGATAGATCCAGATGGGCGTCTATGATGAGCATAAAGAACTCCCGAGAAGTAAAAAGCGTTAATGGAATGTATCACGCTCTTATTTTATTCGGACCGAATTTATCATATCGTTAAATTCTTTGCTGGCGGCGTCAATCGTTTTTTCGGGACCGGTGAATTTTATGAATACATTACCTTCCGGAGCAGTAACAATGGCACCGAGCATCTTGTAGCCAATTTTTTTTGCGGCACCGGACTGAAACATGGGGCCCATGGAAGCCAGGTACGTGCCTGAAATGGACGTGGTGGTCACGGCCAGACCGTTGATGGTGCTCTCGTTCTGCGTCAGCACCGCTTCTTTACCGTCGGCCGTAGAGAACTGGTCTTTCCAGCGCGCGAGGTTCATCTCTACGCTGCCCCCTTCTCCTGTTCCGAAAAAGAAAATGGCGCACTCGCCGGGTTCCGTATCGCCGGATGCTGGCTGCACGTTATAGGTTGCGATACGCATGGGGCGTTTTTCCTGCACCGTCCATTGGTCCGGAACATTCCAGGTAGCGCCCGCAGCCGAGCTAGTCATCTCGGCCGGCTGGGACGCAGGTGAACCCGGCGTCGAAGCAGCCTGTAGCTTTTGGGCGGGTTGGGCCGTTTGCTCCGGCGCCGTTTCCTGACCACAGGAAACCAGTACAATCATCATCCAGGCGAAAAGACTCATGGTAATAATTCGTGACATGGAATTCTCCTTTTCAGATAGGCTGTTTTATGTTTCTGCGACATGTTCAGGCGCACTGTCTGGCGCCCGGGTTTTCCATCTGCGATGCACCCAGAACCAGTGGTCGGGATAAATACGGATATATCGTTCTAGCACGTCCGTATAGGCCTGGGTATATCGATAAATATCCGCTTCTTCATCTCCTGTCGGCACGGCCGCAATCGGCGCTTCAAACACGACGCGATGACGTTCGGTTGCCTCCCGGATGATGAAACATGGGACGATAGGAGCACCGGTTCTCAACGCGAAAAGGGCAGGTCCCTGATAGGTCGATGCCGGACGTCCCATGAAGCGCACAAAGGTCCCCCCCGGTCCGGCATCCTGATCGGTCAGGAGGCCTACACATTCATTTCGCTTCAAACATTTTATGACTGCATGAGTTGCCGACGCCATAGGAATGACCCGCATGCCAAGCCCTTCCCGGCAGTGTATCATCAACTTGTTCACTGCCGGATTGTGCTGGTCCTTGGCCACTACGGCAATGGGCAACCCTAAACTCGCAACGGCCGCGCCGAGGAGCTCCCAGTAGCCAAAATGCCCGGTCACGAGCACCACGCCGTTTCCTTTGTTCAGCGCCTGAGCCAAATGTTCATTTCCACTCACTGCGATCCGATCGCTGATATCTGTGACGGAAGATCCCAACAAACGGGCATGTTCGACAGCCGTACGGCCCAGATGGCGATAAACCGATCGGGCCGCACGTACGGAATTGGTCTCAGGCATCGCCTGTGCCAGATGGCGTATGGTCAATGCCCGGCGCCAACGAACTATATCAAACGCAACATCTCCCAGCCGTCCCCCAAGCCAAGCCGCTGTCTTCCGTGAGACCGATCGGGCCAGGGTGATCAGAAAGCTGACACCTGCGTATTCGAGGTGATACTGAATTTTCACCCTAATCCTTCCTGCCGTCTTCCAACACTTCCCACTCCTGCTTCATCCGGTTCCATTCGTCTTCATCGCTCCGGCGCCAGCCACCGTCGTCCAATGACATCGCTTCTTCCATCTCCCAGCGTTTGAGCGTCTGATAGCGGCGCCAGCGCATGGCCACGTACGCCAGCACAACAAGCGTAACGAACAGGGGGCCCAGTAATAGTGGAAGGGCCTCCGCCGGGACCGCCCGCCAACCGTAGGTCTGTTCCATATAACCGCCCCACTCCTGCTCGAACTGAACCACGCTTATTCCGAAGGCATCGTATGCGGCGCGGTTCATGGAGCCAGTCGTTCTGAGACCGCGCAGGAGCGCACGCAGTCCTTCGCGTCCGTACTGTTTGATAATGAACTGAACCGCCAGGGCACTCTCCTGGTACGCTAGCTGAGCCCTGGATTCTGAAAACGTGTTCACCGAGCGAATTTCGCCGAGCGGAATCAGGTTGTCCGTCAGCACTGCTGCAATCAGATTCACCCGGTCCCACAAACCCCATTCCCGTGCTGAATACATAGCGAAGCCTTCATCGAGCCATCGCGGAATATCAGCGCTGCGCATGGCGCTGTGGAGCAGGATATGGGCGGATTCATGGACCACCACTTCGTGGAGGTTATCCGTAGATCCATTTATACGCGGTGATTTGAGAACGATCAGATCCAGGTCCGGCACCGCATACCCTTCCCCCCAGTCCGGTATGGCGCCCGGCGTAAACGTTCTGAATGCTTCGAGGGATTCTGCGATGTGGATACGAACCGTGTCAGGAGGAAGGATGCCTATATCGGCTATCAGCCTCGGTCCGGTTGTGTTCACGATCGAAACCACCCGGTCAGCGAAGCGAGCGTCGGCAGGCTCGAACGTAATCATAAGACGATCTGACCGCCGGACCGCCCGTTCCACGCCGCTCGCCGGACCCGCCAGAAGCAGGAGCATTATTAATGCTGGAAGACATCGGACCGATAATGGTCCGATTGCACACTCTGCACGACCATGCATCGCAACCTCATGCGCGGATGATTCCGCCGCCGATCACGTCTGTCCCATCATAGAAGACGACCGACTGTCCCGGCGTTATCGCCCGCTGCGGGGCATCGAACGTGACGTCCACCCTGTCATCGCCACACGGTGTGATGGTGGCCGCCGTGCCTTCGTGCCGGTAGCGAATCTTGACCTGCCCGTGAAACACCCCGGACGGCCGATGCCCCGATTGCCAATTGACGCGCTCCGCGGACAGTGAAGGGCAGAGGAGATCCTCGTCTTCACCGACAACGACCGTGTTGGTTTCCGGTCGGATATTCACCACATAAACAGGCCGTCCCGCCGCCAGACCCAATCCCTTACGCTGTCCGATAGTGTAAAGCGGATACCCGCGGTGCTCACCCAGCACGTTACCTTTGGTATCGGTGATCGGTCCCGGGCGAATTGGCTCTTCGACCGCAATCAGGTTTTCGGCAGCCTCAGGATGGGAACCGGTCCAATCACGAAGGAACCGCTCATAGCCCTTATCCTGAATGAAGCAGATCTCGTAGCTGTCTTTTTTCTGTGCGACCCGCGGCGCCAGCTGCTCTGCTATGAGACGGGTTTCGGGCTTGGTCAACGAACCGATTGGGAACACGGTCTGCGCCAATTCGTCCTGTCCCATCTCCCATAATGCATACGACTGATCCTTGTTCGTGTCCATACCGCGCTTCAGGATATACCGGACTCCGTCGTGTACCACTCGGGCGTAATGCCCGGTGGCCACGAAGTCGGCGCCGAGCGCCCGGGCCTTGTCGAGCAAAACGCCGAACTTCACCTGGCTGTTGCAGGCCACGCAAGGGTTGGGCGTACGGCCATGGATGTATTCGGATACGAATCTCTCGATGACACCCTTCTGAAATTCCTCGCGAAAATCGACCACGTAATACGGGATTCCCAACTTACCCGCCACGACCCGGGCGTCGTTACGGTCCTCCACCGTGCAGCACCCATGCTCCTGGTGCACGTTGCCGCCCACGGCATCGTAATCCCACAGGTGCATGGTAATACCTATGACCTCACAGCCGTTATGCTTGAGCAGTGCCGCCGCTACGGAACTATCCACCCCGCCGCTCATGGCAACCACCACCGTGGCACCTGGAGGCGGGAGACGGTTGATCGAGGGATCGATATCCGTGCCGAACCCGACCTCGAGGCCGGGCTCTGCTATGGGAGAGATGTTAACCATATGTCAGGATAAGCCTTGTCTTTTCCTGTAATCCTCTATCGCGGCATGAACGCCGTCGGCTGCCATACCGGAGCAGTGCATCTTGGTCGGGGGCAGTCCGCCCAGCGCTTCCGCAACAGTGTCCTTCTGGATCTGCTGTGCGTGTTCCAGTGTCTTCCCGATGAGGATTTCCGTGAGCTTGCTGCTCGCCGCTATAGAAGCCGCGCACCCAAAGGTGCGAAACCTGGCTTCAGTGATGCGTTCGTCATCTATTTTAAGGTACAGCTTGATATTGTTTCCGCTGATGGGATTGCCTGCTTCACCGATCGCATCCGCATCCGCGATCTCACCGACATTACGTGGCGACTGAAAGTGATCGAGCACTTCTGGTGAATACATGACCTACCTCGATACCGCCGAGATTTCTCGAATTCGACTGACCGTTTCCGGAAGATACTCCATTACGTATTCTACATCCCTCATGGTGTTCTCACGACCCAGGCTGAACCGGAGGGAACTCAGCGCGGTCTGGGGATCAAGTCCCAGGGCGACAAGCACGTGGGAAGGCTCGATGGATCCCGAGGTGCAGGCCGAACCACTGGAAACCGCGATACCTTTGAGGTCGAGGCTCAGGATCAGTGATTCGCCCTCGGCGGCGGGGAACGAAACGTTGAGCGTCCCCGGCAACCGCTGCTCGGGATGTCCGTTCACCCGGCAATCTTCGATCTCTTCCGTAATCCGCTCCTGCAACTTTGTTCGCAAGCCGGACAGGTGCCGTGCCTCCGCTTCCTGATCGTCACGGGCCAGTTCCGCGGCTCTGCCCAGACCAATAATGCCGGTCGTGTTTTCCGTTCCGGATCGGATGTTTTTTTCGTGGTGTCCGCCATGGTTGGTTGGCTCGATTTCAATACCCTTCCGGATATAAATGGCACCGACACCTTTCGGCCCGTATAGTTTATGAGCCGAAATAGACAGCAGATCTATATGAGACGCCTCTACATCGATCGGTACTTTGCCGGCTGATTGCACCGCATCCGAATGAAAATACACGCCGCGATCACGGGCGACCGCACCAATATCTCCGATCGGCTGTATTGTACCAATTTCGTTGTTGGCGTGCATGATGGTGATCAGGATCGTCCGGTCCGTAACGGCCCGGGCTACATCGTCCGCGTGCACCATTCCGTAACGATCCACCGGGAGATACGTCACCGAAAAACCCTGTTGTTCGAGAAATGCGCAACTACTCAACACTGCGGAATGTTCGATTTCGGTGGTAATGATGTGATTGCCGCGATCACGGTTGGCAAACGCAATGCCTTTGACCGCCATGTTGTCTGATTCGGTACCCCCACTCGTGAAGTAAACATCTCCCGCCCGGGCTCCGATCAGAGCAGCCACATGATCTCGAGCTTCCTCGACCGGCGCCCTGGACTCCTGTCCGAATGTGTGCACACTCGACGCATTCCCGAAGCGTTCCTGAAAAAACGGCATCATGGCCGCAAGCACCTCGGAACGAACGGGTGTCGTAGCGTTGTGATCCATATATACGCGATGCATTACACTTCCTCATATCGGGCACGTGACAGCTTACTCGAAATCCGACGCTCAAAATAGGGGAACTAAGGATAAAAAGCAAGGCGAAAGGATGGAGGGTATGAAAGCTTGGATGAAGGCGTTTCGAAAAGCTCCCATTAAAAAGTGTATTCTCTAAAAACTTCGCACACAAAAATGCCATGAGGCCTTGAGCTGCCTCAACGATCATTTTTATCCTGTATCGCCTCTACAGCGGCCTCGAGGGTGGATTCACGGGGGACTACCAATTCACTCAGGCTTTCTTTCAGAACTTCGTCGATGTGATCGGCCAGCACAAAGCGCACCCGGTTTCGGATCGGATCGGGTATGGAATCCAGGTCGTTCTCGTTCTGCCTGGGAAGGATGACACAGGTGAGCCCGGCACGGCTGGCAGCTAACACCTTGTCTTTTATACCTCCCACGGCCAGTACGTTGCCGCGCAGCGTGATTTCACCGGTCATCGCTACGTCGGACCTTACCGGCCGATCACTCAGTAGAGAGGCAACCGCGGCAGCGATGGCGATTCCGGCGGAGGGACCGTCTTTGGGCACGGCGCCTTCGGGAAAATGAAGATGGATATCGTATTTTTCAAACCGATCCGGACTGATATCAAGCTGCTGTGCTTGTGTATGAATATAGCTCTTGGCTGCCAGGACCGACTCCTGCATCACATTGCCCAACTGGCCGGTTATGATCAACTGACCGGTGCCCGGTATTCGAAGCGCCTCTATCAGCATAATCTGTCCGCCTGCGCTGGTAACACCAAGGCCAGTAGCGACGCCCACTTCAGCGGAGCGAGATTCGGTCATGGAGGCATGGGCGGGTGGGCCGAGATAACGAGGAATGTCATCCGCTTCGATATGCTCAGGCACCGATTCTCCGATGGATAGGGCGACGGCCAGTTTTCGAGCGATGCGTTCCATGCGCCTGTCGAAATTACGAAGCCCCGGTTCGCCGGTATATTCTCGGATCACCCTAACGATAGCCTCATCTGTTAGCGCCAGGCCTTCTCGGCCCAGCCCGTGCTGCCTGCATTGTTTTGGTATGAGATAGCGATGGGCTATTTCCAGCTTTTCTTCTTCCGTGTAACCCGGGATCGGAATCACTTCCATACGATCCCGCAGCGGTTCCGGGATGTCGTACAGCGTATTAGCGGTGGCAATGAACAGGACGTTGGACAGATTTATAGGCAGGTCAAGATAATGATCCATGAACGCCGCGTTCTGTTCCGGATCAAGCACCTCAAGCATGGCGGACGCCAGATCACCTGTCACGGAGTTGGCCCCCATTTTGTCGATTTCGTCTATCATAAACACCGGATTGTGAACACCAGCCCGCTGGAGAGACTGTATGATTTTCCCCGGCATGGCTCCGATATAAGTGCGGCGGTGCCCTCGGATCTCCGCTTCATCGCGTACCCCACCGACAGAAACGCGTATGAAAGGGCGGCCGATGGCCCGGGCGATCGAATGACCGAGTGAAGTCTTACCAGTACCGGGCGGTCCCACAAAACACAAGATAGGGCCGGCCATACTGCCCGTGAGTTCGGTCACCGCCATGTATTCGACGATACGTTCTTTAACATCTTCTATACCGTGGTGATCTTTGTCCAGGGCCTGCCGGACCGCACGGATATCCACATGGCTGCGCGCCTCCTGTTTCCAAGGTACTTCAAGAATCTGATCGATGTGCAGACGGATGACCTGGTATTCCTGGGAATTGGGCGTTAAGAGTTTAAGGCGATTGATCTGGGTTTCGACTGCCTCACGGGGTTCGCCTTCGAGTGCCACCTCATCCATACGTTGTTCGAATGCCTTGATTTCCGCTTCCTGACCGTCATCCTCGCCAAGCATCTGCCTGATGGTCTGCATCTGCTGGCGCAGGTAGAATTCCCGCTGCCCTTTGTCGATGTCGATCTGTGTCTGCTCCGCTGTTTCCTTACTGACGACCGCACGCCCAATGGTGTCTTCAGTAAACCGAATTCCGAGTTCAATTCTTTCTACCAGGTCAAGCGTACTGATGGCCTGTTTCCGCTCATCGTAAGACAGGTTGAGATAGGAACAAAGCAGGTCTGCAAAAAAGCCCGGGTCTTGAGTATTCATCGAGAGGATGGCCATCTCCTCTTCCTGGAAATACTGGTTGACGTTCATTAGCTTCGAAAACGTATCGAGGGCTTTGACGATCAACTGATCTGTCTCACTGGGATTTCCGGGTTGCTCGTGGGCCCGGCTTACCCTGGCACGGAAATAAGGTTCTTCCTGAACAATAGATTCATACCGTACACGGCAGATACCCTGAAGTACTACCTGCACCACATCATTGGGCAGGTTTAATTTGGAAACCAGACGGGCGATGACCCCTGTTTCAAGTAGGTTATCGGGCGCAATCTCTTCATCCACATCATTTCGGAAAAGCACCAGAATAGGCTCATCCGCAACAATTTCCTGAAGCAAATTCAGATTCTTGTCGAGCCGAATCTGAACCGTCGTCGTACCCAGCGGAAAAACGACCGCGCTGATAAGCGGCATGGCGGCCATGGTCTCCGGAAGAGTCGATTCGTTAACGAACTGATCACCTGATGGCATGAGGATCTCCTACATCACACGTCCGAATCCATTACACTTGCATATAGATGCCTATAGACATTCAGAATATACAGATCGCGGATCACGTCAAGCAATTATCGGCCAGACGCAATAAGGTACAGAGGCATGAGTGTCAAAAACAACTTGACCGTCAACGGAAAAGGGTCTATGTTTGATGCTTGAAATCGTAATGTATTCATTTATTTAATGGTTAAGGTGTTTATTGTATGACCGCATCTTTGTTACACGGGCTGATTATGGCCGGCTATCTCGGAAGCGCGGTTTCCTACATACGGCATTTTCCGTCAAAGCAATTCCGGTTCGGACGCTACGCTACCGGATTGCTGATCACGGCGCTGGCATGCCATAGTGTTCTTCTCGTAACACGGAGCCTGCAGTCGGGACATCTGCCGTTTGTGGGTTTGTACGAATCCATCAGCTTTTTCTCCTGGCTGATCGCCGTCGTTTACCTGGTTCTGGAGTTCCGGTTTCGGGACAAAACCCTCGGAGCCTTCGTCGTGCCGCTTATTCTGGCCGCCCAGATCGTGGCGACCATGCTCATACATCCGGAAAGCCCTCTGCCGCCGGTGCTCCAGAGTTCCTGGTTCAGCGTTCATGTGACGGCAAGTTTCGTCGCGTATGCGGCGTTTTTCTTTTCCTTCATTACCGGCATTCTGTATATGATGCAGATCTATTATCTGAACGCACGACGGTTCGGTGTCATTTTCTCACGGCTTCCCGCGCTCGATATGTTGGACGATATGAACCTCAAGGCCACCACCATAGGCTGGCTGTTCCTGACGGTCGGCGTGGTCACCGGACTCCTGTGGGCCATACAGGCGTGGCCTACGTTTGAATGGCTCAAAGATCCGAAGATCGGGTGTGTCGTTTTAACTTGGATAATATACGCCTCTCAGCTCATCGCCCGATACACCATGGGCTGGCAGGGACAACGGGCCGCATATCTTTCGACGGCCGGCTTCGTTTCCGTCCTGGTGGCCTACATCGGTGCAAGACTGTGGACGGATATACATGTTTTCTAAAAACATAAGGATAAATTGAAGAGATCTCGTTATTGATCCTTCATATTTTGTTTTTGTATGCAATTAAACCTCATCGGACTCAGCCATCTCACGGCGCCGCTCGATATCAGAGATCAGGTGGCGCTGACCCCAACGGTACAGGAAAAGGCCCAGTCTATATTGAAATCATCTGGCAGCAAGCTGTTGGAAGGGGTGGTGCTGTCTACCTGCAACCGGAGTGAGGTATACGCCACGACGGAGGGAGACGACACCGATGCGATGCCGGTGGAGAACTGGTTCCATGAGATCCACGGGCTATCGAAAGGCACGCTGTCTCCCTACCTATACCGTCTGTCGGACGAAGCGGTCATTCGCCATTTGTTCCGGGTGGTGTCAAGCCTGGATTCGATGGTGATGGGTGAACAGCAGATTCTGGGTCAAGTCAAGGACGCCTACCTGAAATCCCTGGGTGAGCAGACTACAGGCGTTGTGCTGAATCGCCTGTTCGAACGAGCACTGGTCGTTGGCAAGCGCGTTCGGGAACAGACCGATATCGGGGTCGGTGCGGTGTCCGTAAGCACTGTGGCGGTAGAACTGGCCAGAAAGATCTTTAAAGACCTCAGCCAGCATACCGCCATGCTGATAGGCGCCGGTGAAACCGGTGAGCTGACCGCCCAGTACCTTGGGGACCACGGCATACAGTCCATAGTCGTCGCCAACCGCACGTTGGAGCGGGCCACGGAACTGGCCGCCCGGTTCAAGGGCAACGGCGTGCATCTCGACGAGGGACTGAAGAGGATGAAAGATACAGATATCGTCATAAGCTCCACCGGCGCCCCGCACCATATCCTGCACCGGGATGATATGGTAGCCATCATGCACGCCCGGCGCAACAGACCTATTTTCCTGATCGACATAGCCGTGCCACGTGACATCGATCCCAAGGTCCGCAGTGTGTACAACGTATTCCTCTACGACATAGACGACCTCCAGACCGTAGTGGATGAAAACGCGGAGCGGCGTAACCAGGAGGCTGTCGAGGCCGAACGCATAGTCGAGGTTGAGGTTAAAAGATTCTTCGGTTGGTGCCAAAGTCTGGCGGTCACGCCGACGATTACAGACCTGCGTCGCCAGGCCGATGAGATCCGTGTTTCGGAACTTCAGAAAACTCTGGCACGGCTGGATCATCTGTCCGAAACCGACCAGAAAGCTATTGAGCAAATGAGCCGGCTGATCATCAACAAACTCCTGCACCTACCCACCGTCCGCCTGAAGGATGATTTAAATTGCGGCCAGGACATCCAACATCTTGACAGCATCCGCCATCTGTTCGGTTTGGACGAAAAAGCCGAGGAAGATTAGAGTCGTTGAACTTTTTTCTGGGCATCAAATTTAAAATTGAAAACAAATTGACGGAGGTTTTACTAAATCCATCAACCTTCATCCTTCCTTCTAAAAATCGCTACTCGTGGCAGCCAGCTTGCGCTTACGCAGACTAACATGGTTTCAGGTATGTTGCAGGATGCGTATCCTGGGTTATCGGTTGAGATTCGTATTTTCAGTACCAAAGGGGATCGGGTGATCGATGCGCCCTTATCCTCTGTCGGCGGAGAAGGCGTGTTCGTCAAGGAGCTGGAACGGGCACTGCTGGCCGGGGAAGTGGATCTCGCGGTCCACAGCCTCAAGGATATGCCTACGGTCATGACGGACGGACTGATGCTGACGAGTGTTCCGGAACGGGGTGATGTGCGAGATGGGCTGATTTCCAAACACGAAGGCGGATTCACAGCGCTGCCGAAGGGCGCCAAAATCGGCACCTGCAGTCCGCGACGGCGCGCCCAGATGCTGGCACATCGGCCCGATCTGACCATGGTCGATACAAGAGGCAATCTGGACACCCGACTTAAAAAACTGGAAGAAACGGATCTGGACGCGATCGTGCTGGCCGCTGCGGGGTTGGATCGTATGGGATGGGGAGACCGCATCACCGAACGGCTTTCATGTGATATCCTCCTGCCCGCCGTCGGCCAGGGGGCGCTGGCTATTCAGACCCGCTGCGATCACAGGGAGCCATCCCTGGTACAGACCCTAAACCACGATCCGACTGCACTTTCTGTTACCGCAGAACGTAGTTTCCTGCGCGCTCTGGGCGGCGGATGTCAGGCTCCCATAGGTGCATGGGCCCGGTTACATGGTAAAGCGCTGCGGATCGACGGTCTTGTAGCCGCCACCGATGGCGCGTGGCTGGTCCGCGACACCATTACAGGATCACCTGATGATGCGGAGGCATTGGGCGCCGAACTGGCGCAACAGTTACAGAAAAAACTACCCTGATCTTCCAAACTGCACCCATAGCTCTTTTAAATTCCTAAATCCTATGTCTCTCCTCCCTCTTTCTGGTCTTCGCGTACTGGTAACCCGTAGCCGAACCCGTTCGAGTGACCTCTCCACCCGCCTCCGCTGTGCGGGCGCGGAACCTGTCGAGGCACCTTTGATTCGGGTTCTCGATCCGGAGAATTGGACGCCGCTTGATCGTGCGCTAGCAGATCTGAACGCTTATGACTGGTTGATTTTCACCAGCGGAAACGCGGTTGAAAAATGTCTCGCCCGTATAGAAGCTGCTAACATCCGGGTTCCCCCAAACATCCGTATCGCTTCGGTCGGTTCGGCCACCGTACAACGTCTTCAGCAATTCGGGCTCATCGTGGACTACCAACCCGACCGCTACAATGCCGCGGCCCTTGTGGAAGGTCTGGTTGACACATACGATATGTCCGGTGCAAAAATCCTGTTCCCCTGCGCCGACATCGCCCGGCAGACCGTCGTCACCGGGCTTACCGACTCAGGCGCCGACGTGGCCTCAGTAACCGCCTACCGGACCGTTTCCGCGACCTCCCTTCCGTCTGATATCATAGCTTTGCTCCGATATAAGAAAATTCATGTGATTACGTTCACCAGCCCATCGACCGTTGAAGCCTTTGTTCAGGCCACCCAGGATACGACGGCCCTGATTTCAGAGGTCACCATTGCCTGCATAGGCCCGGTAACCGCTCGGAAGTCTAACGAAGCGGGAATGGTGGTGGATATCGTTCCTGAAGAGGCGACTATCGAAGCCTTGGTGGAGGCATTGAAAGAACGGATGGGAACCGGGTGACGGGATAGACACAAGCTGAAGATCAAAAGTTGGACCTGCAAATTTTGGAAAATACCCAATCCTCTTGTCTTACTCACCCTATTTCTTTATATTTGGGTCGTCAAAATAGTGTACGGATTAACATTCGAGCGTGAGAAATTGTGTATATCGATATAGATGCGGAAACTTGCGGATATTGCGGCGGATGTGTGGTGGTCTGTCATGATGATGCGATTGATCTTGCCGAGGTGCGGCTGTCCATATCGGACGCGTGTACGTTCTGCAGCGCCTGCGTTGTGTTCTGCCCGGTAGGAGCGCTGGAGATGGTGGATGATGAAGGATCGGTATGACGTAGTGGTGGTCGGTGCAGGACCGGGGGGCTCCATGGCGGCTAAGGCACTCGCGGAACAGGGGGTGTCGGTGTTGCTACTGGAGAAACGCCAGGAGATCGGCGCACCACTGCGCTGCGCCGAGGTAGTCGGACCGCGTGAGGTGATCGCGCAATTCATCCCGGTCGATGACGGCTGGGTGCACCATGAGCTGGACGAGGTCTGGCTGTTTCCACCGAATGGCAGACATCTGCGAAAACATTTTCCGCAATGCGGTATGATGGTGGACCGTAAACGGTTCGATAAAGCGCTGGCCATCGCCGCGACTGATGCGGGTGCCGATATTCAAACTAAAACCCGTGCAACTGGCCTGGAGCGGAATCCTGATGGCATCACGCTTTCCGTTCGTCATCTCGGAGAAGCATACAGGGTGAGAGCGCGGGTTGTGGTCGGTGCGGACGGCGTGGAATCTTTAGTGGGACGCTGGGCAGGCATGAAGACGGCTCTGGGGCTTACCAAGGTGTTTTCGTCGGTACAGTATCAGCTGACCGATGTGGATGGACCCTCCAATGTGTTACAATTTTACTTCGGCAACAACGTCGCGCCGGGCGGATATCTCTGGGTCTTTCCCAAGGATGGAGGTACCGCTAATGTGGGAATTTGCGTATCACCTTCTTGCCAGAAAGATCTGAAACCTCTGGATTATCTGAACCGTTTCGTGGCGGAACGTTATCCGGCTTCCAGTTCCGTCGAGATGGCAATGGGCGGAATTCCCATTGGCGGCCCGCTGAAGACTTTTGTCTCCGACAATGTGGCGCTGGTGGGCGACGCGGCGCATCAGGTGAATCCGCTCTCGGCGGGTGGCATAGTCAATGCCATGGAAGCCGGACAAATTGCTGGCGAAGTAATCGCGAACGCATTGACTCAAGGCGATGTTTCTGCGCACGGCCTGCGCGCCTACGATCGCCGTTGGAATGAAATGACCGGCAATCTGTACCGCCTCCATGCGAGGCTGCGGCGTATGTATTACAAATTGAGTGATGACGACCTGAACCGTCTCGGTGATACTCTGGAAGAACTGGTGATGGGTCATAGTCCGGTTGACCTGTACAGCGTCAATTTCGCCACGAACGTGGTCAAAACCATGGCATGGATGGTACCGAAATTCAGCTTTTTAAGATAACGGGAAGCGGGTTCAAGTTAGCATTGAATCGTTAGCGTCTGGAGAAATAATGCCGTTTTGTCCGGTTTGTGAATATGAACATAGAGGTAAGACCCTGTGTCCGGATTGTGGGACAGCACTGGTGGAGACACTGGACCAGCAGGAAGAGTACATCTGCGATGAATGCAAGGAACCGATGGCCGGCGGCGCGCTATGGTGCCCCCACTGCGGAACGATCCTTGTAACAACGCTACACTGTTTCGAGCACGGAAGTTCACCGGCACGCGGGAAATGTATCGTCTGTGGCCAACATGTGTGCGGCATTTGCGGGACGCATCATATGGGGCAGTATTTCTGTACGCACGATGCCCAGGCCGGTATGGAAGAAGGCCAAGTCGATGAAGACATTTCCGTGTACGACTGGGAAAGTGAAAAGTTTAAGCGTTTTCTGGAGCAGGAACACGTATCCTGCCGGATATTCAAACCGCACGACACCCGTAGAGGCGATCCGGACGACAACATGGAAAACGTGAGACTTCTGGCATCCCGCACGGCCAAAGCCCGTGCCGATCAGATACTATTGCTGCGGGAAGTCGACCTTGATGTCATCCGCTTTGAGTGTGAGGGCTGCAGTGCTGTCTCTTCTGGCAAAGAGCCGGTTTGTCCCAATTGTGGAGGGGAGTAGATTCTGTTATGGACCGGTCACGATCGAAAGAACTTTTTGCACGCGCGCAGAGAATATTACCCGGTGGTGTAAACAGTCCGGTGCGCAATTTTGGACGAGTTGGCGGCAATCCGGTGTTCATGGTTCGTGGCGCCGGTTCACGTGTCTTTGACGCCGACAGCAATGAATACATCGACTACCTGGGCTCCTGGGGACCGCTGATTCTCGGCCACAGCCATCCTGCCGTGGTGGAAGCGGTCAAAGGCGCCTGTGAGAATGGGACCAGCTTCGGTATGCCTACCGAGATAGAAATCAAACTGGCCGAGTTGGTGCAGGAGGCGTTCCCATCCATCGAGGTGATCCGCATGGTCAACTCGGGCACGGAAGCCACCATGAGCGCCGCCCGTGTGGCGCGGGGTTACACAGGAAGAGATCTGCTCGTGAAGTTCGAAGCCGGTTACCACGGCCACGGGGACAGCTTTCTGATCCAAGCCGGTTCGGGCGCCGCCACTTTCGGGGTACCGGACAGCCCCGGTGTACCATCGGAGGTAGCTAAATTAACGGTCGCCTTGCCGTACAACGATATCAAAGCGGTGCAGGACCTGTTTAAGGCCCGTGGCGACGACATTGCCTGTGTCATCGTCGAACCGATCGCCGGCAACATGGGACTGATCCCGCCACGCGCCGGTTTCCTGGAGACATTGCGAGCGGAAACCGAAAAATATGGCAGCGTCCTGATTTTTGATGAAGTCATGACCGGCTTCCGCGTGGCATTCGGTGGAGCACAGTCCCTGTATGGTGTCCGCCCGGACATGACCACATTAAGCAAGATCCTGGGGGGAGGTTTACCAGTGGGTGCCTATGGCGGTAGGCGTGAGATCATGGAGGTTGTCGCGCCGGTAGGCGCCGTATACCAAGCGGGGACCCTGTCCGGCAATCCACTGGCTATGACCGCCGGATTCGCCACCATTTCACAGCTGAAAAAACCGGGCACATATGACCGCCTGGAATCGCTTTCCGCCCGATTGGAAGAGGGCCTTAATGCCGCTGCCAGAGACTCCGGGGTTTCCGTAAGGCTGAACCGCGTAGGTTCCATGTTTTGCGGCTTCTTCACCGACCGCGAAGTGTTCGACTTCGATGCGGCCTCGTCGTCGGATTCGGATCTATACGCCGGCTACTTCTGGAGCATGCTCGACCGCGGTATCTATTTTGCCCCCTCACGGCTGGAATGCGGCTTCGTCTCCCTCTCCCACACAGAGGAGGACATCGATCGGACGGTGGAAGCAGCGGGAGAAAGTTTGAGGGAATTGCTTCATTGATTGAGTCCGCTTCGCTTCACCGATTCCTTGTTTGAAGAACGGCATGATACCCCTGAATTCAACTGCGCATTCTCACTAGCCCGGCTTCGGCATCGCGTACCTCCCGCACGGAATGGAGAATCACACGCACTTTCCTTCGGGACATCCACCAGGCGGGCGAACACCTCGTAGGCCTAATTCTCTTGCGGATCTTGGCGCTCCGGGCCGTACGGGTCCTGCCAATAGCCTTGGTCTGTTCCAGCCATACTTTTCGCGTTTCAATCCGCTACACGTCATATACTCCTAGAACCGGCCAATGGTCCGAAGGGGCGACATCGCCGCAGTAGCATTGGGGGACCTGGGCAGCGATAGGTCGGGCATGGGCGTTGGCGTAGAGCCAGTCGATGGTTTGCTGCGTGGCTCGTGCTCCGACGGGGATGTTGGTTGTAGGATAGCAGGGGTGTGTCGGGACCGGTGGGATGCCCAAAGCGGAGAAGCAGTTGGTATATCCGGCCGCATGGAGCAGGATCGTGGGATGCACTGGATCGTTCAGGTCTCCCATAAAAAACGCCGCTTCACCGTCTCTGACGAGTCGTTGCAACACTCCGATGGTCCGGTTGGCCTGCTCGATCCGGGGGGACTGCCCGGTCTCCCGTTCGATAGGATGTCCCTGATAGGTGAAATGGGCGGTTGAGACGAAGATGGTCCGATCCTGTCCGGTAATCTGCAGTCTGACCCAGAACAGGCGACGGTGTTCCTCGAGCATACCCACATCTTCGGCACCGTGTTCTACTTCGCAGAAGTATTTACTGTTCCAGTAGATGTTGCCCTCGCAGGTCCACCCGCGCAGATCATCGTGCACCCGCGCATGATCCGGCATAGCTTCATCGAGACAAGCCTGTGTCTCCTCGCGCAGTTCCTGCAAGCACAGCAGGTCGGGATTGAACAGCTTGACAAACTGCCGTAGCGCCGGCTCTCGTACATTCCAGCGCATAGTATTCCAAATGTTGTAGGTTACGATCGATAGGCGGGTTGGCACCATGAATATCTCCTAATCTGTTCTGATCCATATGAGACTGTCTCAAATACAAGAAGTCCGAAGACAGGGAAACACCGACGGTAACTGTCCAGGCCGCCGGTATGTTTTAACAGGGCATCTGAATCGTTTACTCTTATAGAAAACCATCAAGGTCAGCTAACTGCCCCCAATTCGGCCGTTCGGTCCCTACCAGTCATCTACCACGTGCCCCGTACCGGGGAACCACACATAATCGGCCAGGAAGGACAACAGCACACCGATTGCATATCCGGCCAGGATGCCGATGAAAAATGGTTGCCCCGTCCGATAAAGTGCGACCCCGCCAAACCGTATTATCAACGACTTGGTCAGCCAGATGACAAAAAAAGAAAAGAAAGCCATGTCGGCCGCATAGGTGGTGACCACTCCGAATCCAACGGGATGCAGCGGCCAGGCGGGGATATAATGATACCCCCATATCAGAATGATTGACACGGCCATGCCTATCGCCACGTATGCGTACTGCTCGGCGGTCAATCCCTGTGCGTTTGCGATGTACCCGCCCAGTTGCGTCCAGTATCCGTTGGCGCCGGAGGCGAACGATCCGGTGATCTGCGACCCGCCGATTTCATAGCCCAGATGCAGGGTGTACAGTACCGCCGTTCCAAAACTCAGAATTAGGGCACCGATGATCGACACAAACACGCCGCGTCCAACGCCTCCCAATTCGTCACCGACTTTCGCCGCGTGGGCCATGGAACACATGCCCAGGGTACGCCAGTTGCGGGTGAAGGTTTCGGACAGCCACATGAGGGTAAGCGATCTTGGTGAAATGTTTTCGGTACCTACATAAAATGTTGCGACTTCGTTAGCGGAATTGTACGGCAGGTCAAGGGATGCCAATCCGGTCTCGGCCACCACACGCGTGACGCCGAGATACATAAGAAACAGGAGCCCGAGCATAAGGCAGATAATCCAGAATGACATACCGGCCGCCAGCAGCCACAATATCATATATAACAGGCCAATCAAAAACCCAAACACTGCCGTTCGGTAAGAAAAAAACTCCCGGCTATCGTCGATATGTGGGGCTTTACCGAATGCTTTCTTAACTACTAGGGCAATGTGCTTTCGAGCCATCCATACGGTAAAGATCGAAAAAACAAGGAAGCCCGACAGATGCTGAAAATGAATCGTTACCGCTGCCTGTGGCATACCGATACGTGTCAGTACTCCCTGTTCAATGATACGTATCAGATAAAATAACCATACGCTCGCCAGCACCTCAACCCGAGTGAAATAAGCTACACCGAGCAGCAGAAAATTGAACCTCAGATGGATAGGAGGAAAGGATTCGTATAATGTCAGCGGTGTACCATGAGCCGGACCGATGGGAATCGGGTAAATCACATCAAAGAAGCTGACTATGTTCCATCCCATGATGAACAGAGTCAGCCCGAATCCCCACCAGAACAATGGCATACGGGTGATTCCGGGGCGTGCTCTACCGCCGTCGACGCCTTCAGTCAGCATCAGGGGCACCTGTGCCAGCGGAAATGAAAGTCGCTCATGCTCCACCCACTGCTTACGCAGAATCACCATCATGGACGCGCCGACCATGAAAATAGCACCATATAGCGTGACCCACCAGAAGAGCGGGATCACCCAGAATTGCCATAGCATTGGTCTGCCATCAGGTACTCCCTCGTAAAAGGCGGTCAAAGCGCCGGCGTGCTGCAGTACGAGCCACGAAGGCAGATAATCCAGGAAGAGCTCGGCCCACCTGTTTTCCTCGGTCGCGAAGTAGAACGGACCGCTGATCAATGATATGGCATAGTTGCTGAACGCCCAACCGGGAATCGCCGAGGCCGTGAACACCAAAAAAAAGATGACGATGAGCTCTTCACGGTAAAAAGGCCGACACAGGCGCAACCATGTTATCAAAGGATTGACGATGAGTGTCATGACCACGAACGGACATAACGCGGACACAGGCAGATGTGTCACTGTAATAGGAGAACTTTTCGTCACGAATTCGGAGTGCAGAGCCCAGAGTGTAAGGAGAATAGTAAAGACTCCGCCGACCACGACCGCACGAAACGTCAAGCCAGAAGATACCGGGCGTGGGAACGGACCTTCACACGATGCGGCGTTTTGAGGTAGGGATGTTTTCAAAGACATGGATTATAGAATTAGGAAGGTTTACATCGGTGCGATGCGCCGCGTGCCCACATCAATGCTCTGCATCACAGTGGCGTTGAAGCTGGCCTGAATGAGTTCGTGTTTCCTTGTTCGATGACCAGGATTGTCCCACAAGTTTTCGAACTCCCAAGGGTCGTTTTCCAGATCGTAAAGTTCGCCCAGGTTGTGGCCGTGATACATCACAAGTTTGTATCTCCGGTCCCGGTACATGGTGGCGTATGAATAGGGAGCTAAAGTGTCCGGCGCATCCAGCGTATCGAAATATTCGGAGCGAACAAAGTCTCGATGATGACTGGACGGGACTATGCCGCTCAGAAGAGGCAGCAGGCTGCGCCCCTGCATTGCCTCCGGGATCGGCACACCTCCCAAGTCGAGAATGGTGGCGGACATGTCTACCAGCTCTACCAGCGCCTCACTCTGCAGACCGGTTTCTATATGCCCAGGCCAGTTAAAGATCAACGGGACGCGCACCAGTCCTTCGTAAAAACGACATCCCTTGTAGACCAGGCCGTGGTCGCCCAGTGCTTCGCCGTGGTCGCTGGTGAAGATAATAACGGTGTCTTTGCGTTGACCGGTCTGATCCAGGCAGCCAAGAATACGGGCGAACTGGTGGTCGATCTGCGCAATCATGGCGTAGTAGCGTGCCTGGATGGATTTGCCGCCGAAGGTATCCGGATGTTCTGAAACAGATTGAAACACAACATCTTTAAACTGCGCCTGATGGTCGGGGTCCGTATCCCGAAAATAAGGTCCCGGCATCGTTTCCGGATCGAACTGATCCGCATAAAACCGGGGTGGGTTGAAAGGCGGATGCGGGTCGTACGGGTTGAGCGTCAGGAACCAGGGCGTGTCGCGGGCCTCCGTGATGAAATCGAGGGCGCAATCGGAGACCCAGGTAGCCTGATGCATCTCGGGCGGCACCCGGTCATCGCTGTTACGCATCGCATCCAGATCGCCTCCTTTGCTACGAACCCACTCGGCGTAGTCATGGCCTTCGGGCCAATCGTCCCGGGGTGCGTGGCTGAAGCGCCAGTAGCGGTAACCGTCGTCCAAGCGTGGTTCGATACGACAGCCGGAACTAAGGAGATGGAACTTGCCAGCCATGCCGCAGTCGTACCCGCTGTCTGACAAGAGCTTTGAAATGAGGGGCGGATGATTGGGAAACGATTCGTTACCATTTCGGCAGTTGTGTATCCGGCTCGGATACATGCCCGTCATAAAACTGGATCGACTGGGTGTGCAGATCGGACTTTGGCAGTACGCATGGGTAAACGCTGTACCATCGTTTACCAACCCGTCCAGCGTGGGTGTGCGCACATGAGGATTACCGAGCGCACCGATGGTATCGAATCGCTGTTGGTCGGTGCAGTACCACAGGATGTTGGGGCGGCTTTGTCGCATCGTTAACGGCCGAAATACCGGTCGGTCAGGTCCACCGCCCGGCTGGCGTTTTTTTTGCTTTCCCGCTTAATCTTTCCGATGTCTGCGGATTTATTAAACTGAACGGTGAAACCCTGGTAGACACGCCGTTTGCTCGTCTGTGTCGGAACTCCCCCCGGATCTCCATCGATTTTCCCGCCTCCGGCCACATGCTTACTGTGACGGGGCATTCGTCTATCTCCGTTTCCTTTTTCGGTCTGTAATACCCGCGTGCGCGCACAATCACCAAACTCTTGTGTCTTCCCGATTGATCAAGATCAGTCTTGTGTTATTTTTCTATTATCAAAGGCAATACTCCGCCGGATGCTTTCTTGGCATCTGCGGATTTCACCAGCTCACGGCCATCGGACCAAAACCATCTACCTGGTTCACCGATGTCGACAAAAACACTGTCAATTCCTAAATGCTTCAGCTCACCTTCCGACCTCGAAGACTGCCTGTTTTACCCCCGATCAGATCGGAATCTCATGCAGAGGACTGTCGTTTCAACATCATATTCGAGTTGTGTGATCATCGCAAGCATTATATTTTGGTTTGCTTGTATAGACACCGTTAATCGGTTTTTGGGGATTTTTCATTGGATTCGGTATCGCAGATCGTTCTCGGAGCTGCCGTCAGCGAAGCAGTGATCGGGAAACACGTTGGCCGTAGAGCGCTGCTCTGGGGTGCCGTCGCCGGCACGTTGCCGGACCTGGACGTGTTCGTCCCCTTCGACGATCCGGTCAAAAATTTTACCTACCATCGAGGTCTCACCCACTCCCTCTTTATACTGACTCTTATCACCCCGGCATTGACCTGGCTGATCACAAAGATACACCCCTCTACCGGTCAGTATCGCAACCGCTGGGGCTGGGCGGTGTGGCTAACGCTGATCACACATACCGTTCTGGACTGTTTTACGGTATACGGTACCCAGATTTTCTGGCCCTTTTCCGAATATCCGGTCACCTGGTCAACCATATTCATCATCGATCCGATGTATACAGTTTGGCTTATAATCGGCGTCCTCTTTGCGTTGAACATGTCACGCAACTATGATACCGGCCACCGGCTCAACGGTGTCGGACTATTATTGAGTTCCATTTACCTGTTGTTCACGGTAGGGGGGAAGGTTTACATCGAGAGGATCGTTGATTCGACAATCGAACGGCAGCAGATCCCACATACGGAGGTCCTTACAACACCGGCGCCGTTTAACACGCTGTTATGGCGGATTGTGATCGTCGGTGAAGAAGGGTATTACGAAGGATTCTATTCTTTTCTGGACAGGTCGGACATGGTTCAGTTCACCAAATATCAAAGCCGGCCGGAACTGTTAGATGAGATCCAGGAGTCCTGGGCGGTGCAGCGCGTCCAGTGGTTCACCAAGGGGGTATATCGTGTGCTGGAAAAAGAAGGCGAGATCATCATGACCGACCTCCGTATGGGCCAGGAGCCATTCTACACTTTTTCGTTCATTGTCGGTCGTCGGGAGGGTGGGGAAATCACCCCGGTTCCGACAGCGCGCGCACCGACCGAACGCGGAGGCCTGGACCAGATTAAATGGGTATGGAAACGGATCTGGTCGGAGACAGCACGATAGACCCTATTCTAAACCCAGTCCTTGTAAATCTGCCACCACACCTCGTTTTTCCGCCTCATACATCTTCCAGATGACCTGCAGACTACGCATACTGCGGGGGCCGTCGGTCAGCGGACGCCGGCCGGTTTCCACGCATTCGACGAAATGGCTCAGCTCGTTCTCCACATGTTTACCCGGCTCGGCTTCGAACACCAACTGCTTCCGGCCCGCCGGTTCCTCTGCCGCATCACGGTGTAGGATCACACGTGCCGGTTTGATCTGCCCCTCTAACATACCATCCGTGCAATGGGCGTGGAATGAATATTGCAGCCGAGTTCCCTGCGCGCCCCAGGTGCCGAAATGGTATCCCAGTGCGCCGTTCTTGAATTTCAAAGATACGTTGGACGTGCCTTCTCCCTCCATCCACGGGGTTCCGAAGTTGGTTCCGATGTGCGTGCCTTCGACCGGATTGCCCATCCAGTGCAGCAGGATGTCAATGTAATGGCATCCATGGCTGAAGAGCTGGCCGCCGCCCAGCGTGGCCTTGCGGTGCATCCAGTTGCCCGGTTCACGTTGCGTGTGCTGCTCGGTCCAGATCGAAACCTGAAACACCTCACCGTATGTTTTCAATTTAATCAATCGTTCCATCTCGTTCACTACCGAATTAAACCGCATGCTATAGCCTACCATGAAAGTGACACCGGACGCTTCGGAGGCTTGGATCAGATCAAGGCACTGGGCTTCGGAATTGGCCATAGGCTTTTCCATCAGCACATGCCTGCCGGCTTCCATCAGGGCCATGCCGATCGGGTGGTGGAGATGGTGCGGCACCGCCACGATGGCCGCGTCGATTTCGTCGAGCACCTCTTCATATCCACTCGCAATCCTGTCACACCCGAGTTCCCGCGCCGCCGCCGCCGCCCGCGCTTCATCCGGATCCACCGTCGCCACGATTCTTGCCCGGCCGGACAGTTGCTCAATGGCCCGTTTGTGCGACCCGCCCATGTTGCCACAACCTATCAGCGCCATGCGTAACATAGAAATCTCCCATTGTATCGGTTCATTTTTCATTGGTTCATTTACAGCACACCGATTATACTGTTTTCATTCGTGTCCAGTTAGCAAAAATCATTGCTGGGATCCTATGGCCATATTTGATATCGGTGCCGTTTTGATCGGACTGTCCGCTCTATTCGGATTTGTCAACCACAGGTTTATGCGTTTGCCGCATACCATCGGGCTGGTCGTTATCGCCCTGATTTCGTCCCTTACCCTGGTTGGGCTGGACCTTCTCCTACCGAACGTTCGCATAGGGGCTGACGTATCCGATATCCTTTCCGAGATTGATTTTAATGAAGCCCTCATGAATGGCATGCTATGTTTTTTGCTGTTCGCCGGTGCACTGCATGTGGATTTTTCAGAGATCGCGAGCTACAAGTGGCCGATTACGTTGATGGCCACCCTGGGTGTTCTGGTGTCTACGTTCATTGTCGGCGGATTGATGTGGCTTGGACTGCATCTGTTCGACATCACACTGCCGTTTGTCTGGGCGCTGGTGTTCGGCGCGCTCATCAGTCCGACCGATCCGGTCGCAGTACTGGGCCTACTCAAGACCGTGAAGGTGCCGAAATCCTTGAAAGCAAAAATCGCGGGGGAATCACTGTTCAATGACGGGGTGGGCGTGGTCGTGTTCTCTATCGTGCTCACGATAGCAATCGGCAGTGAACAAGGTTCGGTCGGTCCTGTGGAGGTACTGGAGCTGTTCGTCCTTGAGACGGGCGGCGGTGCCGCCCTCGGACTGATTGCGGGATATGTCGCCTACCGGGCCATGCGGGGCATCGATGAACATGCGCTCGAAGTCCTGATCTCTCTGGCGCTGGTGATGGTCACTTATTCCATGGCCCGTGCGATGCATTTAAGCGGGCCTATCGCTGTCGTGATCGCCGGTCTGTTTATCGGCAACCACGGAATACGGTTTGCCATGAGCGACACCACTCGCGACCATCTGGTCAAGTTCTGGACGCTGGGCGACGAGATCCTGAATTCCGTCCTGTTCCTGTTGATCGGCCTGGAGGTGCTGGTGATGCGTTTCAATGCCTCCCTTGTCGAAGCGGCGCTTCTGGCGATTCCGGTTGTCATACTTGCCCGGTCGGCCAGCGTCGCCCTGCCGATCCTTCTGCCTGCCATAAGACGCACCTACACCCGCGGCTCCATCCCGGTATTGATCTGGGGAGGACTTCGCGGCGGCATCTCTGTAGCGCTGGCCTTCGCATTGCCCGATAACGAATACAAAAGCCTCGTTCTCACGGTCACTTACAGCGTCGTAGTCTTTTCCATCATCGTTCAGGGACTGACCGTAAGACCACTGGTATCAAAGATGATGCCGAAGTTGTAAACCATTTGACAAACCTGTACGGCGAGGCTAACGTAACATGCAACCGCTGAAATTCCATCTCAACTCGGAGCATAACAGATGCCTGAATACAACTTTGGATCGGGCCGCCCCGCGCCATCTTCTTTTCCTTCCGAAGCTCTGGCGGACGCCGCTGCCCGTGTTATCGCAGACCGGGGACAACAACTGGTGGACTATCCGGAGGGTAAAGGATACAGACCGTTGCGGGAAATCGCGGCCATGCGGTTCGAACGCAGTGAGAAAAAAACGCTGCCAGTCGATGATATCGCCCTGACCAGCGGCTCCATGCAGGCGCTACAGCTGCTCTCCGAGGCGTACGTGACACCGGGAGAGATCATCCTTACAGAATCATTTTCCTATGGCGGTTCTCTGGGCCTGTTCCGCCGCAAGCAGGCGAGGCTCGTGGGTGTACCCATGGATGACCACGGCATGATCATGGAGGAACTGGAAGCCATCCTGAAGCGTCTATCAGACCACGGCACGCCGCCAAGCTTCATTTACACCATCGCCAGCCATCAGAATCCGACCGGCTCCATCATGCCGATGGAGCGGCGACATCAACTACTGGAAATCGCACGCGCCTATGACGTCCTGGTGGTGGACGATCACTGCTACGGAGACATCATTTTCGAACCGGACCAGTCCGCACCGACGCTCTACACCCTCGACGATTCCGGGCGCGTGGTGTACATCGGCTCGTTCTCGAAGATCCTGGGTCCGGGCGTAAGGCAGGGCTACCTGGCCGCACCACCATCACGTATGAATGAGATGCTGCAGAACAAGGTGGATGGGGGTACCAACATGCTCGCGAGCATGATCCTTGCGGAATATTTCAAAGACCATCTCTGGTCCCACATCGATGTGGTAAACAGTATCATGCGGGCCCGCCGGGACGCTATGAACGCCTCTCTGATCGAACACTTCGCGCCGCTGGGAGAAGAAGTCTGTTGGACCAACCCGCCGGGCGGCCTTTTCATCTGGGTACGCATACCGGACGGAACCGATGTCAACGAAGCACTTCGACTCGCCGGTACCCGTGGGGTCGTCTGCCCCCCGGGCCGGGCCTTCAACCCCACCGACGAGGACGTACCTTATGTGCGACTGGCCTTCGGCTACCCTTCGATCGAACACATTCAGGCTGGTGTCCCGATTCTGGCGGAATGCCTGCGTGAGGCAAAAATGAAGGATGATGGCGATAGGATGAAAGTTGAGGCGAACCAACGTCTTTGACTGCCAGGCCGTGCGTTCTGGTTGCCGAATA
>CAYYIS010000051.1:0-36223 GCA_964470965.1 uncultured Gemmatimonadota bacterium | reverse complement strand
TCGGTGGAGAACACCCGCTACGCCAGAACCGCGCATCTTTCGGATCACTGTTTTATCCCCCGTCTCAACAGAGATCAAAACCGAATCTACAGTATCCCCAAGGTAATAACTAATCGGCGCACCAGGCTCTGGATTCCTACCCGCATAGGCGCTATGGCCCCTGTAGGACGTTGTTTTCCAGTAATGATGCTGGACCAGATCCGGTATCGAAAACAGATGCAACGACGAGGCCGCTACCTGTTTATTCCACTCTTCCAGAGGGGTCAGGTCGTCAAGGATCCATATACTCCGGCCGTGGGTGCCGATCACCAGGGCGTTATCACGAGCATGGATTTTCATGTCGTCGTATAACGTAGTAGGGAGGTTGGCCTTAAATGGGATCCACTCCCTCCCGGCGGAGAGGGATACAAACAGGGCGCGCTCAGTGCCCAGAAACAGAACATCCGAATTCTCCGGGTGTTCGACCAGCACATTCACAGCGCCATCCTCGGGAAGACCTTCGATGAGCCTTTCCCAAGTCTGCCCGGCGTCCTCTGTCCTGAATACATACGGCCTGAAATCCCCGTCGCGATGCGCATCTAGGGTTACATAGGCTGTGTTCACCGAACGATTGGACGCGAGAACACGACTCACATACCTGCCTTCTGCGTTACCATTGATGTTCTTTCCAACCTCTTCCCAGGTACCCCCGCTGTCATTGGAGACCTGCACATTTCCATCATCGGTGCCCACCCAGAGTACGGACCCCGTTATCGGGGATTCCGCAATCGTGGTTATTTCTCCATACGAGGACGTTCCATCGTGCTTTGAAATCTTTATCTCCGAACCTACCACGCCCATTATTTCTAAAGAGTCTCTGTCGATGCTGCGGGAAAGATCCATCGTATAAGACCAGCTGACCCCCCGGTCCTGTGAGATAAATAGCCTGTTACCGCCGAAATATATGGTACCGGGCCTGTGTACAGACGTCAAACTGGGTGTTACCCAATCCCATCGGTAGCGTTCGCCATCAGGGGCTGAGGGTCGAATGTCCAGTATATCGCCCGTTTCAGCATCTACCCGGGTCAGATTCCCATTCTGTGCATTGACGTACACATCCCGGTAGTTATAAGGGTCCACCTGCTGGTACATCCCATCTCCGAATCCTACTTGGTTCCAGTCATCATTGACGATGCCGGTCCATCGGCGGGTGGCGCTCGGACCGGCCCAGGAATGGTTGTCCTGCATGCCGCCGTATATATAATACGGTGTTCTATTATCCAGTCCTATGGCATAGAATTGTCCGATTGGTATATTATTCAATCGCGCGAATGTCTCTCCCCGATCCCATGACTCATGAAGTCCGGCGTCACCGGCCAGATATATATGCCTTGGATTGGCGGGATTAATCCACATCGCGTGATGATCGGCATGCACGCCCACATCATAGGTGGGCCGCGTAGGCATAACCCTGAAGATGTTTCCGCCGTCCTCACTCATGTAAACATCGGTACCGAGAATAAAGACTCGATTCTCATCGGTTGGATCCACAAAGATATGACTGTAATACATCGGACGGGGATTAAGCGTGTTGACCTTTACCCAGGATTCTCCGCCGTTGTCGCTTCGGTAGGTACCAGATTGGTCCGGATGCTCTATGGTCCCGTAAAGGACCCTGGAATTGGTGACGGAAATGGCGAGTCCAATTCTGCCCTTGTCCCCGGCAGGAAGGCCGTCTACCAACTCAGTCCAGGTAGTGCCGGCATCGGTCGTTTTATAAATACCACTCCCCGCACCGCCTCCGTTGAAACCCCACGTCCGCCGCATCCGTTGATAGGTAGCGGCATATAAGGTGTTCGGTACGCGGGGATCCATAACGAGATCGACCGCCCCCGTTAAATCATTGATATATAACACCTTGCTCCAAGTTTCGCCGCCGTCCGCGGTCTTGTACACGCCCCTGGCTGGCGAAGCCCTCCAAAGATTACCCAATGCTGCTACATAGGCGACATTTGGATTATGCGGGTGTACCAGGACTCGGCCTATATGCCGGGTATCGCTAAGCCCCTTGTGGCTCCAGTTCACGCCGCCGTCGTCGGAACGATACACCCCGTTTCCCCACGATGAGCTCTGTCGGTTATTCTGTTCTCCCGTGCCCGCCCAGAGGATATCGGGATGTGACGGAGAGACCGCCAGATCTCCGAAGGTACTCACTGACTGTTTGTCAAATAGGGGGGCCCAGGTAACGCCCTTGTTGGTAGATTTCCAGATGCCACCTGTCGCGGTGGCCACATAAACAGTCGCCGGGTCACTGGACAGAGCTTCCACATCGTGTATACGCCCACCTGTTACGGCGGGGCCTATCGACCGGAATGTTAAATTTCCCAGTAGGTTTTCTGTCTGGGCCAGAGTGGAATCGGAAATTGTCCAAAGTAGTAGCAGGATGAGGGTAGATCTTAATCCCGCCGCAACGTATGCCTGGCTATTCATAACCGGGTATCCTTAATAACGCACCGAGAGCCCAAATATAAAATTTCGGCCTGGCGCATTCAAACCGCTTAAATGTTCGCGGTAATTCCTGTCGAATATATTCGCGACTGAAGCCAGAATATCGACATTATTCCGGATTTTAACCGCTGTCCGGAGATTGATGGTATGCCAACCGGGAGAACCTCTCTCCGGTATTCTTAAATCAAGCTTGTCCTCGCTGGAGAGTCGTGTTTGTTCCAGTGCAAACCTGACATTCGTCTCCAGGCGGTATTTCGAATTGCGCCAATGGAGTCCCATAACACCATTGAATGGTGCGATGCCGGTCAGGGGCTCAGCATCCGTAACATTTCGACCGTAGGTGAAATTAAAATTGCCTTTGAAAGCCATGGATTGATTCAGTTCAATGATGGCGTTCATGGCCAGGCCGGCCGTAAATGCTTTCCCGGCATTTTCCTTGTGGTACACATGCAGGGTATCACTGCCGTCGATGATGGTTGGCGATCCGTTGTACCTTGTGGGCTTTCGAATCAGTAAATCACTTATGGCATTGTAAAATCCGATTATATTAGCCTGCAATTTTCCATGATTTATTTTTAGGCCTCCATCCAGGCTTATGGACTTTTCCGGCACCAGCGTGTTGCGCGGAATTTCATAAATGGCACCTCCTTTACCGGTACCGAACTTGCTCGAATCGTCGAGATTGGGGGTACGAAACCCCTGGGCGAGATTCGATACAAAGCTCATGTATTCATTAATCTGATGCTGGAGTCCCAGACTGCCGGTCAACGCGGATGAAGTCTGTGTTATGGTTCCGAACTGCACCGGGCGGCCGGAATTGAATGCGAATGGCGCTCTGAGTCTAGCATATGAATACCTGATCCCCGATGTCAAAGACCATGTGGGATTAATTTGCCAATCATCTTGAATATAGATACCATGGGACAGGAACGAAGAACCGTTCGGAATTATAGGTGATGTCGGTAACTGGGACCCTGTTTCGATATTCTGAAAATACGAGGCACTCTGGACATCATCGAAATAGACATCCGCCCCATACACGAGGTGGTGCGATGTACCAATAAATTTGTTAAAATTCAGCTGGCCTCCGTAAGTGTTCGTACCGAATTGATCGATCCTTGCATTCGGATTGTTGAACCGAAACCGAAATCTTCGCTCGAACTGCCTGTGAAAGGAGAGGGACGCTGTGATGTTGTTATACCAACGGGATTTCCTGTTGTTAATATATCTGAAAAACATAAGGTTTCGGGTTTGGGGATCGATCGAACGGAGAGAATCATTGAGGGTTTCCACCACGTCATACCGGGGAACTCCGTTTTGCCTGTTAGCCTGGTATGTTAAGAACACTTCCTGTAAATCCGCAACCTGGAACCGGAGACGGGCATTGATGTCGTAGGCATCATATCCATTGGGCCGCTGAGTACGATTCAGGACTCTCGAGGTCCGGGAGTCGTTCCTCAACCGGTTCATTAACGTAGCCCCACCGCTGTCACCCCTTGTAACGTCTCCAAATGACTTATAGGCCGCAGACACCTTTGCACCCCAATACCGATGGGTCACAGACAAGTCAAGACCTGTGGTACGGGTCCTGTCCGCGGTGGAAACCTGGCTTGACACACCCCCGCCGGTTTTAAATCCGCCATTGAACCCGATCTCCGGTTTCGCACTGATGGCATTTATCACGCCACCCAGCGCATCACTGCCGTACATAACAGAATTTGGGCCGTGCACTACCTCAACACGCTCCAGTGCCTGGGTATCTATCGTATTCAGATATTGAAAATTGCCGCTTCGATAGGTAGCATTGTTCAATCGGATACCATCTACCAGAAAGAGTAACCGGTTAGCCCTTAGTCCCCTTATAATAGGTGATCCGCCGCCCTGGTTGGTCTTCTGAACCGTTACGCCCACTGCCTCCCGCAGCAATTCCGCCGTCTGCTGTACATTTTTTTCCTGTATTGTCCTGGAGCTGAGGATGCTTACGAGAGCGGGAATTTTGTAGACAGATTCCGGGGTCCGGGTGGCCGTCACCACGATATTTTCATCGATATCCAGAACAGTGGGAGCCATTATTATCCGAAGATCCAAGGCAGCTCCATACGGAACGGATACGTCTATCATCTTTTCCCGGTAACCGATCCGAGAAGCAGAAAGCCGGACCATGCCGGGTGACAGTCCCTGGATCAGGAAGTGGCCATCTTCATCAGATACGGCACCCAAATTACTATCGGAAACAGTGAATCTAACCAGGTCCAGCGGTAAATTAGTTTCACTATCGGTAACGGTACCGGATATCGCACCCTGGTTGCCCTGTGCGGGTGTGTTGTTGAAGAAACCCGTGAACAACACCATGACACAGGGTAAAATGACACCTGATATCAACCAGCTCATCAAAATGAATGCACGGCAGAACAGTATTTAGAAATAAACCCTGAAAATAAAAAAATCACTCAAGACATCCTTAGATCATTGCGCGAGCGGCGCTTTCTTCTGTTCGATCACCACGGCTGGAATGGCAAGATCGCGGACCAGCTTGTTGAACGCAGGCAACTCATTATCCATCAAAGAATTGTGTGTACTTAATTCGATATTTATGTTACGCGTCAATTCATCCCTCACTTCGACTGCCTGTGCTGTTGGCTTGAAATCACCTCTTGCCGCCACGCTCGCGACCGCAGCCAGTTTGTTGTTAAGCCGAATGGGATAGTTGAGTGGATCCTGTCCGCTGCGGTTTCGGGTCTGGTACAGTGCCTTTTCCACCGTTGAGAACTTATCGAGCATGTCTTTACCAGTGGTTTTTACTTCTTCAGCGTCCTCCCGATCCTTAACCCGTGCCAGAATCTCATTAACCTGGGCACGGATATCTCTTATCTGTTTTATGGACTCGTGGGTCTCCGTGAGTTTTTCACGGATTTCCATCAGGTAGTTAAACTGGTCCTGCAGATCTTCTTGAGTCGCGCTCGATCGTGGATCTTTCATGATAGAAAAATCCACGGAAGTGGAATCATCGCCCGCGACAAGTCTGGCCTGATAATTTCCCGGAACGGCGCGCGGTCCTGTTAAACTTCCTCCCCACATAATAAGCCCCTGGAAGCCCTCCGCATTCGGATACCGCATGTTCCAAACAAATTGATTCATCCCCTGGCCGATTGATACCTTTTCAGACGCCGTGCCGGTTTCGGCGGTATACGACCTGATGAGGGTTCCGTCCTCCTCCAGTATCCGGATCGACACGGAACTTGTATCCGGTGTTTCCTTGAAGTAATACCGAAGCATGACTCCGTTAGGTGGATTCTGACCAGCACTTGCCGGCGTCCCGAATCCGCCGCCAGCCGCCATGCGATATGTGCTTCTGGGTTTAAATAAATGCATGTCACTCGTTGCGATTTCTTCCGACAAAAAATGTAACGGGGTTAAATCATCGATCAACCAGAACGAACGTCCCTGTGTCGCCACAATTAAATCGTTATCCTTTATGGTGAGATCGGTTATGGGTACGATAGGTAGGTTCAGTTGAAATGATTTCCATGATTGCCCATCATCGAATGAAACATACATTCCGGATTCCGTTCCGGCATACAGCAAACCTTCCCGCCCCGGATCGGCCCGTATGACACGGGTGAAATGATCCTCCGGTATTCCGTTTATTATCCGTTCCCAGGACTGCCCATAATTCCTTGTCCTGAACAGATAAGGCCTGAAATCATCCTGCTTGTATCCGGTCGCCGCCAGGTACAGCCCACCAGGTTCCGTGGGATGCGCTTCCATACTGTTTATCATAGTCCACTCGGGTAAAATCCGCACGGACGGCGTGACGTTTGTCCAGTCCGTACCGCCGTTCCTGGTAACATGGACAAGCCCATCATCTGTGCCGGCCCAAAGAACGCCAGGTTCATGGGGACTTTCAAGCGCAGCAAAGATAGTTCCGTAGTATTCAATGCTCGTATTGTCCTTGGTGATTGGACCGCCCGACGATTCCATTGTGGATTTATCATCACGGGTGAGGTCCGGACTTATCCGATCCCATGACTGCCCTTCATCTGTTGTTTTAAAGAAATGTTGTGCCGTGGTGTACAGCACCTTAGAGTCATGCGGCGAAAAAAAGATCGGGTAATTCCACTGGAACCTGTATTTAAGGTCTGCCGCTCCGTGCCCCATGGGATTATCCGGCCACACGTTTACCGAACGTGATTCTCCTGTTTTATGATTGATTCTGGTAAGAAAACCTCCGTATGAACCACCATAGACGATATCAGGATCCTCAGGGTTCGGGGCGATGTGACCGCTTTCACCACCGGCTGTGGGTTCCCAGTGCCTTTCCGTAATAGCCCTGGCATTTGACCGGTGTAGAATTCGTACGGTCGAATTGTCCTGCTGAGCACCATAAATCCGATATGGGAAATGGTTGTCGGTGGTGACCCTGTAGAACTGTGCCGTCGGTTGATTGTGATAGGTGGACCAGCCGTCTCCACCGTCGAATGAGACCTGCGCCCCACCGTCATCACCGATTATCATCCGGTTACCGTTGTCAGGATCAATCCAGAGATCATGGTGATCACCATGCGGTGTACGGATGCGTTCATAGGTCTTACCTCCGTCCTTTGATTTCCAGAAGCCGACATTCAGCACATAAACGGCGTCTTCATTCTGTGTATCCGCATAGATTCGGGTGTAATACCAGGCCCGCTGTCGCAGATTCCTATCATCATTGACCTGGTTCCATGTATCACCTCCATCCTCGGATCTGAAAACCCCGCCGTCCTCGGCCTCTATAATTGCCCAGATTCGATCGGGATTCACAGGTGAGATAGTGACACAGTTGATTCCGACAGTTCCCTGGGGCAACCCTTTATTTTTCGTAATTTCAATCCATGTATCTCCGCCATCGGTGGATTTCCAGATTCCGGATCCCTCCCCACCACTTTCGAGGCTATAGGGTGTCCGCAGTATGCGCCACATACTCGCAAAAAGAATTCTGGGATTGGTTGGGTCCATGACAATATCGACCGCGCCTACCTCATTACTCACGAAATGGACGCGTTCCCAGGTAATTCCGCCATCTTTGCTGCGATAAACGCCCCTCTGTTCATTCGGCCCGAACAGGTGGCCCATTACCGCCGCATAGACGAGATCGGAATTGCGCGGATGGATGCGCAGGCGTGAAATATGACGGGAGTCCTTCAATCCGATATCCGTCCATGTTTTACCGGCATCGGTGGACCGCCACATGCCATAACCGTGGGAGACATTTCCCCTGACCGTCTTCTCGCCACCCCCCGCATAAATCACATTGGGATCCCAGGCACTGACGGCCACGGCGCCGATAGAACCTCCGAAAAATCCATCAGATATGTTCTGCCACGATTGTCCCCCGTCTTTCGATTTCCAGACGCCGCCGCCTGTGCCGCCGAAATAGTAGGTCATCGGCTGCCCCGGTACGCCGGTTACTGCAGCCGATCGGCCGCCCCGATAGGGACCGATACTCCGGTATTCCAGGGCGCTATACATCGATTCATCAAAATCCGTCTGCCCTGTTACAGCGTCTGGAAGGCCCATCAGGACACTCAGAAAAATCAAGCAGCAAAAATATATGGATCTGGACATAATGCCTCCTGGATTTATGAGATTCTGTTCTTATAGAGCGTAACAGATTACGATATACGAATTATTCAAGTACCTTAATTTTCAAATGAGAAGGCTGACCTATAGCGGTATAGATTCTATGTGTGGCCTTCTGGAAATCTTCATAGCCGGCGCTATATATGTCTACAAATTTCTGAGGGTTGCGATCGAGCATCGGGAACCAGGTGCTCTGTATCTGCACCATGATTTTATGTCCCTTTAAAAAGGTGTGGGCCACATCCTGCATGTCAAACTCTATTTCCGTGACCTTGCCGGGCGTCATAGGCTCAGGATATTCAAAACTGTCCCGGAACTTGGCCCGCATGACTTCACCCCGGACCATGAACTGGAATCCTCCCATTTTAACATTCTGAGGATTCGCACCGATATACGTCGCTGTATCCGGATAGACATCAATTAGTTTTACGATGAAATCCGCGTCTGTCCCGGTCGTAGAAACATATAGATCCGCCCACAGCTCACCCGCAAGCGTCAAATCCTCGGTTAAGATATCCGTTTCATACACCAGAACATCAGGCCGTGTGGCTGCGAATCTCTGATCCTGGATTACATATCGGTCATCCCTGCGAACCACAATCTTAGGAGTGTGCGGCACGGGTCTGTCAGGGTCGCTCACATATTCATCATAATCACCCATTCCCGTGGGCATCTCCAATGACAGCCCACCGGCGGGTTGCAGATACAACCGCTTCAACTCCGCCTGCTCGGGGGGCCATTGATTGAACTCCTGCCACACATTTGATCCGGATATGAAGATGGTTGCTTCGGGAAGCGTTAACTCCCCTTTGTCCTTGAGATAATAATTAAAGAAGGGAAGTTCGATATGCTCTCTGTAGTAAACACTCGTCTTTGAACCGAAATGAATATCCTGATATCGCTCCCCATCGCCTCTGGACCACCCGCCATGCCACCAGGGCCCCATAACCAGGATACCGGGAGTATCCGGGTTGTTCTGTTCGATGGCCTGATAAGTTTTTAAGGGGCCGTAAAGGTCCTGTGCGTCAAAAAAACCTCCAACGACCATTGTGGGTACCTTTATGTCTTTTAAATGCGGTAATGGCGTTCTTGCCTGCCACCAGGCATCGTAGGTGCCATGTTCCACCATGGCGTTCCATAACGGGTTCTTACCCTTCAGTATTTTTTTATTGATATTTGCAATCGGACCGAGCTTAAGGTACCACTGATACCCATCGGGGGTTCCGTAGGCGCTGAATCCCGGGGTGCCGTTCGGTGTGGGTTTCGGACGAACGGCGCCGTAGGAGGACAAAAAGCTGAAACTGGCCTGGAACATGAACGCGCCGTTATGATGACGGTCGTCGCCCAGAAACCAGTCTGTTACGGGCGCCTGTGGTGAGGCTGCTTTCAAAGCTGGATGAGCGTCTATAACCGTATGCGTCGTATAGAATCCAGGGGCAGAAATACCCCATGTGCCGACCCTGCCGTTGTTATTCCCGATATTATTTATGAGCCATTCGATGGTGTCATACGTATCACTGCTCTCGTCGACATCATCCTCGGTCTTTTTATTGGGATCATGAGGTCGGACGGCAACAAATTCTCCCTCGGACATCCGTTTGCCGCGCACATCCTGGTATGCGAAGATATATCCTTCTCTGGCAAACATCATATTTGGACCGATTCGAGTTTTATAGGCATCATCACCGTAGGGCGCTACCCCGTATGGAGTTCGCATCAGCATAATGGGATATGTTTGTGAATCGTCCCTTGGAATATACAACACGGTGAACAGTCGTTTCCCATCGCGCATCGGGATATACTGTTCCCGTTTTGTATAGCGCGCCCTGATGTATTCTTCGTCGGTCTGCTGGGCCAGCGCAGGCATGGATAACCCCATAAGCACCAGTGCCGCTATAATGTTCTGGTAAACCGGACGCATAAATTATATCCTCTCCCTTAAAATAAAATCCCCGGCAACGAACAGTTACCGGGGACATATTCCATCAGACAACCACATTAACGAGCCGGTTGGGGACGACGATAACGCGTCTTACATCCTTGCCGTCCATGTGTTGTATCACCTTCGGATGATCGAGGGCAGCTGCCTTGATCGTATCCTCATCGGCATCAGACGCGATTTCTATCTGGGCCCTTACCTTCCCATTCACCTGAACCGGCATGGTGATCGTGTCATCAACACAGAGAGACTCATCGTAATCAGGCCAGGAGGCGAACGCAATCAGGTCCGTATGCCCGGTACGCTTCCATAGCTCCTCTGCTATATGGGGCGCATAGGGTGCCAGCAGTCGCAGAAACGTATCGATGCAAGCCATCGGTATAGCTTTTGCCTGTGTGGCGTTATTGACGAACACCATCAGGTGGCTGATAGCCGTGTTCATTTTATCGATCTCATCGCTATCGGCACCCACCGCTTTAACGGTTTTGTGCAGCAAACGCCATAAATCCGGTTCGCTTTCACCCGGTTTGTCGGTGAGTCTGGTATTCAATTCACCGGTGTTTTCGTCCACAACCAGACGCCAGGTTCGCTGCAGGAACCTGTACACCCCTTCGACCCCGCTCGTCTGCCAGGGGGTACTGGCGCTGACCGGTCCGATGAAGAGTTCATACAGCCTTACCGAGTCAGCGCCGTACTCCTCTATTACATCATCGGGGTTGACCACATTCAATTTGGATTTAGACATTTTTTCCATCTGTGTCTCGACAGGCATGCCCGAGGCTAATACCTGCCATTTTCCGTCCTTCTGCTCAACCTGTTCCGGTGCATAGTATTTCCCGTTGGCATCCACATAGGATTCCTTCAGTATGGTCCCCTGGTTAAACAGCCTGTAGAACGGCTCTTTCGTGGATACCACGCCGCAATCATACAACACCTTATGCCAGAACCGAGCGTACAGCAGGTGCAGTACGGCGTGTTCCGCGCCCCCCACATACAGATCCACCGGCATCCAGTATCTTTCGGCTTCCTCTGATACCAGGCGGTCCTCGTTATCAGGATCCAGATATCTCAGATAATACCAGCATGATCCCGCCCACTGGGGCATGGTGTTCGTCTCCCGGATGCCCTTTCGTCCATCGGGCAGGGTTACCATCATCCAGTCATCATCCGCACGGGACAGGGGAGGATCCCCTGTCTCCGTGGGTTTGTATTCATCCACGGGCGGCAACGTGACCGGCAACTGATCTTCGGGAACAGTCATCATAGCCCCGTCTTCCATATGGATCACCGGAAACGGCTCTCCCCAGTACCGCTGTCTGGAGAACAACCAGTCCCGCAATCGATATTGTACGGTGCCTTTGCCCAGGTCTTCCGCTTCCAGCCACTCGATCATTTTACGAATCGCATCTTCAGTTCCCAGACCGTCCAGAAATCCGCTGTTGATATTTACACCGGCTCCCATATACGGCTCTTCTTCAATGGGTTTATCTGATCCGCTTATAACCTCCCGAATCGGGATATCGAAGGTACGGGCGAATTCATGATCCCGATCATCATGTCCGGGAACCGCCATGATGCACCCGGTTCCATAGGACAACAGTACATAATCCGCGATCCAGATGGGTATGGCTTCCTCATTACAGGGATTGATCGCATATCCACCTGAGAATACACCGGTTTTCTCCGTAGCCAGGTCGGTGCGTTGCATATCCGTTTTATTACGGGCCGTCTCAACGTAGGTCCCGACTGCTGACCGTTGCGCATCCTGTGTAATCGATTCAACCAGCGGATGTTCCGGCGCCAGCACACAATAGGTAGCGCCAAACAGCGTATCCGGACGTGTGGTGAAGACCGTAAACGTTTCACTGGAGTCCTTCACATTGAAGGTGATCTCGGCGCCGTCGGATTTTCCGATCCAGTTCCGTTGCATGTCCTTCAGATTTTCCGGCCAGTCCAGCTCTTCCAGATCCTCCAGCAAACGATCGGCGTATGCTGTGATCTTCAGCATCCATTGTTGCATTGAACGGCGTTCCACCGGATCGCCCGTTTCTATGTATTTGCCGTCCCGCACCTCTTCATTGGCCAGCACTGTTCCCTGCGCCGGACACCAGTTTACAGGCACGGACGACAGATAGGCCAGGTTCTGCTCATAGAGTTTCAGGAATATCCACTGCGTCCATCTGTAATAGTCCGGCAGAGAGGTGTTTATCTCCCTTTCCCAGTCATAGGAGAAACCCAGCTTTTTTATCTGGTCACGAAATACATCCGCGCTTTCCTGTGTGATGATGGATGGATGGATATTATCCCGTACAGCCGCCCGTTCCGCGGGTAATCCGAATGCATCCCATCCCATCGGATGCATCACATTATATCCTTCCATTCTGCGTTTCCAGGCCAGAACGTCCGTTGCCGTATACCCTTTGGGGTGGCCCACGTGTAATCCGGCGCCGGACAGATACGGAAACATGTCCAGGATGTAATACTTGGGGCGGTCTTTCCAGTCTTCGGGGTCTGATGATGTTTTGAAGACTTGGTTTTCAGTCCAGGCCGATTGCCATTTCGATTCGATAACAGAGGGATCGTATGTGAATCTCGGCATTAATAAACTCCTGATAATCTCAATTTTTATTGTATCAAACACGATCGCAGGGTCGTCCCAAATGCGGGGCACTGAGATACACAATATTATGCGGAAAGAGGGTCGGCGTCAAGCAGAATTAAAGTGAATCCAGCTTGTTGAAAAAACACGGAAAACCCTTCAACATTGGGAGGTTAAGTGTCGTGGCTGCCGGTATACAATATGTAAAAATTCTCCATGATGTAGATCCATGCCGCTTTCTACCGTTGATATGTTAATTACAGGTGACCTGCTATATCGTTTTTACCGAAAACGGGATGCATCAGTCCGGGGCGGAACGGGCGGGCGGGCCCTTTACTACCGGGGTTTTACTGGCACACCAACCGATACCACGCTGAACCAGTTTTTGAAAAGGAGACGGTGCCTGAAAGGATAAAATATCGCTTAAGCGTTTCATTCGCGTGGTTCGATATACACTGGTTCCACAAAGTGTGATCAGTCTTTTGTCTATCGTATTTCGATGCCTGTTTCTTACCAGGACGGCGCTGCTGTAACCTGCTTCAATCACTTTAAATTCTACGCGTTCGGAATACCCGCCAAAGGGATAGGAGAATGATCGTACGGGACGCCCTAATCTGTCTTCCAGTCTAGTTCGCGAATCGGATAGTTCTTCGATCACATGTTGATCACTAAGTCTGGTTAAATCGGGGTGGTTCACAGTGTGGGATCCGAACTCGAAACCATCGCCAGCCAAAACCGCAATTTGTGACCAGGATAAATGCCTGAACTTTCGCCAACAGATGTTTACATCCCACTCATCATTCCTTCCTGCATAGCCGGTTATCATATATATGGTGGCGATCATTCCCCGTTCTTTGAGCAGGGGATAGGCATAGGTGTAGAAATTCTCAAAACCATCATCGAAAACAATCGCGACGGTTTTTTCTGGAAACACCAGGTTTTCGCGGATTATTCGTTCGGCCGCGGAAATCGTAATGGTGTTGTAACCGTGATCTTTAAGCCAGTCAAGGTGGGAAACAAACCTTTGAGGTGGGATCCTCGTTATTGAAAATTCGAACCTATGATCTATTTTATGGTAAACCAGGACCGGAATACGCTGTTGCATGTTATCGCCCCGTATGACCGAATCCTCCGCTGCCCCTATCGGTATCGTCCAGAGAATCTGTTACCTCTATCTTAACCTTTGGGACAGCGGCTATGACAAGCTGTGCGATTCGTTCACCCCGTGCAACCACATAAGGTGTGTCTCCGAAGTTAATCAACAGGACGCCGATCTCACCCCTGTAATCCGAATCTATCGTACCAGGACTGTTCAAGATACCGATTCTGTGTTTCATTGCCAACCCGCTGCGGGGCCTTACCTGCCCCTCAAAACCGTCGGGTATGGCGATTCTTATTCCGGTTCCTATCAGTTCAACCTGTCCCGGGGATATCGAAACGGGTTCATCCAAGTCTGCCGCCAGATCCATTCCTGCAGCCCCCGCACTCATGTGTTGAGGAATCGAAATATCGGGGTTGGCGCTTACGATCCGAACGATGATTTCATCCATCCAGGCTCCCCCTCACCGGCGTTGCGCTCAGGTCTTTTTCCTCCAGAGGACCGACCGCGGCGAGGGACATCCGATCCGGTGCGAAAAGTTCGTTGGCAAGTTCCATTACCTGCCCCGCTGTTACCGCTTCGACTGCAGCGATACTAAGTTCCACCGATTCATAAGTGTCGAGGTAAATCTCCAATCGGGCAAGGCGATTCATAACATTGCTCGCGCTTTCAAGCGACAACAGCAGTCCACCCGATAACTGGGCTTTTGCGTCTCTTAATTCAAGATCCGTAATTACTTCGGTTTGAAATTTCTTCATCTCGTGAAAAACTGCTTCTATAACCCGAGGTAAGTCCCCGGGATCTGTCCCCGCGTAGATGGAAAACAATCCAGTGTCATATAGAAATTCCAGATCAGAATAGATGGCGTAGGCAAGCCCTTCCCGCTCTCGCACGGTCTGGAAGAGACGGGAAGTCATCCCTCCACCCAGGAGGGTGTTCAGAACGTAGAGTGTATATTTTCGAGGATCATTATAGGGCAGCCCAATGCCGCCGAGGCATAGATGTGCCTGGGAGATATCTCGTGACACGACTGTTTGTTGCGGGGAGGGCGGGTCAAGCGCCCTCATCTGCGGCATCGGCTTACGGGTACCGGCAGGGAAGGCCGCCTCCACGAGGCGAACAAGTCGATCATGGTCGACTGCGCCTGTTGCAACGATATAGGTCTGTTCGGGTAAGTAGTGGGCATTTAGGTAAGAACGCAGGTCGGTTTCCTGAAATGAAGCGACGGTCTCCGATGTACCCAAAATCGATTTGCTGAGCGGATGAGGTTGCCAGACGATCCTGGTGAAATGGTCAAGCACGAGTTCCTCGGGCGAATCTTCCATCCCGTGGATCTCGTCGATGACTACCCCTTTTTCTTTCTCTATTTCACCCGGGTCGAAATTAGAATTTTGAAGGATATCCGCAAGTAAATCTATTGAAATTGCGTCATCATCCTTTAGGACTCTGACGAAGAAACAGTTCAGTTCCCTTCCCGTGAACGCATTTAGGTAACCCCCGAGAGATTCAATCGTCCTGGCAATCTCGAACGCATCCCTTCGATCGGTACCCTTAAACAGCATATGCTCCAAAAAATGTGCAATGCCGTTATTTTTTGGGGTTTCAAACCGGGAGCCGGACCAAACCCAGACACCCAGGGTGATGGAATGAATATGGGGTATCCATTCCGATATCACCCTGATGCCATTTGGGAGAGTGGATTTTTTTGGTTGCATGTCAGAACGACTGGCAGCGCTGGTCACTATTGCTCCAGAAGCACCTGTTTCCTACTGAGCCGTATCTTGCCGGAGGAACCGTCGATCTCGATGATTTTCACGGTCACTTCATCGCCTTCTTTGGCGACATCAGCCATAGCACTGGTGCGTCCCTTGTCCCATTCCGAGATGTGAACCAGACCATCCTGACCCGGTAAAATCTCGACGAAGGCCCCGAATTCCACCACACGGCGGACGGTACCCTGATAGATTTTTCCGATCTCAGGTTCTTCGGTCATATTCCGAATGATCTGCTCGGCTCTTTCCCCGGCAACGCCATCTACTGCGGCGATGGTAATCGTACCATCATCTTCAATGTTGATCTTGGTACCAGTTTCTTCCTGAATGCCCCGGACGTTTTTACCACCCGGCCCGATAACTCCGCCTATCTGGTCCGGTTTTACTTTGACCGTGATGATACGCGGCGCAAATTCGGACAATTCGGATCTCGGCTCAGCAATCGTCTGTTCCATGGCGTCGAGAATATGGAGACGGCCAGTTAGAGCTCGTGCGAATGTCTCACGTATGATCTCTTCGTTCACAACCATTACTTTGACATCCATCTGCACGGCCGTGATACCGTCACGCGTACCGGCCACCTTGAAATCCATGCCGCCAAGAAAATCCTCAACGCCCTGGATATCTACCAAATATTGAGGTTTGGGTTCGTCCGGTATTAAACCGATATTTATCCCGGCAACAGGATTTTTGATTGGTACACCGGCATCCATCAGGGATAGCGTCGCTGCACAGACAGAGGCCATGGATGAAGAGCTGTTAGACTCGAGAACCTCCGAGACAATGCGTATGGTGTACGGAAATGTCTCCTCAGATGGAATCACCGGTGCGATGGCATGTTCCGCAAGTGATCCATGTCCGATCTCACGGGGGCGAGGCCCACGGGATGGCCGGGCTTCGCCGGTACAAAAAGGCGGGAAGTTGTAATGAAGCATGAAAGACTTCACGGTATCACCTTCAAGATCATCCAGTCTCACCTCGTCCCTCTTGCTTCCAAGTGTGGTAACTCCAAGACACTGAGTCTCTCCCCTGGAAAACAACGAAGAACCGTGTGTTCGGGGCAACGTACCCACCTCACAGAGCAACGGTCGTATGTCATCCATTCCGCGGCCGTCAACACGGCGACTTTCACTCCTAATCATATCATGCATATCCCGGGCTTGAATCTCATATACTATTTCCCTGATCATCGATTCATGGCTGGGGTATTCTTCAGAAAGTTTTTCAATGGCGAGAGCTGCCGCCTGTGCAAATAAATCCCCTCTTTTCGCCTTCTCGATCGTCCGGTTACCCTCTTGTATCAATGGAAGGGAAATACCTTCCACCTTTACTTCAAGATCGGGATCCTTGGCCGGAGCCTCATATTCCCGTTTTTCCAGGCCGCAAAGACTGCGCAATTCATCAATTTTTTCGTTGATCTTTACGACATCCCCGTGGGCGAACATGATAGCCTGCGTCAAATCTTCTTCACTGACCTCGTGTGCGCTACCTTCGAGCGACATGATATACTCTGATGTCCCCGCTACAACAAAATCAAGATCACTCTCCTCCAGATCCATGTAGGTTGGGTTGATGATCAAGCCGTTTTCATTTCGGCCTACTCTCGTTGCAGATAAGGGGCCCTTGTAGGGGACGTCGGAAATATGCAACGCGGCAGACGCCCCGATCAATCCCAGGATATCCGAATCGTTTTCCATATCCGTCGAAAGCACCATTACCATGACCTGGGTTTCGTACAGATAATCCTTGGGAAATAGGGGACGTATTGCGTGATCAACCTGCCGGGCGCTGAGTGTTTCCTTTTCACTCGGCGGCCCCTCACGTCTCAGCCTTGCACCCGGGATGCGTCCTGCAGCATACATGCGTTCACGATAATCGACCATCAGGGGTAGAAAATCTCTTCCTTCATCCCTTTTCCGACTTGATACCACTGTGGCCAGTATCACGGATTCACCATATTGAACCCATACCGCTGCATCAGCAAATTTGGCAACCTTACCCGTTTCTAATATTAAATTTCGCCCACCAATTTCCAGTTCGACTCTATGTACCATAATCTACAAAATTCTCCTTCCGCCGATAAAAAGTCCACCGATCCTCTAGTTTGGTCAACAAAATTAGCCGCGTAAACCAAGATCGGTTATGAGCGTTCTATATCGGTCGATATTTTTTCGTCGCATATAAGACAACAATCTGCGCCTCTGACCGACGATCTTGAGCAATCCTCTCAGGGAATGATGATCTTTTTTGTGTGTTTTGAAATGAATCGTAAGTTCATTGATTCGCTGTGACAAAAGTGCGATCTGAACTTCCGAGGATCCAGAGTCTTTTTCATGCCTGCCATGCTCTTTCAGAATGGTTCCTTTTGATTCCTTTGTCAATGCCACTTGATAAGCTCCTTATACTGGTGGTTTCTCTCCTGATGGCTATCTAAGAGAGAAGTTCACGTGCTCTCTGCACGTCTCTTGCGATATGTGTTCGCAATGCGTCTATTCCTGAAAACTTCACCTCATCGCGAATTCGCTGTATTACAGAAATTCTTATGGGTAAATCATAGAGATCGCGGTCGAAATCCAGTATATGGATCTCACACCTTTCCTCCGCGGTTCCGAACGTTGGTCTGACGCCCGTGTTCATAACGCCGTCGTATTTAATTTCTCCTATTTCAACTTGTACTGCATAAACCCCATGTTTAGGCAGCAACTGGTTCGGATCGTCTAACCCCAGATTGGCCGTTGGGAATTGTATCTGACGTCCTCTCCCTTCTCCCTTTATGACCGTCCCGGTCAACGTGTACGGATACCCGAGTAATCTGGTAGCGGTACCGATATCACCTGCGGTAAGCGCGCTACGGATTAAGCTGCTCCCAACAACGTGATCTCCCGCGTGGTAGGGGGGTAATATCCGGACTTTAAACCCCAGTTTTGCACCGAGGGAGTGTAACAGGTCTGCATTTCCCCGACCGAACCGACCGAACGCATGACTGAACCCGATGACCAATTCAGATATATGCAACCCTTCAAAATAAACATCCTTGACAAACGTCTCAGGTTTTGTAGCCGCTAATTCTCTGTCGAACCGTAAAACCAGAACCCCCGAAACCGGGTATTCCGACAGTATACTTAATTTTTCATCGAGCGGTGTTAACAGGAATCCGGTGCTCTTGCGGCCGAGGATCAGTTGCGGATGCGGATCGAACGTAACGATCAAGCAGTCCCTGTCCAACGTCTTCGCCCGGGTTACAGCCTCACCAATGATCGCCCTGTGTCCGAGGTGGACTCCATCGAAATTCCCTACTGCCACCACGGGATTCGAAAAGCGCCCGATTGCCTCGTCCAGTGCATGCAATACGATCATCCGTGGCCAGCGTCCTCCACTGATGTCTGATCCGACCTGGTTGTTGCAGCTACCGGTTTTGTCTCCGGCTCGATCTGTTTCATCACGACAGCGATACGTGCAGCGTATTCATAGGAGTCATCATAACGAAATAGTAATTCCGGAATGTGACGGATCCGTATTCTATTCCCTAGGCGGGTTCTCATGAATCCAGAGGCCCGATTCAGGGCTTCCATAGTCCTTTCCCGATCCTCATCGCTTCCCATCACACTGATATAAACCTTGGCGTGTCGTAAATCCCGGGAAAGAACGACCGAGGTGACCGTTACAAAACCAACCCGCGGATCTTTAAGGTCGTTGCTGATAATATTACTGACCTGCTGTTTAATCAGATCCGACACGCGTTCCACTCTTCTACTCGCCATCTTGTCCCTTTACCGCCGCTCAATGGTTTGATCAATAATCACAAGCCTGTGATCCAAATCGATCATGCGTACAATATGAGAAAACGTCGAGTCGATATACTGATTGTCATTCGTAACCACGACGATTGCCAATCCACATCTCTGCCATAAATCCTGGTGGTCTATCTCTGCCACAGACACGTTAAACTTGTTTCTGACGCGGTCCTTCAATGATTTGATCACCTGGCGTTTCTTCTTGATCGAACCGCTTTCAGGTATATACAGGTCGATCTTAAATACACCGATGATCATAAGATTGGACGCTGTGTCTATTGGGTCTCAAACTGGCGCGCCACTTCCTGAGTTTCGTAAACTTCGAGCAAGTCTTGGGTCTTGATATCCTGATATCCGTCTACGGTGATGCCACATTCATACCCATTCTGTACTTCACGAACATCTTCCTTGAAGCGTCTGAGCGTGCCCACGGTGCTTTCATAAATAACGACACCTTCCCTGATCAGCCGGACGGACGCATTTCGCGTGATCGTACCCGTCTGGACATATGATCCGGCCACGGTTCCAGCACGCGGAATTTTAAATACCTCCCGGACTTCGGCCACTCCTACCACTGTCTCATGAATCTCAGGCGTCAACAACCCCTCGAGGGCGGCCGTCACATCCTGAATGACCCTGTAGATGATATCATACAGCCTTATGTCAACCTGTTCCCGTTGCGCGAGATCGCGAACCCTGCCGTCCGGCCTCACGTGGAAACCGATGATGATGGCATTCGACGCGGCCGCGAGCAGGACATCGGATTCATTGATGGCGCCGACACTGGTGTGTATAATTCGTATCTTGACCTCATCGTTGGCCAATTTGAGTAAAGAATCGCTCAATGCTTCAACCGACCCCCCCACATCACCTTTTATGATCAAGGGAAGTTCCCGAATCTGACCTTCCTGTATTTGATCAAAAATGTCTTCGAGGGTAACGTGCTTGGCCGGCTGGAAGTCTTGTGCTCGTTTTAGCTGTCGCCTTTTGTTGCTAATTTCCCGGGCTACCTGTTCGGATTCTACGGTCACAAAAGCATCGCCCACCTGAGGCATTCCATTGAAGCCCATGATCTGGACAGGCGTGGATGGACCGGCGTCCTGCCGCTTTTGACCACGCTCATCGAGCATGGCCCGTACGCGCCCATTAAAATGCCCAGCAATGAAAGATTCCCCTTTTCTTAGGGTTCCCTGTTGAATAAGGACGGTCGCCAGTGTGCCTCTTCCCTTATCAAGCTCTGCCTCGACTACCACGCCGGCGGCCCGTTTAATAGGGCTGGCTTTCAGGTCGAGCAGTTCCGCCTGCAGAAGGATCATCTCGAGCAGGTGATCTACGCCTTCGCCGGTGATTGCCGACACCTCACAGGAAATTATCTCGCCTCCCCAGTCTTCCGTAAGCAAGCCGTGGGTGCTGAGTTGTTCTTTTATCCGGTTTGGGTTGGCTCCCGGCAAATCCATCTTATTCATGGCGACGATAATAGGCACTTCGGCGGCCTTGGCATGATCGATTGCCTCAACGGTCTGGGGCATTACTTCTTCATCAGCTGCCACGACCAGAACGATGATGTCGGTCACCTGAGCACCCCGGGCTCTCATGGCGGAAAAAGCGGCGTGCCCCGGGGTATCGAGAAACGTGATCATCCCCTGACCCAATTCCACCTCATATGCGCCTATATGCTGGGTGATACCACCTGCCTCGCCTGCAATCACGTTACTGGACCGGATGTAATCGAGGATCGATGTTTTACCGTGGTCCACGTGTCCCATAATGGTAACAACCGGAGGGCGAATCTCCAATTCCGACTCGTCGATTTCTTCTTCTTCGACATCTAAAAGTTCAGATCCGTATTCTTCCTCCTCCTGGACCTCGTAACCGTACTCGTCGGCCACCGTCATTATCGTAGTCATATCGAGCCGCTGGTTGATCGTGACCATCAAGCCCAGTTCAAGACATTTGGATACGATTTCATTGGGCCCTATATTGATCTGTTCGGCGAGTTCCCCAGCTGAAATAAACTCGGATACCCTGATGACGTTCGTCTCTTCCATTTCTTCAGATTCGTCATCTTTCGTACCCCGGCGGCGACGACGCTTGGATTTACCGCTGTCCATCTGCGCCAATGTCCTGCGCACGCTGGCCTCAACCTCGCGTTTATCCACCTTGCGCTTTTTCTTACTGCGGCGGCGCTTGCTTTTTTCGCCCTGATTCTCAGTTTTATCGGAACTTTTCGGTTTCGAATCAGCTTTTGCTTCGGGTTGTGGCGGCTTCTGTGGCACATCCGATTGTTTCTGCTCACCTCCGCCCCGGCGGCCCTTACGCTTACTTTTCGCATCCTGTCCACTAGCGGGAGCCGGAGCTTTTTTCTTTTTGGGGGCCTGGGATGGCTTCTCGCTCATCTGCCGTTTACGATCTTGGTCTTCCCTGGCTTTATCCCTTTCTTCCTCGAATTTCAGATTTACATCGAGGATCATTTTGTCATCCATTACGCTCATATGACTCTTAACGTCATATTTCAGATCATGCAACATCGCAACGAGCGCCTCGCTTGAAATATTGTATTCCCGTGCTAATTCATATATTCTTCGTTTCGGCATACTTTTTCATCCCTTCCTCACTTAACCCACCCGGTCGGGGGGGATGTGTTGCCGGTTTTTTTTAACATTCCCGCGGCAAAATGCCGGTCGTTGATAGCCACGACAGAGCGCGGCGCACTCTGGAAACAATCTCCGTATTCCACCATTGAATGTTGTTGTATGACAGGCACTTGATACCTTCTGGTTAAATTCAAGAATTGTTTCTTGGTTCCTTCGGCCGTGTCCAAAGCTAATAATACAAGACGGGCGTTGCCGGAACGTATAGAGGCTTCAACGGCCCGGGATCCCCCTCTTGCCTTCCGGGCACGGTGGGCAAGGCCGAGTAGGCCCAGCACCGATTTATTGTCTTCTCCCTGTCCTTTTGCCCGCATCATACCTTCTCTGCTTGATCCTGCACCGTTGCCAGCATTTTTTCCGCGGTAGCGGCACCCACTCCCGGTATAGCAGTGAGCTGGTCGACATCCGCATTTTTGAGGTCAGATACCGATTCTATGCCAACCCCGGTCAGCCGTTCGATCATCTTAGGTGTTAATCCCTCTACGTCATCGAGCGTCGACGCGTTAGAAACAGAATCATCGTCATCATCTATATCGGTGCCAAAAGTCTCTGCCATCAACTGTTTCTCCAGATCTGAACGTTTTGTCAGGTCTATGCTCCAGCCCGTAAGTTTGGCCGCAAGACGTGCGTTCTGCCCCGATTTACCGATCGCCAGGGAAAGTTGGTCGTCTTCAACGACCACTCTCATTTTCTTGTCTTCGATGTCCAGAATATTCACCTGGGACACATCTGCCGGCCGTAATGCCTGTGTAACAAATGTAGTAGGGTCACTGCTCCACGGTACGATGTCGATGCGCTCATTATTCATCTCTCTCACAACAGCCTGAACCCGCGTACCTTTCATTCCGACGCATGCTCCCACGGCATCCACCCGGTCGTCATGGGAATACACGGCTATTTTCGATCGATCACCGGGCTCCCTGGCTACCGCTTTAACTTCAACTATTCCTTCATGTATTTCGGGTACTTCAATCCGGAATAACAAGTTCAGAAACTCGGGATGAGCGCGGGACAGGATGACCTGGGGACCCTTTGTTGATCGCTGAACCTCAAGGATGTAGGCACGGATGGTCTCTCCCTGGCGGTATTTCTCACGTCTTATCTGTTCGCGCCAAGGTAGGAGTGCTTCCGCCCGTTCCATCTTCACGATGATATTACCCCGATCTACTTGCTGGACACTGCCTGTGATGACATCACCTATCCGGTCCTTGTAAATCTCGTAGATATTCTCACGCTCCGCTTCCCGGACTCGCTGTACCACCACCTGTTTGACCGCTTGAATCGCGTTGCGGCCAAAATCATCGAACGGTAAAGACTGCTTCAATTCATCGCCGATATTTACATCAGGGTCTATTTTTCTTGCTTCGTCGAGTGTAATTTCGTTCTCTGGATCTTCCACTTCTTCTACCACATCCTGGTAGGCCGTCATCTCCATTTTGCCAGACTGCTCGTCGATGGTAACGTCGATACGATCACCTACACCAAATCGCTTTTTAGCGGCCGCGACCAGGCCCATTTTCAAAGTTTCCCAGACTAGATCCTTTTCGATGTTCTTTTCCCTTATAATCTGTCCAAGAGCTTCAATCACTTCGTAATTCATCAGACTTACTCCTCCCATCGGAAGTTACCACACCAGTTCCCTGAGGGCTTTTACCACTGTATCCATGGGGATAACACGTGGATTTCCACCTATTATTATAGTTACTTTTTCTTCCAGGCAGGACTCAAGGCGTCCGATGTGTTCGGTATTTCCTTCGACGGGTTCTTGGGTGGTTATCTTTACCAGTTGACCGCGAGCCCGTTCGTAATCCCGGATGGTTTTAAACGGACGGTCTATGCCTGGTGAACTGACTTCGAGTGTGTACCGATAGGGTATGGGATCTTCAATATCCAGAATATCGGAAAGTTCTCTGTTGATCTGAACGCAATTTTCCAAGGTCACGCTGGACGGTTTGTCTATTAAAACACGCAGGAGGTAATTCCCTCGGCCACCGACCAGTTCCAAGTCAACCAATTCCATTTCCGCATCTGTAACCAGCGGTTCCGCTATTTCCCTGACGCGATCTAAAATATCATCGCTATTTTCGACCATATTCCGTTACAGAACCTATTTTCAATAGAGGCGAAATTAACACACCTACGATTCTTTTCCGCTCAAACATGCACAAAAAAAGCGGGCACTCCATCGCCCACTCTTAGTAGACCGACGTTAATATATGCGAATACCGTAGGTAAGGCAAGGAAAAAGTTGGGCCGCCGGGTGTTAGACAGATTGGCACAAAGCTATTGAATTCAGGCAGATGAATATGTATTTTCAAACAGACATGGTGATATGGCGTAGTATCAATTTCGCAGTGACACGAAGGAGTGCTTATGGAGAAGGCGGTCTGTTACATCAGAGTGGGGCCGCAAGATGGAGCCGGCTTAATTTTAAAACATCAGGTTTCAGCTTTAGAGCGATACTGTGCGCAAAACGATCTGGATAACATGATGGTTATCCGGGATGAGTCCGTCGCCGGGACCGTTCCCCTCGAAGACCGGCTGGGCGGTAGTGATTTGGACAGTATTACAGAGAGAACCGGGGTCACGCACATTGTGTGTTTGAAACTTGACCGATTATTCCGAAATGCGATCGACGCGGATCAACACATTAGCCTCTGGACCGAAAACAATGTGGTTTTGCATGTTGTCGATATGGGTGGGATTCCTATCCGGACTGATGATGCCGTCGGCCGATGTATGATCGCTGGATTTTCCGAGATGGAACGTGCTATGGCATCGGAGAGAACACGATCCGCCATTGCAATAAAAAAGGCAAATCGCTTCGTGTACGGAACCACCCCGTACGGATACGATCAAGACGGAAACCAACTGATATCAAACGACGGGGAGCAGGCGATCATCCAGTCCGTTCTCGCTTGGCGCCAGAAAGGGTGGAGCCTTCGCAAAATCGCTAACAAACTGAATGAGGATGAAATCCCCACCAAGCGGGCTCCCGCATCGGAAAAATCCACCAAATGGTACGCATCCACCGTGCGTTATCTTCTTGCGAATCCGCTGTACTCGGAACAATCCTCAAAGGGAGCACAGCAAGATCAGGAGGAGCCACGGGACGAATCTGACACCTGATGACCGACCCGCTGTTCGTGTTATATCAAACAAAACGCTACCGTGAGGAGCATGAGTGTCTGAGTTGGCCAGCGGTAGACAGCGGGCCAACGCAACCTGAAGGCATTCAGACCTTAGGGCCTATACCATTGCATAAAATTCTTCCCCCGAAGCGGGTGGGTTAAAAATGCATTGTCCCAACCACCATTTACCCGTCATGTGATACACAATCTGCGGTCAGGAGGCCCTCTTTTAAGCCGGCATGCGAATTATCGGTTCCTGCATGATTCGCCTGGAACATATGATCGGAAGCAAGGTATCACGGTCTCATCGAATAGATTAGATATTGAATATCTGCGGATGGAACGCCCCTAAATAAGAAGCGACTTCTGCTCCTTTTGCGCTGCCGGCATCCAGTGCTTCAGAAATTTCCCCATTCCTAAGATATGAGACTGTAAAAGCAGCCTGGAACGCATCGCCACAACCCGTTGTGTCGACAACAGGTTGAACGGTTTGGGCTGCAGCCGATGAAATCCTCCCCTTATGGACGGCCGCACTGCCCATGGCGCCCATCGTTACGACGAATATTCCATCGATATCTCTGGAATACTCAGAGAATGCCGTGATGGTTTCCTCCGTTCCACTCACGAATGCGAGATCAAGACGGTGAAGAAATGGCCAAACCAGCCGGTGGTCGCCCCTTCCGTCATCCCAATCACCAAAATCCATGACCTTTTTACCGCGCATTGGTCGCCTCAAGAGATCTTCGAGAAAAGGAAAAGGATGACTGTGATCGAACATCGACACGACAACGTCCTGCGTTTCGATGAAATCCCATTCCTGGTCGGTCAGCACAAAATCATTGAGAACACCCCGCTTGTAACCACCAGGGGGATAGTACCGTTCTCCATTTTCGGCAAGCGCTATCTCACAAGTGGCCGTCTGACCAATCAACCGCTGTACATGGCTTGTGTTTATATCTCGGGATTCCAATAGACCAACCAGCTGGCCGCGTTCAGGATCGTCCCCTGTTCTGCTCACAAGAGACACGCTGTCCGCACCGCTCTCTTTGGCATGCAAGGCGAAATTAAGGGATATGCCCCCGGCGAAAACCCGCTCTTGTTCGGTGTAGAGATCGACGCAACTTTCGCCAATAGATACCATGTTCATTCTGTATCCAATTCCTTGGTTTGGCTTTTCACTCTTCAAAAGACAATTGACTTTTCTGTTTAAGTTAAGTTGATTTTAAAACCTTTCGTCGCTAAAAAAGGAGAACTCATGTCGTCCCCCTACAATCTATCAGGTAAAAAGGCACTTGTAACCGGTGGTAGACGGCGTATAGGCCGTGGCATCGCACTGGCATTGGCAGAATCAGGCGCAGAAGTCGGAATTAACGATTTGAAAGTAGATTCCGATGCAGAAACAACACTGAAAATGATTAACGAAATGGGAGCCAAATCAGGCTTCTACCCGGCGGATATCTCAGATGTAAATCAAGTCGAACAGATGTTTGAAGCGTTTCTTTCAAGGTTCGGGCGAATAGACATCCTGGTCAACAACCCATATGGTGGTACCGGGCAGGAATTTCTTGACCTTACCGAAGAGAACTGGGACGCCAACCTAGATATCGGCCTCAAAGGATTCTTTCTATGTTCACAGCACGCAGCACGGGCCATGGTTGCACAGGGAGAGGGCGGCAGTATTGTAAGCACCTCCTCGGTCCACGGTGCCCGTGCGTGGAAAGGTGATACGGCTTATGGCACTGCCAAAGCGGGCGTCATCCGCCTCACCCAGAGCATGGCCGCGGATCTGGGACAACATGGCATCAGGTGCAACGTAATCCTTCCCGGTCATATGAATACAGATCACAGATTTAACACACCCCCGCCTGAGATCGGGTCGCTCAACGAGGAATTCCGGGCATCCGTACCCCTACAACGGCGTGGCACGCCCGAGGATATCGGGCGGGCGGCCGCGTTCCTTTGTTCACCTGCCGCAGGCTGTATTACAGGTGTAGCCCTGCCAGTGGATGGCGGCCTGCTCTCGGCTTCGATGTAGATTAATATTAAAAAAGCCTAAATTAGGACCTGGTGCTTAACAGGTACTGTGCCTGAATTCAGGCACACAAGCAGAGAATATAAGTGCTGGCCATTTAACCGTATTGCCTCCATGCCCGGCGCGGCGTCGACCTCTCTACCGACCCGGCCTACCTAGGTTTATTTTGCCTGCTTGTCGCCGGGGTCCTAACGGAAAGGCGTGACATACGGCTTGAGCCATGCCTCTCGCAAGGTAACTGCGCCGGGGTCGGCCTGTGGATCTTCTATAATCTTGTATTTAGTTTCGTGATGCGCCCCTATAATCAGTGGAAATGTGATAATGCGGTCATCACGCACGACCGTAACACCGACCTCCTCGCCTATCTTCATGGCACCCAAACGGGAGGCTATCGTTGATTGCACCACCCTTTCATCGTCGATTGCCAGCAGGAGGTCACCTAACATCACACCCGCCTTGTAGGCCGGCCCATCGAATTCTATGGCGGTAACCACCCGGAGACTGCCATCGGCTTCGGTATCGAGACCGAGGGAGGGTACTGCATCATCCCTTATGATTTCGAGTTTTAAGCCTGCGTGCTTGAAGGGTGTGTCATAGTCGAGTTCTTCTACACCGGCCACATGGTCTGCAAAAAACCGACTAAAGTCACCATCGCCTCTGCCTTCGGCGGTAACCGCCTCAACGACTTTTTGGAAACCACCCTCGGGGAAACCCGGTTTCGGCAGGCCGTATTCGGTCATCAGCCGGCGAAAGACGTCATCCAGATTTTTTCGGTTGTCAGTACGCCCCCGTATTTCCAGATCCAGCAGCATCCCCAGTATATTTCCGATCGTATAGAAATCTACGTACGTGTGTGCCCGATTTCCGGACTTTAACCAGGCATTCCAGCTGGCGGCCTCGGCAGAGGTGAACAAGCGTCCGGGAGCTGTCTGATACGATGTAATTTCCTTGGATAATTCGTCATAAAACAAGGCACGTGACCAGATTCCCTGCCGGGCTACGGTAAGCATGCCGTAATACGAAGTAATGCCCTCGGAGATGTACAGGTCACGGGTATGCTGGGGCTTCGTGTAGTCGAATGGACCAAGGATCGCAGGACGAATCCGCTTCACGTTCCAAGCATGAAATACTTCGTGGGCAATAATGTATACCAGACGCCTGTAATCAGATGAAGAAGGGCTGTCATAGCGTTTAAGACTGATGTTTGTGGAGTTAAGATGTTCGAGGCCACCGCCTCTTCTGTTCTGGCCGGTTATGAGAAAAACGTAACGGTCGTAGGGTACGCCGCCCATCATTTCTCCCAGTTCAGAAACGATATGTTTGATCTTTTTACTGAAATCTTCGCGGTCATAATTATGCGGATTCCTGATGTAAATCTCATAATCTGCCCCATGATCCGTAAAGGTCATTTTATCGAGGTAATCAGCCATTTCGATAGGAGCATCTATAAATGTGTCGTAGTCCGGTGCGGTGTAAACACGCGGCGCTGTCATCTCCAGGCCTGTCGCTATCACCCAGTCTTCCGGGGCCTCGATCGTAAGCTTAACCGCTCCGGCGGCCGGGTAGGGCGCTTCACCGACCACGTACATAAATGTGCTTGGTCCCATCAATTTTACGTGCGCATCGTCCATGAGGCGTTTTGGAATGTACAGTCTGTAATGCACCTTTACCACAGGCGCCGCCGGATTAATCCTCCATTGGCTGGTATCCACCTGATGCGTCTGAAGAGCGTTCCCTGCACCGTCCTCAGCGGACACCTCCTGCACGTTCTTTGCCCACCACATCAACCCGTATCCTCCCGGTGTCCAGGCCGGCATGGCAACATCGAGAGAGGTACCGACGGCATCCCGCACCTCAATGGATATGTCTACCAATCCGGTTGTGGGTTTCAGAACAGATATGGTATAGGAAACCTCCACGGCCTGGGCCACGGGGACGACTACGTAAAAGACGGCCAGTATCATACCCCTTAGGAATCGGGATGGTATTGAAATCATCTCTCGGATTCTCCTTTCGAAGGATTACATTGGACAGGCACGCCCCACCGCGCCGACCGCAGAATGTATGTCATCAAAGACAATGAGCGGCCATACGGGTGCGTTGGACATTCGGATCATCGACGGTACTTTTTCACCGGCCCGGGCGCCACCCCATTTGGGCTGGGATTGTGTTTTAGAGTGGGGCGCCGAACCCGGGCCAATCCGGAATCCGGTCCGATCCGGCCGTACCGGTTGAAAGTACCGGTTTCAATGCCGCTACTGCCGGGGGGAGTGTTGTTCGACATGGCGATCCGTTCGTTCCTGGCGTGATATCAACCGGTCACACCTGATACCCGGACCATCCATACGGGACCGTAAAACCGGTGTGGTTTCACGGACTTCTGAGATCACAACCCCTTTGGAAAAGGATCGGCCGTTCAACGGAACGTTGCCTTTTTGGAGTTGTCACAAAGACGACCAAATCACCTGTTGCCATACCATGATAAATGTGTACACCAAAATTGCATAACTAGCTTCTACGTGTCAAGCGCTTAATCCCTACCACGCGTGGTAGTCTATCAATGCGGTGGTTCGTGCGGGGGATCAGAAGCCGATGGAGTAAACGTAGAAACTTGTAAGGGTCTAATTGATCCAGCACGTGTAAAGATAAACGTCCCCACTGCTGAACGTTGCGCTCCCAGAACTTGTGCCTGTCGTGAAGGAGGCCTATATTCTCATTTTACATCACATGCAAAATTCAATACTCATTTTGATTAACAGATGATGCCTATGACGAATGAGCACACCCTATAGGAGCCGGGTGCCAGGTTTGGGTGCCGTTTTTCAGCCCCAACGTACACGTGAGTTCCGGATTAAGTAACATAACCAAACAACCACGTAAGGAACCGACCATGAGCGATGTTTTGATTACCGGTACAAGCGGTTTCATCGGCCGTAACCTGGCCGGTGAAATGTCTGCCGGTCACACTGTGGTATGTCTTTCCAGGGCCCCTACAGAAACCCCCGGAGTGCATTCCATCGAGGGGGATTTTGCCCGGCCGGACGATCTGCAAAAACTGGACGGGCATCCCCTCGATGTCATGATCCACCTGGGCGCGGTCACCGGTGGCTGCACCGAGGAGTCGGGACTGCGGGTCAATGTGGCAGGCGCCCACCACTTACTGCGATATGGTATCGACCGCGGGGTGAAAAAATTCGTGTTGGCCAGTTCCATCGCCGCGGTGGGATTCCAGAGCATCCGCTTTCGTCCTATGCAACTGCCCATGCCAGACGAGCATCCTTGCCTCGATCGCGACGGTTATGGACTGTCTAAATACCTGATGGAGGAAGTGACCCGTTATCTGGTTCGGCAGAACGAAGATCTGGATATTATCAACGTGCGCCTTGCCAGTATCGTGCCCGAGGGAAGCAGGCCGACGCCCTGCCGGGTGGCCCCTCTCACCGAATGGAGCATGGGCGGTCTGGCAAAGATGTACCAGAGCGATGCCGTCCGCTGTTTTCGCATGGCCGCTGAAGCGCCGCACAAACCCGGCGTTCGCATTCTGAACGCTGTGGGGGGACAGGCCTGCTGTGAAGTGCCCGTGCCCGATATCATCCGCGGTTGGTACGGCGCCGAGGCCGACCGGATCGATCTATCCCACTACGAGCGACCCGGACACGAACGCGACCCGGTGTTTGACATCCGTCTCATCGCGCGCGAGATAGGTTTCGTGCCCCTGCGCTCTGTTCTGGAGGACCGATCATGAACGGCTTCGGTTGCCGACTAATTTTTCCCTGTAGAGATTTTGCCGGGTTTGATTAACCCGGTTTTCCTCGAATCACTGGCTTGGATCGGCAGTTAATGCTGGAACCCGGATTTCCGGAATGCCAGAGAAACGCCAACAGCGCTTGTCAGTAGTGGATCCGATGTCCTTGTCCGGGAAACCAGATGGCATCTACGGCAAATGACAACCCGACAGCAACGGCATAGCCGGCCAAAAGACCGATAAACACGGGCTGAGCTTTGCGGTAGGCCTGGACACCGCCGGTCCGTATCAGAATCCCTTTAATCAACCAGGCCATAAAGATGGAAAGGACGTGCCCTTTTATCAGGAGAACTCCTCCCAGCGCAAAGCCGACCGGATGCAGGGGCCACCAGGTTACGTAGAATTGCAGCGCAATTAAAAGGCTCATAACCACAGCGCCCAGACCGAAGGAAAGTTTCTCCATCTGTGAGACCACGGTTTTATTTTGCACCCAGGTGGCAATGATGTCTATATAGACCGGCGACAGCAGCTGAGACATGCCGCGAAAGGCGGGCGCCTGATGGGGATTGTATCCCATGTACACCGTGAAACCGACGGCGGCAACCAGGCTCACCAGCAAGGTCGCGAGCATCAGACCTAAAAGGCGTATCCTGCCGTTTTTAATTGTTCTACCGCCCATGTAAATAAGGTGAGACAGCGCCGTCATGGAGAAGAGTCGCCAGTTGCGGGCATAGACATTGGCCAGTCCCAGGTTGGTGAGAGACGCCAGGGGAATCTCTGAAGTACCCCAAACCGCAACAGTAAATTCGTTGGCGTTGATAGGCAAATCCATATACACCAGTCCGGTCTCCGCGACAATACGGGCGATGCCTATATAGAGAATAAACAGGGCGGCCAGAAACGAAGCGATGACGGGTAATGTCATACCGGCGCTATAGAGCCAGGCAACCGCATAGAACAACGTCAGTGACATTCCCCAGAACGCCGCGCGGTATGAAATCAACTCGTTCCGGTCGTCCAGCTTCCGGCTGCGTCGAAAAATATGGGAAAACACGGCCAGAAGATGATGCCGGGCCACCCAGAGTCCCCAGAGGATAAAAACCACGAAACCGCCGAAGTAATGCACCAGCGGCAGGTCATTGAGGTTCAATGAGCCTGATATCCGCAACAGGCCGATTCGGTTTAACAATCCCGTCTGGACTGTTTGAACCAGAACGAAAATCCACGTACTGAATAAGACATTGAGATTGGCAAAAAAAGCTGTTGCCAGGACGAGGTAATTGAGCTGGAGAATGAGGGGCGGGAATTCCCGGGCAAACACGACATGGTGGCTGTAAGGGGTACCGATGCGTAGTGGGCCGACATCTGTGAAGTAGTCGATGATGTTCCAGCCGATTATGGTCAGGGGGATAGCAAAACCAATCCAGAACAGCCGATTTCGCAGGTAGGGGGGAATTAAACGTTCACGATCGGTCTGAATCATTGCTAGCGGGATCTGGGCCAAGGGGAAACTCAATCGTTCATAATCGATCCACTGTTTTCGGATCAGTACGACCATACAAGCGCCACACAAAAAAAGAGCCCCGACAAAGGTCATCCACCAGAACATGGGGATAATCCAGATCTCCCACGGAATAGCTTGGTTCTGGGGTAATCCTTCGAAAAACCAGGTGAGCGCGTTGCTTGGGTTGGGCACCACCAGCCAGTCGGGCAGATGACCAAAAAAGACCTCGTGCCACCGGTTCTCGGAAGAGACAAAGTAGTATGGCGTGGATATGACCCGCAGGAAATGAAACACAAAGCCGAAACCCGGCACACTGGAAGCCACTAGAATACACGCAAAAATCAAAAACAGCTCGGGAGTGGTAAACCGGGTCCCGGGACGTACCAATCCCAGGAGGGGATTTACAACCGCTGTCAACACAAAGAGCGGCAGAATGGCGGCGATAGGCAGATGCGCCAGGGTAATTAAAGAGGAACGCGCAGCGAACTCCATAAACTGCGCCCACAGGTTGATCAGGACTGCTGCAATTAGTCCGGTGACAACGGCACGTCTGGTCATTATTCCGTCTAACGCCCTACTTCCGGCTGATATAAAGCTTGGTATAATCGAGCGCGAGGCCGACCGTGCCATCCGCATGGCGCGGATACCCCTTGACCCATGGTTTGCGCAACGCTAAACCTATTTGATGGAAGACAAAGGCCCCGCCGTAGTCATTGATCAGTACCTCTTCCGCCCTCTGATAGAGTCGTAGACGGGTGGCCGGATTCAGTTCGCCCAGGGCCTGATCCACCAGTCTATCGAAATCGAGATTGGTCCAATCCTGGCGTTGCGCCCCGCGGGGCTGCGAGTGCCAGATGGTATCCAGCATATTGCGGGGATGTTGGAAATCGGCCGCCCAGGGAATAAAGCCCAGGTTGATCTGCCAATCATAGAGCCGGCCCATATAAGAGGCCTCATCAGCCGATGACTGGAGGGTGACATCGACCCCGAGGTGCTCTTTGAACATACCCTGCATTGCCACGGCGAGTCGTCGAATGGTAGGAGAAGGAGACCGCAGCCACAGTTCTTGCGGCGGAAAGCCTCTACCACGGGGATAACCTGCTGCCCGCATCAGTCCGGCCGCCCTTTCGGGATCAAAACCCTGGGCCATACGGTGCTGGTTGCCGTTGTAGGCTTCGAACTCCGGTGTGAGCATTCCGTAGGCCGGCACGCCCGCTCCCCGCAGGATCTTCTGACACAACACCTCACGGTCGATCGCACGGGCAAAGGCCTCGCGTACACGGATATCGTTAAAAGGCGTCTGCCGGGTGCGGAACAGAAAGTACCAGGTTACCTGTGAAGGAAACCGGACAAGATCCCGGCTGAGTAAGGGATCCCTCATAATTCGATCGATTTCGGTGACATCGACCCCTTCCATATCCACCTCATTATTTTCATAAGGCAGGATGTTGATGGCCGCCGATTCCCGGAATGGGTGAATGATTTTTTCCAGATAGGGCCTGTGCGGTCCGTTGTAATAGGGATCGGCCACAAAGGTCATATGACTGGCGGTGACCCATTCGGCAAGTTTGAAGCCTGAGTTGGATACGATATACTCGGCTTGCGTCCACTTCCGACCGTATTTTTCCACCGCCCAGCGGGGCACTGGCGGCGCGGCGCCGCCGAAGGAGACCACATAGGGCAGATAAGGGGCGGGATGTTCGGTCTCTATGACGAAGGTCAGATCGTCCAGCGCGTGAACGCCCAGTCGTTTGACATCTTCCATGTGCCCCTTGCTAATGGCTTCAGCGTTCTTTATGTCGTAAAAAAAGAAGGCATAGGCATTGGTAGAGGCAGGGTCGAGCATACGCCTATAGGTGTAGACGAAGTCATGTGCCGTCACCGGACGCCCATCACTCCAGCGGGCGCCGGGACGCAGGTTGAAAGTCCAGGTCCTTAGGTCGGGCGACGCTTCGTATTGCTCCGCTGCACCGGCAACGGGCTGGAGGTTTTCATCACGCCAAAGGAGCGGTTCAAAGGGGAGCAGGTTCCCCGTGTCGTCATAGGGAAAGATGCTGACGTCCAGACTTTTCGGCTCGGGAAACATGACCGTGAGCGTTTGTTCGGCTGGCGGCGCCGCATCGAAAGGCATCACCTTGCCTACGGAATTTACCTGCTGGTTCGGAGATTGGGATTTGGTAACCGGCGCCAGGGTCAGCAGGCCAAAAGCCATGAGGATCGAGACATAAAGAGGGTGCCTGATCGTGGCCTCCATGATGAAGTGGTCGCATGACATGCTCAAGACTTTATGTAATAAGAATTAATAGTGTCCTTGGAAGAACCTTCAAGGCTTTTTTGACATTGGGGTGTTATATTGTATGTTCTTGTCGTATCCTCTTTCAGGGAACACTGTCGCTCCCTGGATCAGGGTCCTGACATAGAGGACACAAGGCTGTAACACCCTGGAGCATGGAGCGGAGCGCCACGACCGTCCAGACCATGTTGATACCCGATGAAGACTTTCAGCCATGAACGAACGGCCCCAATGTGCCGAAAATTCAACGGGGGCGCCAAAATTCGAGATTGAGCTTATGGTAACCTAAGGCCCTGTTCAGGAGGAATCATAATGACCGACCGATTTATTTCCAAGCGAGACGCGTCGTATTGGGCGGATGTTCGCGATCAGTTTCTCTTACAATCTGATATCGCCTACCTGAATGCCGGTATTTTCGGGCCCTGCGCCCGGGTGGTCGTAGACCGCATCGCCGAGCTCTCGGCACAATTGAATGCCGATGTGGGGAAACACATGGGGCAAACGCTGGGGCCGCTGACTGAAACCGCAAGAGAGAAGCTGGCGGCGTTTGTCGGCGCGCATCCGGACCGTATCGCGCTGGTCCTCAATACCACGATGGGAATGAATCTTGTGGCGCAGGGACTGACCTTTGACGCCGGTGGTGAAATCCTGATGAGTGATCACGAGTATCCGTCCATGGAGGCCCTTTGGCGCTACGTGGCCGAACGGGACGGGCTGACCATTCGCAGGATCACCCTGCCGATCACGGCCGAGCGGAAGGAGGACATAACCGAGGCTTTTGCGTCAGGCATGAACGAACGGACCTGCCTCATCACGTTCTGCCACGTTTATTATTTTACCGGTCTGATAACACCCGCCCGGGCTCTGTGCCAGTTGGCCCGGGATAACGGGGCGGTCAGCGTGGTCGACGGCGCCCACGCAATCGGGATGGTGAACCTGGAATTATCCGACATGGATTGCGACTTCTACGTCAACAGTTGCCATAAATGGCTATTGGGACCCAAAGGAACCGGCATGGTCTACATCGACGAACAGTACCAGAACAAATTACGGCCGCTGTTCATCGTCGATGATCTCGGTCCGAGACCTACAGCACGCCGTTATGATATCCAGGGGACACGCGATCAGACCCATTTTGCGGCACTGGGCACGGCGATCGACTTTCTGCATAAGGTAGGCTGGCCGGAGAAAGTCCAATCTTACGGATATGAATTGAGTCGTTATCTTAAAGAACGCCTGCAGGAGATTGACGGCGTACGCCTGACGGTGCCGATGAGCGCCGCCACTTCTGGTTTCATGACCTCGTTTATTATAGACGGAGAAGATCTGCGGGGGATCAGCCGGCGCCTGTGGGATGATTACTTAATTCAGAACAGTTGTACCCAGGTGAATGGGATTCACTACCTGCGGGTCAGCGTTCATTTTTTCAACACGTGCGAAGAAGTGGACCGGCTGATCACGGCACTCCGGGAAATTCTTTCGGAACCCGCATGACGTTCGTTCTATGTAGTTACGGAGCCACCATGTCGGGCGGTGAAGTATATGCAGGAAAAGAATC
>CAYYIS010000050.1:0-36225 GCA_964470965.1 uncultured Gemmatimonadota bacterium | reverse complement strand
CCGGGTGGATCACCACCGGGTGGCCCTGATGGGGCCGCAGGCTCTGCCGATCAGGAGAAACAACAGGCAGATGGCGGTCAGAACAAAAAGAAGGATGACGGTTCCATCGATGCGGATTATGAGGTCGTCAACTAATATACGAAGGTAAGGATTGACCTTTCATGGCCAAACGCGATTACTATGAGGTGATTGGTGTCGACCGCTCAGCCTCGGCAGACCAAATCAAGAGCGCGTACAGGAAGCTAGCGCTCAAGTACCATCCGGACCGCAATCCGGATAATGAAGCAGCAGAGGAGAGCTTCAAAGAGGCTGCCGAGGCCTATGAGGTTCTCAGCGACAACGACAAACGTTCTCGGTACGACCGGTTCGGTCATCAGGGTGTCTCCAACGATTTCGGAGCCGGCGGATTCCAATGGAACAATTTTTCCCATGCATCCGATTTTGAAGACGTTCTGGGTAGTGTCTTTGGAGGCGGAGGAATTTTCGGCGACCTGTTCGGTGGCGGTGGACGTGCCCGCAGCCGTTCAGGACCCCAGCGTGGTGCTGACCTTCAGGTAAAATTACCGCTGGCCCTCGAAGAAATCGCTCAGGGGGTCAAGAAGACCATACGCCTGAAGCGCCTGGAAGCCTGCGGCACCTGTCGCGGCTCGGGCGCTGCAGGCGGTAATGCATCCAAGACCTGTCCTACTTGCCGGGGGGCCGGCGAAGTCCGCCAAGTTTCCCAGTCCTTCTTCGGGTCGGTCGTCAACGTTACCGCCTGTTCCACATGCCAGGGTGAGGGATCTGTGATCGACCAGCCCTGCAGGGCGTGTCACGGTGAAGGGCGGGAGCAGAAGACGGTCACTGTAAATGTGGATATACCGGCGGGCGCATCGAACGGGAATTATATGACGCTGCGCGACCAGGGCAACCTAGGGCCCAGAGGCGGGCCGTCCGGAGATGTGATCGTACTGATAGAAGAGCAGGAACACAAGCATTTCGACCGGGTAGAGGATGATGTGGTCTACGAACTGCCTATCAGCTTCGGTCAGGCAGCGCTGGGTTCGTCTGTTGAAGTCCCGACACTTTCCGGTAAAGTAAGCCTGAAAATTCCTGAAGGAACGCAGTCCGGCAAGATCTTCCGGCTAAAAGGAGAAGGCATCCCGCATCTCAATGGCTATGGTAACGGCGATCAACTCGTAAAGGTCCATGTATGGACCCCGACCAACCTGGATGCCAATGAAAAACAGATTTTCCGCGATCTTGCGGAGATGAACGGCGGCAAAGCGCCCGCCCACGATAAAGGATTTTTCGAACGCCTTAAGGATATGCTGGAATAGATACGGTGTGTCCCTATGATCACAGATTGGGTTGAAATCATCATCACGGTAACCCAGGATACGGAAGAAGCCATTGCGAATTTACTGTGTGAGCTGGGCAGCAACGGGGTGGTGATGGGTGCAGGGAAGGACGTAGGTAGTGGCACGGTCGCGGGTTATGTTCCTGCCGGGGATCGGATTCAGGACAAAATTCGTTCCATACGTACCCTATGGAAGGAGTTGTGCGCTCTTGGACTGGCGACTGGTGCCTGTCAAGTAGCAGTTCGCTCCGTACCTATGAGCGATTGGACCGGTTGGCAGGCGCGTTTCAAACCGGTAAACGTTTCGGATCGTATCGTGATCACACCACCATGGGCTCCGGTTCGAGAACGTGATAAAAAGGTTGTGATCGAAATCGTTCCCGGACTGGCGTTCGGTACGGGAGAACACGAAACCACGCAATTGTGTTTGCATGCGTTGGAAGAATGTGTGGCGCCAGGTGATCGTGTGCTGGATACGGGAACCGGCTCCGGCATCTTGTCCATAGCGGCCGCCAAATTGGGTGCGGATCATGTAGTTGCACTAGAAATAGATGACGTGGCACTGGAAGCGGCGCACGAAAACGTCCAGAGGAACGACGTGGTAGAGGTTATTTCGCTGAACCTGGGAAGCGTCGACCATCCGTCGGTTACAGGTCCGTTTCGCGTCATCGTCTCTAACACTGAGACGCGTACCATCCGTACCTTGCTTTCCGATTTTCGCAGATTGTTGGAACCGGATGGAGTGTTAATTCTATCGGGCATCTTACAGGAAGAATCCGAAGCGCTGGTACGAGCTATAGAGGCGCAGGGATTCTCGCTCATGAAGGACACGGCCTTGGGTGAATGGTGGTCCTGTATCGTAAGTCCGGCTGTATCATGAGCGGCCTGCAGCAATCACATCGGGATACGTATTTCTACATCTCGCCGAATGCCATCGGGGAGCACTATGCACTGATGACGGATAAGGATGAGCGCCGCCATCTACTGCGTACCCTCCGAAAACGGGTGGGTGATCCGGTTGTTTTCGTGGATGGTAAAGGAAGTGTGTACGACGGTGTGATCGAACGAATCGATCCGGATCTGATCCGGATCGGTGTAACGAGCCGGGAGCGGGATACGGATGAACCATCCGTTCGGGTAACTCTGGCGCCCGCGTTGCTCAAAGGATCACGGCTCGATACGGTTGTAGACAAGGTCACTGAACTCGGTGTCCATGAGATATGGCCGGTGCATACGGCACGTACCATCGTCAATGTCGGAAAGTCGACTGCCAGGATAGACCGGTGGCAACGAATTGCCATGAGTGCCATGAAGCAATCGCTTCGATCCCGTCTGACCATTGTCCGACCGGTTCTAGACTTTCACGAAGCAATCGTTCATGCGCAGAAGTATGATCTCGCGCTGATCGCGTGGGAAAAGGAAAGACAAAACGGACCGGAAACGATTGCACGCCTTTATGAACAGCCTGAACGCGTACTACTGTTTATCGGTCCGGAAGGTGGATTTGAGACCAATGAGATCGAGGCAGCCCGCGATGTCGGAATACATCCGGTATCAATCGGTCGCAGACGGTTTCGAGCGGACACTGCTGGCATCGTAGCGGTTACCTTGCTCATGGCCACGCTAGGGGCAATGAAAGCGAGCCGGTAACGATCGAAAATGGACGCAATCACGGAAATTTGCGACTGATACGATTTTTCCTGTGAGAGATGAACATGTCTGACTGCCTGTTCTGCCGGATTGTCGATGGGGAAATATCGGCTGACATCCTATATTCGGATGACCACGTGGTGGCATTCAAGGATATCAATCCACAGGCGCCGATCCATGCACTTGTGATCCCTCGCCGGCATATCTCGACGGTGGCGGATCTGGATCAGGACACGGCGGGCATCATGGACCATCTGACCCGCGCGGCAAACCAGATCGCCCAGGATGAAGGCATCGTGGAAAATGGATACCGATTGGTCATCAATTGCAACGAGGATGGTGGCCAGGCGGTGTACCATATTCATATGCACGTCATGGGCGGGCGAGCAATGAATTGGCCGCCGGGTTAGCTTTTTGAAATTAAATTTTTGATCATATTCAAAAACATCAGGGTCTGGAATGATTCTTGGACGGGCCCTTAACATGGCAAGAGAGAGGGGGTGGGAGGATGCCAGGCATTCGTGTAAAGGACGGCGAACCGTTTGAAAAAGCGCTCCGCCGGTTTACCAAAGACTGTGAAAAAGCAGGTATTATGTCTGAAATTCGGAAGCACCAGCATTTCGAAAAACCAAGCGCACGGCGCAAACGCAAGTTGAATGCGGCGAAGCGTAAGAACATGAAGCGGTTACAGCAGCATCAATATTAGTAATGATTGTCCAGCGGCGCGTGGGAACATCAACACGCGCCGCTGTCAAGAGGTCGGAAATGTCGATCAAAGAACAATTGGAAGCGGACGGGACGGCGGCACTTAAAAACAAAGATCGTCTGAAACTGGGTGTCATACGTATGGTGCGGTCACAGGTCAAAAATGCTGAGATCGCCAAAGGGCATGAACTGTCTGACGGTGAGACGATAGATGTTCTCGTTTCTGCAGTTAAGGCGCGTCGCGAGACGCGCGACTATGCCAACGAAGGCCACCGGGACGACATGGTGAAGCAGGTTGAGCAGGAACTGGTAATCCTGGAAACCTATCTGCCACAGGCGCTCTCGGAAAAGGAATTACGTGGTATCATAGACACAGCGATACAAAGTACCGGCGCCACCGGCATGAATGATATGGGCCAGGTCATGGGCATAGTAATGCCTCAGGTAAAAGGGCAGGCCGACGGCAAGCAGGTGAATGGTATGGTCCGAGCGCTCCTGCAAGGTCTGTCCGGGTAATATCACTGGATTCGTGAGACCACAGTGATGGTTCGATATCGGGATTGCCGCACTCCCTCTCTATCAGGCGGCTGCAGGATTCCGTAGTGGTTTTCGGCGGGATTTACTGGACCTTGCCGCGCTGCTCGCCGCTATTCCCATCACCCAGATTTCCAACTTAACGGACCGGATCAGTGCTATAGCGTCGGCCCCTCCCAAGACGGCCCTATGGATAAGTTTTTTCGGATGTTTTGTCGTCTCTATCCTGGTTCTCAACGGTGCCCTTTAAATGGCCGAAAAAGGCCGGTGGGGTCTGTCTGGGAAGCTGTCACGGTATTACCATCGTCAGCTTTTTCTTATTCGATCTTACGATGATGCCGATTCCTGGTTCGGTCAGCAATCGGATCGACCAGTCTCCCCTAGTGCCGTCTGCGCGAGTGAACGTGCCGTTAGTCTATGATTCTATTGCGCCGCAGGTGGTTCCCGATACCCGTCCCTTCGTTGAACAGATGAAACGTTATCTCGCCTTACCCACACGTACGAACAGCATATCTCTGAATTCAAACAACTCGTCCATGCAGATGTTGCGGGATCTATTCCCGGACTCCAGGTAAGGTACCGGATCTCGTGCCTGATTCTATCCATCCACATACCCTCCAGGTTCTGGAATTTTCCATCATCCGAGAGATGCTCGCACAGCGTGCTACTTCCGTGCCGGGACAGGAGGCTGCGCTGGCGCTGACGCCTGGTACGGATGCCACGATAATAAACGAACGGCTGGACACGGTCTCTGAGATCTGTAATCTCATGTCCTCGAATCATTCAATTCCCATAAGCGGCATCAAGGACATCCGAGGGGCCCTGGATAGGGTTCGGGTTGGGGGATCTGCTATAGATCCTGAGTCGTTGTTGGACGTAGCCTCTACCCTTCAAACCAGTCGTTTGCTTTACAATTTCAGTGCGCATCTGCACACGGAGTTTCCGTCACCCCGTATAGAAGCACTCACGGGTACCCTGGGCATTTTCCAGACCATAGAGACCGAAATAAATCGAGCGATCGATGAGGGCGGTACGGTCAAAGACCAGGCGAGCACCATGCTTGCGAAGGTCCGTCGGGAACAGCATGTGGTTCGCGACCGTACCCGTGATCACCTGCACAGGCTAATCCAATCGGACTCCGGCCAGAAGGCCCTGCAGGATCAGGTAGTCACCATGCGAGATGGACGGTACGTGGTGCCGGTTCGTGCGGATCATCGGAACCAGATAAAAGGCGTGGTACACGACCATTCCGCCAGCGGTGCCACCATCTTTATCGAACCGATGGCCGTGGTCGATATGAATAATGAACTCCGGCAACTAGAAGCTCAGGAACTACGGGAAGTCGAACGCATTCTGTCCGCCATCACCGCCATGATACGTGACGAGATCGAGGAAATATCCGCTTCGTTCAATTTGCTCGGCCAGTTTGATTTTTACTATGCTGCAGGGCTGTTTTCTTCCGACCTCCGGGCGTCCCGACCCCGTATGAATGAGACTGGCCGGATCGAGCTGCGCAACGCCCGACATCCACTCCTGGTCCTTCATCAGAACCCGCAAAGCGCGCCAGAAGACGTGGTTCCCCTGACGTTCGAGATCGGTGGTGACAAGATCACCATGTTGATCACAGGGCCCAATATGGGCGGTAAGACAGTAGCGATCAAAACAGTCGGACTCCTGACGCTCATGGCCCAGTCCGGACTACATATTCCAGCGGATGATCCTTCCGACCTGTCGGTCTTTGCTGAGATATTCGCCGATATCGGCGATGAACAATCGATTCACGCGAACCTGAGTACATTTTCGTCTCACCTGCGTCATGTGGTCACCATCCTGGAAGAGGCGGACAATCGAACGCTGGTACTGCTAGACGAACTCGGATCCGGTACAGATCCCATGGCAGGTGCCGCGCTCGGTGTGGCCGCGCTTGAATCCCTGACAGAACGAGGTTCGGTGACAATCGCCACCACGCATTACGGATCACTCAAGAAGTTCGCCGCTCGAACGGATCGTGTGGAAAACGGGTCCATGGCGTTCGACGTCAACACACTCGGGCCCACCTACCGGTTCCGGCAGGGAATTCCGGGGGGCAGCTATGCAGTGGAGATCGGACAGCGGCTGGGGGTACCGGAAATCATCCTAGATCGGACGATCGAAATCATTGGCCAGGACGAGAGGAAATCCGATGATCTGATCGCAGCGCTGGACAGGGAACGTCAGGTGTATGAGGAAACATGCAAGGAGATGGAAACCCGAAGGGCAGAACTGGATCGTCTTACGACAGAGTGCAGGAAAAAGGTAGAATCATACAGGCAGAAAGAGAACGACCTATATAGCAAGGCCCGTAAAGACGCGGAAGAGGTGATCAACAACGCCAACGCCACCATAGAACGGACAGTGGCGGACGTTCGTGCGGAGCAGGCTTCACGGGCGTCTATAAAGCGGGCCAAAGAAACCGTAGCGTCGCAACGGGCAGAACTCAAAAAGCTGATCGGGGAAGGACCGAAGGAGGAACGGCCGGGACCAGCCGTATCGGTTCAGGCGGGTAACACGGTCTGGGTTGAGAGCCTCAACAAGGAGGCAACAGTGGTACAGGGGCCGGATTCAGCGGGTAGGGTGCGGGTAAAGGCAGGCAACATCGAGCTATCGGTTCGCCGATCGGATTTACGTATGGCAGAGGGAGGCCAAACAGCGAAAGTAGATCAGCCACAGCCTCCGAAGATATCTCCTGCTACCGTGCACGTTTATACAGAAACACAGAATCTTCAGCAACTTGATGTCCGCGGCTACACAGCTGTCGAAGCGGTGGAGGCTGTCGACAAATACATAGACCAGTCCGTGGTGGACGGGCTCTCCAGCGTTCGTATTCTGCACGGCAAGGGTTCCGGCATTCTCCGTAGGGAGATCGCGGAGTTTCTGCAGCACCACGAACTGGTGCAATCAGCACATTTCGCCCCGCAGCATGAAGGCGGTAACGGGGTGACAATTGTGGATATTCACGACTAATTCATTGTTTTATTGATGGATGTTTCACGCCATCGGTTGCTGAACAATCTTTTAAGGGACAAGGCGGGCGTTGATCCACGCAACAAGATACCGGGGTTTTCGATCGATCGAGTAGCGACCGGGGATGATCCGGACGTGTTGCGGCTGGAGAATATTGATACGGATATCTGCCCACTCCCACGGGAGGCCCATCGATGAGAACGACGCCGACAATTACCTTCCGTTTATCTGTCAGAATGACCTGCGGGAAACTGCCTACTGGCATGTGGCTCGCCTGAGTCGCACGCCCTACGATCCGTACCGGAATTCTGCTATTACGGCCGGGTGCACCGAAAGATTCTACAATGTGCTGCCCGACACGGTGAATCAGGGGGATGAGATGATCCTGCCCGATCCCACCTTTGCGGTCCTGATCACCGCGTCGGACTGGCTGGGAGCACCCCCCGGTTACGCCGTTCGTTGTGCGGTGAACCGGTCGGCGGATTGATACGGATGCACTACGACATGCGGTAACAGATAGAACCCGTGATATATCCGTCCATGTCTTCCGGTGCTGCGTTAAATCACGAGGAATGGTGAGAAATCAACGGCACACCTATTCGTAAAAACTGTTTTCAGAAACGACCCCGCAGACCGGCTCCGAGGTATCGGTAAAAGGGGCTTCTTGCTTTGGCTGAACGACATTTGCTTCTTGGGGCCCTCGGTAAGTCAAAACATGTAACCAGGGTTTAATTTACGAACTGTTATATTTCCAATTTAAAGGAGAATAGCTATGGCTTTCACTTTGGAACTGGGCGAAAGGGCACTGGGCTTTTCACTGCCGGCAACGGATGGAAAAACGTACTGCCTGTCTGACTTCGACGACGCTGAAGTGCTGGTAATTTTCTTCACCTGTAACCACTGTCCCTACGTCGTCGGATCCGACGAAGTGACCCGTGCCACGGCGGAAAAATACGCCCCCCAAGGCGTGCAGTTCGTAGGCATCAACTCTAACAGTGAAAATACCCACCCGGACGACGATTTCACCCATATGGTCAATCGCATGGCCGAGTACAATTTCCCCTGGGTATACCTCCGCGACGGATTGCAGAATGTAGCCCGCGCCTACGGCGCGCTGCGGACCCCTCATTTCTATATGTTCGACAACGATCGCAAGCTGGTCTATACGGGCCGCGCCGTCGACCAACCCCGGGACACGGGTCAGATGACGGTCAACGACCTGGACAATGCGCTATCCGATCTCCTGGCTGCCAACCCTATCAGCACACCGCTGACCAATCCCATCGGCTGCAACGTGAAGTGGGACGGAGAAGACGCACACTGGATGCCTGCGGAGGCGTGTGATTTAGTGTAAGCGGGAGCCGCTTCAAGATGGGTTCCGCCACCCCGCGGCAGACAGGGAATTTCTATTTGTATTCCCTTTACACATGAGGAGTAGTCATTTATATTTTTTCATGTGATTCGCACCTCTGATGAGTTCGCAGCTATTGTTTTCCAGGAGTTTAGAGATGGCCGGACGGATTCCGGAAGAACTGATCGATACCATCCGCGCCCAGGCGGATATTGTTGATCTTGTTTCCGACTTTGTCACGCTGAAAAAGAGCGGGAAAAACTATCAGGGTCTATGTCCATTTCACAACGAGAAAACACCGTCTTTCAATGTGAATTCGGAGCGGCAGATTTTTCATTGCTTCGGGTGTGGCAAGGGTGGCAACGTGTTCACATTCCTCATGGAACACGAAAAAGTTACTTTTGTGGAGGCGGTCCACCATATTGCCGATAAGCTCCATATCACCATACCGGAAACCTCCCGCGATAGGCAGGAAAGCAGTGAAAGCGAGAACTTGGGCCGGGTCACGCAGTTCGCAGCGAAATTCTTTCATGACCAGTTACTGGCCAGCGATCCATCTTCTCAAGTGGGTCAGTACGTCTCCCGCCGTGGGCTGTCGGACGCTACGATTCACGCCTTTACCCTCGGCTACGCACCCAACGGCTGGGACGGGTTGCTGAAAGAAGCGAAGAAACGCGATATCAGTCCGTTCTGGCTCGAAAAAGCTGGATTGGCCAAGACAAACGGGGAGCGTTTTTACGATGCATTCCGAAACCGGCTGATCTTCCCGATCTATTCGGTCAGCGGCCGGGTGGTCGGTTTCGGCGGCAGGGCGCTGACGGATGAGGATCAGCCCAAATACCTCAACTCACCTGAGTCATCCATTTATCAGAAAAGCAGAATTGTCTACGGTCTGCACCAGACGAAAGATTCAGTACGGCGGTCGGAGAAAGGGCTGGTCGTCGAGGGATACATGGATCTGCTGAGCCTGTATCAGTCCGGCATCGAAAATGTAGCCGCTACCTGCGGGACGGCGTTGACTAATGAACATGCGCGTCTGATTGCACGCTACACCAAAAACGTGGTGATGATCTTCGATTCGGATTCCGCAGGATCGCGAGCGGCGCTGCGAGGACTAGAACCGCTCGTATCGGCAAATATATGGACTCAGGTGATGCAGTTGCCCAAGGGTGAAGATCCGGATACCTTCGTGCAGACCCACGGCAAAGATACCTTCCTTGCCCGTATTAATCAGACGAACTCAGTCTCCAAGTTTGTAGCGGCCCAGTTCGATACATCCAATAATGAAGAACGGGAGGAGGCGCTTCGAAAACTTTCGGGCGTCATCAACAAGGCTGTTAATCCCCGGCACCGGGAACGTTATCTGGAGGAAGCGGAGCAGAATCTGCCGATTCCGCAAAGCCTGATGGCGCCCATGCTACGGTCTCACCGGCATGATTATCGGGATTATGAAAAACCTCAGGCGCCGAAGCAAAAATTCGAAGATCCGGAACGGGAGCTGTTGCGGATGATGCTGAACGATGTGGATGTTACATTAATGGTGGAAAAACAACTCCGTTCGAGTGATTTTACGAATCCGGTCTTCGGCGCTGTCGTGCAGCAACGTATCGATGCACTCGACGGCGATGGCCCCAGCGATCCGGCCAGCCTGGTCGACAACGCGCCGGATGAGGAAACCGCGCAGATCATCTCCGAACTCATAGTTACCGAAGACACCGGCTCGGAACGCGAACGGCGAGTCTGGGACTATATTCTGCGAATCAAACACACCAAGATCAAACGGGAAAAAGAACGGCTCAAGGAACGGATCGCAGAAGCTGAACTATCCGGAGACGGAACCGTCGGCCAAGTCATGGCGGAATGGCAGCAGGTCATCATCCGGGAACAGTCGTTATTAAAGGCACCCTCACCTTTCGCGGAAGATCAAAATTAAACCTTGACCATCCTCCTATTCCGCCCTATATTTGTGGGCGCGTTTTTAGGCAATTGTTTCAGGAACATAATTCATTAAGGGCCTGTAGCTCAGTTGGTTAGAGCATCCGACTCATAATCGGACGGTCCCAGGTTCGAATCCTGGTGGGCCCATCGATTGGTAATGGTTCAGGCGGGCGATTAGCTCAGCTGGTTAGAGTGCCACGCTCACATCGTGGAGGTCACTGGTTCGACTCCAGTATCGCCCATTAATATTTTTCAGTTCCCGAGGCGGAGACGTACTATGAGTCTCCGTTTCTCTTTTGGCCATCGCAAGTATTGACGTCTTTTTCCCATTGTTCATCCCACCACTATAATGACAACGACCGTGCACCAGATACTTCAGGACGACCATGCCGTATCAGATCGCCTCGGTGCAATTTTTGGCGATTACCCCGATCGTATAAGCGAGCGGCGCACGGTTTACCTCCATTTGTTAGATGAGTTCGAGAAGATATACGGTAACAGCGACCAGGCGTTTCTTGTACGGGCTCCTGCGCGCATAAACCTAAAGGGCATGCACGTGGATCATCGGGGCGGCCATGTAAATTACATGGCCATAGATCGGGAAATCGTCATGGCCGTAGGGATCCGGGACGACGACACGGTTGTGCTCAATGACCAAGAAGCGGAACGATACGAAGCACGGTCGTTTTCCATTTCCGAAGCATTGCCGCCGGAGGCGCGCGGGGACTGGTTCTCCTACATAGAGCAGGTGGATACTGTGCCCGGAGACTGGTCAAACTACATACGTGCCGGTGTTCTGAAACTCCAGGATTATTTCAAAGATCGTCCCCTTCGGGGAATGAATCTCCTTGTAAACGGCAATATCCCAATCGGCGGGGGCCTCAGTTCTTCCTCTGCCCTAGTTGTGGCCGCCTGTGAAGCCTCCCTCCAGGTAAACGGCCTCTCGCTCGGGGATGAACAAAAAACGCTCCTGTGCGGCGAAGGAGAATGGTATGTAGGCACCCGCGGAGGCGCCGGCGATCATGCGGCCATAATTTACAGCCGCCGCGGTCACCTGATGCGGCTTCGCTTCTTTCCATTGACCGTACAACCGTTTCCATTTCCCGCCGGATACCGGGTGATCGTCTGTAACTCGCTCAAGCAAGCCCGGAAATCCGACGGTGCGCGCACCACATTCAACGAACGAGTTGCCACCTACGAGATTGCCATGGTGATGATCCGACGCCTGTTTCCGGATCTCGCTGACCGGATTCCCCATCTCCGGGACCTTAACACGGAGCATCTTGGTGTAGGGGAAGACACGTTGTACCGACTCCTGGCTGCCCTGCCGGAATTAATTGACAGGAAGGCACTCCAGGATATGCTGCCTGATCATCAAAACGAACTTGAAAGAATCTTCCGAACCCATGACGCGCCGCCGGACGGCTACCAGGTAAGGTCGGTATGTCTATATGGTATGGCGGAATGTGAGCGAAGCCGGATCTTTTGTGATTTTCTTCGGCAGGGAGATATGAAGACGGTAGGTGAGTTAATGTATCTTTCCCACGACGGTGACCGGGTGGTTACGCACGACGGAGGCAACATGCCAAAGCCCAGGCAAAACCGGGTGACAGACGGGTATCTTCAGCGCCTGATCGAAGGCACCGTTAACGGTACGACCGGATCACACCTCTGGCAACAGCCTGGTGGATATAATTGCAGTTGTGAAGAACTCGACCATCTCGTGGATATCGCTCGAACCATTCCGGGCGTAATCGGTGCCAACCTGACCGGTGCAGGACTGGGCGGATGCGTCCTTGTAGTCGTTCGGGAGGAGGCGGTGGAGACATTTCTCGAGACGGTCCACGAGGAATACTACAAATCCAGACGTCTTGAACCGGCCACTTTCGTGTGCACCTCCGTGGAACACGCAGGTAGGATTTTTTAGTCAGATAGTGCGGATAAAAACCATGTCCTACAGACTCATAGCAATAGATATCGACGGTACACTGCTCAATGACCATAAGGAGGTTACCGAAGGCAATCGGACGGCAATTACCGCCGCCATGAACAGGGGCATTTATGTAACACTATGCACCGGCCGCGGCGTCCTGACGGCCTCGCGGATCAAGTATGAGGTTCCTGACCTGAATGCGCCGTTGATCCTGAACGGTGGCGCGCTGATCTCCGATATTCCACGAGGACGATTCCTGTACGTGCGTAATCTCCCGCAGTGCGTTGCGGTAGACGCGGTCAATCAATTACGGGACGTGGCATGCTTCCCGCTGGTGTATGCCCCGCTTCCTGAGAGCCAGTATTTCTATTACGACAGAATGGATCCGGCTAACGAGGCGTTTCGGGAATATGTGGATAAAAACCCAGGGCGCGCCCACCGTGTCGAAGATGTCCTCGCCACCATTTCCGCCGATCCGGCTATGGTAGCGACTACAGACCGGGTGGAACGCATCCGGGATCTCGAGCCGATGTTCAAATCCCGGATGCCGGAGACGACGGTCACACTGGAAGTCAGCCCGATCGACCGGCAGTATTGCCATGTTACGTTGACACCCCGGGGCGTGTCAAAAGGCACCGGACTCCGCGAGTTGGCCTCGATCCTGGGCATAGACATGTCGGAAACCTTAGCCATAGGTGACAACTTGAACGACCTGGACATGTTAACAAGTGCGGGCCTCGGCGTTGCGATGGGCAATGCTACTCCGGAAGCCAAGGAAAGGGCGGACCATATTACCGCGTCCAACAACGAAGATGGTGTGGCACGCGTTATCGAACGGTTTGCGATATAAAATATGAATTATAAGCTCATCGCAATAGATATCGACGGTACGCTGCTTACAAGCCAGCGGACCATAACTCCGCGAACCAAGGACGCGATTCAACGGGCGATTGTGAGCGGCACGCACGTGTTCCTGTGCACCGGGCGGAGCCTTCATTCCGGACGTAGTATCGCGGACCAAGTACATGCCTCCACCGGACTGGTGTTCCACAGTGGAGCATTGATCCTGGAGCACCTGGGCGGAACCGTACTCCGGGCGATCAACCTTCCCCTAGCATGGGCTCTGGGTCTGATCGTATTTTTCAAAGATCAGGGACACGACCCACTCGTTTATGGCCCTGTCTTGGGCGGACAGCATTTCTATCATGAAGCCGAACGGACACCCAATGAATGGCGGCGACGCTATATCGGCGTTAATCACGCAAAAGCCCGGGAAGTCCCGGACCTGACGGCGGCTACCACGCAGGACCCGGCACAGATCGGAGTTGCCGGATCAGGCGAGGAGTTGGAACGACTGCAGTCGCAGCTGGCCGCGCGCTGGCCGGATGCCGGCGTTATCCTTTCACGCAGCACACTTGTGGATGGCTACTGGTTTCTAGAGGTGGTGGCACCGGATGTATCCAAAAGCAAAGCGCTGGCGTTTCTGAGCGAGACCTACAACATCGAAGCAGCACAGATGGTCGCGGTGGGAGACAACTTCAACGATCTGGATATGATTCAATACGCAGGGCTGGGCGTGGCGGTTGAAAATGCGGCGGAAGACATACGTGCCGTCGCGGATTTCATCGCTCCCACCAACGACGAAGAAGGGGTGGCCTGTGTAATAGAGAAATTCTTGCTGTAAAGAAGAACGTCAGAAGTAGTTTGGGGTGCGTTATTATGACGAGGCTTGTTTGGTCTCATTGTTGCTTAGGTGGGATACGATCCAAACACCGTTTAATAATCAACGCCGACGGTGAAATTTGGATTTTCAACGGGTTTCAAAGTCCTTCTCCGAAGCTGGTCACACCACGGAAGTACAGACCGTATTTCGGTTTAGGTGACAGGTTAAATTTCCAAATCGATGGACCCGTGTCCATTAATTCTATCTGGCCGCCTCATCCTTTTGTAATGTTGTCCGGATAAGTGTAATTGTCTTGGCATAGACCATGGCTGCATGTATGTTGTTCTGTCGCCAAGGTCTCTTTTATTCTTTCGATACCCTACAACCTAGATCTTTTATGACTATTGCCTATTTCGATTGTTTTTCCGGTGTCAGCGGTGACATGGTTCTGGGTGCGTTAGTAGATGCCGGCCTGGATTTTGACAGATTCCGTGAGGAATTACGAAAACTTCCTTTCGACAATTTCAGGGTCGAGCGGCGTCATACCAAGAAACATGAAATCGTGGGCACCAAAATCGATGTGATCATCGAAGCTCCGGACGGACGGGATATGGTCGAAATGCCGGGTAAAGACGAACCGCACCATCATCATGATCATAACCACGGACCAACGCGACATTTGAGAGACCTGCTGGAATTCATTAACGAGAGCGATCTGGATCCTGCGATCCGACAGAGAGCTTCTTCAGCGTTCGAACATCTCGCCGCGGCTGAAGGCAGCATGCATGGTATGGACAAGGATGATGTTCATCTGCATGAAGTCAGCGGGATGGATGCGGTAATCGATATCGTTGGTACGTGTGTCGGCCTGCATCTGATGGGTATCGAGGCGGTGTATGTCTCCGCTCTGCCTGTAGGCAGCGGATTCGTCCGTTGCGCCCACGGGCGACTGCCGGTACCCGCACCCGGTGCGCTGGAGTTGCTCAAGGGCTTTCCGGTGTATCAGACGGCCACGCGTGGCGAGCTTGTTACGCCAACTGGCGCTGCCATCGTTAAAACCATAGCGACCGGCTTCGGACCTATGCCGCCTATGGTCCTAGAACTGATCGGCTACGGCGCCGGAACGAAGGATTTCGAAGAACATCCGAATTTGCTGAGGGTTTGTATCGGGGAGAGATGAGTTGAAAAGAATCACCGTCGAAGTATGCGTGAGCGGCATTTCCAAACACCCTCCCTGTCCGCTTCCGTCAACGTACATCCAGCAAAGCCTGGGCTAAGACTATCTTGGCCCCCTGGTTCGGTCGGGAAACCGGATGGCCGAACACGGGCGTCATCCGGCGGCGCTTCAGAGAATATCGTAACTCAGCATGAACTTCCGGACTTTGTTATGGGGATCGAACCGAAACCGGCAATAACCGAATTGAGGACTATAACTCTCAAATCGGTCCATCCTAACTTAAACAAAGTGTGCAAGGTGCCTTATTTCTCCAGGACCGTCAACAACGCTATCTGGAGTGCCGCGCTGGCGAAATTAATCAATGGCAGCACGTTAACCAACCACGGCGCCGGACTAATCAAATAGCATTGTTTTCCCAAAGACCACAGGGAAAATCCATCCGTTCTTACAGGCCGTTCCGTCGTGGCAGCCAACTCCCGGCAGAAGCCGCCCCTAGTTAGAACAAAAGCGCCTTTGATAAAACTGGTGGGGGACAGATTACAGACAGCTTTGAGGCCTAATTCGTTAACAAGAATGGTATCTAAGGTAGAAACATAGGAGATATTGAATTATTCATACTCTCCGAAGAGGTAAGCCGTCAGTGTCTCCCACTCGCGGAATTCAGGAATGATGATATCCGCACCGGCCTCTAAGAGCCTTTTGCGCTTCCATTCATCGATACCACACCGCCTTGCTTCATCGGACGCCACACCGACTGCGACACTTCCAACCCGCAGAGCCTCTTCTATTTCTACAAAGCCGTCACCAATGACGACGAGTTCTGATCCCGTTAGGTTGTGTGCGGTGATAATATCATTCAGCAGTTTCTGTTTGGAAAACTGCTTGTATTGGTCAAGTGCACCGTAGACCCCTCCATTAAATAAAGAAACAACTCCGAGTGCGGCAACTTCCTCCTGTACGTATGTTAGATCTGTTCCGCTGGCAAGAAACAGAATAACATCCCGGGACCGGAGAGCCTTCAGCATCCTTTCCACACCCGGAACCATCATTGACTCTGGAGATAAGGTCCCGTTTTTTAGACCGGTGATGCGTCCTTCGATCCGCTCCCACAGCATATCATGATAGCGGTGCTTGTAAACCAACGGTTCTTCAGGTAAACCTCCCCGTTTCACCACCTCTTCCGCGAGACGGATCATCTGGTAGATCGTCTGTCTACCGGTCAACCGATCGACAAAGTCCACCACCACAGTATTCAGTTCATCCCGGGTTTCCCTGGTCGGTGTTTCGGCCAGGATATCAACCATCATCGGGATCATGATGTTCCGCCAGCCTTCACGGATCAACGAGACGGTGCCATCGAAATCAAATACCGCAAATCGAATCCCGCGTTTTATGATATCCGGATTGACCAGTTCGATCTGTGTATCCGAAAGGTAACGCATTGAGTTTACACGGTGAGGGCTTTTAGGGTATTGGGATCGGCGATCGCCTGGAGAAACCGTCTCCAGTCGGTCCGGTTTTCTGACGTGAGCGCAGCCCGGAACGGCTCGGTACCTATATACAATGCGCCGCCTTTGCCATGAGGCATAATTAGTATTGCCGGACTTTTATCACTCCACCTGGCCAGCGTTCGAACGTAATCGTCACATTCCGTCAGACGGGACCGGTGCCAGGCGGCAGCCAAACTAGTGCCTTCGGGAAGATGTTTAAAACCGACGCTAAGAAGAATCCGGTCATCATGGAAAATGGAGGATTCCTGCCGTATGCCGAACAGGCGGCTGCGCGCATCTGAGGGTATGATCTGCTCGTTCGTTGCAAAATCATCGGCCGAAGCTATAATCCATCCGCCGTTATTCATGAATTTGAGAAGGCGGTCAACGATTTCGCCACGTACGGACGGGCACGGCGTTGTGAAGAGGACCTTCTGCTTTCCAAGACCTTTGCCGTCCATGATCTGTGTATCGGTGGCATAGGCCAGCGGAAACCCAGCCTCCTCACCCAGGATCAGGTTAGGAACAAAACAGTCGGCCATCGGAAGCTTGTTTATGAATGCGTCATAGGATAGTAAGCATGCCTGCGAAGCCGTTTTATTCTCAACCGCACCCGGAACCGACTCTGCCGCATTCTGACTCAAAGAGAGGATGGTTTCCCAACAGGCTCGCTTGCGTTCGGCCAGCGGAATACCTCTCACGGGATATTGATCGCTCCACCGGGAGTGGTCCCAGCCACGCCATCCCACGCCGATGGCCCCCTGGTCCATTACCTGTTGGGTCCACTCCCAGATATCGCGAAGTTCGGGTTGATATCTGCTTTGTTCCACGTGGGATCCGATGATGACCCACACCGCCTTATTGACCAATTCGGTGGCTACATTTGTTACAAACCGGTGCAGGTAGCGGCCTTCATTCGGATCTCCCACCCAACCGGAACCGGCGTCGATGATGACGAAATCCAAGTGTCGTGCCACGTCCTGAAAATGGACTAGTGCCTGATTCGGGAACAAGGCATCCATACAGAAGCTGATGGTCGTCTTCAATCGGGGGCACGCCTTTTTTATGACGCCAACTATTTCACCGATATAATCTGTATATTGTTCCATCTGCCATCGCTTCACGGCATGCTGATATCCATCGCCGGTCAGATTGTCGGACTCGATACGACCTTCCAGTTCCGCGGTCAGGATCTTCCACCGATCCAGGCCGGCGTTGGCGCCGCCGTTCGGGGAGGCCTCTAACATCAACGCGTACAGGGCTGGATGATCACCCAGTGTTTCTGTCACATGGCGGATGTAGTCGATTCGCCAACGCCGGGCGTCTGGCAGGATATACAGTTCACGCGGATTACCGATATTCAGGATGCAGGAGAGACCTTGGGAATTCACAGCATCCAAAAAACGGAACAACTGATCTTTCTCTGAATCAGTTGTCAGCAAGTTCCTGAGATCGAATCCTTCTGATACGACCAGATATTGAAATCCGTTTTCTTTTAGTTCACTGAAATCGGTATTCCAGCGATCCGGATTATCGACATGATAATAGTATGTGAAGACTTGATATTTTCGTCGTGAGAACATTAACAGCCTGTTTCGTTATGCATAATAGGATATGGAAATCGGTCCCCTCAATCAGTCAATATACACCAATTCTGTGAGATACCATAGTGGATTTTCAGCAATATTACGAGGTGTTTCACGGTACGATTTAATGTGAGATGTCCATGACCGCCTCTTCGTAGCGGAATTCGGGGCTCTGTGTGGGGGTGTGACATTCGATGCATGTCAGCGGAGAAACCGGCGCAACTGGAGACGGAACCTGTCCATGTTGTTCGGCGACCTTGTGGCAGATCTCGCACTGCACATCGGCCAGCCCCGGGGTAGTGGTCTGATCGAGGTAACCGAACGGGCTGCCATATCCGGTGGTATGGCAGAACAGACATTCAGGCGACTGATCCTTACCCGCATCCGTCAGCGTCTGAAATGCATGGGCATGGGCCGTTGTCTGCCATTGCCGGTACTGGTCTTCATGGCAAGGCCGGCATGTCTCACCTTGGTATCGCGGCTCATAGGACATCAATTCCGCCACCTGCTCCGCCTTTCTGCGGAGCGTCTCCCTATAAGCCTCTACGATACCGAGGACTTCCGGGTCGTCAGGCAAACTTTCCAGTAAGGGCTCCAGCCAGCCATGATAACTGGTAATCTGATTCGAATCATCCACGATCAGATCGAGCCGCCCCACATGGGACCCGTTGTTTCCCGACTGGACAATCAGAGTTTCACCTTCAATAACCGGCTCGAAGAGCGGACGACTACTATAGCTGCCGACGATGACATCTACATCAGGGAAACGTCTGGCCAGCGTACGGTTGTGTGAAAGAGTGCCGTGGGAGAGCACCAGGATCAGATCCGCTTCCCGGCGGATCTTGGGCAGAAACAGAGAAAGCGATTCTCTGGGCACATCTGTGGTGATTTTGCTGCGCTGATCCGGTTTCATCAGCGTGAACGCCGCCGGATCAGCGATCCCAATGATGCCCACCCTTACCGTGCCGATCTGAATAACACGATAGGCAGGTCCGAACGGCAGCCGACCGGCTGCTTCCAGCACGCCCGCGGACACGACCGGCACGTCGTACTCCCGGATCATCTCCCTGAGAAACCGCAAGCCGTCCACGAAATCGTTGTCGCCGATCCCTACAGCATCATAGCCGAGGTGCCGAACCAGGTCGAACAAAACACGGTGGCGCTCGGCGTTGGGCTGCCAGCCCATCATATCCCCGGCATCGACCGCCAGAACATTGGGATGCTGCTGCCGGACCTGATTGAAATATGCGGAGCGTTTCGGCAAACCGCCGAAGGGGTTACCGGGTCAGTCGCACGCTTCGAACTGACCGTTGGTGTCGCTGGTGTACAAAATAACCAGCGAGCGCGCTCCCTCAGGATCCTGTCCGGCACTCGATATAGCCACTGCAAACGCCATCGATAACGCGATAAAAAACGGTAATTTCATAGCCCTCTTTACCGAAACGGAGTTAAAATGCCTGGCCCAAGCCAAAGTAGAAAAAGGTCCGTGCATAAAGGCTTTTTTCCTCGTCCGCCCTGTTACGATGCATTCCGATGTCGGTTCGAATGAGTCCGATGGGGGACATAACACGCATCCCACCGCCGAAGCCAACCCGGATATCGGATAAACCAAAAGACGCTAAGGAATCTCCAATGTTGCCAATATCTAAAAATCCCGCAAGATCGATGGATCCCAATGGCACCCGGATTTCATTCTGGGAACTGAACGCCATATTGCCGCCGTTAGGAGATCCTATCTCATCTATATCAAATCCACGAACCGATTTATCGCCACCCAGAAACAGACGGCGATCGACGGGTACAAGCCCGTTGTTAAGAGCGCGGACATATCCGATCGACACGGAAGTGGCGAAATCCGGAAACCCGGGAATCGGGATGTATTTCCGAAGGGAGCCTTTAATGGAAAATAACGAGTTCTGGTTGCCAGTGGAACTACCCAGGTATGGGCTCGCTATACTGGCCTGAATCAGGCTGTAAAATCCTTTGGTCGGGTTCAAGATATCATCCCGAGTATCGTAAATAACGACCTGCGTCAGGCTACCCTCACGCCTGCTCCTTAGGCTGTCCGCCACGGTTCCGCTTTGTAGAATCTGACTCAGAGAAGCGCTGATATCATCAATCGTGATTTTTTTTACGGTATAGGTCGTCTGGAAACGAAAGGTTCGCAGGAGTCCGCGTCCCAAAGTCAGAGACATACCTATCTCGCGGCTTTCGTGGCTACCGACCCTCACCTGTCTTTCGAAAAAGCCCCGGATTGTACCGCTGTTTCGGGTCTGGAATAACCAGGGTTGTGTAATCCCGGCAGCCACCTGCCAAAGCAGGCGGCTGGCCTGACCGGTGGTTCCCAAAGTAATTCCATGCCCTAGCCAGTTTCGTTGCGTCACCTCGACGCTCCCGCGCAGGTGCTCTACAGACGCGTAACCGCCGCCGAAACTCACCTCCCAGCTCGGCAGTTCTATTACGCTAACGAGCAGGTTACGGGTCGTTGAATCTGATTCGTTACGGACAGGTTCCAATCGAACGCTACGAAACAGCCCGGTTTGGAATAACTGCGTCTGACTTCTGATAAGCTTGGCACTGTCGTACATGTCACCCGGCCTGATTGCCAATTCTCTCCGCACCGCAAACGGCCGTGTCTTCCGAAGCCCGCGGATTTCCACCTCGCCGACACGAATCGGTTCTCCTTCGGATATGAAAAAGTTGACCGTGACCGTGTTCTGTATATCATCGAATATATTTTCCGCGTCGACTCGCGCATCCAGCAGGGAGTGCTGGTCAGCCAGATGCTGTATGGTGCGGCGATCAGTGGCAACGAATAGCCGGAAGAACGGTTGGCCGGCTCTCGTCATAAGCGACCGGCGAATCTGTTCTTCATCGATGTACATGCTGCCGACAATGTTAACTTCTTTCACGGAGTAACGGGGGCCTTCGTCTATGACGATTCGTATCTCCACTCGCCCGTCTTCGCGTATCTCCTGAAACGGTCGCACACGCACCTGCCAGAACCCACTATTTATGTAGAAATTTTGGATCGCATCCCGATCACCGCGCAGGGTCGCCGGATTGAGACGATTTTTCTTGAAGACTCCGCCCGGTTTGGTCAGCATCAGGCTCAGAATGCGATCAGTCGAGATCTGCCGGGTCCCATCAATAACCACGGAACCGACTTCCGGTCCCGTCTGCGCCTCTACGGTATAACCGTACACAAGGGATAGCAGAACAGAAAGCCCAATGCGCCAGTATGAAACACGTCCACGGGGTTGCGGTAAAAAAGTATTCACTGTTGAGGATGACCGAATGGCAATTGGACGGATGTCACCGGAATCGGAATTTCAACTTGAGATCCAATCCGTTTTGAGGGCGTTCGCTAATCTGATCGGTGAATGTTTCAATAAACAGGAAATTAGAGAGTTGGTAGCCAACTCGCAACTGATATTCCGATGAATCGAACAAACGGGTAAAGGTCACCTGGGTACGCCGGTTGACCCATTTACTGATAGTGATTTGCGCCGGTGAACCGGTTTCTGAGTCGTTGTTCAATACATCGCCTTCGATTCGGACCTCATCCAGTCTCAAGAGTTTTTCCGCCTGACTACCGGTGGCCATCAACAGAGCCCGGTTGCCGATGCCGGCAAATGTCTCGGTATCCGCTTTCATTCCGGGCAATCCGAAGGTCAGCAGCGATACAACCTGAGGGCCGTAAAGTACATTTTGATCCCTCAGATCTGCTGTTCCTTCTTCGGAGGGTGTCGCGGTCAGCTGCAGATTGGGCTGCAAAGCTCGGCCCGTCAAGTTGAGTGATACATCGTATTCGTTTCCGTAAATATCCCGAACACGGGGCGCTTCCGCCAGTATAGTCATCTCAGGGTTTGTCTGCTCCACTGGATAATCGACCAACGAGGTAAAACTCTCCAACGGCGTCCGATTCAGGAATTCCATGCGTCCTGTTTCAACCTGGAAATCTGTGTCCAGGTAGACGATATTCCCGTTGTCCAGTGCGGCGGTGTTGCCGGTAACGACAGGATTCTGCGCCGTACCCGAAAGTGCAAAACCACCTTCTACTTCTAGATCGGCCATAGCATTCCGAATACGGAGCCGCGGGACATCTATTTCCACATCCAAGGCGATCTGTTCGAGGAACGGATCAGGCGCTGCCTGCGGTCTAATCACGTCTCCGGTCCCGAGAATGAGGGTTCCCAGGTCCAGCGGATGGGTTACTATGCCCGTAGCCGTCAACGACGTACCGCTGAGCTGTCCACGCTGTCTGTCGCCGGCAAGAGATAGAGAACCGTCGACGGTCAACTTCGAAGAACCAATAAGCTCAATGTCGGCCTGGTTAAGTGTCGCGTGGGCTTCGTAGCTGGTCAGCCGGAAGTTTTCATGGGCGATACGGCTTGAGGCAAAGATACTGCCATCACCGGCCTTCAGCGCCACCGGTTTCAAAGAAACCTCATCGCTATCTACTATTAATTGCAGCTCAGATGCGTTGAGGGGCGGATTGAAATCCCGTAGTTTAATTTCTGCGTCCCGAACATGGATTTCACCCACTGACCTCGGTGCAAACGGCGTACCGCCGACTGTCAGTTGCACATCCCCCCTTCCCCGGACGCGTTCAACATCGTATACAATCCCTGAGAGAAACGACAAATCCAGATCTTCTCCTTCGACCGTGATCGCCACATTACTTCTCTCAGGCACCCCGTCGCCTCCGTCCGGCTCGTAGGGAATCGTGCCGTATGCCACCAGGGACCGGTCGTTGAACCAAGTCTGGAAATCATGGATGACCAGATCACCGTATTCGTGGACGAGTCGGCCTTCGATGCTGTCTACCGCGGCTTCATTGTATGCCAATCTATCGATCTTGAATCTAGCATCCCAACTTCTGAGGGATCCGGGACCGCTGATCTCTATATCGCTGTCGAGTGTGCCGGACAGCACGAGATCCTGTCCCATCAAAGCCAGCAACGCTTCCATCGACAGGTGCCGTGTGGTGATGGTAAAGTCGGATTCTTCCGATGTGCCGTTCTGCGACAGGAATGCGTATCGGCCAGCGGCTTCTATATGCCCGAGATCCTCTGATTGGTTGAGGCGATGCAGAGTTATCGCAGTCGTATCCAGATCCACATAAGCCCCATTAAACCGTGCGTACAGTGTGTCTTCGGTCACCAGTTCATGCTGCAGCCCAAAGAGTCTTAGGGAGTCCGCTACGATATACCCTTCCATATCCTCAGGGTGTGTTACCGGCCCACTCACTTTCATATGGCCGTTAATCGTACCATCAAGGTCAGGTGGGATAGACGGTATGAAATTTCTCAGGGGCGCGATGGACAGATGGTCCATGTCTAATGAGACGTTGAAGGGCTCGTCAACCGGTGTGTAGGGACTTCCCCAGCTTAGATCCATCGGATAAGCGACACTCGCAGTGGCCGTCCCCAAAGGTGTTTCCAGCGAGAGCACAGGGAATCTCAACATCCGATTCTCGTAGTTAACCGAAAGAGAAACGGTGCCAAGGTGGTTAGTGCGCTCCTGGTCGGTATACTGCATATCCGCCGTAGAAAACAGACCGTTGAGCAACGGCCTGTCCGGGGAACCGGTCAACGAGAAAAACCCGTCCGTGCTGCCACGCAGATTGCCCTTAGGCAGAATAAAAGGTGATAGGAAATCGGACTGTACTCCTTCAAATAACGCCTCCACATCGACAAGGCCGCCCGGCTTCAGGCTGGCAATACCGTTGAGCATGATGTGGCCCAGGTCTCCGGTTAATTCCAATTGATTAATGGTAACCATCTGACGTTCGAGTTGCACCGTCGAAGGAGCAGCGAAATACAGAGACCGGCCATCCATGGCCATTATCAGGGAATCCAGCTCTACCGTGATGGTAGACAAGTCCGGGTATTCGGCAAATCCTACAGCCTTCATTTTACCGGTGAAACGACCGGTATGACGCTCGATTTTTCGTTTGGCAAGGATGGCCAGCAGAGGTGACAGGTTGGTCCGTTTAATGTCAAGTCTAATATCAAACGGATAGCTCTCTTCCAGCCTGACAAGGCCGTCAGCAATTACCGATAAATCAGGCTTCACCATCGTGAAGCTGAGATCCCGGTGGTCCAGTGTCAGCGCCATACTCGTGTTGCCAAGATTCTCTCCTCGAATCATCAGATCCTGGAGCAGGCCATTACCACGAATGGTAGGACGTTGCAGGCTGCCCTCGATTCTGCCTTCCAGATCCAGACGGGCATCGAGTCCCAGAGCCTGATTGGATATGATGTAGTCCCTTAGCCTGAGATCGTCCATATTCAATCTGCCTGTGATAGCCTGCTCTCCGGTCAGTTCCGCTTCCATGGCTAGATGAATCTTAGTAGTGTCGAGATACGCGTCCACACGGGCGAGCAGGGTAGAATCCATTGATCCGGACACCATCAAAGTACCCAGGGGGATGTTCGCGTAGACCAGGTCCACAATCTGTCCGTCAAACCAGATAGACGGACGCATGATCTCCCCATTGATCAGCACCGTCATCTCAGCCAAGCCATCGGGCGACGATTCACCGATCAGAGCAGTTACATCACCCGTATCCGGAATGAAAAGATCCGCGATCAAATCCGCTTTACCGTCGAGAGAAAGGCGGCCCTTTGCGGATAAGACACCGGTGGAAGATCGGGCTTCTAGCATCACCTGCTCCCGGTCATACCGTGCGCTCGCTATAAACTCCCGAAGTTTTTTTCCGCCTATGGACAAGCTATCCGCATAGACGGAGGCGCTGCCCTTTAGCTCAGAATCTACCCAACCGATCCCTCGCAGATCCATTTCGGCCGTGGCGATTCCCGCTATCGGAGACACCCCACCTATGAGACTGGTCGGAAGAGCCTTCAAAGACAGGGTAGATGGAGCAATCCGCAATCGATATCGGTGACGCTCCTCGGAGACATCGAGCATCGCGTGCCCAGAAACCCAGCCAGCTTCGGTGTCGCCGCTGTACCGGTCTATAGTCAGCAGATCGTCCGCGTAGGCCAGATTTAGGGAAGCATCCGATATGTATCCAATTTCCGTAAAGAGTTCGTCGGACTTCAGACGGGCGGCCACAATCGGCTCGTTTAAAGTGTTGTCCAAGGAACCTTTTAGCTGGAACTGGCCATCGAGGATGCCGTCCATTCCGATCAGACGCCCGATCGCGCCCACATCGCCATGGGCGGCTAGATCAAGGGAGACAGCTCTTTTCTTGATCGATGAGAGGAGACCATGGGCTTGAAACTCCAGGTTCGGACCAGCCGTGGCTTGCATCGTGAGATGGGCTATGGACAGAGAATCGCCGCTTCGCCGGACATCGGCATACAGAGTGGAGATGGAATCCTGGAATCCTTTGATGAGGAACGAAACAGAGTGTGTTTCCAGGATCGCGGATACATGGTCTGTATCCGTCATGCTGCCCCGCAAGAAGATATTTCTGGCTTCTATTTTGAGTATATTATCGGGATCGCGGTGGTCGAGATATTTGAAATTTCCCCTGACGACCCGTATTCTGGGAATCTGAACCGGTGTGGGCCCGCCGGATTCCCCCGGAAGTCTGTTGTCGGTCCCTAACAGGACACCCACCGAATTCCAGCTTCTCGATCCGACACCTTCCTGGTACAGAACCTTGAGACCGTCTACGGTGATATCAGACAGAAGCGGCTCACCGCGAAATACACTCAGCGGTTGAAATTCCAACTTTCCTTCCTGGGCACCGATCACCTCATACCCACCGAGGGAATCCGGCAACGTCATCGAAAGGTCGTAGAAACTCACGCCACTCCATAAGTTTCCTTCAAAACGCCCTACCGATACCTGTCCATTGAGATACCGGCTTCCCGCCCATTCGCCGGCATACCTGATAAGGTTCATCCCTGGAGACGTACTCAGCCCCGCGAGCAGAACACCGCAGAGTACGACGGACCAAAAACAGGTGAAGTTGATAAGAAAAACAAAGCGTTGGATAAACATGGGTTTTTCAGATAATTGTCCGGAAATGTTACCCGGAATCAACGTCAGAAAACCGGACGGCTCCGGACCTCCCGGCACATCGTCATCCTAAAGATTAAACGCGTTGTTGAGGAGATGGGTTGCGCACGGGTTGGGGACAGTTGCCTGCCCTCCGGAAACCGTAGGCTATAAAACTTAACTCTTTAACATTATAGGAAAGTGTTTCAATATAGAATATCACTCTGTATTACGCAAGTGATTATGAAATCGCTTGACCGAGTCGGAGACCGTGGGTACATAAGAGCTTGGTTATTGGACAGACTCCAAACCGGACAATATAAGGAGAGAAGATGGAATGTAAATCGCCGGCTCTGGCTGTGGACATCATCATAGAAATGGGAAATGGCGGTATCGTGCTCATACGCAGGAAAAATCCACCCCATGGATGGGCCATCCCAGGCGGGTTCGTGGACTATGGAGAATCGATGGAAACAGCAGCTGTTCGCGAAGCGGAAGAGGAAACGATGCTGAAAATCAATTTGACCAGGCAACTGCACACCTACTCCGATCCTTCGCGGGATCCAAGGTTTCATACCGTATCAAGCGTGTACGTGGCGGTCGCCGAGGGAGAGCCTCAGGGTGCTGACGATGCGATGGAGGCTCGCATTTTTAAAATGAACGCTCTTCCGGAAAACATCGTGTTCGACCACCGGAAGATATTGGCGGACTACACGGTGCGGAAAGATGGATTTTTGGATGATTGTGGGAGCACCCCACTGAATTCGGCCTGAATTGCCGGGCAATCCATCATTCGAACAACTTGTGTATGAATCTGGTTCTGTGTGCCTGGGTAGCAGATTCCATATGACGGGACACGTCGCGGTGGAGCTGTTCGGAGACGTCGGTGCCCGTGTAACCTAATCGGCGGGAGAGGAAGCGATATTCCTGGGAATTTCTATCCGGCAAAACAAGATCTTTCGCGTTGCCGCGGACGATCCTTAGGGCATTGATGAGGCGCCGAAGAAACATGTAAGCCTCGGATAGCATCCTATAGTCATCTTGGCAAACATGCCCGGCTTCACACAGCGCGATAAGCGCCTCCAGCGTATTAGCGCTGCGGAGTGTGAGATCTTCGGCACCATGCAGGATCTGTAGGGACTGTACATAATATTCGATATCTATCACGCCGCCAAAACTATATTTGACGTTGACCGCTCCGGGTTTTACGAGCTCATTATGCTGCCGCTCTCTCAGGCGGGACAACTCCCTAATATCTGGCTGCACAGGACTGAATACGAACGCATCCCTGGCGCTGTTGATACGCCCTTCCAATACTTTGTCTCCCCCGATCACTCGCAACTTAATTAATGCCTGCCGCTCATAGGGAAGCGCCCCGCCCCTTTCATTGAAATATTCATAGAAATGGTTATACGAACAGGCCAGCGCACCCTTGTCGCCGTACGGACGCAGACGCAGGTCGATTTCGAAAATTCCTTTCTGGCGCGCGACGATGGTGTCGCCGATCATACGGACCAAACGCTCGAAATATTCCGAATTATGGATGTTGTTCTCACCATCAGTCATGCCCTGTTCCGTATATACGAACAGCAGCTCGATATCGGACGCCCAGCCGAGTTCACGACCGCCGCATTTACCGAGTGCGCAGATGCAGAACCCACAGGGTTCACGGGACGCCAGCATAGGCCGTCCATGACGCTGCCGCAGGTTATCGTCGCTGATGTGGAACGCAGCGTTGATTACCACCTCCGCCAGATCCGACAGCTCCTCAGAAAATTCTCTGAATGACCTTTCATTGGACAGAATCTGGCGCATATCTATCCTGAACATTTCCCTGTCTTTGTACCTATTGAGTACCACCTTTTTACCATCAACACTGCTCACACGCCCCAGGCGGGTATCCAACTCACTGTCCATCTGTTCCCGGCTTTTCCGAATACCCACTGTGTCGAGATCCTGAAGGATCGGAAACAGATTATCGTACTGCATCCTCAGAAAATCTTCCCACAGAAAGTCGGTCGTCCCGAACAGCCGGGCCATGGCGCCGATGACCTTCTGTTTCTCAAACTGAAGGAAGATCTCTTCCATTTCCCGGCCTGATTTGACGTTGGTCAGGACCTGATCGATCATCTGATTAAAATGATCCAGGGCCTTCGCCGGATTGGGCGCCTGGATCAGCAGATGCGTAAACTGCTTTATGAGCGCCACGACGAATTGCAATTCATGAAGCCGGTGTGGGTCCGTGATCTTGTGTCCGTTCCGGTCGGTAACGGTCACCAGGTCACGGACTTCGTCCTCCAGCGTATCGATTTTGAGACCAATGATACTGACGTTGCGCAGGGACAGCGCCGTAGACAGTGCATAGAGGAACGCGGGCGTATCCTGACCTAAAATCAGGAGCTGCGTCGTGTCGGGTGAGGTATCGTTGTCCACGGTGATACGCACCGGGTAGAGCAGCGTAGGAGTGGTGCCGGTGGAACGGCGGAGATAGTCGACGACCTGTAGATTAATCCGCGTCCGTGCTTCGCTACCACCATGGTTCTTGATCAGGTTGAGCGCTTCTTCCAGTTCCCCTTCGAATGCCTTCCAGTCAGGCACGGATTGGGGTACGGAACGTACATGAAAGATGTCGACGATCTTCCTGAGATTCAGCATGCCGGGCGATGTCATGTCTCCGGAGAACTGCGGACGACTGGGTCGGCGACGGTGGCGGGACCGGGAACGCGGTGGTCCGGATCGAGGCGACGGCGGGTTCGGACGGGTGGCATACGTGTAAACGTCACCACCCATCACACTGATACCGTTCGAGGCAAAAAGCCCGGAAATGGTGGAGATTTCCGCCATGTAGTCGAATGCTACAACGGTGATACTCCATTCGTCAACCCCAAGAGGTTCAGCGGTTACTTCCGCCAAATTATCCTTGCCCAGTTTCTGCAGCATGAGCAGATGCCCCCTGACGACTTCAGGCGTGTAGCGCTCGAAGTACGCAGGTTCCATCCTTTCAAGATGATCCTGGATCAGGATATCTGGGAGATCCGGCGATTGAAGTTGAGGTAAGTTCGTTGATTGGTTCATGGCGGATTTACGGAGAAATCCCCTTGGGAACTTCGCAATTCTGAATCATTGATACTGGCATGCTATTCGTCTACAGCAATGCATTCCAGTGTGTATTCGGAATCACCATTTGCGCGGTGAATTTCTTCGATTATTTTCCACCGCGCCCGGTCTACGACGTAGGCCTGATCGTAAGAATCGTACGCATCGGATTCAATCAGTTGGTCCAGATCCCTGTCTCCAAGTTGGCGGGTGTCGCCGATATTCCATTGGGGGAACATCGGAATATCCAAACCGGACATATCACTTCCTCTTTTTAATTCGCGTATACATCCGTCAGGGTTTCTACCGCGGCGGGGTTGGGGCTCCGCTCCGCTTCCTCCACGGCGGCATGGATTTCCTGAGCGATATCTTGCTCCATTTCCTGCTTTGCTTCGCTGCTCAACCATCCGGCTTCGTGGAGGCGGCGTTCAAACTGTTCTACGGGATCTTTTTTCGACCAGGCCTCCAACATGGCCTTCGGAACGTATTCCGCGCGGTCTGCCTCGGAATGACCCCGCAAGCGCATGGTCACCGCCTCGATCAACGTCGGCCCTTCGCCGGCACGGGCGCGATCCACCGCTTCTCGACAAACCTGATACACGGCTATCACGTCCGTGCCATCCACCCGCTCTCCGGCCATACCGTATCCTTTGGCGCGGTCCACCAGGTGTTTGCAGGAAAACTGGAGTGAAAGCGGAGTCGAATAGGCGAACTGGTTGTTCTCGATGACCAAAATAAAGGGTAGACGCATGACCGCCGCGAAATTGAGCGATTCATGGAATTCACCGATGCTGGTGGCGCCGTCGCCGATATAGGTTATGGCCACATAATTTCTACCTGATATTTTACTCGCCAGTGCTACGCCCACGGATGGAGGTATCATGGATCCGAGGTGACTGATCAAAGAAAACATACCGCGTTCCGTACTGCCGATATGAAGACTGCCGTCCTTACCGTTGGCACCAGTGCCCCCACGTCCCATGTACGTGCCGTATACCTCTTTAGGCGTGGTGCCCCGCACCAGCTGCACCCCCATGCCCCGATGCAGGGGAGCCGCCACATCACCATCCTGCAGCGTACAGGCCGTACCGACGGAGACGGCTTCGTTTCCAATTGCGGTATACAGGGCGCCCAGTAGGCGGCCCTGGCGATACAGGTTGATCGCCCGCTGCTCGACCTCCCGCGTCAGACGCATGTAGTAGTATAAATCCAATGCCTTCTCCCGGGAAATTCCCGTCTCGATCAGGTTATCCGGCGAAGATATACCTACGTTGTCGGTAATCTGCATATAATCGGGTACTCCTTTACGGTTACGGTACTAATGCCTCTGCTTCCAAAAATTCTACGATCGTAGCCGCGGCGGCCCGGTTACCAAATGCGTTCCAATGACCGTCCCAATCGTAATACAAAGCCTGCGTCTCACTGGCTGACTGCAAATCGGGCAATAGGTCTAACACAGGAATCCGGTTCTGCAAGCCGAATTCCCGCAATATACGGATCGGTTTCGTCATGTCCAGCTTCTGCTCTTCGATCCATGCATCAGGCGGTTCGTTCTGCCCTACCTGGGCTTTATTCGGGACAACCATGATCGCAAATCCGGCCTGATTCGCCCGTGCCAGATCCCATATTTTAAGGAAGAGCTTTCGCGTCAGCTCCCAGCCCTTCTCGATTTCCGAGGAGGGCTCCGGCGCCATGACCATTAGATCATCGAAATCGGCCAGCACTTTGAAGCCCAGTACCGATTTGAGGATATTAAAACGGGACCGGAAGAAGTGATACACGTGGCTATGGTCTTCCAGGAGCGCCAATATATCGGCGAAAACAGATGAAGTAGAGAGGAAGATCGAGGAATCCGGATAAACAGTGTTCCAAAATTCCTGGTATTTCATGTTGTCCCGCACATCATTGGAATAGAACTGAGCCAGGATCAAATCCGGATTATGGACCATACCGAATTCCTGGAGGAACAGCAATTCCTGGAAGGTTCCGTAGCCGCCGACGCCGCCGTTCATGACCTCAAACCGAACAGAATCGCCTCGTGACGCAGCGCGTTCGTTAAGCAATTGCTCCAGAATGTAGGCATAACTGTCCTCCATCGCCACTTCGGCGCCCAGGGTGAAGGAATCACCCAGGCACAGGATACGGAACGTGCCGGCCGGTTTTTCGAGCGGTCGCTCTATATTCCGAAAGCCATGGACGTTGAACGCCACCTGCGTGTCGAACTCCGTCGTACGGTAGCGCCAGCTCGTGCCCGGGTTGGGCACATAGCGCAGAACCGAATGCGGCGCATACATAAGCGGCTCACGGATAGGAATCTGCGGCGCCCCCACCGCGAATCCGATCTCAAGGCATACCCAGATTCCCAGCACTGCACTTCCGAAAAGGCTCAGATTAATCCCCAGCGATCGTAACACAGATCCCCCGAATGACCTATAATGCCAAATTCAACAGGTTGCCAGAAAAATGGAAGGATAAAGTACAGACAAGTATGTAATAAGGCAAGGCAGAATAGTTTTAAGTCTCTGTAATCAAGGTATTAGGCCTACCTATCGGTCTACGGTATGATTAGTAATCTATTGTCAAACTTTGATTTCTTTTGTTTCCGCATTATTATCTTGACAAAGCTAATTTTTTGTCTATTATACAAACAATAGTTTGGGTAATAAAACATTCTATTGTCAATACAAATATTTTATTGCTACAGCAAAGTTCATTGCCACCAATAAGTAATACTTGAACACATACCCGTCTTGGATACCGCAAGGGGTCCGATGGCGCTCAGCGCGGTAGGCAGAAAAATGGAAATCTGGAAAGAGTTTGAACACAATGAAATTACGCACAGCGCTGCACATTATCTCATGACGATCAATAAGCTGGTCGATGACCAGGGATATGCCCGCGTTTCAGATGTGGCCCGTTCCCTGAATATCACACCGGGCAGTGCATCGATCATGTTGAAAAATTTGAAGGAGAAAGGGTTTCTGGAAGAGGACAGGAATCGTTTTCTGCGGCTGTCGGAGGCGGGTCACAGACTAGCCGAATCCATACGTTCGCATAGGCAGACTATCATCACCTTTTTCCGGGATGTGCTACATGTCAGCCCTGGACGGGCGGAAATCGATGCCTGTAAAATTGAGCACTTGATCAGCACGGAAACCGGAGAGCACCTCCTGTGGTTCCTGGAATTCACGATGGGTGACAATCCTGAAGCCAAAGCATTTCTGGATAGGTATTGGGATTCCAAAGATCTGTAACCTGGCATCATGCGTCGTGCCCGACAAAGCGGCGGAATCCCTGCCGGCTGGCGCAGATTGAAACAGAAATAGTGAAAGTTCCTTATAAGACCCTGATAAGAGCCTGAAGTTTTAAATTCTAGGACTTTTCTTTAGGGGTAACAGATTCACGAACCAGTAAGAATAAAGTGTCATACGATAGGAGGACGGCAAGTACCTGTGTTAATTAGTAAGACATAAATAAAAAGGGACTATCGCCCGTGACCTGTCAAGCCCGTCCGATAGTCCCTATAGCCAAGGAAATGACATCTTCATTAAGAAGGGGCCTGTCCCTTGTCTTAATGTAAGATACGATTGACTTGCCAAAAAGTCAATGTGTGTCTCAAAAAGGGATTTGCATGTTTCGGTTTTTCTGTTTGACGCTCGTAGGAATATTGATTACCGCAACACCGGGTTTTGCACAACAAACTTCTTCGGACAGCCTGTCGGAACTCAGCCGCAGGATTTACATCCTCAGTGGAGAGATTGAACGGCTCAAGTTAGGAGAAGCAGCGGTTAAAGCAGATACTAGTCTTTTTGGATTTGGTCCGGCTGCTTCAAAGATTTACCGAACCGAGCGGGGTGTTTCAATCGGTGGTTACGGTGAGGGAATCTATAAAAATTATGCAGCGAAAAAGCAAGACGGTTCTGAATCTGGAAAAGTAGACAATTTTGATTGGCTCCGAGCAATCATTTATGTGGGTTATAAGTTTAACGACAAATGGTTGCTGAACACTGAATTTGAATTCGAACATGCCTCGACCGCTGTTGCCGGTTCGGCATCAGCGGAGTTCGTCCATGTCGAATATCTCCACAAACCAGGATTTAACATTCGCGCCGGGCTCCTCCTGATGCCCATGGGTTTAGTAAATGAATTGCATGAACCAACAGTTTTCATGGGTGTGGAACGACCAATGGTTGAAAAGTATATCCTACCTACAACCTGGCGGGAAAATGGCATCGGTGTTTTTGGGCAAAGCCCAGACGGTGTGGTTTCCTACCGTACCTATCTGGTCAACGGAATGAAAGGTAGTGGATTTTCCTCCTCTGGCTTGCGCGGTGGACGCCAGAAGGGATCCAAGGCAAAATCAGACGATTTCGGCTGGACCGGCAGATTGGATCTCACCCCACGCCCTGGAATCGTATTTGGAAGTGCCACATATCTGGGTAAATCAGGACAGGATATGAAGTTGGGCACGAAAAATCTGAATGTGACTACTTCTATTTTTGAGGGCCACGTGGACATACGATATCAAGGCCTGTGGCTGAGTGCGCTTGGTGCCTTAGCCAAGGTGGGAGACGCGGCGGAGTTCAATCAAGCGCAGGGTCTTACCGGCAATGCATCCGTAGGCGATGAACTTCGAGGGTTTTACGTACAGGCAGGTTACGATTTGCTAACTCGCTCCAAGCATAATGATAAATCGCTGATGCCTTATTTCCGGTACGAAAAGTACAACACACAAAGTTCGGTACCGTCTGGCTTCACTCAGAATCCTTCAAACAACGTGAACTCATTGACAGTAGGCATGGCTTTCTATCCCGAGAGCAGAATCGTGTTCAAAGGCGATTACAAAATAGTCAAAAATGCTTCAGACACCGGTGTGAATCAGGTTAATGCCGCACTGGGATACATATTTTAAACTGAGAGACCCGTAGGATTCTTAGGGCAAGTAAATAGTGAAAGCCGTCATTAATATAAACGCTTCTTTATTAATCTTTATCTTAAGCTTGGCGACTCTTTCTTTCGCAGGTGAAGAAGGGACGGCAAGCGTAGAACGACGGTTTACTGTTATGGGGACCTCCTTAGTAATTACGGTGGAGGCGGTCGACCGACCCACAGCATTGGCCGCTAGCGAACGGGCGATCCGTGCGTTGATTGAAACGGAAGCGCGGCTATCTACATGGCGGAAAGATACAGAATTGGCACGCTTCAATCGCTCGAAAGTAGGCGTCCCTTTCGAGCTATCCGAGGAACTGGCTTCCGAGCTTCAGACGGCTGGTTATTGGTGTCGTGTGACGGAAGGTGCATTTGATCCGGCTATAGGGTTGCTAGTGGAGGCATGGGGACTTCGGACCGGGGGACGGATCCCGGAACTTTCAGAGCGTCAAGCAGCGTTAAAATACGGTGGCATGGATTCTTTGAAGCTAACGGGACGTAAAGCGGTACGTCCTCACCGAGGATTCCGCATCGAAGAAGGCGGTTTCGGAAAGGGTGCCGGTCTCGATAATGCTTTGGAATCCGTGGCTGGAGACGGTGTTATCAGGGCCACTATGAACTTGGGCGGCCAGGTAGCTGTAATGGGGACGGGTGAACCTTTTTACTTCGGTGTCGCATCGCCGAGGGAGCGGGAACGACCGGTGTTGCGTCTTATGATCGATCGCGGCGCGGTAGCCACAACCGGCAACAGTGAACGGAGTATTGAAGTGAATGGGGTTCGATACAGCCATATCCTTGACCCGCGAAGCGGAGAATCGAAGGTTGACTTCGGCACACTGACTATCTGGGCGGAAGACAGTATCACCGCGGACTGCTTGTCGACTGGTCTGTATGTTATGGGGCCGGAGCAGGCACTTGTCTGGGCGTCGAACCGGCCGGGTGTCGAAGCGTTAGTTCTGGAACCAGACGCGGGGGGCTTCCGGGCCCGGGCTACCATGGGGTTAGCCGGACGTTTCAGAGATCTGGACGAACAGGTTTATCTGGAATTTTTTCCGCGTCTTGAACGGCGGGTTGTCGAATGATCACCAGCGGTACAACAACAATAAGAACATGGGGCCTAATTTCCCTGGTATTGTGTCTGTTAATAACCACGCAGGCGGTGGCCACGGTCTTCATTACCGTAGATGAGGCTTTAAAGCTGGCTTTTCCGGCTTGTTCGATCGAGCGAACGACCGTATTCCTGACGGACGAGCAAATCACGCAAGCGGAGGAACTGGCTGGCTTGAAACTCCCAAGCGCCATTGTGCATCCCTATGTGGCAAGACGCGACGGGAGGCTGGTGGGTATCGCTTATTTTGACGCGCATGTAGTGCGCACCCTACCACAGACCATCATGGTCATAGCGGACGCAGAAGATAAATTGGTCCGGATTGAAGTGCTTTCGTTCAACGAACCCCGGGATTATATCCCCAACAGAATCTGGTATCATCAATTCGTCGGCCAACGTCTAGATGAGGAACTGGCCCTTAAGCGAAGCATTCGTCATGTCATCGGTGCGACCCTCACGGCCCGCGCAACGACCGAAGCGGTGAGACGTGTGCTTGCAATTAACCACATATTGAGAGACCGCATTAACCCATGAATCGCCCCGAAGCCTGGCTTGTCCACGGCGCCACGCTTCTAGTCGGCGGCACCGGTATCATCTACGCTGTTATGCGATATCTTATGATACCTGCCGATCCATTTTCCGTCGTTAACCATGCCTGGCAGCCGCGCGTGCAGCACCTGCATGTGCTGGTTGCGCCGCTCATAGTATTTGTCGTAGGATTGATTTGGACGAAGCATATCGCACGA
>CAYYIS010000049.1:0-36744 GCA_964470965.1 uncultured Gemmatimonadota bacterium | reverse complement strand
ACCGGGGATTGGGACCGCGTTCCGGATGCGGTTTCCTGTGGATGTGTCAATGCCGTCATCGGAAATCCAGAACGCCGACCACGTGCTGCTCCAGCCGATCCACGCCCTGGTAGCGAACGATGATCCCATTCAGCAGTTAGTCACAAAAAACTTCCTGGAAGCGGACGGTCACAACGTGACCCTGGCTTCGGATGGCCGTGAAGCGCTGGAACAGTTCCATAGGGGCCAGTTCGACGTAGTATTCACAGACAGCATCATGCCGGACATGGACGGCAACAGTCTGGCCCGCGCCATAAAAAAAATCGCACCCAGAAAGCCGGTGATAATGATAACCGGTGATGTGGATCCGGACGGCTCGGGGGATGATACCGTCGACGCCCTCCTGCACAAACCGATCAGCGTAGAGAAATTCCGGGAGACTGTGGCAGCGGTTATCACCCGAAAATGGTCTTGGTGATGGCCCCTCGTCGGAGACGGAATTAGCACAAGTTGTGACAGCTAACGTTTACCGTTAGTTGCCTCTGTTCTACCGACGTCCTGCCTGGATTGTTACAATGCACCTAGCTTCAATGAGCAATTCAAAGATTTGTTTCTTCAGACAGAAAGATATAACTAACTGCTCACCAGGACCTTCTCCAACGCAGACATAAACGCCGCGTTCTCCTCGGGCAAACCGGCTGTTACCCGTAGCCAGGTCTTCATGTTCCAGCGGTCTTTTCCGTTACCGACTATGACGTTGTACTCTTCCCGCAGCTTGCGGCAGATTTCGTCCGCGTCTTTGTTCACATTTACGAGTATAAAGCTGGATTCGCTCGGCACGAACTCCAGGCCCATCTTCTTGAAATTCTCCGCAAAGAAATCCTTCCCCTGGATGGTAACCTCACGGGCATGTTCAATGTAGTCCCGGTCGTCCAGCACCGCGTTAGCCGCATGCAGGGACAGCATATTGACGCGCCCGCCTTTGTTTATTTCGAGTTTTTCGATAACCGCCGGTTGCGCCAGACCGTAACCGACACCCAGACCGGCCATGCCATAGATTTTGGAGAATGTCCGCGCCACAATGAGGTTAGGGTGGTCTTTGAGTAACGGCGCGGCGCCTATCCTATCTTCCGAACTGCGGGCGAAGTCGATGTACGCTTCATCGGAGAATACGATAACGTTAGGCGGGACGGCCGCCAGGAAGCTCTTGAGTTCGTCCAATGGTATGAGAACTCCTGTCGGATTACCCGGTGAGGTCAGGATGATCATTCTGGTGTTGCTGTTGATAGCTTTTGACATGGCTTGCAGATCGTGGGAGAAATCCTTTTTGACCGGCACGTACACCGGCGTGGTGCCGAATTGTTCCCCCATTTCCGAGATATTGCCGTAACCCGGCGTGGCTTCGATCGTTTCACCACCGTCTCGCAGGTAGGCGGAAGCAGCCGCAAAGAGGACTTCGGACGAACCAGCGCCCATTGTCACCCAGGAATCAGGCGGTGCACCGAACGGGGCGTTGCTCAGATCGGGTTCGGGTAGACCGTGCATGCGATGTATCTTGGTATAAATTTCAGATACCCGTCCGTACCGGTTGAAGGAATACAGCACCTTGGTAATGGCTTCTAAAGCTCTGGGCGACGGGCCGATCGGCATTTCGTTACCACTCAACCGGACCATTCCCGGAGGCACACCCCAACCCCGCACTGGCTTAGCGCTGGGGCCGCTGAGTATCTGGGCTGCCACATCGCGAAGACCCAGTGTCGCCACGCCGGCTCCCGCCAATGCACCTTTCAGAAATCCACGGCGAGAGAAATCAAATCTTTTATCGTCTGACATGTAATGCCTCCTCCGAGCGGTTTACCGCAGCAAACGGTATATGAATCAACTGGCTACCAACACCTTTTTAAGGGCGGCTATGAAGACCTCGTTTTCTTCGGGCAAACCGGCTGTGACACGGATGTAATTATCTATACCCCACCGCGCATTAGCGTTGCCGACCAGCACATTGTACTCTTGAAAAAGCCGGTCCACCACCGTGTCCGCATCCTGCCGCACGTTTATCAGAATAAAGCTAGACTCACTGGGAATATATTCGACACCCATGGCGTCCAGCTCTTTGTAGAAGTAATCTTTACCGTCAAACACCAACTCCCTAGAACGGCGAACATAGTCGTGATCGTCCATCGCCGCGGACGCGGCATAGCCGGACAGAACGCTGAGTGAGTTGCCACGACTGGAATTGAGCAGATTGATCACATCCGGCTGTGCCAGCGCATAGCCGACCCGCATTCCAGCCATGCCGTAGATCTTGGAAAACGTCCGCGTCACGATCACATTGGGATGATCCTTAATCAACGGTGCGGCGCCGATACGGTCCATCGGATTTCGGGCGAAGTCGATGTAAGCCTCATCTACCAGGATCACCACACTGGACGGTATCGATTCGATGAAGGGCTTCAGCGCCTCCATATGGGTGAGTCGGCCGTTAGGGTTCCCGGGTGTGGTTACGACCACCATCTTAGTCTTGTGGTTTATAGCGTTGCGCATGGCCGACAGATCCGGGCGGAAGTCTGCGGTAAGGGGAACATCCACGACTTTCACGCCCTTCTGAGGTCCCAGGCGGGCCATGAATTTGAAGCCGGGCTCCACTTCGACCAGTTCATCACCCTCTTTAAAGTACATGTGCGCAATGGTATACAGGATCTCTGAAGATCCGGCGCCGACCGAAAGCCAGGCGTTTTTCGGCAGCGCGAACGGACTGTCGGCATCCACCTCAGGCAGGCCGTGCCGCCGGGCAATCTTACGGTACAGATCCGGAGCGAGACCGTACCGGTTGACACTGCTGGTCATGCCCAGGATGGCTTCCACCGCTCTGGGTGACGGGCCCAACGCGTTTTCGTTACCACTGATTTTAACCAGCCCCGCCGGAACACCGTACCCCCGCACAGACCGGGCACTCGGACCGCCCACCATCTGCGCCACCGCCTCGTACTGGGCCAGAGAAACCAACCCGGCGCTGACCAGGGCACTCTTCAGAAAACCCCGGCGCGACACACCGGAAGACTGTTCTATAACGTCTAAAGATTCATACGCCATAACCGGCTCCTTTGAGAGCGAACACAATATGTAAATATGATAATTTTGCAATATAGATCATGATTGCTAACGCAAGTATATGAAACACTGCGGCTGTTGTACAGTCATTAATCCGTAATTCATTAAATTAAAACGGGGTTGAGATTCACATGTTTTTCAGCCTGGTTTTCTGTTGACGCTGCGCAGGCATCGTAATAGATTATTGTTTTATCTTCCTGTAAATGCTTTTCTTAAACATGTTATGAGTAATCCTATATGTTATCATCGGACCAACCCAACGAGACTTTATCCACGGTAATCTCATCATTGATCCTGCCGCAATATGCAGCCTGCTGTTCCCTAAGGAGATTCGGAGGGTACCTCAGACCGAGAGGTGCTTGGAACAGACCGCAGCAAACAGGGCACTTCCCGGGAGGATTAATTGACGGATATCCGGTCGATGAATATATATAATGGTTTTCGAAATACAGAGAGGCAATCCTTCAACCCACCAATCAAGGACTCTAAATGCCCTGGATAAAAACAATCCAAGAAAATGAAGCCACCGGACCGCTGGCCAAGATATATGGAGCCACCATGCGGTCCTGGGGCGGCGTCGACAACATCATCAAGGCCCACAGCCTGAACATGGCGGCACTGCGGTCACTGATGCTGTTCTACAAGGGGCTGATGCACGGCGACTGCGACCTGACGTTGAGGCAGCGGGAGATGATCGCCGTGACCGTGTCGGTGCTGAACGAATGCGAATACTGAATTCGACATCATGGGGAGGGGCTCCTCAGAGAAGTCGGAGATAAACAATGGGTAGACAGCATTAAGAGCGACTACCGCGAAGCCGAACTGACCGAACCGGACCGCGCTATGTTGGACTACGTCCGCATACTCACCATCAGGCCGGCATCAGTTACGGAAGAATACATCTTGCGTCTTCGGGATAACGGATTCGGTGACAAAGCCATCCTGGAGATCAACCAGATCGCCGGCTTCTTCGCCTGGTGCAACCGCACCATAGATGGATTGGGGGTGGAACTGGAGGATTTCTGGAATGATCCAGACGTAACGAACATTTAAGTTATATTGAAGGTTTTACAGTATTATCCATTTCATGAATAACCCAACGCTCGTACTACCAATCCCTGGGAGATTTCCATGTCCCGAAACATTCGCGTGCTTGTCTGTCTTTTCTTATCTCTCACGCTCAATTGCAGACTGCAGGAAGAGCCTGTGGAGGAATCAACACCAATGAACCCTATGCAAGAATTCGGAACGACGGCGGGGAATGTCTTTCTGTATTATGAAGATCTGGACAGAGCGGTGACGTTCTACACTGAAACGCTGGGTATGAAGATCGTTCTGGACTACGGCTTCGCCAAAATGATACAGGCCTCGCCGACCGGTTTCCTTACGCTGGTGGATCACACCAAAGGCATGCACTCCAACGAAGAACCCAAGACGGTGGCGCTGGCGCTGGTAATCGATGAGAGTCAGATCGAGGACTGGTGGGAATATATGCGCAAGCAGGATGTGGATTTCCTGCATGAATACACCCCTAAGGAAGGCCGCGCCCACAACGCTTTTGTGGTCACAGATCCCGAAGGGTATTACCTGGAATTTGAAGTGTTCCACGACCATCCGGAAAATGAGAAGTTCATGCCGATCCTTAACGCCACTGAAAGCGTTTATCCAGCGCCCGATCAAAAACATAGCGTGCCTGAAGGACTGGGCTTCAAAACACTGATCGTATGGGGTTACTACAAGGATATGGACGGTATCCGGGGGTTCTATGAAGACGTGATGGGGCTGGAGATGATTATTGACCAGGGCTGGACCTGGATCTACCCTACTTCGCCCTCCACCTATATCGGCCTGGTGGACGAATCACGCGGCATGCACAACTTCACCGAAGACAAAGGTGTCACCATCTCCTTTTTCACCGACAACATCACCGGCTGGTACGACCATCTCGAAGACAAAATGAGGATGCGCTCCAAAGAACTGAGCAAAGAAGAAAATGGCCGCTTCACTGCCTTCGTAGGGTACGATCCTGCCAACTATTTTCTGGAGTTTGATGAGTTCAATGACGTGGCGGAAAACGAGCTGCTGCTGAAAGCGCTGGGGAAAAAAGATTATTGACGGATAATCCCACACGCAAGGGGAACCCGTCAATCCACCGTTCTTTTAGATGAGCTTACGGGTGTCTCCAAGGCAGCTACAGGAATCCGGACCCGGACCACACTATTGGACAGGGGAACCGGCCCGCCGCGAAGTCATTGGGGCCAGGCAGCATACACTAGCATCATTCCGCCAACATTTCCTCGATCTTAGACTCGGGATAGCTCAATAGTCTTCCCATGGCGCGGGCGATGTCTTTCCGGGCTTCACCTACGTATTTTCCCTCGTCAATCAGTTTCTGCTTCTCAGCCTTGAGCGCCTGGTATTCGTCCAGCGTGGTACCGTTGTATATGACCAACACGTGCATGCCTTTGGTACCCTCCTCCGGAAACAGATCCGTCACCAGAAAATCGGTCTCCCGATAGCCCTGGGCGTTGTTACGCAGGACGATTTTTTGCGCCTCTTCGATCAGGGCATCCATATCTTCCGGTAGCATGGCGAAACTTAGCCCCATCTTTTTGACGCCTACCCCTACCATCTCCGCGAACGTTCCGATACTGCCCAGGCGATAGGACCGTTGATCGATTTTCGGCTCTCCGGACACCGGCGCGTCCGATGTAGATCCCTGACCGCTGCATCCGGCAACCGCCAGTATGACGACTGTCAATAAAAGGGGAACAGGTGACACATTCGATATAGTCATGACAATACCCTCTGGGAGACGTTTGTGAGTTTGGAATAAGAATATTATAGGCTTCACAGGAATTGCTGTCAATGTGAAAGAGCGTCATTGACGAATATACGTAATCGACTCTACCACCCGTTTATATATCTCTTGACGATCTCTGCTTTCGATAGCACAATTCAGGTGGTATAGTTTTGCAACGCGTCAATCCTACAATCCGTCGATACCCCCATGCCTATCTCTTCTGACAAAACCGCTCGACATCTCCCTCGCGGATTCCTGCCTCTCGAGGACCCCCTCATCCGGCTTCCCAACGCGTTCGAGGACTGGGAAGAGGTAGCACGGGATCTGTCGAAGCTGGCCTTGAACCGGTATATCCGACCGGTGGTGGAAGCTTTACCGCCGTTTCCCGTGGCGGCGCTTGACTCGGAACGGGCCTATGAACGGGCTATGACGGTGCTATCGTTTATGGCCAACCTGTACGTGTTCGCGCCCGACCATCCCGTGGCTACGCGTCTGCCCCGGAGCCTTGCGATGGGCTGGCACGCCGTGGCGACCCATCTGGGCCGTCCACCGATGCTGGCCTATGCCGGGCAGGTCATGTACAACTGGCGTCGATTTGATCCGGACGGTCCGGTAGCAGTGGGCAATCTGACGATGATCCAGAATTTCCTGGGCGGCATGGACGAAGAATGGTTCGCTACGGTGCACATCAACATAGAAGCCGAGGCCGGGCGGGGATTACGGGCTCTCGCGCCGGCGCAGGAGGCGGTGATTCGAAACGATCCAGAAGCCCTGCTGTTCTGTTTTCAGGAAATCGCAGCATCTCTCCAGACCATACACAACATCCTGTTGCGGATGCCCGAGCGATGTGAGCCTAATACCTATTACCACCGGGTCCGTCCTTACATGTTCGGTTGGAAAGACAACCCGGACCTGCCCGACGGGATGGTATACGAAGGCGTGGATGCCTATGGTGGTCGTCCGGTGGAATTCCGTGGTGAGACCGGTGCCCAAAGCAGTGTGATCTATGCCTTCGACGCCATCCTGGGCATCGAACACGAGCACGATAGCATGCGGGCCTATCTCACCGAATTGCGGGACTACATGCCGGTTCAGGACCGTGCCTTCATCTATGCCATAGAAAAGGGACCCTCCGTTCGGGACTACATTCGGAAGCTGTGCCGTTCCGATCTTCGAGACGCCTACAACTCATGTATTCATGCGCTCCACCGTTTCAGGAAACTGCACATCGAATACGCGGCGCTTTACATCATCAAACCGGCGGATGGCGCAGATAAAGGTGCCGTAGGAACCGGGGGCACGCCCTTTACGGTATATTTGAAAAAGCACATTGACGAGACACTGAAGAATCTCCTGACCTGACACAGCGAGTACAACTATGTCCCATATGATTACCCAGCTCACCGCCAACGATTTCGAGGAATCCATGGATTTCCTCAACCTTGTCTTCAGCGCCTACAACCCCCATGACTTCGCCACCATGCTCCCCTCGATTTATCGTCCCACCGAGGAGCACATGGGATGCAATTATGCAATCAAGACAGATGGTCGTATTCGGGCGATAGTGGGTATGTTTCCGATCACTTTGCATATTGGGGACGTCGTAGTCCGTGTTGCGGGAATCGGGGGCGTGTCCACCCATCCGAGACATCGGGGCAGTGGACACATGGCTGCATTGATGCACCACTGCTTGACCAAGATAAAATCGCAGGGGTATCACATGTCGTGGCTGGGCGGCCAGCGCCAGCGGTACCTTTATTTCGGATACGAATCGTGTGGCACAAGATGTCTTTTAACGGTTAGTAAAACCAACCTGAAGCATTGTTTTGATCGCCCCCCCGACATAGAATTTGCACCTATCAACGGCTGTGACGGCAAGCATGTCGCCCAGGCTCTGGCCATGCACAACAGCCATGCGTTGCACTGCGACCGCAAGGAAGCGGATTTTTACAATCATCTGGTCGCCTGGCACAACCAACCGTACGCGGCACTGGATGCACAAGGCCGTATGGTCGGTTACCTAGTAACCAACACAGAGCGGGACCTGATCGCGGAACTGGGCAGCGACACTACGGAAACGGCATTACGGATAGTACGCGGCTGGATAGAGCAGTATAGCCCGGATTCCGTCACTATTGAAATGCCCGCCATTCCGAACAGCCTGTTCCATGGTCTCGGCGCAATCGGTGAACACGTGCGTGTAAGGGAATCGGGCAATTGGCAGGTGTTTGACTGGGTCACCGTGACGGATGCGTTGATGCGACTGCGACACAAAAGTGAGCCCATGGCCGAAGGTACCACATCCTTGAAGATCGAAGGCTACGGTACTATACAACTCACGGTCGATGCCGACGTGGCGGCCTGCACCGCCTCCGAGACTCCGGGGGATATAACCTGCGACGCCCCCACCGCCATGCGTCTGCTATACGGTCCGCTATCCCCCAACCTGGTAATGCCGCTGCCGGAACAAGCCCGGCAGTTAGAATCCTGGTGCCCCCTTCCTCTGAACCTGGCCAGGCAGGATTGGGTCTGAGAACAGGGATAAATGCGGAAGGGTAACATTTAAGAATGGGTGTCAACCCAAAGCCGGAGAAGCCATCCCCGAATACGAGGAAACATATGTACACTACAATCATCGACACGAAAACAGTACAGGATAATCTGAAAAAACCCGATTGGCGAGTCATCGACTGCCGCTTTTCTCTGACCGATACCCAAAAAGGCCGGCTGGCGTATCAGAAATCGCATCTCCCCAACGCGGTATATGCACATCTGGATGAAGATCTTTCGGCCCCGGTCATCCCGGGAAAGACAGGGCGGCACCCCTTGCCTACGCCGGAAACAGCGGCCGATTCTTTCTCAAATTGGGGGATAGACACCGAGGTTCAGGTAGTGATTTACGACGACAACATCGGCCAGGTGGCCAGTCGGGTCTGGTGGATGCTCCGTTGGCTTGGCCACGATAAAGTGGCAGTAATGGACGGCGGATGGGACCGCTGGCGGAAAGAGGCGCGTTCGGAGACTGCCAAAGTACCGGCTATTGAACGCAGGACGTTCACGCCGCAGATCCGCCCGCATATCATCGCCGATGTAGGCCACGTGAACGCAGTCAAGGAAGACGCCGGATACCGATTGATTGACGCCCGTGCTGAGGCACGGTTCCGCGGTGATGTAGAGCCGATTGACCCAGTGGCCGGTCATATCCCGGGGGCCGTGTGTGGTGCCTTTGAGGACAACGTCGCTCTGGATGGGCAATGGAAATCCCGGGAAGAGCTGCGTGAACGCTTCCGCCAGATTATCGGCGAGGTGGACATCAGCCATGTGATCTGCTACTGCGGTTCGGGTGTCTCAGCCTGCCACAACCTGCTTGGTCTCGTTCACGCCGGCCTTGGAGACGCTCAGTTGTATCCCGGCTCCTGGAGCGAATGGATCACGGACCCAGCGCGGTCCGTAGGAAGGAGCACTTGATGCCGCCGCGTCCCGAACACCCCCGACCTCAATTTTTTCGGGATCGCTGGATAAACCTGAACGGCACCTGGGATTTTGCGTTCGATTTCGGAGGATCTGGGGAAGAACGCGGATTGCATGAGAATCCGGAGGCGCTAGACCAATCGATCGTCGTGCCGTTTTGCCCGGAGAGTACTCTGTCCGGCATCGGGTACACGGATTTTATTCCCGCGGTCTGGTATCACCGTACGTTCGATCTGCCTGCCGAATGGGAGGGTCTGCGAATCCTTCTGCATTTCGGGGCGGTGGATTATGAATGCCGGGGCTGGGTCAACGGACGGACCGTAGGCACCCACATGGGGGGTAGCGTATCGTTTACGTTCGACATTACGGAGGCAGTGCAGAGCGGCCGCAATACGCTCGTCGTGAATGCCAAAGACGATACCCGGTCCGCCGTTCAGCCGAGTGGAAAACAAGCCCACGAACACCACTCCAACGGTTGTATGTACACCCGGACCACCGGCATCTGGCAGACGGTATGGCTCGAAGCCGTGGCACACCACAGTATCGAAGCCCTGTCCGTCGTTCCAGACCTGGACGGCGCCCGGTTCGTTGTGACACCGGTTTTCCATAAAACCATGCACGGGTCAAGCTTCAAGGCCACCCTGTTTGAAGACGGTCAGATCGTCTCTGAAACGTCTGCACCCGCGGCAAGTGGCACAGCCTACATCCTGGAGGTCCAGAACCCTCATAGTTGGAGTTGCGACGACCCTTTTTTATACGAATTGCGATTCGAATTGTCCCTCCGGGGAGACCTTGTAGACGTCGTCACATCCTATGCCGGCTTGCGAAAATTTCACATCGAAGGCTATAGATTCTACCTCAATAACGAACCCATATTCCTCCGGTTCGTCCTCGACCAGGGCTTCTATCCCGACGGTATCTGGACCGCCCCCGACGATTCTGAGCTGAAAGCCGATATCGAACGGTCCCAGGCTGTCGGATTCAACGGAGCTCGACTTCATCAGAAAGTATTCGAAGAGAGGTTTCACTACTGGGCGGACAAACTCGGTTACCTGACCTGGGGCGAATTCTGTGACTGGGGACTCGATTTCACCAATCCGCAGGCGCTGCACAACCACCAGCGGGAATGGCGCGAGGTGTTGCTGCGGGACCGGTGCCACCCCTCCATTATCACTTGGACGCCTTTCAACGAATCTATTCGCGGCGCACGGGTCGCCCCGGAAGCTCACCGCCAGTCCCATCTGGAAATTTACGAGATGACCCGCGCTCTCGACCCCACCCGTCCCGTGCATGACACGAGCGGATATGTACATGTTCGTACCGACATATATACCGTCCATGATTACGATCAAAACACGGACACGTTTCATGAACGTTACCAGTCCGTAGATCCTCAGCTTCCCGAAAACGCTTTCATCCGCTATCCCGAGATCTCTCTACCGTACGGGGGACAACCCTACATGGTAGACGAATATGGCGGCACTTGGTGGGTGGAGGGCAGCGAGGCCGGAGGGATGAATTATGACGAAGGGTGGGGTTACGGCAACCGCCCCCGCACTATCCTGGAAGTTTACGACCGTATCGAAAAGCTGACCGCTACCCTGACACAGAATCCCCATATCTCCGGGTTTACCTACACACAGCTGACAGACGTGGAGCAGGAAGAAAACGGTATCTATACTTATGATCGAAAGCTCAAATTCGATGTGAAACGGCTGAGGAAAACCTTCGGGGCGGCGGCGGCAATCGAGCGGGAATGAATGAAAAAAGAAAGACAAGCACTCATGATAGATTTCAAAACGTTCTCATATTGTTAAAGTCCGGGCAGTTTCGAGACAAAACAACTCTTCGACGGGCAGTCCAATTTTCAAAGCTTTTGGAGGAAGTACGAAAATGCGTGTCGGTATCATCTCCCTCATCCATGAATCGAACTCGTTTATCAGCACACCGACCACGATGGATCTGTTCCGACGGGACGGCCTCCTGACCGGACAGGAAATCGTCGAGCGGTTCGCCGGCGGACTCAATGAGATCAGCGGCTTTCTTGAGGGGCTCGATGACGCCGGACATGCGGCAGTCCCGATTTTCTACGCGTCGACCAACCCGTCGGGGACCATTACCCGAAGCACCTGCGAAGAACTGATGCGGATCATGTTCGAGTCCCTGGATCGGGCGGGGCAACTCGATGGACTGCTGGTGGCCCCTCACGGCGCCAATGTTGGCGAAGGTAAAGAGTACCGGGACTTGGATGGACACTGGCTGAGCCGCTTACGTGAATCCGTTGGCCCTGAAATTCCGATCATCTGCACCATCGATCCCCATGCCAACCTTTCCCGCCGAATGGTTGCCGCCTGCGACGCCACCATCGCATACCGCACCAACCCACATCTCGATCAAAAACAGCGGGGCCTGGAAGCCGCCCGCCTGCTGGACCGGACCCTGGCCGGTTCGATTCGACCGACCCAGGCCGCCGCCTTTCCACCGATCGCCATTAACATCGAACGTCAGCTTACGAGCGCGCCGCCCTGCCTTCCCCTGTATGAACGGGCCAACCGATGGCTCGAACACGAAAGCGTCCTCTCCAACAGCGTTGTGCTTGGGTTTCCGTATGCGGATGTGGAAGAGATGGGCTCTTCCTTCGTTGCGGTAACCGACGGCGATCCTGATCTGGCTCGGCGGATTGCGGACGACCTGGCGGAGCATTTGTTTGAGCACCGGGCCTCCTTCGAAGGGGAACTGGTCGGCATCGAAGAGGCGACGGAAGCGGCACTCGGGATGGAAGGACCGGTCTGCCTTCTCGATATGGGCGATAATGTAGGCGGCGGTTCAGCGGCAGACGGTACGCTTATCGCCCATGCCTTACACCGACGGAATCAATCAAAAGCATTCCTGTGTCTCTATGATCCCGGCGCGGTCCAGCGGGTCATCGAAGCTGGCGGCGGCCCAGGAAACAGCATTGACCTGGTGATGGGGGGCAAGGTAGACACCCAGCACGGTTCTCCCCTGGAGGCCGAAATCACCGTACGCAGCCTACACGAAGGTCATTTTCAGGAAAACGAAATTCGCCACGGCGGACGGACCAATTTCAACATGGGGCCGTGCACCGTGGTGGAAACGGATACAGGCCTCACCATCCTTCTGACGTCCCTTCGCACCGTGCCGGTCAGCCTGGGTATGATGACCAGCTGTGACTTGGACCCGGCGGATTTTCACATTATCATAGCCAAGGGGGTCCACGCCCCGGTAGCCGCCTTCGAACCGGTCTGTAAAGCGCTTATCCGCGTGGACACTGCGGGAGCCACGGCGGCGGATATGGACCGATTTGAATACCAGTTCCGACGACGCCCCATGTTTCCATTTGAAAAAGACTGACAGATATTGTGATTGGAGAAACCATGACCATACCACTCGACCAAATCGCTAACATGCCGGCGTACTCGCCATACTATCCCATGCCTCCTGCGCGTTACCGGAATGTGCGGCTTCAGTCTGTCTTCTTTCACGCGGATGTGTCCGCCGTCCATCGCGTGCTCCCCGAATGTTTGACACCGGTCGAGGACGGCCTTTGCGTAGCCACAGGGATCTCTGTACCCTGGTCCGCCAACTACGGTGCTTTCGAGGAGAGCGTGCTAACGGTACCTTGCTCCTATGAAGGAAAATCCGGATATTTTACGCCGATCGCGTTTTTGAACTCACGCTCCAGTATTCCGGCAGGTCGTGAAATCTACGGAACCCCGAAAGTGTTTGCCGAAATCACCGTGGGTATGGACGAGCGCGTCATGTTCACGGAAACCCGACTGTCCAACGGCTCCGTCCTGAACATCAGTTCGACCATGCACCGGGAAGCCGTTTTAGAAGACATGCCGGTCCTCAAACCGTCCTGGCGCTTGAAAGTGATCCCGCGCGCTGACGGACCCGGCCCCGCCCTGATGCAACTGATCGACGCCTCCGACGTCACCGCCGATGTCACCATCCACGAATGCCGGGCAGGCGACGGCGTCGTATCGTTCGCACCTTCGCCAATTTACGACCTCTCCGATTTTACCCCCCGGTCATACGCCGGCGCCTTTTATATCGAGATGGATTATACCGAAGGGTATGGGAAAATTGTAAGGGACTTTGTTCTTGATCCATTGACCGATAGTTCATAGGGGTGGTGCTTTTTTGAATGAATCTATGAACAGAGCCTCCCTACCTTCTGCATTGACGCCCTGACATTTCCACCGGAAAGAACACGCCTGTGTCGTCTTCACCGCAGACTGTAAGAGTACCTTCTGCGACCCTGTAAAGCTTTCAGGACATCGTAGGAGCCAAGTTTTATGTTGTGCAATTTTACTGAGCCCAACATAATATTTGCTATGCTCTCTAACCTCAAAATCGTTATCCAAGCCGCCCTCCTGCTCCTGGCGGCCTATGCGCTCTGGCCCGCTCCACTGGAACAGTTGCCAGAGACCAGCCTGGAGAGCGTGTTGAACAGGCAGGTGCCGGAAGGCAAGGAGTTTGTCATTGAGTTTGATCCCGGAAGCAGATACATGCCGGGAACACTGCCGCCGACGGCGGCCGGTAAACTTCAGGGTTTTCTGGATGTCGTCAAGGCGTTCGAGGCGAGGTATCCAGACACCGCTGTCAGATTTCGGCAGGCTGCTACCGGGCGGGAGTGGATCGTAACCCAACTCTCCGGGGGCACCGCGCCCGACATCCTTAATACGAATGTGGAGAACGTCTGGCAGGACGTCCACAAGGGATGGTACGTACCGCTGGATCAGTTTCTGGATGCGCCGCACCCGCTTGTTATGGCCGGGTTCCCAGGATCGGAGGCGTGGTGGGACCTATTTGTGTATCAGGCCATCAGCCGCGGCAAAGCCGCCCCCGATGGGAAGATGTACAACCTGACCTACGACATGGTGGAAACCGGCATCCTGTTCAACAAAACAGCCCTGGATCTCCTGAACGTCGGCTTCCCGAAAACCTGGGCGGAGATGATCGCCACCCTGGACCGCATACAGGCCAACCCTTTCTATCTGCTGACTCAGGAATTGTCGCTGGTTTTCCCGCACGAAAAGCAGGATGTGGCCCGTACGGCGGAGCAGAAAAGTGATCCAGTGGTCATCGCCGCGTTTGCACGGGAAGGGATCCGGATTCCTGAAACCATGGCGGACTGGAATACCTTCCGAGTGCTGTCTGAGCGCCGCACCGTCATCCCCATGCTCACCAACGCCGGCGGCATAGCGGACTGGGGTACCGACCTGCTGTTCGATCAGCTTTACTACAGCCTTTTGCCCGGTATTGACTTGATGCAGGATCCGAAATGGGAGCCGTATGTACTGGGTTATCTGGACTGGGACGAAATCTGCTTTCTGAACGGTAAAGGCTTCTTCACGAATCGCGATCCCCGGTACCGGGAGCTTTACCGCCTGCTCAAGGAATGGCGGCGTTACTGGAACAAGAGTCTCTCGGGCGATTCCCGGCGAGGCGGTATAGACCTTTACAGGGAATTCATCACCCAACGCGGTATCTTCATGTGGGGCGGTTCCTGGCATGTCAACCGGCTGCACAACGATCCGGACCTGACGTTTGACTGGGAGGTTGGTTATCTGCCGCGAATGGAACAGCCGGAGGGCCTACTCGACATGCCGGTGGGGGACTACCTCCGTGAGATCATTCCCTCGGAGCGACATCCTTTCCCTCCCTTGTCCAATGAACAGCTGACCCTCAGCGTCGATGAACTGCTGCGCCATGACAGTGAGACGGCCGCACGGCTGCCCATGCCCCCCCACACGGCATTATACGCTTCCAACGTGGACATGTGTGTCATCGGCGGTGCCGCTACCCAGTACGTTCTGACCAATTCATCCTACAACGACACTGGCGACCCGGCGACCTCGAAGAAACTGAAGCGCGTGATACAGCTGCTACAGTTCGCCTCCCTGCCGGAACAATCGGACCGTGTGGTCAACGAGAACCCGGTGAACATCCCCAATATCGCCGGCGTGCCGTTGCCCCGCGGTATGGAACCGTTCACCGATATCCTGAACCGCAGGTATACCACCACCAAGTGGATGTTCACGTTCGACAACCGATACAATCAGGTATATGAGCGGATGCTGCTGCTGTACCTGGAAGACGGCATCTCTCTGGACGAATTTATGGACTGGCAGACCGACAACCTCGATGCAGCGGTCCAGACCATCATCCGTCGTAAGAACCTGAGTTTCGACGGCTTCGAAGAACGCTGGCAGGCACTGGCCCCGATACGTTCGGGGATGAAGGGACTGCCGGTGGAACAGTGATGCACAACCGTGAAGAAAATCAAAGCAATCGCTGAATTCATCACAAAGCGTAATTCCGGGTCCCAAACGGGATTCCAATGACGTTTTCAGGCACTTTTAAGGCGATGAAACCCGGTTGTTCGCCAGGTAAATGAATCGTTTCGTCCAAACATAAAACGAGCCTTTTAGTCAACCAGATTCGCTTATGCTCCAACTTAAATCTCTACGTGCCGGCGCGGCTTGCTATTTTACCATCCTGCCGACCATAACTCTCCTCGCGATCTTCTCATTTCTGCCTATGTTCATGGCGTTCTACAACTCGTTCTTCGAATACGAAGTGGGCGGAGAGCGTGCGTTCATAGGATTCGCCAATTACCTGGACTACCTGACCAATGATCCGACCACAGCCATTAGCTTTTTGAACATGACGATCCTGACCGGTATCGCCATACTCATACGTCTCTCGATTCCGCTGATCGTCGCCAAGCTTATTTACTCGCTGCCGGATGAACGCCACCGGTATCTCTACCGATTGGCGTTTCTGATCCCCACGGTCGTGCCGGGGGTAGCCATACAGCTCATCTGGGGCATGCTCATCCTCGGCGAAACCGGGTTGGTCAACAGCATTCTCGAACTATTCGGCGGGGAAGATATGGTCCGCGGATGGCTCTCCGATCCCGATACCGCACTTCTCGCCCTGGCTTGTATCGGTTTTCCCTGGATAACCGGCTTCGAAGTGCTGATTTACTACGCCGGCCTGAGCAACATCCCCGACAGCGTTCACGAAGCGGCGGAACTGGACGCAGCTGTCGGAATCAAGAAGTTCTTCCTGATCGATGTGCCGATGGTACTCAGCCAGATCAAACTGATCTTCATGCTGGTCATCATCGGCGGCATCCAGGGATTCGAATTCATCTTCATCCTCACCCAGGGCGGGCCTGGCTTCGAGACCTATGTCCCGGGCCTTTGGATGTACGAAAATGCCTTCAGTTTCCAGAAAATGGGCTATGCCAGCAGCATCGGCGTCATCCTTTTCGCGGTGATTTTATTCTTTACGATATTAAATATGAGGTATTTCAGGTCAGCGGAGGAATTGCAGGACGTACGGTAATCCGGCTTGGATTACAATACATCGTCTCCAGCGACAGCCGGGATCCAGTGACTTTATAACCAAGCAGGCTGTAAAGGGAAAAACGCTGGTTCAAGGCTACTTCCGGTTTTGCGGCTTCCCCATCAGACGTTTAACATACATGAAAAACAAAAATTACATTCAGCATACCATCCTTATCATCGGCATGATACTTACACTGGGGCCGTTTTATTTTGTGATCAGCAACGCGATACGGTCTAATAACGAGATATTTCGATCGCCGTTCGCGTTTCCTCAGGCGATCACGAATGTGGTGTCGTTCACGGCGCTGAAGCTGACCGGACAGGAGCAGGCGATCGAGTACACGGTGCGCACCACAGATGGTGAAAGCGTTATCTTCGAAACCCGGCGCGGCAATTACTGGGATGCCATGCGCACCCAGTGGCATACCATGACGGACGGGTTCGTGTATGCCTGGGAGGTGTTGCGACAGTATATGTTAAACACCCTGTTCGTATCGTTGACGACGGCGCTGGGCGTGCTACTGTTGGGTTCCATCACTGCCTATGCCTTCGCCCGTTACCGATTTCCGGGCTCGGGTGTACTGTTCTATGTGATTATCAGTGTGATGATGATTCCGGGGATTCTCACGCTGGTACCGAGTGTACAGCTGGTTACGGCGCTCGGTCTACGCAATTCCTACTGGGTACTCATCCTGCCGTACGTGGCCTCCGGACAGGTATTCGCTATTTTTGTGATGCGGAGCTTCTTTCAGGGGCTTTCGGAAGACCTGTTTGATGCGGCCCGTATCGACGGCGCCGGACACTTCCGGTTGTACTGGAACGTGGTGCTGCCTCTGTCCCGCCCCAGTCTGGCGGTCATAGCCATCATGAACATCCTGGCTACCTGGAACGCATTCATGTGGCCGTTTATCGTCAACAGCGACCAGCAGTACCACGTCATTGCATCGGGCCTGTACATTATGAGTACCAGCCAGGTGGCCCTAAACTACAGCGCCATGTATTCCGCCTACCTGATTTCCAGCATCCCGCTGCTGCTGCTGTTCGTCTACGCCACCAAGCCATTTATACAAGGCATCAGCAGCGGGGCATTTAAAGCGTAATGACTCTTCGTCAGCCACCGCCCGGACGACTCCTACACTCTACATCAAAATCGCCGTTTTCCAAACCTTCCTGACCACTGAAAATCGCACCCTTCGGCCTAAACAGCCACAGCCCGCGTTGGAGATATCTAAGACATAATCCCGGCCGTTATTGAGTGCGGGGTTCCCATATGGGGTTGTTTCGAGCCTGGAGAAACCCTTGATTGGTTGGTCTGATGGTCCACATCTCGAGTTTGTCGATGGTAGTCGGAGTGCCGACGCTGAACGCTGCCAGATCGGTCTTACCGGCATACTCAGGGTATGAGCTGAACACCGCCTGCCGATCGTTGGCAAACACTTCGACGATGTACTTGTCGACGAACACACGCAGCTCGAGGTCCTCGTTATCCGGCAGGGCTGCCACTGCGAAGGGAGCCTCGGTGGCACCGACGCGCAGTGTACCGGTGTCGGGGCGAAGCACGATCGGGAGACCGTTCCCATTCCCATCTGAAAAAAGCACAAGGCCAAAGAGTTTACGGACCGCCTGCTCCCGGGTGACGGTAATACGGAGTTCCACAGCCTCACTACTCAGTTCCGCAACCTTCGTATTGGAAGCACCACCGCCACGGGCGAGCACGTGTGAGGAGACCTCGTCGATTTCGACACCGCGCATCGTCACCGGTTCAAAGCGCAGCGACTCCAGCTCCCGCAATGGCCTGATGCGCAAAACACCGTCGTCGGGCAGGCTCAGTTCGCGCGGCAACGACTGGAGGGACTGCAGGTTAGGATCGCCCCCCGACTTATCCACATTGGTACACCACGCCCACATCACGCGGCGTCCATCCGGTGTAAGGACACTTTCGGGTGCGAAAAAGTCGGTGCAGTGAAACAGGCCGTAGATGCCCTGATCTTCTCGCCGCCAATTCATCCGTCCCTGCTGCTCCGGTACGAATTGCTCGGCCCCTGCGTCCCAGTTGCCGACGTAGTAGCGGCATCCCATAGGATGACTGATGCAGAGCAACATCCATTTATCGCCGAGCGGGAAAAAATTGGCGCAGGAGATATCTTCTCCGATCACCGCATCCGGCAAATCATGCGACATGAAATCGCCCAAGAACGTCCATTGCCGCAGGTTTTTCGACTTCATCAAGGGTGGGTTTTGGCCGCCGGATATGGCGTAGTAGGTGTCGCCGATCAGGAAGCAGTCCGGATCCCAAAACTGGATATCCGCGGGTGTGCCGTCGGCATTTCTGACTTCGAGGGGATAGGGTTTCCCCCAGGCGGAGAGCCGGTTGTCTCTTGCGATCGCAATCTGGTTTTGGCCCGAACCCTGGCCGTGGTAGATCGCGGCCGGTTTGCCATCCCTGGTGATGAATCCGGTCCCGCTGAACATACCGTGACCGGTGAAGGAGGGTTGCAGTTTCGTCGTCTGCCAGGTCCAGTGCAGCATATCCAGACTGGTGACGTGCACGAAAGAAAAGGAATCGTTTTCAGTGAACGGATGCTTGAGGATGTAGTGCAGATGATACACGCCATCTAGCCAGAATGCGGCGTTGGGATCCCCTGGCATGCTGTCGCCGCCGGGATGGTGTAGATGATAGTTCAGATCATGGTCGGTGTTCATATGCTGTGTTCCTCAATCTTCGTTGCATCATGCAGGTTTCGATGTTTATGTGACCGATATTATAGCACCCGCCGTAAGAGGCGTCAACCTCTCTACTTTTATTTTATTTGACAAAACCACCATCCCCTGTTTATGGTGTATCCAATCAAACCCGAAACTGCATACCTCCAGACACTCCTGAAGAGAACCCCATGAGTGACACCGAAAAAACTTCCCTGGTCAAAGGGTTAGGTCCGCTTGAGGCCACCACGATAATAGTAGGTGGTACAATCGGATCCGGCATATTCCGTGCGCCGAACGAGATTGCACAGGCGGTCGGCTCTCCCGGCATGAGTATGGTGGTATGGATCGTCTGCGGCATAATCGCCATATGCGGCGGGCTGTGCATCGCAGAGATGGGGTCTATGATGCCCCGGACCGGCGGCGGCTACGTTTACCTAAGGGAAGCTTACCGGAAACGGTGGGTGTCGTTCATTTACGGCTGGTCCGCGTTCTGGCTGGTATGGCCGGTGTCCATCGCCGCAGTGGCCAACGTGTTCGCAACCTACCTCAACGAGGTGGTCCAGTACACCACCGGCATTACACTCGGCACCTGGGAGGAACGCTCCGTGGCTGTGGCCTGCGTAGCGCTTCTGACTGTGATCAACTACGTGGGAGTGCGATTCGGCGGGCAGGTGACAAATCTATTCACTTACTTGAAGGTGGCAGCCCTGGGTGGCTTGATTCTCCTGGGTATCGTGCTCGCGGAAAAAGGTTCCATGAGCCACTTCTCACCGCTATGGGGAAGCGATGCGGACAGCGGATTCAGCTTCGGCGCCTTTGGCGCGGCCATGGTCACCGGTCTCTTCGCGTACGAAGGGTGGACGTTCTCCAGTTATGTGGCAGGAGAAACAAGAAATCCACGCCGCAACCTGCCGCTGTCGATCATCGCCGGCATGCTGTTCGTGATAGGCATATATCTGCTGGCGAACTTAGTATACATCTATGTGCTGCCGTTCGACCAGTTCCAGGCGTCCAATGCAGTGGCGTCAGAAGTCATGCAGACACTGATAGGCGACACGGGCGGACTGATCATCTCTATCGGTGTCATGTGTTCGACCTTCGGAGGCGTGAACGTGCAGATCCTGGTGGCACCGCGTATCTTTTACGCGCTGGCCAAGGACGGTCTGTTCTTCAAGAGCGTCACCAAAGTCCACCCTAAATTTAGAACCCCCTCCAACTCTATCCTCTGGCAGGGAACTCTGGCCTGCTGCTTCGCGCTCTCGGGTCAGTATGACGATATCATTTCCTACGGGGCCTTCACTTCCTATGCCTTCTCGATACTGACGATTCTCGCGGTGGTAGTCCTGCGCTACACGCAGCCGGATGCTGAGCGTCCCTACAAGGTATGGGCGTATCCGCTCACACCTATTATCTTCGTCACCGTAATCGGGGGCTACATGGTCTCGCTGCTCATGAGCGAACAGTTCCTCTTCAACACGCTCATCGGCCTGACCATCGTGGCCACCGGAATTCCTTTCTATTTCTACTGGAATAAAAACAACCGGACCACGGAAGAAGCGAAGTAAAACCATATCGATCGCCCGACAACGCATTGAGCGTAACCAAGCAACGTTAGCAGAAGCGATGACGTATCTGACCGGCCAAGAACGGATCACCATCGTTATATTTTACGCAGGCGACTATGTCAGGCGGGAGATTTGCGTTTTGATTTACCCGATGCTCAGACCACTGTTTAGGTAGAACAGTGGTCGTTGTTCATACTTTTTCCCTGCCCGTTGCCACCTTATCCAGTACCAGCACCAGCACAAAGCCGATAATTGTCAGCGCAATGGCGAAACCGACTTCAGGATTCAAGGCTTCCGGAAGAGTGTTGCTCTGAACCAGGGGCTTGGCGATGCCGTGGCGATCGATGTAGGTTTCGATCGTTTCCTTCCACGGCCACACCTTTCGGAGGGAGCCGATCATCAGGCCGATCAAAGCAGCCACAGTGATGTTGTAGTGGTGATGGAGCAGCCACCGCAGCAGGCGGGAAAAGGAGAGCAAGCCGATGCCGCAGCCGCAGGAAAAGATAAACAGCGTACCGAAGTCGCGGGTCACGACCGCGGTGAGGATAAACTGGTATTTACCGAGAAGCAGCAGGATAAACGAACCGGAGATGCCGGGCAGTATCATGGCGCAGATGGCTATGGCGCCACTAAGAAACAGGAACCAGATCGCCTCCGTGGTTTCTAACGGCGCCAGCCCCACCAGGACATAAGCGCCGAAAGAAGCCAGCGCTGTAAACAAAACACTGAACGCCGACCATTCCACCCGCTTCAGCACTGCCAGGACGGAAGCCAGCACCAGGCCGAAGAAAAACGCCCACACCATCACCGGATGGTTCGTGAGTGCCCAGGAAAAAAAACGGGCCAGGCTGAAAACCGCCAAGCCGATACCGGTGCCGAGCGCGATCAGAAATTTGTACGGAAATCCTTCAAAAGCTTTATTGAATCGGAACGAAAGCAGGTGTTTGACAAACGTGACGTCCACCGCATGGATGGCTTCGATAAGTTCTTGGTAGATCCCCAGAATAAACGCCATCGTGCCGCCAGAAACCCCGGGCACCACATCCGCCGCCCCCATACAGAAGCCACGGGCCGCCACCCCGGCATACCCTTTGAGATCACGTTCGTCTGTCCGCTGTTCGTCTGACAATCACCGCTCCTTATTTGACACCGCGTTCATACCGGACACGCGGATCGACCAGCATATACAGAATATCCGTAATCAAATACGTAACGCCGATCAGGACCGCCACAAGAAGCGTCAGCGCCATGATCATGGGGTAATCGCGTTCGAAGATGCTGGTAACGAAGAACTGTCCCAGTCCGGGGATGCGGAAGATACCTTCCACAAAGAGGGAGCCGGTCATAACTCCCGGCAGCATGGGGCCCATGATGGTAAGCAGGGGAATGAGGGAGTTTTTCATTACATGAACGGACAGGACTTTGTGTTCTTTCAAACCTTTTGCCCGTGCGGTACGCACATAGTCTGCCCGAAGGTTTTCCAGGAAACTCGATCTGGTGTACCGGGCGATGATGGCCATGGGGCCGAGAGAATACACTATGACCGGCATAATCCAGGTCTCGGGCCCGCCCCAGCCACCGGTGGGCAGGATACGGTAGATGGTCGCAAATACCACGATAAACAGGATGGACGTAGCAAAGGGAGGCACCGTGAACCCCAGAGTTGCCAGGGCCGTGGTGCCGTAATCCATCCAGGTATTTTGCTTTACCGCCGATATAATGCCAAGCAGAATTCCAAAGGTGAACGCGATAGCCAGTCCCATACCGCCGAGCTGCATGCTGATGGGCCACGTGCGAACGATCAGATCCGTCACGGTTTCTCCGGGGCTCTGGAACGGAATTCCGAAGTCGAATTGCAGGGCATTCCACATATACCGGGCGTACTGCTCGTGCAGGGGCTTATCCAGACCATACTTGCGCAGGATGTTAGCCTTGGCCTCGGCAGACAACGGCATTTTTTCTTCATCGAAAGGTCCACCGGGCACCGCATGCATCAGACTGAACGTGATGATGGATACGATGAACAATACACCGGCCAGACCAAGTACACGGGTAATGATATATTTGATCATAATTGTAGTGACGGGTTAGTGGCGATCACAAACCTTGACTAATATCTTCCACGATTGGTATATGCAGTTTGAAGCAGGTCCTGCGACTTTTCACCGAAGGGAGCATTCAGGAATTCGGCATAGATATGATTGAGCTTCCTGTTGGTCCGCGGCTTTCGTGCCGCGCTGTTCTGGTCGATTTGGATCAACATTTCTGCCACATGCTGGACCGACTCCGGATCAGACGATGAGGGTTGACCGCCTCCGCCTGCACAACCGCTCGGACAGGCCATGATCTCGACCAGATGATATGTTGTGCTATCGTCCGTCACACGTTTCAGCACTTGATTGCCATGCCCCAGGTCGTGGGTTACAGCCACTCGCAACGTGGTGTCTGCAACGTGTATTTCGGCTTCACGAACAGGATCGGTACCACAGATAGCCTCATAAGAGGCCTCACCGATATCGGCGCCGGTCATTAGCTCGCCTACCGTTCGCAGTATCGCCTCGGCGGTGCCGCCGGAGACATCGGACAGAACACCGCCGCCGGTTACTTCGTCGAACGGTGAATCGAATGGCATCTCCTCCAGATCCGAAAGGTCGTAGCCAGTGACGGTTCGCAGCAACCGGGCAATTTCACGGGTGGTTACGGAGATATCCACCCCGTCTAGCTCATAACGGGCGCGCTCGAACTTGCTGGGCAGGCACGGCGTAATCTGTACGACCGTGATATCCGTAGGACTGCGTTCCAGGTGTTCTGCATAGTAGGTCTTCAAAATACGCCCGAACATCTGAGACGGCGAGCGGTTGACGCTTAAGTTCGGGATAAGATGGGGATGCAGGTGTTCTACCTGTTTGACAAGCGAGGGGCAGCTCGAAATGATAAGGGGGAGGTTTTCACCGGAAACGATCCGCTGACGCAGTTCAAAAGCGGTTTCCATGGCGGCCAAATCATGACCGAATCCGGCATTGAAAACCATGTCGAATCCGGCTTTCTTGAGACCATTGACCAGCTGCCCGCTCATGTCACTGCCTGGCTCCATGCCGAATTCAGGGCCTATGGACACCCCTACTGCCGGCATCACCGCAGCGACTACGAACTTCGATTCATCCGCCAGTGCGGCTATGACGTCGGACGTATGGCCCTGCTCTACAAATTGGACAGACTCACGTACGATGGTCTCGAGGAATCTTGATTCGTCAGAGCCTTCCTGTTCCACAATGGTCTTGTTGAACACGTCGCTTATATCCAGCGTTTCATCTGAAGCCAGAAGGGCGTCCCAGTCGAACAGAAAAACCAGCTCGCCATCGACCGTTGCAGTTCCGGTTACAAACGGACTATCCGTACCGGTGGGAGGTTTCACCTCCGCATCCCTAACGATTTTCACAGGCGAGGATCTGTTGATGACCAAACCGGTAAGATGCCCGTCCGTTTCAATGGATATCACGCGGGCAGCCTGCTCAGACGGCAGAGTCGTGAAGCCGAATTTACGGCGTAAATCCGTCACCTGGACCGTGGCGTCCAACGTTCCTTTCCCGGTATCATCTATCACCACACGGCCTTCGGAAACCAATGCGCTCAGAGCCAACCGCCGGAACGGCACTCCCATACCAATATTACCAACCGTAAAAGTCACTATGTCCATAGAAAATGTCCGTGATGGCAATTCCCGGCTGCCTTCAAAAACAGACTTCAAATCGTCCAACCAGTCTATTCAGATCCCTGTGCAGTGTCAAGTCTTTTATCTCAACCTAAACCGGTATCGCCGCATGGTTCTGTTCCTACTTGACATCACAAGTCAGAACCGTATTTTGCCCATGCATCCCGCCTGTTATAGACTAAAATAACAAGGAGACGCCCTTGCGTATTACTGATGTGACGGCTATGGTGTTACGATTACCTGATGTTACGGACGCCTGTGATGGCACACAAGATACTTGCCTGGTCAGGATTGAAACCGATGACGGCATCATCGGCTGGGGGGAGGTGGACTCCTGCCCTACAGTGGTCAAAGCGATCATCGACGCACCGCTTTCGCACCAGATCTGCAACGGACTGGCCAATGCGCTGGTCGGCGCTGACCCACTGGCCGTGGAAGTCTGTATGGACCGGATGATGACGGCCGCCAATTACTATGGTCGGACCGGTGTCGGGCTTCATGCCATGGCCGGCGTCAATCTGGCGCTGTGGGACATCGCTGGAAAAGCGAGTGATGAACCTATATACCGTCTGTTCGGCCGCGGGTATCAAACCCGGTTTCGGGCGTATGCCTCAGTATTGTTCGGCGATACGCCTTCGGAAACGTACGAAATCGGGCGCCGATTCGCAGATCAGGGGTTTACCGCCATAAAATTCGGCTGGGGACCGATGGGCAAGGACGAGCGGAACGATATCGCCCTGGTGCGAGAGGGCCGCAAAGGCGTCGGAGATGATGTGGATGTGCTCATCGACGCCGGCCAGGCCTGGGACTGGAAAACCGCATTGGCACGTGCCCGTCAGTTCGCGGAATTTTCGCCGTTCTGGATCGAAGAACCGCTGCTGCCAGACGATGTAACCGGCTACGGCCAGTTGACCGCCGCCAGCCCCATCCCGATCGCAACCGGTGAGGCAGAAGCACGGCTTGAGGATTTTGATCGGCTTCTGGTAGAAGGGGGGCTCGACTGGGTACAACCGGATCCCGGACGGTGCGGTATCTCCACCATGGTGGCGGTCGGCCATGCGGCACACCGACACAGCCGGAAGGTGGTCAACCACAGCTTCAAGAGCGGGATCACCATCGCCGCCTCACTGCACGGCCTGGCGTCCGTTCCCAATGCGTCGGTTTTCGAATTCTGCATGTCCGACTCACCACTGCGCCACGAAATCACCCGTGAACGGTTCGTGATAGACGACAAAGGTTACGTGGCCGTACCGGAAGGGCCGGGGTTGGGTGTGACGATTAATGAAGAAATAATCGAAAAATACAGGGTTTCATAGGACTTATCCGGGGGCCATTTAACGAGCACAAAGGTGTACAGTCGCTCGAGGCCAGGATAGCTTATTCTGACTACGGAGGAAATAATGGCAATGAAGAATCCCGTCTTACACGCCGGACTTAATCGGGTCAGCATCGAAGAGATCAAACGGGAACTGGGCACCCCGCCATCATCCTGTCAGGTTGTGATGGCCGATCATGTGGTGGGTGTGTTCATCTGGCAGGAAGATGGACAGGTGAACGACAATCACTGTCACAATTATGATGAATGGTGGATGGTACTGGAAGGTGAGATCGACTGGGTGATCGAGGGGCGTGAGGAACCGGTTCATGCCAAGGCCGGAGATTTCGTGTATGTGCCGGCGCAGACGTTCCATCATATCTTCCCCAAAGGCGGCAAACCGTCCATACGCCTCGGCGTTGCCCTCCCCGGCCATGGCCATCTGCACGAACGCCCGGAACGGAAGGTGAAGGTTACACTGGAGTCATAAAACCTACTGCTTCCTCACTGCGACCACCACAAAGCCCCATGCCAGAAACCGGTTTTCCCTTCCGATGGCATGGACCTGTTCTATCTCGAAGCCGCCGCCATTGAAAATGGTGTGGAGGTCACCCAGGCGGTAGGCGACGGTTGCAAAATCGGCGGTGCGGCGGTGCCACCAGTATCGGACGCGCACAAGTGGATTACCGCCGTTTCGGATATCGACGATCACCCGTCCGTTGCTGATGCGCATCATTTCGTTCAGTGCCAGCGAAACGGTTTCCAGAGACTGCAGGTTGAGCAGTGTGTTCAGGCAGGCAACCGCGTCCAATGCCCTGTTCTTGAACGGAAGATGGCCGATCAATCCCCTGGCGCATGCTGCCCTTCCTTTCAGTCGTCCCCGCACATCCATGAGGAGTTCGCAAGACCTGTCCACTCCGAAACACCGTAGATCCAACACCGGTTCCAGCGCTTCAAACAACAAACCGTTTCCGCACCCCACATCCAGCATATTACCTCTCATGCCCTTACAACAGGAAGCAGCTCTCTGTCGGACCTGGGCGCTCAACGGCGCATGGAACGACTGTACATTTTCCGCCATGTCATCTCACCTGGATGGACCGGAAGTGTCAGGCAGCCATACTTCATAAGAACCGATCTTTGTCCTACGAAAACGATCAAACAGTGCATTCTGTATCGTTCGGGATTGAATGATCCGTATGTATTGGTCCACCGTAAGTGTGCCCGGACTATAAACCACTGCGGAGATGGCAGGGTCTGATATAATTTCCTTCATGCGTTCCCGAGATTGCATCGAACCCATATTTAAAGTCGGCGAATCATATTTTTCCAACATGAAATTTATATCTAACGGACCGAAAACCCTATCATTTTCTGATAAAACGTTTCGTAATGTACTGACTACTTCCTGTGTTCCTGTTTCTCCGTATTCATAGGCTGTTCTATATGGCGCCCGCGCCTGCAGCATATCGAGTCCTCCCATGGTTCCGAGTGCGCAAAGGCATAATGACAGCAGACCGGCCTGGGTCCATGAGGTCGGGTACAGCATCCGACGATATAAGAATAGGGGAACACAGAACATGACCGTCAAGAGCAGAAGGTAGATTCCCAATCTCAGATGAATGTTCGTCAAATCATCAGGTGCCAGGCTCAGTCTTTCTTTATACACAAAATTAGCCAGGTACAGAGGATCCGGTACGATGAAGGCTCCCATCATTAAGACACCAAAAAACACAGCACACGAAAACCAGCAATACCTGCTGTTAAACGCATCATAAAGAAGCGGCGATACACGGTAGCCGATAACGGCGCAGACAAGCGGCATCATAGGAATATGGTACCGCGGGAAACCATATGCTGTTCCGCCGATCAACAGATATCCCATGAAAATGACGGCGATATTAAGAAGGATAAAATCCAGAACGGTAAGATCGCAAATCCGCCGGGAATATTGCATGATTCGTTCCACAAAGATAAATCCCACAGTTACGATTACGAAGGGAGACATCCAAAGGACCAGCCGTGCAGATCGTTTCACAATCGTAGGTATCACCGTTTCGGAACCGGATATGTTGGTATGGAGATAGATAGAACCTAACAGATACTGAATACCGTTCTCCATGGGCAGGTAACCGCCGCCTATGATGTTCTTTAGCCACCAAGTAGCAAAAAAAAATATTACTCCGATGATACATACCCGAATAAACGGCCAAAAACGGTCATCGCGCCGTAAACCGTAATAGATGATACCGCAGCCCATCGGCACCAGAGGGGTCGTCCATTTTGTCCACAGTAGAATAGCAATGATTATCGCCAGCACAGGTTCGTACCAGCGCCTTGTGTGCCAGACGGGATGTACAATCATCAGAACCGCCGCCGCTATCAATGGCGTCAAAATAGTGTTGTCGATTTCGAGAAGTAGGCTTCCTTGGATCACCAGGGGACTCGCCATATACAGCGCAACTGCACTCGAAGCTGCGTATCCGCTGCGTTCCGTACCCTGTGATATGACCGTGGCGATGAAATACACGAGGAAAGCAGATACAAAATATGCCCCTATCCCGATTAATCGAGCGCTTGAAAAGGAATCCCCGAATATGCTGAGAGACCACGCGACGAGATAAGGGTAGAGCGGAGGGTGGCCTTCCAACGGATTATTTACAATACCCGACAGTATATCCTGTCCGTTGAGCACTTTTGCATTTTGATAAAACAGGAAGGCTTCATTGGCCGGAATCTTTGAAAGTTGGCCCGGCAATCCCTCAAGCCAGATCAGGACACATACGAGCCAAACCGCCCGCCAGGACCATTTGTTTATGCTCAAGTGCATCACAGTATTTCCTCGACCTGCGGTGCCAGACGCCGCCAGTCATACAATGCTTCGACCCGTTTTCTACCTGCCTGACCCAACTGAGCGCAAAGCTCCGCATCCCGCAAAAGACGACCGACCACATCTGCTACGGCTTCCGGCGAATCCGGCTCATTGACCAGGAGGCCGGTTTCTCCGTGCGCCACCGCCTCTACCGCACCTCCGGAACGTCCGCCAACCACCGGTTTGGCGCAGGCACTGGCTTCTATAAACGCGATACCGAACCCTTCCACATCGCCGGCTAAATCCGATTTTTTTGCGATCCGATTAGGCATGACGTATATATCACACAGGTTGTATAGATCGGGTAGATCCTTATCCGGTACGAACCCGAGAAACCTTATACGATCTTCAAGCCCCAGGTTGCCTGCCAGCTTACGTAGACGCGGCTCTTCTCTGCCATTGCCCGGAACCAGATAGACCAATTCCGGGTGATCTTCCACCAGCAGGGCGAGAGCCCTGATGACGACATCATGACCTTTTCGTTCGTCCAATCGGGCCACCGTCAGAAGAACGCGTTTGTCCGTAAGCCCGTACTGTTCTACGAGAATGGGATCCGTGTCTGCCGGCCGGAAATGTTCCGGATCCACACCCGGATATACGACCTGGACATGTGCCGACGAAATGCCGAAAGATATGAACTCTTCCGCAGTGTACTGACTGTTAGCCACCACCACCTCACTGTCCTCAAGGACAGCCCGCATCAAACCCTTGACAAAACTGCTGCGACCAAACCGAAACGTTTCTGATCCGTACACGTAGACCACGTAGGGGATTCCCAGCGTTTTTTTACAGAGCCAGCCTGCGATACCGGAAGACAGGACCTGCCCGCAATGATGCCGCGCCGGTCTCCGGAACAAGCTCAGAATGAAACAGTAGAAAATGGTCAGGAGTGTTTTTACTCCCTTGGCCATACCCGCCTCGCCCATCGGCAAACTCAGTCGCCGTACCGGGAACGGCAGGTCGCGGTCTATGGCCTGCGCCTCCGGTACCGACGGAGCGATTACCAGTACACGTTCGGATGGCAGATGGCGCCAGATGTTGACGAAGAAGGTAGCGATGCCGCTTGTGACCGGCGGAAAGTCGTTAACCCAGAGGATAGACTTGTTCACGTATTATTCCCTTTTACTGATGGAAAGCTTGAAATATTCGGAGGCAAATCCGACCTGGTAGGCGATGGTGGTGAGAAACCAGATGAACTGTCCGGTGAACAGGGCGCCCAGCAGTCGTCCGGATGCCCCAAAGACGCGCTTGACCACGGGACGTCTCTCCGGCACCTCCACTCCATGCTCCTCGGTCAGTTCTATCACCCACTGCGGGTACCGGACGGTGCAGAGAGCGGACTGTCTGCCGTTACGAACAAACTGGCGAAGCAGCCTTCCCAGCCGGTCAGGCGGCAGGTGATGGATGTAGGTATCGGGAATCACCACCACCCGGTATCCGTTCCGACGGATTTCATGACGAAGGTAGGGATCCAGGCCACGGGGAATGATCTCGTTTTCACCGCCGATTTCCATAAAGACATGCTTTGGGATTGCGCAACAAGGATGCTCAGCCATATCGCTGTCAATGATTTCGGACACGACATCCGAATGACGCCGCGGAATCTCGGTCATGACCCGGCGCACCAGCCAGGAAGCGTCATTCGGCACGGTGTTGGCCACGCCTGCCATCCCGATGTCCGGATGCGCCTTCATCACGTCCCGCAGGTTCTCAAAGACTTCCGGATGCCCCAGACTTGTATCGTCATCCAGGATGATCAACATCTCGCCGCGGGCGGCTGCGGCGGCAGTATTCAACGCCCGGCCCTGACGGGGGTCTCCCCTTACCACAACGACTTCGAAATCCTGAAAGGTCTGTTCCTCCAGTTGCCCCAGGAGCCGTTTGAGATAGCCATCCCTATCAGCAACGGCCGTGGGAATCAGAACAGATACAGGCGGTGTCTCCGCGGACAGACCGCCAGGTTCAAAAACCTTAAGATCGGATTCAGGATCCGTATTGGTGTGATGGACGAAACCTCGACGCTTTTCTACGATTTTTTTATAATCAGGAGGGGGTATTTCTTTCATAGGCTACCCTGATAGAGCGTCTAAGTTACAGGCTGATCCAGAAATCGCCGGCACCACATTTCGAACGCGAGGAGTACCCATATCTGGTGATGAAACGACCGCTGGCCTGACCGGTGATCGTCTAGCATGGCACCTACCTGCTCGGCCACAAAAAATCCACGGGCACGAGCCGTCTGATCCAGCAATATATCCCTGGCAAAGTCGCCCAAGGGCCCACGGAGCCAATCCCGAAGCGGTGGTACGAATCCTTGTTTCTTTTTGTGAACGATCTCATCGGGAAGATATCGCATACCCAGTTTTTTCAAAAGGTATTTTGTGTTGAATCCTTTTAATTTCATATGCACCGGCAGCGTGGCTGCGAATTCCACCAGGCGATAATCGATCAGGGGAACGCGCACCTCCAGGCTGTGGGCCATGCTCATACGGTCTACCTTCATCAGAAGGTCATCCGGAAGATAGGCTTTGGACTCGAAACGCAGGAGCTGGTTGAGCGGCGCCGTTTTCTCTGCGTCGGCAGTAAGGTAATTCATGGCCACATCGTACGGGTCGTTCGCTTTGAAAGTCTCCTGTAATGCAGGGGTGCAGAGACGCGCCACGGTGTTTCGGTTGAAGTTGGTGATCCACCGGAGAAATGTTGCCTGATAGCCGCGGTCCAGATCGCCCATAATGCGTCTTAAGCGGGCCAAATAGCTGTCTTTCTGCTCCACTTCCGGCATGAGTTGAAGCATGGGAGCGATCACCCCTTTCCGGAGGAACGCCGGCAGCATCCCATAACGCAGACTGGCCTGGGCCGGCTTGTACCGATCGTAGCCTGCAAACAGCTCGTCACCGCCGTCGCCGGCCAGCGCCACGGTCACATGCTCTCGTGCGAACTGCGACAACAGATAGCTGGGCACGATAGAAGAATCACCCAGCGGTTCGTCCAGGTATTCCACAATTTCAGGCATCAAACCCACTGCATCCGGCTCTACAACCATCTCGTGGTGTGCTGTTTTAAGATGGGTGGCCGCGGTGCGGGCATCGTTCAACTCGTTGAAAGGGCCTTCGCCCGGAAACCCTATCGAAAACGTTTCTACGGGCCGATCGAGGGCCTTCATCATAAAGGCAACCACACAGCTGGAATCGATGCCCCCACTCAAAAACGCCCCAAGAGGCACCTCGCTCATAAGGCGGATACCCACCGCATCCGTCAATAACTCTTCCAGACGCTCTAAAGCTTCGGGTTCCGTGAGCGAGGAATCTTCCTCGTATGAGAGGTCCCAGTACGGCTCGATCGTGATCTGACCCTCCTGCCAGGTCAAGGTGTGTCCCGCGGGGAGTTTACGGACGTTCTCATAGATGGTCGTACCGGCAGGTGAATAAAGATACGTCAAATAATATTGTAACCCTTTAAAATCGATGGTCGTATCAATCTCACGGGATGCCAGCAAAGGTTTTATTTCGGAGCCGAATACCAGGCGATCCGGGGAGAAATCATAATATAGGGGCTTGATGCCGAGCCGGTCTTTTGCGATAAACAGCCGGCGGGTTCTGCTGTCCCATATGGCAAACGCGAACATTCCGTTCAGACGGTTCACACACTGCCGTCCGAAGGCCTCGTAGGCATGCAGAACAGTCTCGGTGTCGCTGTTGGTTCTGAATGTGTGACCAAGGCCTATCAACTCATCTCGCAACGCCTTGTAGTTATATGTCTCACCATTATATACGATATGGACCGTGCCGTCTTCGTTGCTCATGGGCTGATGTCCGCCCGCGACATCGATGATCGACAGTCGGCGCATGGCGATGCCGACCGATACGTCCGTGTAAACACCGGCGTCGTCCGGACCGCGATGGCGGATTGAGTCGTTCATACGGTTCAGCAGATGGACATCTACCTGTCGTTGCCGATCCGTATATATGAGTCCACAGATTCCGCACATAGACCTTTTCCTGCTACTTAAATGTACTGTTTACCGATATCCACCAATTTTCCAGCCACGTGATCCCATGTATGACGGTGACGGATGAGGTGATACCCGACACTTCCTGTCTGCTTCCGCAGATCGTGGTCTGCCAGATAGGCGATGATGGCCTCTGCCATAGCATCCGGATTAGAAGGTTGTACTGCAAGACCGGCGTGGTGGCTCTCCAACAAAGTATATATTTCAGCGATTCCGTTTCCGACTACTGCTTTACCACAGGCCAGATAATCGTAGACCTTGATGGGAGACCCGATTTTCTGATCTTCTACCGCTATATATGGCGCAACACATACTGTGAAAGCGTTGATATACGATGGCACCAGATGGTACGGTGCCCGTCCTGGAAACAGAAAAGAACTGTCCAATGAATTCTGAGCTACCTCGACAATCCACGGGTTTCTCATAGCTCCGTCTCCCACAACCACAAATTGTGTTTCAGGAAAGGCTTTCAGAACCGCAGGCGCTGCCTGAATAAGTATCGGAATATCATGATAGGCGTAACAACTTCCTACAAAACCTACAATCGGGATGTCCTGAGGGAGATTGACACGTTTTCGACACTCAACTTCATCCTTGGGATGAAATACCTCAGGATTCGTGCCGTTCGCAACCACGTGAACTCGGCCCGGTTCCAGAGGATAGGTAGCGAGCAACGCGTGTTGAAACCCCTCCGTTACCACTACCACCGCATCCGCCCGTGTTAGGCTCAAACGCTGTGTGAACGAGAGCAACTCCAACTCGAACAATCCGGCGCCTACAACCGCCCGTTCATCGTGGATGAGACCATTAATTTCGACAACGCGGGGTATTCCTAGCAACGCGACACTCAGTGGTAGAAACAGGTTATACACCATTTCCCGCTCATATACCAGATCGGGACGATTTTTGAGGCTCGTGAGTATCAGATACACCGCCGATAGGATATAGAATCCTATCCAGTTGACGATCCGTATTGGGATCAATGGCACTAGAGTCACGCGTACATCGCCAAGGTTGGGCATGGTACCGCCGCGTGCGGCCGGCACGATCAGGTGGACACTATGACCCTGTCGTAACAGCGCCATTACCACCTCCACCACATGACCAACACCACCACGCCCCTCCGTTAAGTCTTCATAGCAAACATATGTGATACGCATGATTATCGCAGCAACCCCTGATATTCGGATTCCATCGATGCCATACTGAGCTGATAATCTCCTCGTGTCCGGACTAGTTCGAGGTTACGGGCCACTACGTCCTCCCGCAGGGATGTTTCTTCCAGAGCACGGGCGATCCTGTCGGCCAGTATTTCCGGATCACCGGCCGGAAACAGGAAACCATTCTCGTCATCGGTTACCCAGGAGCGGTTGCCCGGTATGTCTGTCACCACCGGAAATACGCCACAGGCCATGGCTTCCAGCAGGGAAAGCGATGTTCCATCGGTAATTGAGGTGGATACGTATACAGTTGCAGACCGGAGCAGATCTGGTATGGCGTCATGTGCCTGTCGACCAGGCATAGTGATTATTGGGCGAACCTTCAGATCGTCTATCAGGCTCTCGAGTCTTCCTCGTTCGGGTCCGTCACCCGCAAGCACGATTTCCACATTCGGTACCAGAGCACACAGTTTTGGGATTGCCTGGACCAGTTGTTCCACATTGTATTTCCATTCGAACATGCGCGTGCTGACGATGCGATACGGCCTGCGAAATTCAGGGCGAGCAGGCGGCAAAAACCGGTTCGTATCCACCCCATACTGATGCACCATGAGACGATCGCCGGACACACCCAATGCCCGCACCTTCGCCGCCATATGCTCTGCTACGACAGTTACACGCGCCGCCTGCTGCAATGCGTATTTAACGAACCAGCGCTCTTCCCAAGAACCGACTGCATCCACCAGTATATCTGACCCGTGGACCGTCTGAACCAACGGTTGGAATCCGGAGAGCGCAGCGAGAAAACCGTAGTTGGTGGCGTAGTGCCCATGTACGATATCAGGCTTTAATTTTAGCAGTATGCGCCGGATATGACGAACCTTTGTCATAATCTGATAACCGGCGGACACACCCGGTATTCTGATACCCGGCAGGCAGTCTCCGATATTGTACACATCCGCACCCGGAACATGGCCCGGCACATCCGTAACCAGCGACACCCGATGTTCCCGTGCAGCAAAAAAAGAAACCCACCGATGCACATGCACGCTCGAAGCATCGGCAATGTAGCAAATATGCATATTAATCAGAATGTAACATCCGGTTCGCAAACATCAAGGGGCATCTCCGGTGTCATCTCCATAAATGTGCGTACCACATCTGCAAAAAGAACAGGCCCCACTGCTGCATCCAGTTGTTGCACGGTCCGGCCACGGTAGCCTCTATAGCGAAAAGGAACATGGGTTGCGACTGCAAACATGAACAAGCGGGCGTCGAACCATATCCAGACCGGATTCTCCGAAAATATGTACCAGCACGCCCGTGTCTGCCCGGGGCTTGTCCTGTGCGGAGCACACCCCCGCGGCCTTCCGGCTCCCACTGCAATTCCCATAATTGTAGATCTCTTTGTTGCAGACAACACGAATACTTATGTCTTGTATATTTATAGGGTGACGCCCCAGGCAAATTCGATGCTACCCAGCCCGCGATGACCGAGTAGCAGGCTCCGGTAGCATGTGAAAACATTCGTCATCCGGACCATTGTGGACCAGTGTTGGGGCCATGTTTTCGACAACGGTCGGATTCACTGATCTATGAATGTCTGGTCGCAAATACCGGTCACAGCTAAAACGGTGGGAATCGGCATGTGACAAAGAGGTCATTCAGATGCTTATCCCGTTGAATACATCGGTCAATTGTTCGGTTAGCTGACGGCGTTCATACCGTGCGACAACAGACGCATCAGATTTCAGTCCGTGGGAGCCATCGTCCCTTGACTCAAAAAGCGTCATAAGCGTTCGGGCGATACCGTCTATATCGTTCGGATGCACGATCGCCGCTCCTCCTGTTTCAGCAAGCAGATCGGTAGTGGCACCCTGGGGTACAAGTGCAAGGATCGGTCTGTTAACCCGTAGGTATTCGAACACCTTTCCCGGAATATTCGCATTGAATTCCGGTGCATCTATCAGGAGCAGAACATCTGATTCCGCCAGCGCCTCTATGGATTGTCGGTGGGGCATATAGGCCTTAACCTCTACCATATCCGCAAGATCATATTTCCGGATCCAGTTTGTAAGCCTTGGCGAGGGCGGACCTATGAAGCGAAGGACCATATTATCGCGGACAGAAGGCTGTTCTTTGCACAGTCGTTCTACAGCCTGAAACAACGTCTGCGGGTTACGATTTCCGTAAAAATTACCTGTATAGGTCAACGTGAATTTCATATCTGGACGTACCGCGGGCAAGTCGATGAAGTCCTCTTCGTCATATCCATTCGGTATGGTAATAATATGGTCCGGATCTACCGATGGATAGTCCTTTATCAAAACCTGGCGAGCCAATTCCGTGTTCGCGATGATTCGATCCGCACCATGGACGATTCGATATTCGATGCGCTTTTCCAGTCGACTATGAACCGGTGTGACCGCTTTATGACCAGGATATTGGATCCAGAGATCCCGGAAATCAGCGACCCAGGGAATACCAAAGCGCCGTTTCAAACGGAGAGCAATCAGATGGTTGGTGATCGGACCGGATGTAGAAAAAAGTACTGAAATAGAATGTTCTCCGCAGATGGAGTTTCCCAATCGCGCGGCATAGGGTAGCCACCCCACCTTCCGGTCCGGCACAAAAAACCATGGAATGGCCCGAAGATAGA
>CAYYIS010000048.1:0-37150 GCA_964470965.1 uncultured Gemmatimonadota bacterium | reverse complement strand
AATCAAAAACTTAGTACTTTGTTTAGGTAGTTCAATATCAACAGATTCTCCTTTTTTCTTTCCAACCAGAGCTTTACCTAAGGGTGAAGTAAATGTCACTATGGAAGGGTAGATCTCAAGTTCATATTCAACTGGCCCAACAAAGGCGTATGAAACTACTTTTTGAGTAACCAAATCTTTCAACGTGACAGTAGTTCCAAAGGAAACTACTTCAGTACCAATTTCATATTTCTCAATAATTATGGCGCTTAGGTAGGGCTCTAACCTGTTTAGTTTAGAGAACAGCATCTCTTGTCTCTCTTTTGCTGCCTTGTATTCAGCATTTTCCCTTAGGTCACCAAAGTCCGCTGCTTCGCCGATCTGATTAGAATTTTCCCTTACTTCCTGCTTTAATTCTTTGATCTTGTTAACAAGTACATTGTAAGTATCTCTCAAAATTACATTACTCATCAATGTTACCCCTTAAAGAAAAAATGTTAAACAATAAAAACTTTGTGTCACTGCTTGACTATCTGCCCCAGCCAGCCTCGTTGGGGTTCCCTACTTTCGTTTAGTGAGTGTTTTTGCTTGTTTAATTCATGGGTTGTTTTTAGACTCTTCACGTATGTCTTTAATATCATCATCAATGAAATAATTACCATCCCTTTCCCGAAACTATAATCTGAGATTAATATGCAGAGGGATGTTATACGAGGCCAATCCGTGCCCAATACGAGAAAACGGGCAGGCAAAAAGGATTTAATAAATGTCCTTATTTGTTCTACCCGTTGATCTTACCTCAGTCGGGGCGGGGAGATTTGAACTCCCGACCTCCTGCTCCCAAAGCAGGCGCGCTAACCGGGCTGCGCTACGCCCCGTGCATCGAACGCCCCAATATATCGATCACCCCCGGCACTGTCAAGGTGATTTGCCGGGCGGCCTCAACTCCTCACCACCCCAGACTGCGTCCCATCAGCACAACGAACCGCCAGGTGTCCGCGAATGGCCGGATGTTGCTGCTGCAGGCAGTGTAGATGGAGGTGATCGGCACAGAGTCAATGCGGTGGCCTCGCAGGCCGGCCCTGATAAGCAATTCCGACTCCGCCTGAAACCGGTTCGTATCCAGGGCGATATCGGCCAGTACCTTTGTTTTGATCAGCCGGAAGCCCGACTGACTGTCGCGAATTTTCTGACCGGTGCGCCAGGAGAGGATGCGGGAGGTGAGACGGTTGCTGAACCGGCGCTGCCAGGGCATGCCGTCCGGGTTAGCCATGCGGGACCCAAGGATTACATCAGAATCGATGCATTCCGCGGCTTCGAGGAACAGAGGGATTTCGTGGCAGGCATGCTGGCCGTCCGCGTCCATGGTAAGGACCGCGTCGTAGCCGTTGTCGATCGCCCACCGGAAGCCGGTGCGGAGTGCGGCGCCCTTCCCGCAGTTGACATCGTGGCTAAGCACCACGGCGCCGTACCTGCGGGCTATACCGGCCGTACTGTCGGAGGAACCGTCGTCGACGACAAGGATGTCGCTGGCACCAAAAAAAAACCCGGCGTCTTCCAACAGCCGGGATATGGTAACTGCTGCATCGTATGCCGGGATAATCAAGGCCACGGTCATGGCGTACGATTCTCCCCCTGGATCATAGAACCCTAATCGGGGCGACTGGATTTGAACCAGCGACCACCAGCCCCCCATGCTGGTGCGCTACCGGACTGCGCTACGCCCCGAAATTGAACAAGACCTAATGTACGGGGCAACGTTTTAAAAAGCAAGAGAAAAGTCGACGGTTTACAGCCCCAAACGGGCCAGTAATGCGATAGTGCGTTCCAGAGCCCCAAGGCCGGATTGTACGGCGGTAGCCGCGGCCTGGCCCATGCGGACCCGTTCGTCGGGACTGTTCAGCAGACGGATAACCGCTTCCGCCAGCTCGGTGCCGTCGTGCACCTCGGTTCCCCCTCCGAAAGTCAGAAGGGCATCGGCACTGGTGCTGACGTTCTGAGTGTTCGGCCCGAACAGAACTGGCACACCGTGCGAAGCGGGCTCCAGGAGATTGTGTCCTCCCAGCGGCACGAGCGTGGCGCCCACGAACGCAATGTCCGCGACTCCGTAGAGCGTGGCGAGTTCGCCCAAGGTGTCGAGGAGGATAACCGGAGGGGGCGCGGCGGAAGTTTCACCGAGGGCACTGCGTCTTAGCCAAGGGAGGTCCGCCCCGTTCAGCATCTCCTCTACGTCATCCAGCCTGTCCAGATGGCGCGGCGCCCAGATGATCGTGACATCCGGATGAGCCGCATGAACCGCGACGCACGCATCAAGCACGGCGTGTTCCTCTGTGACAGGACGAGGGCACCCGGCGATGAAAACGCGGGCGTCGTCCGACAGTCCCAACTGCCGGCGCAGCTCGGTCCGGGACTGTGGTACCACCGAAGCGGCCTGATCGAATTTTAAGTTGCCGGTGACGGCTACCCGATCTGGATCTGCCCCGAAATCTTTGAGACGCCTGGCGTCGAGCGCCGTCTGGGCGCCGATGAGGGAGATGCCGGACAGCATCCGATGCAGAAGCGGCCGGGCCCACCGGTTACGGGGATAGCTCCTGTCCGACATTCGCCCGTTCACCAGCGCCACGGGACATCCCGCATTGCGAGCCGCATGCAGCAGGGAAGGCCACAACTCACCTTCGAGCAGAACGATAGCCGCAGGCTGCAGGCGCTTTAGCAATCCTCCCATGAAGAAAGGGATATCGAACGGCAGGAGGAAAGAACAATTCGCATCGGGGATGGACTGCCTGGCACGGTCCAGACCTGTTGGTGTCATGGTCGAAATGGCAATCCCGTACGCCGGATACGCCGCCCGGAATGCCTTCACCACAGCTGTCATTCCCGCGACTTCCCCTACGGAGGCAGCATGAAACCACACCAGGGGTTGCTCCGAGTCCTCTCGCAGGTCCGTCGGCAGGCTGAGACGCTGCCGAATACTCCACAGGTTCAGTGCGGCGGCCAGGACCAGGACGGGGGCCAGAAGTAGTGCGGCAATCGTTGTGAGTAGGGCGTAGAGTGGATTCATGTATTTTTGAGTGTTCCGTTGGAAAAAATCAGAGACGTAGAAAATCAGGGTTCAAGTGTTGATTCAGCTTCTTCCCCCGCTAAAAGCAACCGCTTCTCCAGTATGACTTTCAATCGGTCCATATCGCTTTCCATGCAGTCCTTCGGTACGGTCATACTCTCGCCGAAGGCAACAGCCACGCTCGCGAACGGCATAGGAACGATAAATCGGTCCCAGCTGGACAGTACCTTCTTTCGGGTACAAGCCACCGCAAACGGCAGTATGGGCAGGCCGGAGCGACGTGCGATGGCGAGGACGCCGGACTGCACCTGATGGCGAGGGCCGCGCGGTCCGTCCACCGTGATACCCAGATCTTCGCCTCTGGCCCCCGCAGCAGCCATCTGAAACAGAGCTTTCGCGCCGCCCCTCGTCGTAGATCCCCGGATAGTGGTGTAACCCATGTGTTCGATTGTCCGGCTGATGTATTCCCCATCCCGATGTTGGCTGACGAGTACCCGGATACCCTGATCACGGAAAACATAGGTGGCGATGGCCAGCCCTTCGTGCCAGAACGCATAGATCACTTGTCCATTCGTCTCACGTGCCCGATCCTGGCGCTGTTGACCGATTACACGTACGGAAAACGTGTGGCCGAGTGCGGTAATGAGTCCGGATCCGAACGGACCGACAAGAGAAGTAAGGGACATGGAAAATGAGGTGGTAAGAGGTTTGATTACGGAATAATAGGTATGTCATCCCAGCCGCCAATCCGGAATGTCTCTGGGGCCGGCAGCTGCTCACGTTTCGGTTGTAGCCAATCTTTAGTTTTGAAATATCCACTCACCGCACACCCGCCAGTTCCATTGCCAGGCGCGCGACGCGTTGCGACGCCCCCGGGGTGCCGAGCTCTGTGCGGACTTCCCGAAGTTCTTTCCTGATTTGTGCCAGTCTCTCCGGATCGCGGAGCCAGGCGATGGCTTCCGGTGCAAGGATATCCGGGCGTACGTCATGCTGGAGGAACTCAGGAACGATACGCCGTCCGGCGACCACATTTACGAGGCCGATATTCGGGATAGTAACCACCCGTTTTCCGATCCACCAGGACAGGCGCGCGAGTTTGTAAAGTACAAAGAGCGGTGTGCCGAAACAGGCGGCCTCGAGCGTGGCGGTGCCGGAGGCTACCAGCAGAAGATCCGCGTGGCGCATCACTTCGTACGTAAGATCTTCCACCATCGGGATCTTCGCACCGACTTCGGTCAATGATATCGCCTCTCCGTGAGAAACGGTCGGCGCCAGGCCGATAACGCCCTGAACGTCCGGCATCTGTTCGCGGATTGCGGCAACGGTGGCGACCATAGGCGGCAGGAGCCGGGTGACCTCCTGCGGGCGGCTGCCTGGCAGCAATCCCACGATAGGACGTGCCGGATCGAGGCCGGCTTCACGGCAGAATGCCATCCTGTCATAACGTGATTCCAATTCCTCGAGCAAAGGATGTCCGACGAATTCCACACGCCCGCCCGCCTTCTCGTACAGCTCCACCTCAAAGGGAAACACCACCGCCATGCAGTCTACCAGGCCAACGATTTTTTTTACTCGATTCGGGCGCCAGGCCCAGATCTGGGGGCTGATGTAAAATAACACCGGGATGTTATACCGTTCGGCGATGCGTGCCAGGCGGAGGTTGAAATCCGGATAATCCACCAGGATCAGAACGTCCGGACGGCTTTTTTTGAAAGATTCTTCGAGCCGCCGGAGGGCGGTTCTGATAAACGGCAAGTATCGAACGACTTCCACCAGTCCCATGAACGCGAACTGTTCGACGTGGTAGATGAGATTGCACCCAGCCCCACGCATCCGGTCGCCTCCGATGCCGTGTATGTGGCACGAAGGAGCCACACGCTTAAGTTCACGAACCACGCCGGATCCGTGCAGGTCTCCGGACGCTTCTCCTGCTATGATCATGATGTTCATAGTAATCTGTTCGGTATTTCAGCTGAAATACCATCGGGCGACTATGGCCAGGGTTACGGCGGTCATGGACTGGAACGTGCGGCGATCGCTTTTCAGAGCGGCGGACAGGTCGGATTTGGGACCGTTGGCATGAGGATAACGGCGCCGGCACGGCAGAAAACGAGGTACATGGGCAAGGTAGCGTGTATATTCATCACCGAATGTCTCCTGCAGGTGTTCCTCCTCGAGCGAAACGATCATAGCATACTGGACACCGAATGCCAGTACGAACACTCCGAGCATATACGGCATCCAGGCCCACGCCATCACACACAGTCCCATGCTCAGAATGAAGTTCCCCACATAGATCGGATTGCGCACATATGCATACGGTCCGGTGGTGATTAGCATCGGAGCGCCTACGTGACGGGTACGCGTGGCTGAGCCGGCGTATCCCACCGACCACAGCCGGATCGTTTCTCCAAGAAGTGCCGTAAAACCGCCGATCAGAAACGACATCCCGGACGGCTCCGCCAGCACCAGTACGGCAATGAGTAGCGGAATGGGTGTGTAACTGCGTGCTTCGAATACGACCGCTCGAATATCCATTACACAGCCGCCTTTTCGATGCAGGATACGATCTCCAGAGAAACGCGCAGCGCCTCGCGGCCGTCCTCTCCGGTAACCGCTGGCGGCGTCTCGCCGCGTACCGTGCGGAGGAACGAGGATAGCTCCAGTTTCAACTGCTCTTCATGGTCCGCCGGTGGCGCTTCCCGCAGGATCTTCCGGGAACGCCCGTCACCCGTATTCACAGGGATGGCGAAATGGCCGGGAAGTGTCGGTTCATCACCGTCCAGAAGGCGGTAGATCTCGCTTTTTCCTTCCAGGAAATCCAGAGCGATGTACGCATCCCGCTGAAACAGGCGCATTTTACGCATCTTCTTAAGTGAGATACGACTGGCGGTAACGTTCGCCACGCATCCGTTTTCGAACTGAAGCCGGGCGTTGGCGATATCGATCTGATCGGAAATGACCGCCACGCCGGTGGCGTCTACCTTGGCGATGTCGGAACGGATCAGGTGCCGAATGAGATCGATATCATGGATCATAAGGTCGTGTACCACTGATACGTCGGTGCCCCGTGGATCGAAGGACGCCAGACGGTGGGATTCGATAAAGCCGGGTGACAGCGCCATCCCATCGAGCGCCCGCACCGCGCCGTTGAACCGTTCTATATGGCCTACCTGTAGCTTCAGGCCGTGTGTTCGGGCCAGATTGATCAGTGCGTCCGCGTCTTCGATGGTGGTAGTTATCGGCTTTTCGATAAACGTATGGAGACCACGATCCAGCAGGTACGACGCTACCTCAAAATGTGCGGTCGTAGGCACCACGACGCTGACTGCTTCCGCCGCTTCGCAGACCGTTTCCAATTTCGGAAAAACGATCGTATCATGCCGGTCAGCGATTTCCCGTGCCAGTTTTGGGTCCCTATCGTATACGCCTATCAGGTCGGCGTCCGGCATCTCTGCCAACACCCGTGCATGCGCCTGTCCGAGCCTTCCGACTCCTATGACGGCGATATGTATGGCGTCTGATGCGTTGGTCATGAGTTTTGTGCAAGCCTTGATTTCTGGAAAGACATGTCACACCTGCGCAGACAGGGGTATCCTTTGGACCGGCAATGTCTGTCTAATTGACTATTTTCGATCCCGGGGAGATCCCGGCACCGCGGCCGGGATGACAGTCGATAATTAGAATCGATAACACAATAATGTACCACAGGCAAACGAACCGGTCAATGTGTTTTACCGGTGGGGCCTATTGAACTGTATTCTGCTATTGACAATCTAAAAACCATACAGGTTATTGTTGACAGCCTCATGCGCCTCAAGGGATAAAGCATCGAACTATGACTACATCATTTCGAGAACTTCGTTTTTCCTCTCCTGCCCATGTTTTCGGGATTGCGGCGTTGTCCGGATTCCTGGTTTTTCTAAGCATTCCGATATTCGACTGGTGGCCACTGGCGTGGCTCGCCCTGGCGCCGGTAATGCTGGTGCTGCACGATTCCCCGCACCGGATGATCGCGGCCGGACTCACGTTCGGGTTCGTCTCTGGCGTCGGCAAGGTGTACTGGATCACTGAAACGGTGGTCCAGTACGGAGGATTGAACCTGGTTCTGGGGCTGTTCAGTATGTCACTCGTCGCGTTGCTGGTGGGAGTGTACGGTTTCATTTTCTGCATCTTTGTGGCGCGCACAGAGTGGCAGCGCACGCTATTTCCTCTACTGGCTGCCTCCGTGTGGACCGCCATGGAACTGCTTCAGACCTACCTGTTCACCGGATTCCCATGGGAATTGCTGGGGTACTCACAGTACCGGGCATTGCCCATGATTCAGATTGCTAACATGACTGGTGTCTACGGTGTCGGCTTCCTCGTGGTGCTGGTAAACGCCACAGTCGCTCAGACCGTGATAGCGCTCCGGGACGGAACGGATTGGCGACCGGTGGTGTATGCGATGATGATCTCCTGTACCCTTTTGTTAAGCACCGCAGCGTATGGTTTCATTACCATGGCTCAGATCAGGTCGGCCGAGCGGCAGACTCAAGCGTTGCGTGTCGTGGTTATTCAAGGCAGTGTGGAGCAGGGCTTGAAGTGGTCCGAAGCGATGGTGCAGGCTACTGTGGATACCTATGTAGATCTGACCCGAAACATACTGTCCGAGAAACCGGAATTCATCGTTTTCCCTGAAACCGCCATGACGTTTTATCTGGAAGCGCGGCCCTATCGCAAGCAGGTGGATCGGATATTTCGGCTCACCGAGGAGGCCAACGCACCTATCCTGACCGGTTCCCTGGGCTTTCATCCAGACAGCAAGGACATCTTCAACAGCGCATTTATGGCGGTGCCCGGTCGTGGTATTATCGGCAGGTACAGTAAGATGCACCTGGTGCCGTTCGGAGAATACCTGCCGCTGTCGGGCATCTTCTGGTGGCTGAGTGGTCTGACGGACGATATCGGCGCGTTTACGCCCGGTGAATACAGATCTGTCCTGGATGTGCCGGGACATGACGTACGTGTCGGCACGGTCATCTGTTACGAGTCGATTTTTCCGGATGAAGTCAGGCGTTTCACGGCAGCGGGTGCCAACGTGCTGGTCATCATGACCAACGACGCGTGGTTCGGCACCTCGTCCGCTCCCATGCAGCATTTCTCCATGGCGGTGTTACGTGCGGTCGAAAACGGTGTGCCCATCATCCGCGCCGCCAACACCGGTATCTCCGGATATATCAGCGCTATGGGTGAAATTTCCGGTATGACCCCCCTTTTCGAAAGCACCACCACTTTACAGGAAATCAAACCCGGGTCCGGTCTCTTAACTATCTACGCTGCGTATGGCGATGTGTTCGCCTATCTGTGCTGTGTTGTGGCGTTGTTCGGAGTGGTCCAGGACAGGAGACGTTAATCGCTTATTGAAATGTCATTTAAAGATTTCAGTAAGCGGTTTCGGATGTCGGAACATTCAGTGTGTGAACAATGGCTACTATGACTCCGGTACTGAGGCCGAATGAGAAGACATCAACAGGACCGAATGCGCGGCCGTTACCTTTCGGCCTTTACCGACTCAACCGAATTAAACCCCACCTTGCTGTACGCCACCCGTTCAGCCCCAAGCACCTTTCTGAACGTCTCCACCAAGCGCTGATGCGCGTCCGGAAGATACCACGCTCCATAGCCATGCCGATCATACAGTGCACGAATTCCCAGGCGTTCAGTGCGTTTTCCGTCAGCGCCGTCCCCATCGAAGAACGTGTCTATCACGACGCGGTGACACCGGTCTTTCAGAAGCAAGGCGAATGATTCAGGGTCATTGGGGAGCATGGGGCTGACCGCGGCCTGTACCCGGAGGCCCGCGGCCATGGCTGCCTCCAGGGTGGCGAGGCGATGATGCAGGGATGGTGTTCCCGGGGTAATAGTGCGTCGTACGGTCTCATCGTCGGTTTCGACAGTCATACTCAATACGGCTGAATCGATCTGTGCCAGAAGGTCAAAATCCCGTTGGACCATCGGGCTGCGGGTCTGGACCACCAGTAGCTCCGGTATATGTATAAGAAACGCCTCCAGGCAACCACGTGTGACCCGGTATTTCGCTTCGGCGCCCTGATAGGGATCGGTCGCGGAGCTCATAAAAATACGAACCGGCTTCTCCCGCTTACGGTGTTTTTCCAGTTCGTGGGCCAGCGCGTCAGGCGCATTGATCTTCACGTCCACGTAGCTGCCCCACGCACCGCCGTGGTACCGATGTACCGGCAGCGCCTGTACATAACAGTAGGGACATCCGAATACACATCCTGTGTACGGCTGCAACGTGTGCGTGTATTCCGAGAGAAAACCACCGGTTTTAGTCAGGGCGGATTTGCAGGTGACTTCGCGTACGGTTGTGGGCATGCTCTACATCATCCCAACGGGATCAACATCCACTTTGATTTGCAGCTGCTTGCGGTCGGCGTCCACTTCCCACTTGTCCCAGGCGCTCCGTACGGCATTCCGCATACCTTTGGAATTACTGCTGCGTGCAATCAGGTGCCATCGGTACTGACCCCGTATCCTGGCGACCACCGACGGTGCGGGACCGAGGATGGACATGCCGTTACCGCTAGTCTGCAGCAGTTTGGTAAACCGCTTTGCTTCGGCGATCACCCGTTGCTCATTCGCCCCGAGGAACTGGATACCCACCATGCGTCCGAACGGCGGGTAGTTCAGTTCACGGCGATCGGCGATTTCCTGGATATAGAACGTGTTGTAATCGTGTGCCTTCGCATTCAGAATACTGTGGTGGTTGAGGGAATATGTCTGGATTATCACCTCGCCGCCCAGTTGGCCGCGACCGGTGCGTCCCGCCACTTGCGTGAGCAGCTGGAACGTACGTTCGCTCGCCCGGAAATCCGGAAGATTCAGTGTGGTGTCAGCGGAGATGACGCCTACCAGCGTTACATGAGGAAAGTCAAAACCCTTGGTCACCATCTGGGTGCCCAGCAGGATGTCCGCTTCCCGTTTCAGGACGCGTTGAAAGATGTCCCTGTGGGCATTTTTGCGAGTGGTGGTGTCCATGTCCATCCGCGCAATCCGCGCATCCGGAAACAGATTCTTCAATTCGTCTTCCACCCGCTGCGTGCCGGTACCTTTAAACCGCACGGACGAGGAATAGCATTTGGGACATTCGTCGGGCGCCGAAATACGGTGGTCGCAGTAATGGCAGCGAAGCAGCAGGCTGTCAGCATGGTACGTGAGGGTGACGCTGCAGTGCGGGCAGCTGACGGTATTGCCACAATCGTAGCACTGTATGAACGTGGAAAACCCGCGTCTGTTCAGGAACAGGATGATCTGTTCCTGTTTTTCCAGGCGGTCTTCTATCTTTTTCGTGAGATCCTGTGAAAAAATAGACCAGTTGCCCTCCTGGTGCTCCTCCCGCATATCCAGGACACGTACCTGCGGCAGCGGTCTCTGATCTACCCGTTCGGTGAGCGTACAGCAGGTGAATTTGCCGTTTTGCGCATTGGTGAAAGTTTCAAGGGACGGTGTGGCGCTGCCCAGGAGGGCCACACCGTCCGCAAACTGTGCACGCACCACCGCCACATCACGGGCGTGGTAAAGGGGCGGGTCTTCGAACTGCTTGTAGGAGGTCTCGTGTTCCTCGTCGACCACGATAAGTCCCAGGTTGGTCACCGGGGCGAAGATGGCCGAACGGGCGCCCACCACAATGCGAAAATGGCCTTCTTTGATTTTGCGCCAGGAGTCGTACCGTTCTCCGGTGGACATCCCGCTGTGGAGCACCGCCACCTGGTCTCCGAAGTGTGCGCGGAACTGCCGAACAGTCTGCGGTGTCAGCGCCAGTTCCGGTACCAGGACGATGGCGCCGCGGTCGGTACACAGTGTTTTTTCGATGGCACGGATGTACACAAGGGTTTTCCCGCTTCCGGTGACGCCGTACAGAAGTATCGGCGAGAATACGTTTTTGTCAATAGACGTCTCGATGGTCTCCAGGGCCTTTGACTGTTCCGATGTCGGGATCAACGGATCCGCCGGATCCATGGTGTAATCACTGTAGGGATCGCGGATCGTTTCGACGTCGTACATCTCCACCAGGTCTTTGTCTGCGAGATCTCTGATGACACGGCGTTCTATACGGCCCAGGTGGCGGAGTTGATCGACCGTCAGCTTGCCGTCGTGGTTGGCGAGCAGGTTGAGGCAACTGGCCTGTTTGGAAGCACGCCGGGCCAGTTTCGATACCGTCTCCCGTGCGTCTTCAGGGGAGGGTTTCAATTTTACCCAGGTTTCATATTTTATCCCTGGGTTGGTGGCTGGTTTACCGACTGTTAATTCGATGAACCCTCTGGCTTCCAGACCTCGGAGCGGGCCGAATATCTCACGTGCTTTAAGATGACGTTTGAGTTTTGAAATCGGGATAGATTGATGCTCCGCAATAACCGCCAGCATCCGTGCCTGTTGGGGAGCTGTCCGCCGCTGGTTTTCGATAACTTCGGGCGTACATTGCCTGATGAGCGTTACCGTCTGTTCCGCCTCATTCAGGAGACCGGCCGGTAACGCAGTTTTAATGGCCTCTCCCCAGGCGCAGAGATAATATTCCGAGATCCAGCGCGTCAGCTTCAGCAGCGTTTTGTCGAGGATCGGCTCGTTGTCCAGTACATCGAGGACCGGTTTGCAGTTTGAAACTGGGCTGGTGTCCGTCAGGCCGGTGATAACACCCGTCATAGTGCGGTTTCGGAATGAAACATACGCGCGGCATCCGGGCAGAGCCAACCCTCGTAATTTATCGGTAAGGCTATAGGTAAATAGCTGGTCGATGGGTAACGGGAGTGCAATTTCGGCGAAGCGAGGGGAATCCGCCATAGAGTCTGTTTGGGGAGACATCGGCCGGAAGACAGTGGCCGATCATAGATCAAAAAATCCGGGTGAGCTCGTATCTGCCGTATCCGTCTAAGTCCACGAATACGAAACTACGGGCGATGTTGGTGTAGTGCCAGACCTCGTACGGCTGCGAACCGGCTTCCATGTTGCGTCGGTCGATTTCATCGGGAGCACCGTAAATCACGTAAATTCGCCCTTGATCGCTTTTCCAGCCTTTCCCGATACCTGCGGTAAAATTCCGATTCGCGAAATCTATCCGTCTGTAATAAAGCAGCATATTTTCATTTTTTTCCGTACCGGGAGTCGGGTCACGGTTTTTCCAGAACGCCATGAGCGCGCCCTGTTGTTCATTGCCGTCGGCTTTCTTCAAATCATTCAGCGTTTTTAATTCCTCTTTCGATCCTATGTATTTGAGCTGTTCCAGGATTTCTTTGAAATTCTTTGCGTTGGTCAGAGGAAGCAGGTAACGCCAGCTCACGTAAAAAACACCTTTCATTCGCGCCGATTTCCGAATGGCCTCATCCCGGACATTTACTTCGAGGGTGTACGCGCCATGAGAAAAATCTTTGGTGTCGAAACGACGGCTGTATCTGCCGATGGTTCCCTGCCGAGGAAGGACCTCTTCCTTTTTTACGATTTCTTTTCCGCCGCCGGACTTGATCTTGTAAGTCACCTTCATCGGCTTTTCGGTATCGGCCAATGCTTCCGTGTATACCTCGTAGTATACATACATTTCCGATTGATCTTCACCGTAGGAACGTAACAGGTTGGGGACTATGTTCACACCGAACCGGCTGTCGTTGAGGGATTCCTCCGGTGTGATGAGACCTGCGAACTGAAGATCGCTGATACTGAGTTCCTTCTTGTAAAAATCTGCCACCTCGAATTTCCGTGAAAATACCAACTGCTGCGACGATTCGATGTCCAGAATATTCAGTTCGATCGTATATTTCCCCGGCTGGAGGGTAGTCGAAAAAAGGCGGGCTTTGGATGCATCGGTCACCCTGCTTGCCAATTCGGTTTCGACTACGAGAGAATCACGGAATGTCTCACCGAGTAACTGGAATCCGTCGTCGTCGTTGATCATCAAAGACAGTTCATAGTGGCCGACAAAATTATCTTCCTGGGTTCTGACAAAAGTGAATAAATCGTTGGAAAGGCTGTAATAAACATCGACACGCGTACTGTCGGGCGACACCCCGCGTGTGGTTAGAAGATCCATCGTCACATAGGTCGGCCCTGCCTCTTCTGTCGGGAATTCCGGTAGGCGTTGTGCCGCACTGGTTGCGATATTGCCGAGGAGGGATATCAGTATCCAAACCCACACGGTAAGACCTCTGACGGGCTGTGTCATAGTACGATCTCCTGCACTCAAAAGGTAGGGGCAGTCGCCATTTTACTCTCTGGGAGATGATCCTATACTTTGGGGCCAATGTTAAACAATATACCTCAAGCTAGACATATCCGCAAAGAAATAATCAAGCTTCTTGTTGATTGAGAAATGAAAGAGCTTGACAAGCTTGTTTTCCTGCTATAATCTCCGCTCATCCTCCAGATATATAAACTCTCCCTGCACCCGGCAGGTTCCCTTTTTACCTGATGTTTACTGCCCACAGACAGTAAGTTGAGACCACTATGAACGGACACAATTTTCCCTTTTACGAAGTTTCAGGGGATGCCTACTCTATGGGACGGATGCACGGTGAGCAGGCCTCTTATCTGGTGCATCGATATCTGAAATGGATTGATAAACTAACCGGCATACCCCGGGACCGCCTGTGCGCCAACGCCCGGCAGCTGCTTCCCGCTATGGAGGCGCTCAGTCCCCGATTCGTGCAGGAGGTGCGCGGTCTGGCAGATGGTGCGAAAATCACGTTTGATGAGGCGCTGTTGTGCCAGGCGAGGGCGGAGGCGTCTCACACGCAGGAGGGCGGCTGTTCCGCGTTCGCGCTCACCGGTGCCGCCACAGCGGACGGACGGCCTTTGGCTGGACAGAACCAGGACCTCGAACCGGAATATGGGGATGTGGCTATCTTGCTTAAGGTGAAACCTTCCGACGGTCGGCCGGTCGCCCTGATGTTCACGTTCGCCGGTCAGCTTGGATATGCCGGAATGAACGAACATGGCGTGGCGCATTTCGCCAACGCCCTGTACGATTATACATGGCAACCGGGGCTTCCGCATTATCCGTTAAAGCGCCTGATCCTTGAACAGACAACGGTGGAAGAGTGCGTGTCACTTTTGCAGACTCACCGAACATGCTCTGCCGCCAACGTGGTTCTGGCGGACGGAAAAGGAGCCATCGGTGACGTGGAAATTCGACCTGGCAGCTCGGTACAGTTCAAAGGCCAACATCCGGATGCGCTGTTGCACACGAACCATTATTTGACCCCGGAATATCGGGCCCACGAAACAAATTCATTACCTGATTCCTGTCCACGTCTCGACCGATTGAACACCCTCATACGGGAATCATGGGGAAAGATCACAGTCGACACGCTCAAATTGATACTGGCCGACCATGAGGGTGATCCGGGCGGTATTTGCCGTCATGGCGAGGCGAAGATGCACTCGATATCCGGCTATATCGCCGAGCCGGCAAACCGACTTTTCCATGTGCGGCGGGGCCACGGGTGCCTGGGATGCTGGGAAACCTATGAGGTAAGCGCGAATTAATCAATTTCTTACAATGAATTCACGGAGGCGATCTTGTTAAAGAGAAAGACGAAAGTCGGGTTTATAGGTGGCGGTGGGATCAGTCGACAACACATGAAGTATATGGCGGAGATGGACGATGTGGAACTTGCCGGGGTTGCGGACGTCAGCGAAGAGGCTCTGGCCCTGTGCAGTGAACAGTTCGGGCTCTCTAACTGCTTTAAGGACTACAAAGATCTGCTAAAAATTAAAGATATCAAGGCCGTGACGGTCGGGACGCCCAATGGTATGCACCACCAGCCTACGATCGACGCGCTGAATGCCGGTAAGGCGGTGATGGTGGAAAAGCCTATGGCCATGACGCCGGAGCAGGCGGCCCAAATGGTGACAGCCGCGCGTAAGGAAAAACGCCTCCTGGTCATCGGATTCCAGCACCGGTTTTCCGCGGCCGCGCAGATGCTCAAAAGGTCTATCGACCAAAACACCTTCGGTAACGTTATGTACGCCCGTTGCCTGGCTCTTCGTCGCCGGGGCATCCCAAACTGGGGGGTGTTCGGCCGTAAAGACCTGCAGGGCGGCGGCGCGCTGATCGACATCGGTGTTCACATGATCGAAGCGGCCCATTACCTGATGGGGTCACCTCAGCCGGTCAGTGCGTACGGCAGTGCTTACACCTACCTGGGCGATAAACCAAGCGATACGGTAAGCCCCTGGCCGAATTGGGATCATAAGACTTATTCTGTTGAGGATCTGTCTGTGGGCATGGTTAGGTTCGACAATGGAGCAACGCTGTCCGTAGAGGCTTCCTTTGCTGCCCACATCGGGAAAAATGAGTGGACATTCACGCTGATGGGGGATCGGGGCGGAGGACAATTCAATCCACCCATGATCTTCAAAGACGAGGCCGGTACTATGGTGAATCTGACACCGGACTTTTTGCCCAACACGGACGAATTCAGGCATAAAATACGCCATTTTGTGGAATGTGTTCAGACCGGTGAACCGTCCGATGCACCCGGAGAGCACGGTTTGCTTGTTCAACAGATCTTGAACGGCATCTATGAGTCCGCAGAAAAAGGGCGTGAAGTGAAGATCAAGAAAATGGTGTAGTATGCCCGTATTGAGCGAGTTAGACCGTCGCTTCTGGGATGAAAACGGCTATGTGGTTGTCCCGGACGCTGTGCCCGAAGAGAATCTGAGGGCGGTCATAAGGGCGGTATCTGATTTTTTGGAGATCGATCCTAATGAACCGGCAACCTGGTACGGTGCGCCGCCCCGCCGCCTGGGGTTCGTCGAGATGTACCACCATCAAGCGCTCTGGGACAATCGGCAGCACCCCCGTTTATATGAGGTGTTCCGTGAGATTTGGGGGATGGATACACTCTGGGTATCGTTCGATCGGGCGAATATGACGCCCCCGGAACGGCCGGACAGATCGACAGGATTCAACGAACCGCTCGTCCACTGGGACTTCGACGCCTCGCTTCATCCGGACCGGTTGATGGTGCAGGGGGTGCTATACCTGACTGATACGGAGGAGGACCAGGGGGGGTTTCAATGCGTACCGGGGTTCCATCACCAGTTTCATGAGTGGGTCAAAACGCAGCCGTTGGATCGCGATCCCCACCTACCGGACCTGACCGGACTCACGCTTAAAAAAGTGCCGGGTAAGGCGGGAGACCTGGTGATCTGGCACAGCCTGCTACCCCACGGCAACAGCCGGAATACATTTGATCGGCCCCGCTGGAGCCAGTACATCCAGATGACCCCTGCCCGAGAAGACGATGACGCCGCGCGGAAGCAACGCATCGCCATGTGGAGGGACCGTCTTACACCGCCGGATTTCCCCGGTGATCCACGGCGGGTTGAACAGTATGGGGGGCGGCGGGCAAAGCTAACCAGGCTGGGAAGAAAACTGTTGGGTCTGGATCGGTGGTGACCACTTGAAGCCATGACATTCCGCCTAGGAAACCGGGGGGCACCGCTTTGATTTTATTGCTGTTTTGCATCCCACGAAACAAGTATCATGGGGGGTAAATATGCCTATAGATATACAGTCGGTACGAAACTGTTTTCCGGCGCTTCAGGAGACAATCGACGGAAAACAGGTTGTTTTTCTGGATAACCCGGCCGGCACGCAGATGCCGCAGCAGGTAATCGATGCCATCACCGGTTGCCTTGTCCATTACTATGTCAACACCGAAGTGCCTTATGGGCCGGGCGACAGAGTCACTGCAATGGTTCAGGAGGCACGGCAGGCAGCGGCGGAATTCCTGGGGGCAACGTCGCCGGATGAAATCGCGTTCGGCAATAATATGACGTCGCTGGCCGTTTTGCTCAGCCGATCGCTCGTACATGAGATCAAACCCGGTGATGAAATTGTGGTGTCTCATATGGAGCACGATGGTAACGTGGGACCGTGGGTACTGATGGCGGAGGACGCCGGTGCTACGGTGCGTTGGATCGACATAGACCCTGTGACGTATGCCGTCGACGTGGAAGACGCTGCCGTTAAAATCACACCTAAAACAAAGTTCGTGGCGTTAAGTTATGCCGGTAACGGCACCGGGTCGATCAATGACGTTTCATCGATCATTCGGCTGGCAAAGGCGCAGGGCGCCTGGACGTTCATCGACGCGGTGCAGTATGCACCGCACGGGTTGGTGGATGTGACGGCGCTGGACTGCGATTTTCTGTCATGCAGCGCTTACAAGTTTTACGGAACCCATGTGGGTATACTGTACGGCAAACAGGAACTCATGAAAAAACTCCGGGCGTACACGGTGCGTCCCAGCCTGAATAAGCTGCCGGCCCGCTGGGAGCCGGGCACAAAAAACTATGAGGGGCTGGCGGGCGTGCTTGGGGCTATTGATTATATTGCCGAGCAGGGCGTCTTATATGGCGGAGTCACATCGGCTGCCGGCCGCCGGGATAAGCTGAGAGCCGCCTGGCCCGTGCTTGCGGCGTATGAGCGGCAGCTGGTAGAACATCTTGTGGACGGTCTGGAAGCGATCTCCGGTGTCCGGATATACGGCATTGTGAACCGGGAAGACATGGCGAAGCGTGTCGCTACAGTGTCATTTCGGAAAGAAGGATGCACGCCGCAGCAACTGACTGAAACACTGGGTGCAGAACAGATCGGATCCCGTTGTGGAGACTTTCTGGCGGTGGCCCTGGTTGACCGCCTGGGACTGCGAGACGCCGGCGGTTTGACACGGCTTGGTCCGGTCCATTATAATACTACGGCAGAGATCGATCGGGCGCTGGAAATTATCGAAAGCGCATGATGTGTAAATAGACGACCACGCAAAAGGAGCCGACTATGGCCGAAACGCAGACGGGCAATCAACGATTCGAGCTGGAAACGGAACTAGCGCGGGATCTGGGGCTTATGGCCGCGACCACCATCATTATCGGCGGCATTATCGGCTCCGGTATCTTTGGCGCGCCGGCCGTGATCGCTCAAGCGGTGGGCTCTCCGGGCGCGTTTATGTTGATCTGGATCGTCGGAGGAATCGTGGCGTTTTCCGGTGCACTTTGCTTCGCTGAGCTGGGCGCACTGATGCCGCGAAGCGGTGGAATGGTGGTGTACCTTAAGGACACCTATCCGCCCATTGTCGCGTTTCTCTACGGCTGGGCCGAAGTGGTGGTCATACAGCCTGGCTCCTTGGCGGCTATCTCGGTGATATTTACGGATTACCTGGGTTATTTCTTTCCTTCTATTTCGATGGACAATATAGTGTTCAGCGTCGGCCTACCGGTCTCGACGCAGCACCTGGCGGTCATCGTGGTGCTGGGTGTCCTAGGCGCCATAAACTATGTGGGCGTCCGCTGGGGCGGTCTGGTGGCGACTGTGTCTACCGCCGGAAAAGTGATCGCTCTACTGGCGCTGGTGGCGCTCGCAGCCTGGGTCGGCGGATCCTGGGACCACTTCTCACCCGGGTTTACCTCCACCCGCGAGGTCAGCCTGGTCGATGCGTTCGGCATCGCGATGGTGGGCATCCTGTTCTCCTACAACGGTTGGAGCAACACCAACAACGTGGTGGGCGAAGTCAAAGATCCGCGCCGGGTGCTTCCGCTGGCGATCGTGATTGGGCTGGGCGTCTGCATCATCGTGTACCTGGCCGTAAACTGGGCATTCCTGTACGTAATGTCGGTAGACGAAATCGCCGGATCGGGCAGGATCGCCGCCGATGTGGCGGAACGGTTGATCGGTCCTGTGGGCGGCAGCCTTATCTCCATCGCGGTGATGATTTCCACGTTCGGAACCATCAATGCTGGACTGGTTTATATTCCCCGAATTCCCTACGGTATGGCCCGGGAAGGACTTTTTTTCAACTGGTTCTCCCATGTGCACGAGACATTCCGGACCCCGTCCCGTGCTATCGCAACCATGGCCATATGGAGCGCTTTCTGGGTAGTATTTCTGGGGTCATTCCAGAATATCATCAATGCCATCATGTATGTGCTGTTCGCTTTCTATATCATGTCGATTGTCGCCCTGTTTAAACTGAGGAAGAAGTACCCGGATGCGGAGCGGCCGTTCAAAGTGCCGGGGTATCCATTTACACCGTTACTTTTTGCGGTGCTATCTTCTGTTTACATTATTTCTTTCCTTTACTCCCAGTTCAATGATGCGATTCCCGGACTGGTCGTCCTGGCGCTCGGTATCCCTGTTTACTGGATCTGGTTCAGAGGTAAACAGAAGGATGCATAGGCGGAAGCGGCCGTGCTTCGGGAACTGTAGGCGCTCTCGCCGGAAAAAATGAAAATTCGGGATTAAGGGTTACCGAAAACCGGTCGAGAGCCGGGTACTGTCGAGGTATGAAATCCGCGCCGAAAAGCATGGTGCCTAACTGTCTATGGTGAAAGAATTCAGCGCCGGCCGGTGACGGCGAGATACAGAGCTTGGCATCTTCATCCCGCACGACCCTGTCTCAGTTCCCGGACCGACGCAAGCCGGCAATTTGTAGTTGGGTCCGATGGCGTGTATTGGTCCGGGTGCCACATTCCTGTCAGTGGGAGAGCGGATCCGGCGGATTTAACGATGGCGGCGGCTTGGGGCGGTCAAGTGCGTATCAAAGATGGAATAGCGATGTTCAGATGAGTTATTTCGGCAGGATTTCGATCTCGAAAATGCTGGGCCACAGCTTTCCGGTCACGAACAGGCGGTCGTTGACGGAGTCGTACGCGATACCGTTCAGGACGGCGTCGTCATCCTCTACTGCTCCCGGTGCAAGCAATCCCGTCAGGTCGATCCACCCGACTACCCGTCCGTTCGCAGGGTTGATGCGGGCGATACGGTCTGTCTGCCATATGTTGGCATAGATCTCCCCTTTTACATACTCCAGCTCATTCAGATTATCGACCGGGCCTTCGCTACCTACAACGCCCCGCTGCATGATTTCATCGAAGGTAATGGGGTCCCGGAAGTAGAGTTGCGAGGATCCGTCGCTCATGATGAACCGCTCACCGTCGGTGGTCAGCCCCCAGCCTTCAGTGGGGTATGAAAAGCTCCGCAGTTCTTCGAAGGTTTCCTTGTCATACACAAATCCGGTATTGGATTGCCAGGTGACCTGATAGATCCTGTTGTTGAAAATCGTGATGCCTTCGCCAAACAGGATCGATGAAAGCTCACGGATCGCACGTACTTCACCCGTGTGAATCAGTACACGCCGCAGGCTGGACCTCCTGTTTCCGTCGGGTCCTGGATAGAACTGGTTGCCGCCGGTACTTTCGTAAAACACACTGTCTTCGATGACCAGTCCCTGCGTGAATGCCGCCGTGTCATGTGGGTAGGTATTGACGATCCGGTAAGTGTATTCCGGTATATCCTTCACTGCTGCCTGCTGCTGGAAGTTAGAAGGATCCGAGCAGGAGAATATGCACAGGAGTGCCACGCACAGAGGCCATATGTGGTTTTTTATCATATTTTTTATGGCACGCACGAAATCCGTGCCGTGTTATCGGTGGGCATCCAGGGATTTGTACATCACATAAGCATCTACAAATCCCTGTTCCTGATGATGAAACGCTCCGGGCAGCGTCCCTACGAGTTCGAATCCTACTTTTTCCCATAGCGCCAACGCCGCAGTGTTTGTACGCACCACCAGATTGAACTGCATGGCTCGGTACCCCAGCCGCTGCGCTTCCGCGAGTGCGTGTTCGGCCATGGCCCTGCCAATGCCGCGTCCCTGCCGATCCGGATCGACCATAAATCCCGCGTTGGCCACATGCGAACCGAGTCCGGGCTGATTGGGCTTAAGGAAATAAGTGCCGGAGATTCGATCCCGGACAAGGGCTACATAGGTCTGTGCCGTTGGCGCCATCCAGTATGACCGCGCCTCATCCGGCGTAGTTTCAGGTGCGTAAGGATAGCTGGCGCCTTCCGAGACTACCCGATGGAATATAGGCCAGATAGACTCAAAATCCCCTTCTATTGCGGATCTGACCTGTATCATACATCGAATTCCTGAAGCAGTTCATCAAAACTGCGTAGAAAAACCAGCCGGTCCTTCCCTGGGATATCATCTACCCTTTTGAGGAAATCATTTATGTTGAACATAGGCCGGTCGGGCCGGTGTGGCGGTTCGAAAACGGCCACGTCAGAGGCGGATTTTCCCATGTAACTGGTATCACTGGGAACCGCAGAAAGCCAGTGCCGGAAGTGTGCCAGGTCCTCGTTCTGCTCGAAGGCCACACACGCATCGCGCAGGCACCTCGGCAGGTGGGTAGGGCTCGATACCAGGATGATCCGCTCCACACCGTACCGGTTAAAAATCTCTCCGACTCTCTTTACTTCATCAACGGTGTTCTGTGATTGGTTCTCGATTTCTAGAATCGTTTCTATCTTCTTGCGCGCCTGATTACGGTAATCCTGATCCGTTATTTCTGGAAAGTAACGTTTGAATACCTCAAACTCGGAGATCTCGTCGAACCGTTCCCACATCAACTGTACCGTAGCGTCCGCCTCGAGCTTTCCGTTTTTCTCCGAAGCCCCGGTGCCGAACGCCAGTACATCGGCACACTCATGAAGAGCCGTAAAAATACCCTTGGGTATTCGGCCCATTTCCATAGGCGGCTTGCCCCAGGTGATGGTTTTCCACTGGTAGGCATGGAGGTTACAGCCGTGGACCAGAATTCCGGTTTTCTGAGGGGTATTGGTGGTCATAGGCCTACCGATTTCGAATACCGCAGGTTGAATGAAACGATCGCTTCGCTACACCGAGTCCCGAGGGATCTGAAACCGCCCCCGTATTGATGATATACTTAAGATAAAATTGTGATTTTTTAAATGACAACCGGCACGAGAGCCGTTTCACCGGTGAATTATCGGATGATTAGTTCGAATTGTCAAGCTAATATTAGGGACCTTCTAAGGGTTATCAACCTTCCCCATTACTCCTGACGTGCGTCCATTGTACTTCCGTATCACGTCGAAATATCCTGCCGATCTTGCTGTTCCTTAATCTTAAGGGGACGCTTCTGTTCAGGATCGCCAGAGGCTTTAAATTTGTTCCAATTTTAGCGCAGTTTCAAAAGGCCGGGATAGGGAAAAAGTTGAAGAATGCTGCCGGTACTAAAACAGCTGCACCTCATGTGCCGATCCCGGAAACCAGAGAATATCCACCATAATGGATACCGCGGCGCCCACGATATGGCCTATTAGAATGCCCAGGATAAGCGGCTGAGAATTCCGGTACAATCGGACGCCGCCTGCACGTATCAGGATGATTTTGAGCAGCCAGGCCAGAAAGATCGGCAGAAATGCCGTGCGCACGGATCCGCCGGCCGCAACCACGAAGCCTACCGGCGAAAGCGGCCACCATGGTAGGAAATACCGGGCGCCCATGATGGCGGCCGTGATAGCGCCGCCGGACAGCAGGAAAGAGACTTCGGCGGTCGTTATGCTGGTGGTGTTGTTGATCCAGGAGACGATCAGGCCGTAGAATCCCGGATCACCCGCTACATTCTTGTAAAAGTTCGCCGCGCCACCGAAACGATACCCGGAATAGGCCGTATACCACACGGCCGTAACCACACTGATGCCGAATGCTACAGCACACCAGAGAAAGAGTGTACGCCCTTCGATCTGCATCAGGATTTTAAGACGCGCCACATGGGCTGGAGCGATCATCGTAAAGGTCTTCCAATTTCGGGCGAATCCGCTGCCCAGGCCGAGAGCGGTCAGGTTCCGCGGGGAAAGGGAGGAGGACCCGAGCATGCCCACCGTAAATTGGTGGGCGTTGATTGGAAGGTCCACCATCACCAGGCCGGTCTCGGCAAGCACGCGGCACAGGGCGAGGTAGAAGATGAAGACAAGCACCAGAAGTACCGAGATAACCGGGAAAGACATTCCGCTGGCGTGCAGCCAGAACACCGCATAGCATAACCCGATTGCGCCTACTATGACGGCGGTTCGATACGGAAGCAATTCGTCCCGATCCTGCAGCGCCGTCCGGTTTCCCCCGATATGCCGCCAGACCTCTTTCAAGTGCCGGCGCGCCATCCATAGCCCGACCAGAACGAAAATAATCATTCCCCCAATGAATTGAACCGCCACCAGGCCGCCCGGTACGGCCGTTCCGGAACTCGCCGCCACGCCGATACGGTTCAGGATGGCGTTTTCCAAGGTGTTGAACACCTGAAAAAACCAGATACTGAACAGTACATCCACGTTCATGAAGAACGACATGGTAAAAGAGATTACATTGAACCTCAGGACCTGTGTCGGAATATTGGGTCCGAAGTTAATGACAAAGTCGTTACCCGGACCGATCGGGAAATCTCCCCATCCTGACCAGTAACCGATGATATTCCACAGCATCATCGCCAGGGACACCGTGAAACCGATCACGAACGCCCGTGACCGCATGAACCGGGGCCAGGGCGAGGCCTGGTTCTGTTCAAATTCCGTCAGAAGTACCGGAATTTGAGCCAGGGGATATGACAGACGCTCGTGGTCGACCCACTGGCGTCGCAGCAGTACGACGAAACAAATACCGACAGAGAGGAGGGCGGCAAACAACGACAGCCACCAGAACACCGGCACTACCCAGCTGCGCCAGGGCAGCGGTTGGTGGTCCGGGATGCCACGGTAGAAGTCACCCACAGCCCCGTCCGCGTCCGATACGATCGACCATTCGGGCAGGTAGGGAAAGAACACCTCCCGCCACCTGTTCTCGGGCGACGCGTAATATTCCGCTGTTACCATCATATTCACAAAATAGTTGGACATTCCCCAGGTGGGCACCATGAAGCCGACCCAACCCAGACAGAACACAAAGAGAAGCTCGCCGGACTTGAGCGCCCACGAGGGGCGGAGGGATCTCAAAACGATATTCGGCACGAAAACGCCCACGAGGAATGGGATCAGAATCCCAATGTCCAGGTGGGCGAAGGTGAGGTGATCGTATCCGATGTGGTAGGCGCCGTAAAGACAGAAAATGTTGATCAGGATCGCCAGGGACAGGCCGATCAGCACGGCGCGCGGCGTGGCCACGGTGTGGGAGGGTTTAAACATATCGGACCGGGCTAAACCCCGTACAAGTCGCCGAACTTCTCATTCAGGTAGTTGACGAAATAGTCGGCGTTCAGGGGGTTGCCGGTTACGTGTATTGCCAGGTCTTTAGCCCGGTGTGTCATGCCCAGGCAATGGATGCGGTCACGGAGCCACTCCCGGATCGGAAGCAGGTTGCCACGAGCGATCCGGTCCATGAGATCCGGCATTTCTTTCTTGATGGAATCGAAGAATTGCGCCGCATAGAGGTTGCCCAGTGCATAAGTCGGGAAGTAGCCGAAGCTTCCGTGCGACCAGTGGATATCCTGCAGCACACCATCCCGGTCGTTCGGCGGTTCGATGCCGAGGTAGTCCCGCATCTTTTCGTTCCATACCGCGGACAGATCCTCGACCGGAAGATCTCCGGTGAAAAGCGCTCGCTCGATCTCGAAGCGTAGAAGAATGTGCAGGTTGTAGGTCACCTCGTCCGCCTCTACCCGGATCGGGGAAGGGATGACTTCGTTGATGGCGGTGTAGAATTCGTCCTCGGAGACATCCTGCATCACATCCGGGAAGGAGTCCGAGAATCTAGGGAAGAAAAACCGCCAGAACGGACGGCTGCGGCCGATCATGTTTTCCCACATCCGGGACTGGGATTCATGGATCCCGAGGGACACGGCCTTCCCTCGCGGGAGCCCTTCGAACGCAGGATCCTGGCCCTGTTCGTACAGACCGTGACCGGCCTCATGGACGATGCCGAACAACGACTGGGTGGGTAGCGTCGTTGTATAGCGTGTGGTCATTCGTACGTCCTGTACGCCCATATTGGTGCAGAATGGATGGGGGGAAATATCGAGGCGCCCGGCGTCGTAGTCGAATCCCATTTGCTCCGTCACCATAACGCCGAACGCACGTTGCCGATCAATGGGATATTCCCGGTTCAGGAAATCGGTTCTCGGGGATACACCGGATTCCCGGATTTTGCGTACCAGCGCCACCAGTGGTGTGCGCAGTGCCTCGAATGTATCCGCGATCTCCTTTGTGGAGGTGCCGGGCTCATACTCTTCAAGCAGTGCGTCGTAAGGCTCATTCTCGTACCCTATCGCGTCCGCGAACTGCCGCTGCAGTTCGATCAGTTTCGCCACATGCGGCGCGAACGAAGCGAAATCATCATTCTCCCGGGCCTCCCGCCATACCTGTATAGCCAGGGAACTCGTCTCCGCAAGACTTTTCACCAGTTCGGTGGGCAGCCTTTTGGACCGGTCATAGGACCAGGCTATTTCTCGGTGATTGACCTGTTCGTCGGCGGTGAGTGCCTCCGCTTCCGCTCCTTCAATCGCAGCGCCCATTTCATCCGACGTGAACCTCGTGTGTGCGAGGCCGGACAATGTCGCCAACTGACGCCCGCGGGAGATCGCACCCTTCCGTGGCATGTAGGTCTCCTGGTCCCAACCCATGAGGGAAAGGGCGCCGTAGATGTCACTTACTTCCTTCTGGATTTCGATCATGCGGTCATAACGTGTTCCCATGCGATGCCCTTTCAGTGTGCAGCCAAAGGTAACGTCTCTGTGATCCTGAATTCCAAAGCGCCATGTGCTTTCCGGAGTGCCTGTTCGACCAATTCCGGTGTTTCTCCTCGCGCGAAGATGAATCCCGGATAGCTCGATCCTTCCGGAAGCGGCACGAGTATCTCCCCCGGTTTCGCGGTAATGACGATCTCCTCGATCCCTGTAATCTGCTCAGCCTGGTCGATGCCGGAAACAGATTCCAGGATACCGCCTGCCGGCACCGGCAGCATCATGACGCCGGCGGCTTGGTCCTGGCGTCCCAGCTGGTCGATGCCGATTCCGAATGCCTGCCGAAGGATAAGTTCCTCCAGTGAAATGCCCAGGCCGAATTGCAGCGTCCTGGAACAGAGTCCCCCGATGGATCGCCCGGCCACTTCAACGATCCAGGGGCCGTCGTCGTTGACCCGCAATTCCGCATGCACCGGTCCTTCGGTCAGTCCGATCGCCCGGGTTGCCTGCTGTGCGGCGTTCGTAACATCGCGTAATACATCTTCCGATAGACGGGATGGTGTGACATAGATAGTCTCTTCAAAGAAAGGCCCATCCAGGGGATCAGGTTTATCGAATACGGCCAGAACACGCAGGTTGCCCTGTGAAATCACCCCTTCTACCGCAATTTCAGTGCCCGCTATAAATGTTTCTGTCAGTATGTAACCTGCATCGGTATCGTCTGTCGGAGGCGGTTGGAGTGATTGCAGGATGCGGCAAATCCGGTTGAACGCGCCGATGAATTCAGCAGGTGTGTCCGCACGTATCACGCCCCGGCTTGCAGACAAGAGCAATGGCTTAAGTACGCATGGATAGGCTATTGTATTGGAAATCCGTGCCGGCTCTGTCGATGTTTTGAATACTTCGAAGTCCGGACACGGCACATCGGACGCCTTAAGCAGTTCCCGCATTCTACGTTTATTGCGGGCGGCTTCCGCGGCTTCCGGCGCGTTATGTGGGAGCGACAAGGCCGAGGCCGCCTTCGCAGCGATCACAGTGGTTTTATCGTCGACTGGAATGATGGCGTGGACCGGGTAAGTGCCGGCATAGTGTATGATATTCTTAACAGCCTGTTCCGGGTTATGGAATTTCAATGCCAGCGGTACATGCCAGTAATCCGCCAGCACGTGACACCGATCGGATGCGACCACGGTCTCCAGGCCGAGCTCCCGGGCCGCTTTGAGAAACGGTTCGGCCCGGTAGCTGCTTTCGGGCATGAGGAGCATCAATCGCTTGTCTGTTAAAAGGGGTGTTTTCATCGATCTACCCATATGGATTCCGGTTGTCGACACGCGAGTATACGGCAAGTGTTGACAGCGGTCAAGCCCTTCTTGACAGTCTATTAGAACGATAAACCACCATATATTGTAATTTTTTTTCATAAGATGGGCTATATGTTGTGGAAATCAGTTTATCTCGTTGATTTTATTGAATATATACATGTGTTTAGCTAACATGGTTTTTGTGATTTTGAAATAAAATGGCGGTCTAATCCATCATTTTGCACAGGTTATTGGAAGAATTATCTTGCGCTACAACCCCGTAGTTATTATACTTGAGGCCGAATCTACCCACAAAACGCCCGCGTTTGGCAGAGCCTGTCGCGACGGGATTGAAAAGCACCCTTCAGGGTGTTTTGGTATTACGCAGTATATCAATAGGAGGAAGCACATGAATCGCGCAGAATTGGCTGGTCATGTTGCTGACGCTGCCGGTATTTCGAAAGCCCAGGCAGACGCCGCCGTTTCCGCAGTGCTCGATGGTATCAAAGACTCCCTGGCCAACGGTGACTCAGTAACTCTGATTGGTTTCGGGACCTTCAGCGTATCCAACCGCGCCGCCCGTACAGGCCGGAATCCCGCAACAGGCGAAACGCTGAATATCAAAGCGAAAAACGTCGCCAAGTTCAAAGCGGGAAAAGCCCTTCAGGACGCTCTTTAAACGACTTCCATCCGGGGATGCAGTTTCGCGGTCCCCGGATGGGATTTAGAACAGTGTGTTATCCTTCCTCAGCGTGTTTCAGCCTTTAACTCCTGCTCTTTGTCTTTCCCAGATCAACTGATACAATAGTACTTTAGTGTATTGATAACTTGAGATTTACATAGGTATAATTCTCTAATTTAATAAATTAGCCGACGCCTGGAATTCATCTAAAAAATGGATCTTTTATTTCTTTTGTCTTCATCTTGTGGGGTTAGGTTTTCTGGGCTATTGTGCCTTGCTCTTATCACAGCCTCCCGATCCACCGCCTCTTAACCGAATCGACCTTATCCTGTTTTCATTTTCCCCTTGGTATAGGTCTATTTGCAATCTCAGCATTTTTAATCAACCAAGCTTTACCGCTAACACGTGTTTCCATATTTATGATAACAGGAGGTATGATCTTAATTTGCATAGGCCTCCAAAACAAATACAGTGCGGAAACCACGCCTTCACTTTACAGATTCTATTTTAAACCCATATGGCCAGGTTGTCGTTCCCTATGGATGAAAGTATGGGCCCTTTCGACCGTTGAAAAATATTTAGCCATTGTCATAATACTATCGCTGATTGTCGGTGGATTCATAGTCCTGTTATTTCCGATGTCCACGGCAGACGTATATATTTATCATCTGCCAATAGCAGAAACCATATTCAACACGGGATATCTACCTACCTCAACGAGTCCTAGCCGCATGGAAGGGGAAAATGCCTATCCCCCTCTAGTTTTTCTTTATTATGGCACCAATTGGTTGGTATATGGCGCAGCAGAACATGTCATTCCCAAAATGACATCATTCCTCTTTGGAATCTTGCTACTGGGTGCTGTCTACACGATAGTGCGGCAAATACTGGACTCCACTAGAATCGCTGGATTGATCGCTGTACTCTTAACACTCGAAATGCAATCATTCAGAGTGGAACTTCTCCATGAGAATATAGATTTCCCGTTCAGTTTTTATTGTATCGGCAGTTTCTATTTTGTTCTACGAGGCTTCAGACGGCATAACATCCGGGAGTTGATACTAGGCAGTATATTTTTGGCCCTGGCGTGCTGGTCAAAATATCATGGCATTGTGTTCGCAGGTATTTTTTCCGTGTTAATTTTCGGATTTAGTGTCTACAGGCGTTATATAAACACAGCTTTTGCACTCGACCTGTTTCTCCCTTCAAGAATCATCAAACTATTCTGGTTACCGTGTATTCTGCTCTTTGCACCTATTCTGATACGCAATCTGGTTAGGTGGGGAAACCCTGTTTATCCTGCTTTTCAACAAATTATAGGGGGATACCTTATAGACGAGTGGAGTCTCACGTGGATATCCTCTACCTACTTACCCGATGGACTGTTCTACAATTTCCAGGACACGGGAATCCGTCTTTTGGTCATGGCATTTTTGCCATTTTTTGTTATGTCCGCTTATGATGCGTTTCGAGATCGAAATTGCGTAATCATATTTGCTTTTCTGTTATGTGTCGGTTTTATATTGTGCGGTTCAGCGATTATGCCGCTTAAGGGTAATGGTGACACTACGAGGTATTTATTTGCCGGGCTCCTTATCGGAACTGCTCTTTCAGGGAAGTCTTTATTTGATCTTTTTGTGGATGATCATAAGAGGGGGAATGGTGTTGCGATTTTTATGTGTGGATGGTGGATAATGATTTTTTTTGTTCGAGATCTGGAATGGCCTGATTGGAACTACTTTGCTGAACCGTCAAAAAGTCTGGTTCATACGATGAACCGGATGTTCCTTTCTGCTACCGATAAACTCGTTTTTATTACCCCGCTCGTTTTATCCGGTTTGTTCCTGGGTGATGGGATTCTTGCGAAATGTCGACCGAAGTTCTACTCTCGTCTGAAAACCATCGGGGCTACATCAATAATCAGTCTAGTAATTTGGTCTTCACTCCAAACAGAATATAAACGGCTCATTCATGTATACAAAAACTCTTCTATTTGGATCAACGCACCTTATAATCCAACTCAAAAGCAATGGCAATGGATGGCCGACCATTTGCCGGAAGATGCGGTAACAATAACATTTGATGAACGGATATATAACATACCGGGTAGGGTCTTTCCCGCAGATACGCCCTTACTGAAAAAATTCTATCAAACGGATGATCTCGAATCCGCTGTTTTAGAACTCAAAAAGCATGGGATAACCCATATCTATATCGGATGTGTCACTGAAGGATTCCACCCACTATACCATCTGTCAGTAGTTTTTCAGAATTTAGATGATTCAAGATATTTTAAACAAGTATACTATGATGATCAGGGCACAGGCGTATATCCTGTAACGAGTTTTCCGGTTATCAATCAGGAGGGGTTCGAGGCTTCAGGATACCAGTTGCTGCCACGCCAGATTGCGATCTATGAAATACAAACGGGAACAGCCGAAATAAAGTAGGAAATTCCAAAAAACTCTGTTTCGTTCATGACAACAGATAAATAATTGATCCCATCAAATCTACTGAAATAGTTATTGAACAAATAGGATCATGCCCATTGACAACCTGTTAATGACTTAAGCGGTCAAGGTTTTGGGTTTAAGTACAAATGGCTTCGAAATTAGAAGCACAGTCCCCCAAATATCTTAATATGCGGAAGACAATTATTAAGGTAAAAGTGGAAAATCAATGTACTAGGAAGACAGGCTTGATTCATTCAGTATTAATTTATCAGCAGCAGTCTGGCTTGATGATTTCCGTCCTTGAATAAAATTTAATATGATACCGTATAGGGCCCGTTCGAACATCGTTCGCGGTTCATTTTTATATAGACGGACTATAACGTCTGCTATACGTTTCGGTCTGAGGATGAACTGCCAGGAATAGAACCAGATCATTCCTCCAACGGTAAGAAACTTGATCAATCGGTCTGAAATATGTTCACTCCAAGAACTCATACCTGACAATTCGTTATAAACATTCCCCGTTAAAAATGCTTCATATTCCGCACTGCCCTTGACCAGTAACTCGTTGTCGACTAGATATTGAAACAGTTCACTACCTGGGTAGGGAACAAAGGGAAAAAACGCTACATCATTTATTCCCACCCATGCCATTTTGAGCGTAAAAACGTAACTCTCGAATACTTCTCTTTTCGTCTGACCGGGAAACCCAATTATCATGTTGGCTTTAATTTCTATATTTTGCTTTACTGCCCATCTCATTGATTGAAGCATTTTTACCGTGTCTACTTTTTTCTTGATCCTTTTTAAGGTAGTAGGCGACCCGCTCTCGGGGGCATAGGTGAGAGAATGACATCCACTTTTGTCAAGTAACCCTAGTACCTCTATATCCAGAGCTTCAGATCTCGTGCCCGATGGAAGTGCCCAGGTAATTTCAAGACACTCGAGAAGTAACAGATTGCAAAATTCAATGATCCACTCTTTTTTTACTATTGTGGTGAGATCATAAAACTCAAAATGTGTGATATTAAATTTTGCTTTCCAATGTTTCATTTCTTCAACGACAAGTTCGGGAGACCTTGCTAACCAGCGTGTTGTCCACATTTGTGGATTTGAGCAAAATGTGCACTGATATGGGCAACCCCGTGAGGCAATCATTGGCATGTTACGTCCTCTGACTGAGCCCATGCCAAGTCCGGTGTTTAGATAATTATCCAAGGGGGATTCATCCCAAGAAGGTTGAGGAATATTGTCGATATCTCGGATTCTTTTGCGAGGTGGATTTTTTATGAAGGTCCCGTGTTCGTCCAAAAAGGCAATGCCATCAACATTCTTTAGCGGCAACCCGAATTCAAGAGTTTCGACAACTTCTACCAGCGTTTCTTCTCCCTCCCCAAGGACGCAACATTGGACTCCGGGGCATTTTTTTAGTACATACTCGGGGTCCGCTGTTATATGCTCTCCTCCCAGGACAAGAGGTATGGACGGGAATCTCTCGAGTATTAATTCAATAACAGCCTTATAATATCCCCATTCATTTGAATACATACAGGAAACACCGATAATATCGGCTGATTTAGGAATACGAGTGATGATCTCAGGTGCAGTCAAACCATTTATGACGATGTTAGAGTCTCTCACACCAATAAATTGATCTATTGCTTCACCGAAGGCATCAATAACCGTTACCCTGTGGTCTGCAGCCTTAAGACTACCGGCCAGATAGGCAAGTCCAATAGAAGGAACCCCCATTGAAGTTGTTATCGTAGCGTAGGGGAGCACGGTTGGAGGACGGACTAGAACTACATGCGACATTGTATTCTCCATCATCTTTACGAGATTATTCATTTTCTACAATAGTGCCGGTTTTAAATGCAATGACATATGAAGGCCGTTGTTTCACTTCATCATAAATCCTACCTATATATTCACCGATGATACCCAACCCCAATAGATGGGCTCCTCCAAAACCGACTACGGTAAAAATGAGTGTTGTCCATCCAGGTATATCATAGGATCGTAAACTCCACAGATAAAATAAAACAATAAAATAAATTAATCCAACCATGACGGAGACTAGGCCAAAGCATGACAATAGTCGTAAAGGCATCCAGGAAAAACTGAAAATACCATCACTGGCCAACCGTACTAACTTCCTCAGTGTATAACCGGGGCGCCCGGAGTGCCTGGCATGACGTTCTACAGGAATCCCGATTTGCCGAAAACCGACCCATGCGCGTAACCCTCGAAGAAAACGGTTTCGTTCGGGAAGTGCGTTGAGTTCATCGACAACCTGCCGGTCGATCAAAGCAAAATCTCCGGAATTCAATGGAATATGAATATTTGACAGATATTGGAGGATACGGTAGAAAGCAACATAACCTATCCGTTTCAGAAAAATCTCTTTGCGCTTTACACGCGTGGCGAATACCACATGATATCCTTTATTCCAGTAATCCAAAAACTCAGGAATACATTCCGGTGGGTCCTGAAGATCGCCATCCATCAGAACGATAGCGTCGCCAGATACATGGTTTAACCCGGCAGTGAGTGCCGCCTGATGGCCGAAGTTCCGTGAAAGATGAAGTCCGGTCAGCCTTGGATTTTTCTCATTCCGGCTTCGTATAACTTCAGCCGTCCGATCCGTACTGCCGTCATCAACGAGAATTACCTCATAATCGATATCGAGACGTTTCATCGTCGCGACAATCCGATCACACAATTCCGGTATAGTATCCTGTTCGTTGAAAATCGGTGACACCACAGATAGTTTCATCGTCGCCTTCTCTATAACGAAAACCCGTTTGCTAAGTGCGTTTTCCAATGGCTATTAAAGATGTTCCCACGGACGGCGCATAGGGTAATTTCATTTCTATATTTTTAAAAAGCTTGAACAGGGTATGAATTAGAGGAGATGGAGGACGGAAGCCGGTCTCCATTATTTTATCTTCCGGTACGAGATGAAGATAAAATTTCCTTAACAGGACCAAGGGGAGCATTGGTAAACCCCAGTAGGACATGGCCGATGGTTTCACACCCGTTTCGGTAAACAATTGGTTCATCATCGGCTTATTATAACGACGGTAATGACCGTTCCGGACATCGTAACGACTGAAAAGCGTGTTAAAGGCCGGGACATTAATAACAACAAGCCCTCCGGGTTTGACGTGATACAAACATGATTCAAGGAAAGAAACCTCCTGTCCAATATGCTCGATCACATCCATTAGAAAAACAGCTTCATATTTTTGACGCAGATCGGGATGTTTGTCCATAATGTCATAGACAAATAAACGCCCCTTACCATTTTTTATCCTCTTAATCGGAAGTTCGTTCAAATCGCAGGCATCCACGGTATAGTCCATCTCGGTCTCTAATTGCTCCCGGACTAGTCCATGCCCACAACCCACCTCCAGAACAGAGGACCCAGGAGCGGGCAGAACGGCTCTATGGCGCATCATCGCTTGGAATCGCCACTGAACCCAGAAATGATCTAGGTCACTCACATCAAACCATTCATCAGCCATGCGTACCTCGGTGGCTGGTGACAAATACTCGATGTGAGAACTCTTCTGGGGAGGGGCGGATTCGGACATTGGTATTTTCCAAAACGAGATGAGAGCTGTTTATCTATTCGCTGCAAAACATCGAATATGCAGGATGGTGTTTTTTTTGTCACGACTTTTAAAATTAAATACAATATTATATTAAGTCAATGATTTACAGGCGTGTTAAGCATATACTGGCCAATTAATAACCATCACTAGATACAGAATAGATTGTACTTGACATCGAACGGTTTCCCCCTTAGATAAAAATAGGTTATAGAAATTTTGTGTGGATACGAAATGAAGGGTTAGCATAATGAATTTCTTGTTTGCCGTGCTGGTCGGTATCTGGCTCGTTCAACCTCCTGAAGTGTTCGCCTACATCGATCCCGGTTCCGGGAGTTTTTTTCTCCAGATGCTGATTGCCGGGGCCATGGGGCTTTTGTTCACTGTCAAAATATACTGGCGTCGACTCACATCGTTCGTCAGGCAAATTTTTTCGAAAGATCTGGAAGAATGACACCGGACGGAAGGGTCTCCAGCTCCTTTCGCGATCCCAGCGGTGCACTGTTTTGGCAGGATGGTGTCCTTTTTCGTAGAATCAATCCGGACTACCTCACCGAGTTCAACCGTTTCACACAATGCGGCCTTTCCGATCACCTGATCGAGGGCGGCCTACTCATTCCACACGAAGATACCCCACCACAAACTGCAGACGTGGACAATAGACTCATTCGTCCTGAGATAGTCCCTTTCATCTCATATCCCCATGAATGGTCGTTCAGCCAGATCAAAGACGCCGCCCTGTGTATCCTGGAGATTCAGAAATCCGCTCTAGAGCATGGTATGACACTGAAAGACGGTAGTGCATACGATGTCCAATTTTACATGGGTAGTCCGCTTCTAATAGACACCTTGTCCTTCGAGTCCTACGAAGAAGGCACGCCGTGGACGCCTTACAGACAGTTCTTCCAGCATTTCCTGGCGCCTTTAGTCCTCATGAGCCGGGTGGATATCCGTTTAGGCAAACTGTACCGCCGATACATCGATGGCATTAATTGCCCGGTAATCTGAGAGGTCGCGAAGTGAAATCCTGGGTCCATGCGGTGTTTTTCGCCATTTATCCGGTTCTCCTGCTCTACTCATACAATATGCACGAAGTCAGAGTTGTGGAAATTTTCACGCCGGTGCTCTTTCTAGTCGGCCTGACCGGCCTGATCCTCCTGGTCGCATCCCTATTTTCCGCACATCAGAAGGTCTCCATAATCCTATCCGTCTTCTGGTTCCTCTTCCTCTGCTACGGATATATTTATGAAATTCTTGGGTTGACGCGCCATGTATACGGCTTGGCGATGTGCGGCATTCTGATGATTGCCGCGGTGGCGCACCTCTTATATACCAATAAGTTTATCGACCGGATAAGCGCCGGTCTGAGCAACCTGGGCGGCATACTCGTTCTCATGACGCTGGTAACCATCGGTTACAACCTGGTCACGCAGGACATTTATAGCGGGGAGCAGACCGATCGGCCTGAGGACTACAAAACTGACCGTCCCAGCCCGGACCCCGAGGCGAGGGATATTTACTATCTCATTTTCGATCGATATGCCAGCCAGGACAACCTGCAAAAATATTACACCTATGACAACACCGATTTTCTCGACTACCTGGAGGCTAAAGGCTTCTATGTGGCCTCGCACAGCTATGCCAATTACTTTAAAACCATCCACTCCATAGCATCCTCTCTCAACTTTACCTATCTGAAGACACTGGCTGATGATATGGGAAGGGATTCCACCGACTGGGGGCCTTTGTTCCGTATGGTTGAAAACCATGAGGCATGGCGGTTTCTAAAGTCGAAAGGATATACTTACTACCACATGGGCTCGTTCTCCAAGGAGTCGGAGTACAACGATCTGGCCGACGTCAACGTGACCTATAACGCGTTTCCGGTGATGGGGTTCTATTCATCCCAGGAGTTTTTGACGGTGTTGTATAAAACCACCATGCTTTATGCAATCGGTATAAAATTCGCATTGGACAGTTACAATTTCGACAAGATCCACTGGCGCCGTGTTTCCTATAAGTTCAAAGAACTCCAGAAGATCGCCGAAATGCCCGGGCCCACGTTTGTTTACTCTCATTTCCTGATACCGCATCCGCCTTATGTGTTCACGAAGGACGGGGATTTCAAAATCCACGCCAGGGAAGAGGCGCCTTATATGTATGTGGAACGGTACGACGCAGAGGCATATAAGGAGCAGGTGTCCTTTGTTAACAAAAAGATCCGGGAGCTGGTGGATTACATCCAGAAGGTCTCTTCACGACCGCCGATTATCATCATCCAGTCTGATGAGGGACCATGGCCTAAACGATATCCTCAAATATACCGGGATTTCAACTGGCGTGAAGCAACGGATGAGGAACTGGATGAGAAATCGGGTATCCTTAGCGCCTACTATCTCCCGGAGATCGGGCCGGGAGTGTTATACCCGTCCATCTCGCCTGTCAATACCTTCCGCGTGATTTTCAATCAATATTTTGATGCCACCTTTGAGATGCTGCCTGACGTGACCTACGGCTATCGGGACGAATATCATCCGTATGACCTGTTCGACATCACAGATCGGCTGCCGCATAATGGTCGTTGACCGCGCATTAAGGTAGACGGGGTGAAATGTGTTTCGTTCTTTCCCAACCCGATTCCTAATTGCGGCCCTGATAGTTACATTTGGTCAGGGTTGTTCCGATAACCAGAATCTGGATATCACTGCCCGGGTTTACATAGAAAATGTGACTGTTGCCGGAGAAACACTGAGTGCTCCCACCCACATTAGTTTTTTCAATAATCTGGAGATCATCTCGGATTTGTACAACAATAGGTTACTCTATAGAGTGGAAGGTGACGTCAAATGGTTGAAGTCACCCATCCCTCTAAAGGGACAGCATGCTATAGCATACGCAAACGATCTCTATTATGTAAGTGATACAGGTAACCATCGGATCATATCGTTCCAGGATCTTTGCGGTTCAGATATTGAGCAGACTACATCCATCAGTGGCATAAATTAAAATCGGCCGCATGACATTCTGTTTAATACTGAGGACGGTTATTTGTATGTCATCCATGAAAATAATCACCTTTTCCGATTCAGGCACTTTGGCAAGGTGGAAGAAAAGCTGGATCTCAGGTCAGTTTTAGGTTACGCGCGATCGCTTTCTTTAGTAGATGGTAAAGTGTACGTTATCAATTCCAGTAAAGGCCAGGTAATTGAAATTGAGGATTTTACTCAAAAAAAATGGCGAGTTTACCAGAGTCATGGAAAAAAGAAAAACGCTTATTCAGGCGGCTGGGAGACAACTGGGCTGGTATTCAATGATGTGGAATTTTATAATGGGTACTGGTATGGATCTAACATGTTTGATTCATCATCAAATACTGGTGGGTTCGATCATAATAGATTCAGATTGATCCGTTGGAAAACATGGGAGGATTTTGAAAATGGACATTGGGATGAGTTGAGTCATTTACTTCCAGATGATACAATCCCCTATTATTTCACTATTCATAATCTCAAACTTTATCTTGCGGTAAT